>CAVVDN010000036.1:0-170500 GCA_963747045.1 uncultured Acidobacteriaceae bacterium | reverse complement strand
GTTGGCCTTCTGCCATCCGGAAGAATCCGCCGCCAGCATGGTAACGGAGATTTCGGATGGTGGGCCTCTGCGTGTGCCAGTGCGAAAGCCCCCGCGAGTTGAAAATTCCCTCGACTGTTTGCGACGTTGAAAAGATGCCGGCGGCCGTAATAGATTTTGCCTGCTGGCAACCTCAACGATCTTCGATACGGCGTGGGCGCGGTCTTCTGGCGTGGTAGCGGCGGTTTGATCGAAGTGCCGGCTCCGCCCCGGCAAGGTGCAAACTCCCTCCTCGGCGCTCGGCATGGGAAGCAAATCTGCATCGGGATGCTGCACCTTGGCCAGATTCTCTGAAGATTGCATTACCCGTCTCAGACTCTCGTCATCCAGCTTGTTCGTCGTCGCACGCGCGCTGCGTTGACCAAACGCGGCACGCACCGAGATCACAATATTTTCCTCGGCGACGTTTTGGTGGATCGTGTTATTAGCAAAGCGAGTCAGGGCGGAATGCCCGCCATAGATGAGGGCTTCGACTTCATCCGCTGTGGAGTACTTCTTGAGGCGGCTGAATATCTCGCTAGCTTTTTCTTTGGTCAGCATCGAGAGCGGTTGACCCGTGTCCTCTATGACGATCAGTTCCCTTTGTACGCACTTCCCACTTTCACCCCCCGGAATCTCGCCGGGCCCGCGCCATGTCCGGTCCCCATGGTCTGCTCCGGCTGTCCTTTGCCGCAGTTCGGAGTTCCCCACAGCGTCCACTCTCGCGCGAGCAAATCGCGTCCATCGAATTCCAGAACTCCGTCGTGATCCCCGAATACGACGGATTCCTCATCATCCGTCCCAGCTTGCCGCCCTTGATCTCCCACCCGATCTCGCAGCCAAACTGGAAGTTGTAGCGCTTGTCGTCGATCGACCACGAGCGGTTGGTCTCCATGTAAGATCCCGTCGTCGGTCGACCCGATCAGTTCCTCCAGCTCAGCGGCTTTTCGCCCGGCAAAATGCTGACGTTCGTCATCCGCACGATCGGCACCCGCGCCCAGCCCTCGGCCCGCATGTTTCCGCCGGAGCGGTCGCGCCGATCCGCGCGCCGTGTCGCGCGACGACAGATAGCCCTCGAACTGTCCCTTGGTGATGATCGGCACGCACTGCGCCTGCACGCCTTCGTCGTCGTAGGCGAACGTTCCCAGCCCCGGCCCGTGCTCCGGACGCGCATCGGCGACCACGTTCACCAGGTCGCTCCCGTAGCGCAGCGTGTGCAGCTTGTCGAGGGTCAGAAACGAGGTCCCGGCAAAGTTCGCTTCATACCCAGCACCCGGTCCAGCTCAATCGGATGCCCGATCGACTCGTGAATCTGCAGCCCAGCTGCGAGAATCCAGCACGATGTCGCCGCCCTCGGGACACTGCGGCCTTCAGCAGCGCCACGCACTCTTCGGCCACCCGCTCGCGCGTTCTCCAGCAGCTGCAGCTCGCCCACCAGTTCGTATCCCTTGTTCTGATACTGCCCGCCAAACGAATTCGGATACGAGCGCTTCTGAATCGCGTCGCCCTCAAACGCATGCGCCGCATATCCCGCGCCGGTGATGTCCGCGTCTGATGAATCGCCGCGCCCTCCGTGCTGTAAGAACCACTGCTCGTAGCGGCGGAAGATCATGCTGGTCTCGGCCAGCGTGACGCCTTCAACCGCGCGCAGCTCGGAATCTATTTTCAGCAGCAGCTCGAGATTGTCGGCGACTGAGGTGGTGAAAGGATCGATCTTGTAGGGCGTGGTCCACTCGTCGACGTAGGCTTTCTCCGGCGCGAGCTGCAGCTCGTGCTGCTTGACCCGCGCGAAGCGCGGCCACGTCCACGGCGCGAGCAGCGGTGGTTTCGACGGCGGCGCGGGAAAGCTCCTGCGTGGCGGCGAAACCCCAGGCGCCATCGGCCAAAACCCGGATCCCAATCCCCCGTGACTCCGTGTCAGTTGCGCCGCCTACTTTGCCATTTTTCGTGCTGAGCGCACGGCTGCGCTCGTCCATGGCCCGGGCGTCGGCATACGAAGCGCCTCGTAACGCAGCCGTGTTGAGGGCCCAATCCGCAATGTATTTCATGGGATGTTCTCAATTTAACACATAGCGCAGGCTGCCAAATTCATCGCGCCTACCTTTGTTTACCTATTACGGCCGTACCTTAAAGTTTGCGGACAACACGAAACTTTTCGCGGGCATCTGTGTTAAACAATGGCTAGGCGTCCCTTTTTCAAGGTCTAACATTAAATGCAAGCACGTTGAATCCCAATTCCTAAGGAGTTGCGCGGCCCGGCGCCGCGCCCAATTTATGCACAAACTATATCTGCTGTGTGGTCTGGCTTTACTTCTGTCTTGTGTGGGCTGTGGAACCGGAAGCAGCAGCACCGGCGGCTTTGGAGGGAGGCGGTACGACCGGGAGCTTCTCCAACACCAACCTGAAGGGTAACTACGCCTATGAGATCGTGGGAATCGACATCACGGACAATGCGCCGTTCCGTGAGGCCGGCGTATTTGTAGCCGATGGAAGCGGTAACATTACCGGCGAGAAGACGATTTCGCCGAAGGAAGCTCAATCGTATCTAATATGGTGGCGTACCCGGGTCTTACAGCGTTTCCAGCGACGGAACGGCTGTCCGTAACACTCACCTTTAATAATGGTGGAGGAGTTCAGGTCGCTCTCAGCGTGGTGAGCGCACCTACCATATACCTGGCAGCGAGTTCAGTCGGGCCCCTGGGGACTCCGTTGTCGATCAACGGAACTGGGTTTGCGGTGCCTCAAACTACATCCGCATTTTCCGCTCCTAACGGCACCTTTGTCTTCCGATCACAAAGCCTGAACACGGCTCTTGGCGGTTTGACGCCGATCGCGAACGTGGGAGTATTTACGGTATCCAACGGCACTCTGAGCAGCGGCGCTGAAGACCAACTGACTTTCGGGTCCTCCGATGCTCAGCTGAATCTGACAGGCGGTACTTTCAACCTTCCCGACACTTTCGGTCGTGGGACGGGATCTTTTACCGACAGTAACGCGCATACGACGACATTCGATTATTACGTTGTGGACCGTAGGTGGTGCCGCCGAATTCAGCGGATGTGATTTGAACTTCAGCGGTCTCCAGCACGTCGCCCGGGAACGCCCATGCGCCGAAGACCAGACCGTTAACGACCGCGCCGCCGCCGGTGGTGAAGCTGTCGCTGACGACGAAACCGGAGTTGATGGTCCACGCGTCCGTCGTGCCATTGATGGCACCGTTGTCATAAATTGTGGCTTGCTGGGCCGTAGCGGGTATCGCAGCCAGATACAGGGCGAGCAGTGAGAGCGAAACGATTCGCAGTTTCACGGTGCGAAACCTCCTGATGGTTTTTCGTCCCTAAAGGCCCAATGTGTGATCCCCCACGAGCCGAGATTGTACTCGCCTGCCATGTAGGCTGCCAGAAGTAAGTTTCAACAAATCGGCTGTGTGCGAGGTTACTTTCGTTTGGTCGCCGTAACCTTTCTTAACCTCGTGGTTCGCCTGCGACCCAATAAACTGAAAGGGCCGGAGCCAGACTTCGGCATCGCCGAACCGAGTGTGATCAAGGCGATCATGGTCTTTGAAAACTGGAATCCGTTGGGTTGAGTTCGATGGACCCTCTCGCTTGGTTCGACCTTGCTATCAGCAGATCACGCGCCCGAGATTTGCCGCCAGATAACTCTCTTAAAACAATGGAGTTGGACAGATCCGAACCTAAGATCTCTAACTCCAATGTTTGCAATACTTTGCGATAAGGGCTTAAGAATCAACAGAATTTTAGGGGGAGGGGATACCTACAGCGAGGCCACCCGCCGCTGGATCAGCAGGAAGTACATCGCCATCAGTACCAGCAGCAGTCCGTTGACGCTAAGGACGGCGGGCGCGCGGAAGATCGGCACGAGCCATCCGGACAGAAGATTGCCCATGGGCATGCCGCCGCGGAAGGCGCAGTTGTAAACGCTCATCACCCGGCCGCGCATTTCGTTGGTCGTGATCAACTGCACCAGCGAGGTCACGGTCGCGAAGACTGCCATCATCGAGGCGCCGACGACCAGTAGCATTCCGTAGCTCAAGGGCAGCGACTTCGACAGCGCGAAGACGGCAATGCCGGCGCCAAGCGAGATGAGCGTGACGATTGCAAATCTCCCCTTGTTGCGGATGTTGCCCAGCCCGGCAACCGTCAGCGAGCCGACGATCGAGCCCAGGCCCATCAGCGAAAGCAGGTTGCCGTAGGTCTCCGGCCCGCGATGGAAGATGTCTTTGACGAAGACCGGGAGGTAGGTACGCATGGGCATCGCCAGCGCCGTCATGCAGAACGCCAGCACGATGAGCGCTTCCATCGAGCCCTGCTTGCGCACGAAACGTATGCCCTGTTTCAGACTGGTCAGCATCGATTCCGTGGTGCTGGCCGGGAAGAAGGTCGTGCGAATCATCAGCAGCGTGATGATGGGCGCCAGAAACGAGACGGCGTTCAGGCCGAAGCACCACTTCTCGCCCAGCTTCGCCAGAGTTTGTCCGGCCAGCGCGGGGCCGACGGCGACGGCCAGGTTGAACTGGATAGAATTCAGTGCGATCGCGTTGGGCATGTCCTCACGATCGACCAGCGTGGGAATGAGCGCTGAATACGCGGGCCCGCCGAAAGCCTGGGCGAATCCCGAGGTGAACGACAGGCAGAGGATGTGCCAGACGTGCACGTGGCCGGTGGCAACCAGAATGGTCAGCACGGTGGCACTCGCCATCTGAATGTACTGCGAGGCCAGCAGAATCTTGCGGCGCTCAATGCGGTCGGCCACCACGCCGCCGATAAGCGAAAACAGAAAGATGGGAATGCCGCCGAGAAACTGATCGAGCGCCAGCAGAAAGGCCGAATGACTGAGGCGATAGATGAGCCAGCCCTGCGCGACAATCTGCATCCAGGTGCCGATGCTGGAAGTGCAGGCGCCCATCCACATCAGGCGGAAGTCGCGATATTGAAATGCCTTGAAAATTCGGCGAAACGTCGAAGAGGGCATCGGATTCGTCGGCTGCGGGGCTTCGCTAACTATCTTCGCATGAGACGGGGGATTGGAGTTGGAGTCGCGGTTCTGGTCGAGCAGCGTGCTGTTCTGACTCCGGCGTGATCGCAGCATCTGGATTCGGATATTAGACTGCGCACCCCGGCAATTGTGTGCAGGGAAAAGCGCTTCGGGGATAGACGGCAGTTAATGGCGATGGACGGCTTTGTGGTTTGTGATGTGAGGCTCGGAGGATGCGAACAGATTGCGTTGTCGCGTGGCTGCTCCGCTTCCTCTAAACTAATCGTGCTTTCACATCGCGGCAGCGCGATGCCTCATCCAAAGCATGAGGAGATTCGAGCGCAATGGCCCTATTGGCGACCCAGGAAAAACCCTCCACTCTGCTCACGCCCTTCGACCTGCACTTGTTTAACGAAGGCAAGCACATCCGGCTGTTCGAGAAGTTCGGCGCGCATCCCGCTGAAATGGACGGCCGTCGCGGCACCTACTTTGCGCTGTGGGCGCCGAATGCCGAACGCGTATCGGTCGTCGGCGACTTCAATGAATGGAACCCCGACGCGCATCCGATGAACCCGCGCGAAAGCTCCGGCGTCTGGGAGGCGTTCATTCCCGAGCTCGGCCGCGGAACGGTCTACAAGTATCACATCCGCTCGCACTACCACATGTACGCAGTCGACAAGGCCGATCCATACGCGTTCTACAACGAAGTGCCGCCGAAGACGGCATCGATTGTCTGGGACACCTGGTACGAGTGGAATGATCAGGAGTGGATGCGCAAGCGGCACGATCGCAACAAGCTCGATGCGCCGATCTCGATTTACGAAGTGCATCTGGGATCGTGGATGCGCGTGCCCGAAGAGGGCAATCGCTCGCTGAGCTATCGCGAGTTGGCGGTGAAGCTCGCCGACTACGTTGCCGACATGGGCTTCACGCATGTCGAGTTCATGCCGGTGATGGAGCATCCGTTCTTCGGCTCATGGGGCTATCAGATCACCAGCTATTTCGCGCCCAGCGCGCGCTACGGCACGCCGCAGGATTTCATGTACCTGATCGACTATCTGCATCAGCGCGGTGTCGGCGTCCTTCTCGATTGGGTGCCTTCGCACTTCCCCAACGACGAGCACGGCCTGGCGTATTTCGATGGCACGCATTTGTACGAGCACGCCGATCCGCGCAAGGGCTTTCATCCCGAGTGGAAGTCGTCGATCTTCAACTACGACCGCAACGAGGTGCGCGCGTTCCTGATCAGCAACGCGATCTTCTGGCTCGATCGTTACCACATCGACGGGCTGCGCGTGGATGCAGTGGCGTCGATGCTGTACCTGGACTACGCCCGCAAGCAAGGTGAGTGGATTCCCAACCAGTTCGGCGGCAAGGAGAACCTGGGCGCCGTGTCGTTCCTCCAGACGGTCAACAAAGAGGCGTACGAGAACTTTCCTGACATTCAGACCATTGCCGAGGAGTCGACTTCGTGGCCGATGGTGTCGCGGCCGCCGTATCTCGGCGGACTCGGCTTCGGCATGAAGTGGGACATGGGCTGGATGCATGACACGCTGCTGTACATGTCGAAGCAGCCGATTCATCGCAAGTATCACCACAACAAGCTGACGTTTCGCGGGCTGTACGCGTTCACCGAGAACTTCGTGCTGCCTCTTTCGCACGATGAAGTGGTTTACGGCAAAGGCTCGCTGTTCGCCAAGATGGCGGGCGACGACTGGCAGAAATATGCGAACCTGCGGCTTCTGTTTGGTTACATGTTCACGCAGCCGGGCAAGAAGCTGTTGTTCATGGGCGACGAGATCGCGCAGTGGAGCGAGTGGAACCACGACGGCAGCGTCGATTGGCACTCGCTCGGTTGGGAGGATCATCAGGGCGTGCAGCGCTGGGTGCGCGATCTGAACGCGTTTTATCGCAATCAGCCGTCGCTGTACGAGACGGATTTCACGCCCGACGGCTGGCGCTGGATCGACGCCGACGACTCCGATCACAGCGTGCTGACGTATATGCGGCTGCGTAAGGATGGAAGCGAATCGCTGGTCATCGCGTGCAACTTCACTCCGGTCCCGCGCCGCGGTTATCGCGTGGGTGTGCCGAACGAAGGACATTGGCCGGAAGTTCTGAACAGCAATGCGGCGATCTATGGCGGAACGGACGAAGGCAATTTCGGCGGCAAGATGACGGAGGCGATCGCCTGTCACGGCTATCCGAACTCGCTGCTGCTGAATCTTCCGCCGCTGGCAATGGTGGTACTGAAACAATGAATCACGACCGCAGGGGCGCAGAAACACAGAGTTCCTGTTTTCCGTTTCCTCTGTGTCTCTGTGGTGAAAAGGTGTTGGGATTTTCAGGCGCTCGCGTACGACCAGTCTTCGTCCCATTTGCCCAGCACGAAGACGCCGCTGCCGTTTTCATCGCGGCCGTAGCGCAGGCACGCCAAGCCTTGCGAGAACGCCTTGCAGGAACTGCTCGCGATTGCGCAACTGCACCTCCGCGGCTTTCTGCCGCGTCTCCGGCATGCGCCTTCCACGCATAAATCTCGGCCGGAACCTCGATGCGCATCTGCTTCGTCGAACGCGCGGCATCTGGCCCGTTCGACAGCAGCGATTCCACGCGCTTCGATTTCAGCCACCACTCCGCCACCAGGCGGTCGGTGGGAAGAAATCCCTGCAGCGGCGACGACGTGATGCCGTACTGATTGATGTTGTAGCGGCGCGCGATCGCGCCCAGCCGCTCCAGGTTGAGATAGGCGTTCTTGATCTCCAGCGGATCGAAGGTCCACTCGATCAGTTCGTAGCCGTGCGCGATGGCATCCTCGCGCTGAAAGAGCTTCAGCTCGTCGACCCAGCCCGCTGTTGCGATATTCGGCTTTCACCGCCAGCATGTGCGAGTGCAGATAAGCGTGCCCGTTGCGCATGCCAGGAATCGAGAACGCAAAGCCGACGAGCGTCGCCGCCATCCCATGCGCCGATCGACTTGCCCGCCGATCTTCGGCGCCAGCGAGAAAATGCGCAGCGGCACCAGTTCGTTGTCGGCGAATCCCCAGACTTCTTTCTGCAGCGCGACGCAGGCGCGAAACTCCTCCACCTCGGTGCAGTTGCGCAACTTGGATGTTGTCGCCGCTCATCGGCTGTTCCTGCTGCTTCGACTCCTGCCATAGCGACTCCATCTCGTCCAGCGAAGCATCCGCCGGTTTGCGTCCCTGCTCGCGCAAGCTTGTCTTCAAGATATTCGAAGCGGCGGCGGAATTTGCGATTGGTCTTGCGCAGCGCCGACTCCGGATCGAGCGAGAGATAGCGCGCGATGTTCACCAGCACGAAGAACAGATCGCCGACTTCGTCTTCCAGCCGCGACCGCAGCTCGGGCGAGATCTTCACCCCGCGCGCGCCCGCAACTCCAGCGCGCGACTCCGGCTGCGGGCCCGGGCGCTGGATATTCAGTCAAGATTCTGACGCAGCTCTTCGGTCTCCTCGTTCAGCTTTTCGAACAGGCCTTCGATGTTCGGCCAGTCGAAGCCGACGTGCGCCACGCGCGAGCTGATCTTGTACGCCTCCATCAGCGACGGCATCGCCGAAGAGACACCGGCCAGCACGGACTCGGGATGATCCTGCTTGCGCTCTCATCGCCCGATTCCTGCTGGCGCTTCTTCTTCTCCTCCGCCTTCAGCGCCTGCCAGTTGCGCAGCACCTCGCCCGGCGTGTCGGCCTTCACCTCGCCGAAAACATGCGGATGCCGATCAACCAGCTTGTTCGACAAGCCGGTCAAGCACATCGTCGATGGAGAAGCGCTTCTCCTCCGCCGCCATCTCGGAGTAGAAGAGCACCTGCAGCAGCAGATCGCCCAGCTCGCCCGTCAGCTCATCCCAGTCGCGCGCATCGATGGCCTCGACGACTTCGTAGGCTTCTTCCAGGGTGTAGGGCTTGATGGTGTCGAAGGTCTGCTCGCGGTCCCAGGGACATCCGCCGGGCCCGCGCAGTCGCGCCATGATCGAGACGGCGCGCTCAAATCGTTCACCAGTAGTCGGCATCAGGACAAATCTAAATGAGCGACGCGGGAGGGAGCAAAGCGGAAGCGCAAGTCTCTGGTTGAGCAGGCCTTCCGAGGCCTGCGCCTATCCCGCTCTTTTGAAGCTGAGTCGGCCTTCACGCCGGCGGCAGAGTGTCGCCCGCTAAAGCGGGCTTTACAGGAGGACACGATCGCTGTAACGCGGCGCTGAAGCGCCGCTCTACCCGCTTGCTCGAGGGCTTTTGGGAAGGTCTCGGCCAGCAGCGTGGGATCGTCGGAGATCAGGCCGTCGACGCCCCATTGGCAAACCGCAGCAGATCGGTCGGCTGGTTCACAGTCCAGGTAAACAGCTGCATGCCGCGCGCGTGACCTCGTCGACAAGCGCTCGCGACACCAGGGACTGATGTGGGATGAAGGCCGCGATCGGCAGCTCCGTCCAAGCTCGCCTCCTCGGGCATCCTTGCAGATGTAGCCCAGCGGCATCGAGGGATCGAATCTCGTGCAGACGAAGCAACACCTCGGGCAAGAAAGACGAGACGATGTAACCACGCTGCGGCCGGATTCGCGCGCACCGCGGCATGCTATGGCTTCTTCGTTGCCCGACACTTTCAGTTCGATATCGAGATAGGCCGCCGTGGCGAAGCGGGCATGAGTACATCTTCCAGGCAGGGCAGGTTGACTGCGCCGATATCCGAGTAGTCGGTTGTGGCCAACTCTTTTCCGTCGTAACTTCGGGATCGTGACACAGCACGTGCCGGCCATCACGGGTGTGGCGCACATCGAATTCGAATCCGTCGCAGCCGTTCGCCATGGCGTAATCGAAGGCAGCGATGGTGTTCTCAGCCGGAACCAGATCGCACGAATACCCACGTCTCGAAAACCGCGAGACCTGGGGCACCCAAGATTTGCGGGGTTTGCGCGCGCCGCGATGGCCGAGAAGGAGGGGACGTGAGGGACGTATCGAGCACAGAAACTCGGCGATGTTGTACGAGTCTCGCCCGCTAAAGCAGGCTCTTTCAGAAAAACGCTGCGAGTAACGCGGCACTAAAGCGCCGCTCTACCCTTCAATCCAGATCGAAGTCGCGCAGCGGCTTGCCCGTGTCGGGCGTTTCCTTGGCGCGCTTGAGCGCCTCCTGAAATTTCTTCTCCAGCAGATCGCCCTGATGTTTCTGCGCCTCCACCGATTGCCGGAAGAGCGATTCCTTGCGGCTGTCCTGCTCTTTCATGGCGCGCGCCGCCGCCTCCATATCTTCGAAGGTCTTGGGAACGGCTTTGGGCGTGTGCGCGATCACCGCCTTAACTTCAGCGTCGATCTTCAGGCTCGCACCGCAGCAGGGGCACGCAACCTCGAACTGGGGGAAATGCTTAGACATGCCAAAATCTTACAGCAGGCGGCAGAAACCGGCCACATCGGGCAAGCGGGCACTCTGGAAGGACATCGAACTTAATCGCCAGGAATTCAACTACCGTCTGCGACCGAGAGGGCTGCGGGGAATCTAAACAACCGTACTCGTTCACTTGTCGCAGCCGCGCATGCAGTGCTGCATTTCCGACGAAACAAATTCTTCTATCAGCAACAGGAGCTTATTCATGGCAAATACACTTGATGTTATTAGTCCCGAGCGGCCGGTAGAAAAGCAGGGCCGCATAAAGACAAACGGCTACGCAGCTCAATCGCCCACTTCGCCGCTGGAGCCATTTTCTTTCGAGCGGCGCGAGCCCGGCCCACACGACGTACAAATCGAGATCGCCTATTGCGGCGTCTGCCACTCCGACCTGCACACCGTGCGCAACGAGTGGGAAAACTTCATGCCTACCGTTTTTCCCGCTGTTCCCGGCCATGAGATTGTCGGCCGCGTCAGCAAAGCAGGAAAGCGAAGTCCGCAAATTCAAAGAAGGCGACCTGGCTGCCGTGGGCTGCCTGGTCGATTCCTGCCGCAAGTGCGAGAGCTGCAAAGCCGGGCTGGAGAATTACTGCGAAGTGGGGCCACTTTCACTTACAACAGTCCCGACCCGCACCTGGGCGGCGTGACCTATGGCGGCTATTCGCAAGCGAATTGTCGTGGACGAAAACTATGTGCTGAAGCCGCCGGCCAACCTGGACCTGGCGGGCGTGGCGCCGCTGCTTTGCGCGGGCATCACAACCTACTCGCCGCTGCGCCACTGGAAAGTCGGCAAGGGGCAAAAGGTCGGCATCGTCGGGCTGGGTGGACTGGGGCACATGGGCGTGAAACTGGCGCATGCGTTCGGCGCCGAAGTCACTCTGTTCACCACTTCGCCCCACAAGAAGGAGGACGCATGCGGCTGGGCGCGCACCACGTGATCGTGTCGAAGGACCAGGCGGAGATGGAGAAGCACGTCCGCAGCTTCGACTTCATCCTCGACACTGTTTCCGCCGAGCACGACATCAACGCTTACCTGAATCTGCTGAAGCGCGACGGTGCGATGGTGCTGGTAGGCGCGCCGGAGAAGCCGCTCGCCGTCGCGTCCTTCAACCTGATCATGGCGCGGCGCAGCCTTGCCGGATCGGGAATTGGCGGCATCCCGGAAACTCAGGAGATGCTGGATTTCTGCGGCAAACACGGAATCACTGCGGACATCGAGTTGATTCCGATCCAGAAGATCAACGAAGCCTATGAGCGCCTGCTGAAGAGCGACGTGAAGTATCGCTTCGTGATCGATATGGCGTCGCTGAAGTAAGAGTCGAGTCAGTCAGCGGGTTGGGGGAGTGATCAGCAGAGCTGGACATTCCCCCTTTGTTGGTCCAATGAACTGCCATGTGTCTACGGCGCGCGACTATCCGTCTGTTTGGCACTTTGCCTCTCAACCTCGTCGCGTTTGGCAATGTGACCATACAGGACGGATCGGGGAAAACCGAACATCTCAAAAATGTGCACTGGATGTTTCAGGACGGAGTTGCAGCCCAGTTCCGAGATGAACTGCCTCATCCCCTGCCGACAAGGGTCATTAGCGGAGGCCCTCGACTGGAATGAAGCCTTTCTTACTTCGCTCCGACTGCTTCGGCGTGCAGCTCTGGTGTGCGCTTCATGCGCTCTTTGTCGACCACGAAGTTGCCCAGGAAAAGCATGTCCATCTCGCTGCGCGAGAAGGTGCTGAAGGCGTTGGCGGGCGTGGTCACGATCGGCTCGCCCTTCAGGTTGAACGAGGTGTTCAGCACGGCCGGAACACCGGTCGCCTGCGCGAAGCGCTCGATCAGCCGGTAATAGCGCGGGCTGGCGTCGTCGAAGACGGTTTGCAGCCGGCCGGTGCCATCCACGTGGGTGATGGCCGGCAGCACGCTGTGCTTCGACGGCCGCACCGGCACGACGTACAGCATGTAGCGCGCCGGATAGTGCTCGCATCGCGTTGGGCAGCTCGAAGAATTCTTCCGCGCACTCGGCCAGCACGGACGGCGCGAACGGCCGATAAGGTTCGCGGAACTTGATCTTGGTGTTGACGATGTCCTTCATCCGCGGATTGCGGGCGTCGGCGATGATGCTGCGATTGCCCAGCGCGCGCGGCCCCCACTCGAAGCGTCCCTGATACCAGCCGATCACTTTGCCCTGCTGAAGACGCTCGACCACGAGATCCAGCAGGCGATCGTCATTCTCGACGCACTCGTATGGAATGTTGTTCTCGGTCAGGAAATGGTGCACCTCGGTGTCAGAATACTGCTTGCCCCAGTAGGCGTGGTCCATGCGGAAGCGACGCTTGTTGCCGAGCAGCATGTTGTCGGCCCACAGCGCCGCGCCCAGCGCGCCGCCGCCATCGCCTGCCGCGGGCTGGATGAAGATCTCCTCGAACGGGGTCTCGCGCAGAATGCGCTGATTGGCAACGCTGTTCAGGCCAACGCCGCCGGCGATGCACAGCTTGCTCATGCCGGTTTCTTTGTGCAGTTGCCGCGCCATGCAGAGCAGGACCTCTTCGGTCACCTGCTGAATGCTGGCGGCGATGTCGGCGTAGTGCTGGTTCAGCTTGCAGAGCTCGTTGAAGTTTGCGGGAGGATCGCCGAAGTATGTCGGAAAGCCTGAATCTTCGGTGAAGAACAGCATCTTCGGCGGACGCGGGTCGCCGAACAGTTGCACGAACTTATTGTTGAACGTCCGCGTCGTGGAATGCTGGAAGCAGAAATAATCCATGTCCAGCGAGAACGAGCCGTCGGCTTCCTGGCGGATGAGCTTCCAGACCTTGTCGACGTAGCGCGGCTGGCCGTAGGGCGCCATGCCCATCACCTTGTACTCGCCCTCGTTGACCTCGAAGCCGAGAAACGCAGTGAAGGCGCTGTAGAGCAGGCCGATGGAGTGCGGGAACATCATCTGCTTCTTGATGTCGATCTGGTTGCCGCGCCCGACGCCCCACGTGCCCGTCACCCACTCGCCCACGCCGTCGACGGTGAGCACCGCAGCTTCTTCAAAGGGCGAGCATAGGAACGCGCTGGCGGCATGCGACAGATGGTGCTCGCCGTAAAGGATTTTTTCCGTAGGAATATTCAGCTCCGCCGAGATCTTCGCGCCCACCCACAGCTTGTCGATCATCCAGGTGATCATCGACTCGCGAAATACCTTGTAGGACTGCGGATAGGTCTGCAGCACGGTCATCAAGATGCGGTCGAACTTGCGGAAGGGCTTCTCGAAGAAGACGGCGTAGTCCAGGTCCCCGCCCTTGATCCCGCCGCTCTCCAGGCAGAACTGAATGGCCTGATGCGGGAAGTCGAAGTCGTGCTTGATGCGGCTGAAGCGCTCTTCTTCCGCGGCGGCGATGAGCTGGCCGTCCTGCAGCAGCGCGGCTGCGGCATCGTGGTAATAGCAGGAGATTCCCAGGATATTCATGTCAGCCTTGGCGCCGGGCCTCTTCGAGAGTGTTGGGCAGCGGGGGATGGTCGAACCAGGATCCGGCCGCTTCTTGATGTGCATCGAGTCGGCGAAGAAGCGCACCGGCGAGGCCGAAGGGCATGATCACGATGGCGTAGAGCAGCGTGAGGAGAACGCGCGCGTTGAAGTTGCCGATGGCGTGGCCAAACTTCTTCCAGCCGCCCGACAGTTTTGCCCTCAACCCCGCGGGCAGGAAGAACCACACTGCAACAGCGAGAAAGATGACCGTCAGCACGGCCCGCCAATGCAGCCTGATGAAATGGAACAACATCGTCGTTTCCCTTAGAAGAACGTGTAGATGAACGGCGCGATGGCGGAGCTCTGGGCCAGGATCAGCACCACAGCAAACAGGGCCAGTGTGATCAGGATGGGCGTGAGCCACCAGCGCTTGTTGCTCCAGAAGAAAGAGAAAAGCTGACCCGCTGTGCCCACCCGTTGACCCGTTGTCCTGAAGAAACCCATAGCATCTCCCCGAATGGCCGGCCCTGGGCGCAAGAACACCGCTGGCGACGAAGGGCGGCAGCCGTCCGCTGATTTTACCCTACATTCTAGCGAATCGAGAGCTCCTGGACAGGAAAGTTGATGACTCTCGGAGTGCGCCGAGTCTCAAAATGGGCGATTGTTACGGGATGGTTTCGGTTTAGAAGAAACGATACAGGAAGACATTCGCAGCCCGGCTTTGATGAGGCACGAGCGTCAGCACGAGGACGCAGGCGACCGCCCATATCGGGGCGATCCACACCCAACGATCGCGCAGGGCTATGGCGGCGACGCCTGGGCTCGGCAATTGCTGGAGTCTCTCGGCGTAGCTATCGAGGAGGTCGAGCACGATGAGAGTGATCCCGTAGCCGACACCGCCGACCGCGACCAGCAGATACAAGCTGTTATGCAGCAGATGCTGAGTGTAGCCGGCAGGCGAGAGCAACGCCGTGAACATCTGTCCCGCCTGCGCAAGCGACCCGGCGCGGAAGAAGATCCATCCCAAATTGACCAGCGCCATGGTTAGCGACCCAGGAGAGCGCCGTCCAGAGCTTCGACGATGGCTGCCAGTCCAAGCTTCGCTCCACCTGCTGCACCTTGGCGATGCAGGATCAGCAGCACGCCGTGATAGCAGCCGAAGAGCACGAACAGAATCGTCGCCTTGTGCCAGATGCCGAACAGCACCATCGAAATCAGCAGGCACAGATTTGCGCCACCAGTCATCGCGGCGCAGCATCGCCAGCGGCAGGAAGACGTAGTCGCGAATCCAGAACGACAGCGACATGTGCCAGCGCGTCCAGAAGACCGACGGCGTGGTGGACGCGAACGGGCGCGCGAAGTTTTCCGGCACGGTGAAGCCGAGCATCTTGCGCGGCGCCGATCGCGATATGCGAGTAGCCGGCGAAATCGAAGAAGATTTGCAGGCCGTATCCGAAAGCCAGGCACCAGACGTCCGGGCCGCTCCAGTTGTGATCTGATCGAAGCCGGCGTTGATTCCCGCCCGGTGAGAATCCCTGTCCCAGCAGTTGGGCCATCTGCATCATCAGCAGCGCCGGTCGCGATGCGGCACAGACCGCGAGCCATGTCGCTGCGCGCGACGGGCGCCTCGGAGCGAAACTGCGGCAGCATCTCCGGCATGCGGCAGATGGGGCCGGAGATCGCCACCGGGAAGAACGCCATGTACAGCGCGAACTCCGACGAATGTGGGTCGAGTTCCTCGCCGCGATAGAGGTCGAAGAGGTAGCTCATCGCCTGGAAGGTCCAGAAGGAAATGCCCAGCGGCAACGCGATGTGCGAGAACTTTTGCAACGACGCGAAAGGAATGGAAGCCGCGCGCCGGGCAGATATTTGAAGACGCCCAGCAGTAGCAGATTGAAGAAAAGCCCGGTCCACAAGATGCCAGCGGAGGGCTTGCGCTGCATTTGCCGGCCGAGCACGAAGTTCATCGCCGTGGAAGCGAGCAGAACGAGCAGGAACCACGGGCCCCAAGTCAGGTACAGCGCGTAGCTGACGGCGAGCAGGAAACATTGGCGCGCGGTGCGCGAGCGAGTTCGCGTGAGGACGAGGACGCCGAGGAGAAGCGACAGGGCGTAAAGCAATATTCGTGTTGTCGTCCCAAGTTCCAGGTTCATCACATTTGCAAATCGACTTTATCGCCGGCAACGGTCACGAGCCCGCAGGGCGGCAGAATCGTAGCCCAGGACGTGAGTCCTGGGTAAGGTAAGGCAATCCCGTCGATCGAGTCCGACAGGACGGCACAACCTTTCCGTCGTCCCTGAAGGGACTCGGATTCTCGCTCTCATGGTTTCCCCGCACTCACGTCCTGGGCTACGTTTGTGTCGCCCTTCGGGCTAGCAATACTGTCGCTTTCGCGCTTCATGACGGGATTCTCTCCCAAGCTTTTGCTAATCACGTCCGCCACGACCGCGTCGCCTGCGGAATTGTAATGCGTGTCGCCGAAGATGAAGTGGCTCAGGTACCAGCAACCGGGCTGCAACGGCGGGCACTGCTCCTTGATCGCGAAGAATGCCGGAAAAAGCGTCACGAACCGCTTGCACTTGCCCTGGCACCACTCGCGCCAGATCTGCACTTGCCGGGAGTCGACTGTATCGTGCGCAAGCTGCGCCGGCCACGGATATACCACTACGCTGAGCGGAATGTTGCGTTGCTGCAGCTCGCGATAGAGCTCGTCCATCTTCGACTTCTCTTTCGCGATGCCGCGTTCCAGGCCAAGCGGCGCATAGCCGGTTTCGTAGGGCTCGTCGTCGGAAACTTTGCGGTAGGTCCAGGCCGAGCGCTCAAGGTCGAACTCGTTGCCGCCATGACCCAGATCAAGGTGATACCAGCCCAGTCGAACCAGCCACTGCTCGAAGAAGTTGAAGACGTCATTCGTCAACAGCAAATTGTTGTTGATCCAGAGACGGGTGTCGGAATACCAGCTGCTCTTCGTGCGCTTCTGGCTGGCGGTCGCAACCGCGCCGGAGGAATCGGTGTCATGGAAGAACGCGGCCTCGTCCTGTGCGTCGGAGATGTCGATGAACACGATCGCCTCGTCGAATTCAACGCCCTTCTCGATCAGCATTCTCGCCGTGTTGAGGTAGTTCGACGGCGAATAGCCTTCCACGCTGGAGTTCAGAAATTCGTACTGCGGAAACCGGGCGGCGATGCGGCCGATGAAGCTGTCCTGCCAGCTCGTCATCCCCTCCGGCGCAGAATCGCCCAGAATCAGGATGCGCGGACGCAAACTGGTAACCGGAACTTCGCGGACGCGTTCGTCGCGAAATCCCAGGCTGTTGGTGTTGAACTCGTACGAGCTTCCCAACCACGGACGAATGCAGGAGCAATTCGCGCGGAAGGCGAACGCCGCGCACCGGATCGCGGCTAAAGCAGAAACCATGCGGGCCGCCGGAAACGGCCGAGCCCAGCATCACTTTGCTGTAGGCGTAGTCGATGGCGAGGAACGCCGCCACGCTGAACACGAGCGAGATCAGAAACAACGCCAGCCGGATGCGCCGCTGACGCTTCACGTCGACACCGGCCGGTGAGATCGAGACCGCATTGGCAGGGGTTGCACTCAAGACGGGCCTTTACTGCTTGCGCGGTTTGCCCACACGCTGCGCGGTCGCGAACATCAGCGCCACGGTGTCCATGTCTTTCGGTTGCACCTTGCCGGGCGGAATGCGCATGTGGGTGATGTCTTCCAGCTTAATCAACAGGTCGACCAGCGCCATGGAGTCGATCAGGCCGGATGAAACCAACGGCGTGTTTTCGTCGAGCGCGAGCCCGGGCTTGCGAATCAGCTGCACGATGTGGTCGATCATCTGCTGAGCTTCAGCGGTCACAGATCAGCGCTCTCCTGATGTAACTCGGGATGTTCCCGCAGCAGCTTCTCGCGGGTGCTGGAACGGGCCGGCTTTCCGGCCGTGCTCTTCACGATCCACTTGGGCGGCTTGAGGAAAATCGTGCGCACGGCGACACCGCTGCCGGCGACGATCAGCGTGCGCACCTCGCGCTCAATCGCAGCCGCGTTGCAAGCAGCTCCTCGCGCTCCACTTCGGCGACGAGCACGATGTCTTCCGTCCCAAGATCAGGATTGTACAGTCCCATGGCGATGGCGCGACCGTCGTGGATGGCCGGATGCGCAGCGGCGATCTCCTCGATGTCCTGCGGATAAATATTCTCGCCGCCGATGATCAGCAGGTCTTTCTTGCGGCCAACGACGTACAGCTCGCCGTCGAGAGAGAAGCCGAGGTCGCCGCTGTGATACCAGCCGTCGACGAGTGCCTTCGCGGTGAGATCGGGACGGTTGTAATAGCCTTCGAAGAGGCAGTCGCTCTTGATGAAAATCTCGCCCACCTGTCCGTCGGAAAGAATCTCGCCGGAGTCGCTCGCGATGCGTACTTCATTGCCCGGCAGCAACTGGCCGGACGAAACGAAGGAAATCGCACCATCGGTGCCTTCCTGCTACCGTGAAAAATCGCATGCTCACTGCGAAATCTTCGCCCATCGGCCCAGATGCGCGAGGGCTCCGTTCGTCCGTTGATGCCGGACTGTGTAACGGCGAAGACGTTCTCCGCCATCGCATACGACGACTGCATTGCCGATCGCTTCAATCCGATTGGCGCGAAGGCGCGATAAAACTCGTCGATGCTGGCCGCGCGCACCGGCTCGGAGCAGTTGATAAGCGCGCGCACTGAGGAAAGATCGTACTGCGTCCAGCGCTCACGCGGTGTTCGCCGCGGCACAAACTGAAACGTAAAGTTCGGCAGCCACGCGAGCGAGCAGCGATACTCGCTGAGGATTTGCAGCATGCTCTCCGGATGCATCACCCAGTCCAGCGGCGACTGCATCACCACCGGCATGTGGCAAGCCAGCGGCAGCATGAAGCAGGCAATCAGCCCCATGTCGTGATAGAGCGGCAGCCAGCTGTAAACGCGATCGGTCGAGCCATCGATCTGCAAGGCCCGCGTCAGCGAGCGCAGCTGGCGCAGCACCGCCGCATGCGTCAGCGCGACGCCCTTCTGCAATCCGGTCGTTCCGGCGGAATGCTGGAGGAATGCCAGGCTGTCGGGCTCGGCCTCGTAAACGGGAACGTCGACGCCTAATGCAGCATTCGCTGCGTCGCCGGCGCGCACCAGTTCGGTGCTGTCGCCAAGCGCAACATACTCCAGCATGTCGTCAGGAAACTGGTCGTCGATAACGACGGCGCGCGCGCTGAGGTTCGCCGTCACTCCGGCCAGGCCAAAGCGATACTTGTCAGCCTCGACCTTGAAATTGGGATACGCCAGGATCGCGGGAATAGCGCCCAGCATCATCGCGCCCACGAAGACGGTCATCGCCGCGATGCCTTGCGGCATGATGACGACCACGCGGTCGCCAACGCCCACGCCATGTTCGCGGAGCAGCGCCGCCTGAACGGAAGCGCGGCGGCGAAACTCACCGAAATTGACGGTCTCGCGCTCGTCTTCGTCGATCCACGAGGTGACGAACGCGCGCTGCGCGGGAGCGGCGAGGAGCGCGTCGATGAGCGTGCGAAACTCGGTGGCAATCATGCGATCCGATGGGTCATTGTAAATTGCGAGCGTTGCCAGCCGAGAGTGGGATTACCGCAACTCCTCCATGCACTGTTCGAGAGCCTCGCGCGAAGGGCGCGTGTCGCTCTCCGGCAAGGTGGCCAGCGGCCGGTCGGTCATGTTGATCATGTCCAGGAAGTTCGGCGCAGTTGTGTTCAGATAGAGCACTCCGGTCAGCACTTCTTCGGCTTCATGCGACTGCATTACGCGCTTAATGGCCTCGGTCTTGTTCGTGGGATCGTAATCATGCTCGAGCTTGCGCAGCCGCAGCGTCGAGCCGTCGTGCATGGTGACGTTAAGGCTTGTTCCCTCGTCGTATTCAGCATTGATTTCGTTGAAGTGCGGCACGAAGTTCAGGTCATGCAGCGGCTCTTCGTGGTCTCTCACGAACTGGTACGACTTGGTCGAGCCAACGTGGTCATTGAACGTCGTGCAGGGTGAGATCACGTCGAGCATCACCGTTCCGCGATGTGCAAGTGCTGCTTTAAGCATTGTGTGTAACTGCTTCTTATCGCCAGAGAACGACCGGCCGACAAATGTCGCGCCCAGCATGATGGCGAGGGCGCAGGTGTCGATCGGCGGCAGGTCGTTGATCACGCCCGTCTTGAGCTTTGAGCCGAGATCGGCGGTCGCAGAGAACTGGCCCTTGGTCAGGCCGTAAACGCCGTTGTCTTCGATGATGTAGATCATCGGCAGATTGCGCCGCATGAGGTGGACGAACTGGCCGATGCCGATGGAAGCGGTGTCGCCGTCGCCGCTGACGCCGAGCGCGACGATCTTGGAGTTCGCCAGCACTGCGCCGGTGGTGACCGACGGCATGCGTCCGTGGACTGCATTGAAGCTGTGCGAGCGGCCCATGAAGTACGCCGGACTCTTCGACGAGCAGCCGATGCCCGACATCTTCACCACGCGCTCGGGGGCGATGCCCATCTCGTAGAAGGCGTCGATGATGCGCTCGGAGATGGCGTTGTGGCCGCAGCCGGCGCAGAGCGTCGTCTTACCGCCGCGATAGTCGAGCACGGTGAGGCCGATGCGATTGATTTTCGGTTGCGGAGTACTTGCCGGCGTAGTCGCCATTCCTTCTACTTCCCTTCCTGCGAAATGATGTCGTCGGTGATGGAGCGCGCGTCAATGGGCAATCCGTTGTAGTGGCGCACGCTGCGCAGCTTCGGGATCTCTTCGACCGCGAGATCGAGCTTCAGCAGATCGCGCATCTGGCCGTCGCGGTTCTGGTCGATGACGTAGACCCGCTTGTGTGCGGCGATAAACGTCGTGCGTCTCGCGCGTAAACGGATAAGCGCGCAGGCGCAGATAATCGATCTTCACGCCGTATTCGGTTTCGAGCTGGTCGACCGTCTCAACGGCGGCATGATGGGTTGTTCCGTAGGCGATCATGCCGATTTCGTTGCCTTGGTCGCGCACCAGTTCCGGCCGCGGCACCAGGCTGCGCGCCGTGTCGAACTTGCGCGCCAGGCGGTCCACGTTGTTGGCGTAGTCGTCGGGACGTTCGCTGTACTGCGACTTCTCGTTGTGGCCGCTGCCGCGCGCGAACCAGGCGGCCTGGGGATGATCTGTTCCCGGCAGTGTGCGATAGCCGATGGCGTCGCCATCGACATCTTTGTAGCGCGCGAAGTTGCCCAGCCGGTCGAGATCTTCCTTGCTCAGCACCTTGCCGCGATTCTGCGGCTTCTCGGGATACTTGAACGGCTCCGACATCCAGTTGTTCATGCCGAGGTCGAGATCGGACATGACGAACACAGGCGTCTGAAGCTGCTCCGCGAGATCAAATGCGTCGCTCGCCATGCGGAAGCACTCGCTGGGCGTGGCCGGGATCAGCATGGGATGATGCGTGTCGCCATGGGAGAGGCTCGCGACAAACGAGATGTCGCCTTGCGAGGTGCGAGTCGGCAACCCGGTTGACGGGCCGACGCGCTGGATGTCCCAGATCACGCCGGGAATCTCGACGTAGTAGCCAAGGCCGGCGAACTCGGCCATCAGCGAGATGCCGGGGCCGGCGGTAGCCGTCATGGAGCGTGCGCCCGCCCATCCTGCCCCCAACACCATGCCGATCGCGGCGAGCTCGTCTTCGGCTTGCACGATCGCGAAGGTCGCCTTGCCGTCGGGACCGATGCGGTGCTCCTTCATGTAGTCAATCAGCGATTCAACCAGCGATGACGAGGGCGTGATCGGGTACCAGGTCACGACCGTGACACCGGCGAACATTGAGCCCAGCGCGGCGGCCGAATTGCCGTCGATGATGATCTTGCCGCTGGTTTCGTTCATGCGCTCGATGGTGAATGGATCGGCTTTGGTCAGCGACGACGCGGCCCAGTCGTAGCCGGCCTTGGCCGCGTTCCAGTTCAGCTCGGCGGCCTTCACTTTCTTCGCAAACTGCTTGCGCAATGCCTTCTCGACTTCCACCATGTCGAGGTTGAGCAGCCTGGCCACAACGCCGACATACACCATGTTCTTGACCAGCTTGCGCAGCTTGGATTCGGGACAAACCGCCGCTGTGATCTTGTCGTAGGGGACGGCGTAGAAGGTCAGGTCGGAGCGCAGTTTCGTTCAGCTTCAGCGGCTCGTCATAAAGCGCGACCGCGCCCGCCTCCAGCGACATCACGTCTTCCTTCGCAGTTTCGGGATTCATCGCCACCAGAAAGTCGATTTCCTTCTTGCGCGCAATGTAACCCTTCTTGCTGGCGCGGATGGTGTACCAGGTCGGCAGTCCGGCGATGTTCGAGGGGAACATGTTCTTGCCGGAGACAGGCACTCCCATTTGGAAGATGGTACGCAGCAGGACGGTGTTGGCGCTCTGCGAGCCCGACCCGTTTACGGTGGCAACCTGGATGCTGAAATCGTTGACGACAGGCTCACGCCCGGCGCCCTGGTCGGCGCCGTGCACGGCAAAATCAGTTGTGGCCATCAATACCCCTTACTAACTGGATGAGAACGGAGGGGAGAACGTTCCATTATAGGGCAGTTGGCAAGGGTGCGGCATTCGCCTGACGCGGGATTTTGGGCTATGCCGTCGTGAAATACTGCGCCATGTTGCGGAACTTGTTGTAACGCGCATCGAGCCTCTCTTTCACCGGTAGATTCTCGAGCTGTGTGAGGTGCTTCTCCAGCACGTCGGCCAGCATGTTCGCCGCGTCGTCATAGTCGTGATGCGCCCCCCCGGGAGGCTCGGGGATTACGTCATCGGCGATGCCGAGCTCCAGGATGTCCTTGGCCGTGATGTGCAGCGCCTGGGCAGCAACATCTTTCTTGCTGGAATCCCGCCACATGATGGAAGCGCAACCCTCCGGCGAAATGACCGAGTAGATGCTGTTCTCCAGCATGAGGACACGATCGGCGACCGCGATGGCCAGGGCGCCGCCACTGCCGCCTTCGCCGGTGATCACCGCAATGAACGGAACCTCCAGCCGAGCCATCTCGCGGAGATTGCGAGCGATGGCCTCCGCCTGTCCGCGCTCCTCGGCGCCCAGACCGGGATATGCGCCGACGACATCGACCAGTGAGATGATCGGGCGACGCCACTTCTCCGCGAATTTCATCGCCCGCATGGCCTTGCGATAGCCCTCGGGATTGGGCTGGCCAAAATTGCGATGCAGACGCTGCTTGGTGTCGCGGCCTTTCTGCGTGCCCAACACCAGAACTTCCCTGCCGCGAAAGCGCGCCATGCCGCACACCAGGGCTGGGTCGTCGCGGAAGCCGCGGTCGCCGTGAATCTCACTGAAGTCGGGGAAGATGCGTTCGATGTAGTCCAGCGGATAGGGCCGGTTGGGATGGCGCGCCAGCTCGGTGCGTTCCCACGGCGTCAGCTCTCCGGAGATCTGACGCCGCAGTGATCCAACGCGGTCATGCAGAGCGGCCAGTTGCTTCTGCGCCTCCTGGTTCTTGCCCGCGGCGGCTTGCAGTTGTGCGATTTGCGCTTCGATTTTTTCCAGCTCTTGTTGCGCTTTGGAGGCAGCTTCCATATCAGGGTCGTTTCGCTTGTTGGCAGCCCGGTACAGTGCTTCGGCTGCGTACATCCAGAAATCCAACGCGGCCAGCATTCCACTCTGCTGCGGCGTAAGTTCAGACTTTTTGGCTGCGATGGTATCGGGCATCTTGGATGGCGCACACCTTCAGGCGTGCCTTACAAACTGCAAAACTAGAACGCGCTTCAGCGCCGAGGTAAAGCGCACTATACCTCAGCGGACGCCGCCGCTGCCCGCTCAACATTCATAAATACACCGTTGAAGCGGTGCTCCACCCGAATGCATCGCCGCGAAAACGCAGGCCTGAAGGCCTGCTCTACCATTTAGTCAAGGACGCGCACGCTACCGCGCCCACAAAGTTCTTCCACACGGTTGATGAACGCGCGGTCCGGCAACACATTATAGCCTTCCGCTTCCATCACAACCGTGAAGTCATCCTTGCGCTCGAGATCGAACAGCACGCGTGCCTCGCCCTTGCGCTCGCGGCAGATGTTCTGCAAGGCGTCGATCGTCTCCAGCGATGCCGTCTCGAGCGCTACTTTAATGCGCAGGTGCGTCGGCAGCTTCGGTTTCGCTTCTTCCAGCGGCGTGATGTCGTCGACGAGAAGCTTGGGGTTGGATCCTTCTTCCACGCGCACGCCGCCTTTCACCAGCACCGGAACCGTGAGCTTCACCTTCTCGGTCAGCCGGCGAAACGCCTCAGCAAAGACCAGAATGTCCACCGAGCCGTGCATGTCCTCGAGTTGACCCTGAGCGTAGAGATCGCCCTTCTTCGACTTGGCAACGCGAATGCCCTTGAGAATCCCGCCAGCCTGGACTTCACCTCTGCCCGTCGACGACTTCAGGTCGCAGATTTCGACTGTCGTCAGCGCATGGAAGTCGAGCAGCTTCTCCTGATATTTCTCCAGCGGATGTCCGGTGATGAAGAAGCCGAGGATTTCCTTCTCGAAGGCAAGTCGCTGATGCTCATCCCAGTCGGGAGTGTTAGGCAGCGGCTTCTCGGCAACCTGATTGTCCTCGTCCTGCTGGAAGACGCCGAACAAGCCCATGCTGGCCGAGCGCGGCGTCGCGCTGCTCCTTTTGGGCGTGCTCCATCGCGCTGTCGACCACCGCCATGAGTTGCGCGCGACGGCCGAGCGGATCCATGGCGCCGCTCTTGATCAGCGATTCGACCACGCGCTTGTTCAGCAGGTGCAAATCCACCTTCTCGCAGAACTGGTAGAACGACTTGAAGGCGCCATTCTCTTTGCGCGCGGCGACGATCGATTCGATAGCGTTGTGGCCTACGTTCTTCACCGCGGCCAGGCCGAAGCGGATCGCTTCGCCGTGCGGCGTGAAATACGCGTCGCTGACATTCACGTCGGGCGGCTCGACGGGAATGCCCATCTCGCGGCATTCGTTGATGTACTTGACGACATCGTCGGTGCTGCCCGAAACCGAAGTCAGCAGCGCAGCCATGAACTCGACCGGATAATGCGTCTTGAGATACGCCGTCTGGTAGGCGAGCAGCGCGTATGCGGCCGAGTGCGACTTGTTGAAACCGTAGCCGGCGAACTGCTCCATCAGGTCGAAGATCTTTTCGACTTTCTTCTGCGGGAAGCCGCGTTCGGCTGCGCCGCGTGCGAAGCGCTCGCGCTGCTTCGCCATGGCCTCGGGATCTTTCTTGCCCATGGCGCGGCGCAGCAGATCGGCTTCACCCAGCGAGTAGCCTGCCAGCCGGTTGGCGATCTGCATCACCTGTTCCTGGTAGACGATGACGCCCAGCGTCTCCTTCAGGATCGGCTCCAGCTCGGGCAGTTCGAATTCGATTCTTCTTGCGGCCCCACTTGCGCTCGATGAAATCTTCGATCATGCCGCCCTGGATTGGGCCGGGGCGATAGAGCGCATTTAATGCCGTGAGGTCTTCGACCGCAGTGGGCTTGTAGCGGCGCAGCACGTCGCGCATGCCATGCGATTCAAACTGGAATACGCCGCTGGTCAGGCCGGTGTGGAAGACCTTCTCGTAAGTTACCTGGTCATCGAGCGCGAGTTTTTGCAGATCAAGCTGCTCGTTACGCGTCTGCGCGATCAAGCGCAGCGCATCGTCGATGATGGTGAGCGTGGTGAGCCCGAGGAAGTCCATCTTCAGCAGGCCCAGCTTCTCGACCGCCTTCATGTCGTAGGCGGTGACGATTTCGTCGTTCTTGGTGCGATGCAGCGGGACGAGATCGGTCAGCGGCTGCGGCGAAATCACGACGCCGGCGGCGTGAACACCGGCATTGCGGACCAGACCCTCCAGCTTCTTCGCGGTGTCGATTAGCTCTTTCGTCTGCGGCTCGTTGTCATAAGCAGCGGCGAGTGGTGGCGAATCCTTCAGCGCCTGATCGATGGTGATGTTCAGCGTCGGCGGAATCATCTTCACCACGCGATCCACTTCGGCGTATGGGATGTCCATCGCGCGTCCCGAATCCTTCATCGCGGCCTTCGCAGCCATGGTGCCGAAGGTGATGATCTGCGCCACCTGATCGCGGCCGTACTTGTGCGTCACGTACTCGATGACTTCGCCGCGACGGTTCATGCAGAAGTCGATGTCGATGTCGGGCAGGCTGATGCGCTCGGGATTCAGGAAGCGCTCGAAGAGCAGCTCGTTTTGCAACGGATCGATGTCGGTGATCGCCAACGCATACGCTACCAGCGAGCCGGCCGCCGAGCCGCGGCCCGGTCCGACGGGGATGTTGCGCTCTTTGGCAAAGCGGATGAAGTCCCAGACGATCAGAAAGTATCCCGCAAACTTCATCTGGCGGATGATCTCGATCTCGCGCGAGAGCCGCTTCTCGTAGTCTTCCAGCGAGTGCTTGAGCCGACCCATGGTCTGCAACTCGCGCAGCATCTCCAGACGCTTGGCAAACCCTTCGCGCGTGACGTGCTCGAAGTAGTCGGGCAGCGTGTACCCCGCGGGGACCTCGAACTGGGGAAAGGGATCGTGCACTTTTTCCAGGCGAAGGTTGCAGCGCTCGGCGATCTCCATGCTGCGCGCCAGAACGCGCTCATAACCGCTGAAGACCATTGCCATTTCCGCCGCGCTCTTCACGAAGAACTGGTTGCCGTGAAACTTCAGCCGGTTGGTATCGTTGATCGATTTGCCCGTCTGGATGCAGACCATCACGTCCTGCGCATGAGAATCTTCTTCGCACAGGTAGTGGCTGTCGTTGGTGGCGACCAACGGAAGCCCGAGTTCCTGCTCCAGCTTCAGCAGGTTGGGATTGACGCGCTTTTCTTCGGGAACGCCCTGATCCTGAATTTCGAGATAGAAATTCCCCTTGCCGAAGATGTCGACAAAACTCGCAGCCGCGGCGCGCGCGGCATCGTACTTCCCTTCCGACAGGTTCTCCGCAACTTCACCCTTCAGACATGCTGACAGGCCGATCAATCCCTGCGCGTGCTCAGCAAGAAATTTCTTGCTGATGCGCGGCTTGTAGTAGAAGCCATGCAGCGAGGCTTCGGAAACAATCTTCACCAGGTTGCGATAACCCTGATCGTTTTCAGCCAGCACGATGAGGTGGTTGTAGTTGTCGCCTTCGGGCGAGGCGCGATGATCTTCCTTCTTGCAGACATACAGCTCGCAACCGAGGATCGGCTTCACGCCCGCTTCTTTGGCTGCGTTGACAAACCTGACCGCGCCAAAAATATTGCCATGATCGGTCATGGCGACGGCCGGCATGTTGAGGTCTCGTACGCGGTCAACGAGGCGCTCAATCTCGCAAGCGCCGTCGAGCATGGAGTAGTCGGTATGAAGATGGAGATGGACGAACTCAGCTTGGGGCATCGCTACTCTTATTTTATGCGCTTCGATTGAGGGTTGCGCCCTGAGGAAGATGTGCAAAACGGGGCGAAATTGCTCCCCCTGCCGAAACTGGAGCTTCCCTTCGTATCGAGCTCCCCAGGACTACGTGCTGGGCTAAACTGAGTCGTCCCGCTGGCGGGACGGAATTCTTCCGTGGATCACGCGCTGCTGCTCACGTTTGCGGGAATCGTCGCCGGGGCCATCGCCGCCATCTCCGGCTTTGGCATCGGCAGCATTCTCACGCCGCTGCTTGCAGTATGGGTCGGCACCAAGCTCGCGGTCGCGCTGGTTTCGATTCCCCACTTCATCGGCACGGCTTTGCGATTTGTTGTGATTCGGCAGCATGTCGACCGGCACGTGCTCTGGAGCTTCGGCCTCACCAGCGCGGCCGGCGGTCTGACCGGGGCGCTTCTGCACATCTGGCTGCGCAGCGTCGTGCTCAGCTACATGCTAGGCGCGCTGCTGGCATTCGCTGGAGTCATGGGCCTTACCGGACTGGCTGCGCGCATGCGATTTGGCAAGCGCACGGCCTGGGTTGCAGGCGGGCTTTCGGGACTGTTTGGAGGACTCGTCGGCAACCAGGGCGGAATCCGATCGGCAGCCTTGCTGGGATTCAATCTTCAACCCACCGCGTTCGTGGCCACCGCGACCGCGATTGCGCTGCTCATCGATGTCTGCCGCATGCCGGTGTATGCGGTCCTGCAATATCAGCAGATTGCAACGCAGTGGAGGCTGGCCGGGGCGGCGACGGTGGGAGTCGTCGTCGGTACGCTTTCGGGGAAATGGATGCTGCAGCGAATCCCGCAAAGAGTCTTTCGCGCGATTGTCGCCGGCATCGTGCTTGCGCTGGGCATCTGGATGCTTCTGCGGCCTTCGGCGTAAATCGTTCCGGGCAGGTGACCGAGCGAGTGCTTGTCAATCCCACTCATTCGAAATGCGCGAATGAGTGGGGCACCCGATGTCGTCTCGAATGAGTTCCGACTAGTCCCAAATTCCTTTCCTTTGCGGCCCTGGAGCCGGTCATTTCTGGTACCCTTCACGATTGCACTTTTTTCGATCGGAGCTGCCTCACTCGATGGACCATCGTTCTTTCACTGCTCTCTCTCTGCTCGTCACCGTTACTCTTTCGTTTAGCGCGCTCGCTGCCGACAAGTCCAAAACCAGCGCGACGAATTCCAACCAGCCTTCCTACGATCAGCCTCAGCCGGGGCGCGAGACGCTGGATCTCAACATGTATCAGCGCATTCGCGAGGAGGGCATCAACCATTCGCACGTGATGGAGTACGCCTCGGCGCTCGACGATGACATCGGGCCGCGACTGACCGGGTCGCAAAACCTGAAGCACGCCAACGAGTGGACGCGTGATCAGTTCACGGCGATGGGTTGCTCGAACGCGCACCTGGAAGACTGGGGCGAGTTCGGGATGGGCTGGCAGCAGATCAACACCTGGGTGCGCATGGCTTCGCCCGATACGGCGGTGTTCATCGCGCAAGCTGCGCCCTGGTCCCCAGCGACAAACGGCGCCATCACGGCACAAGCGGTGTGGGTTGAGATAAAGGAAGAAAAAGACATCGAGCAATACAAGGGCAAGCTGGCCGGCAAGATTGTCCTCTATGGCGCAATGCGGCCGGTGCCGCCAGTTGACAAGCCGCTATGGAAGCGGCTGGACGACGCGGATCTCAAGAAGGAGACGGAATATCCCACCAAGCCACGCAATCAGGATTGGATGCAGGATTTCATGAAGCGGCTGGAGCTGCGCAAGAAGGTCGCGAAGTTCTTCGCCGATGAACATCCGCTGGCGGTCATCGTTCCCAGCCGCGATGGACGAGACGGCGGCGGCTCGGGTGGAACCATTTTCGACGACAGCGGCGCCGGATTCGCGTGGGAAGCCTACAAGCGCGAGAACATGGATCCGGTTCCGATCGTCGTCATGGCGATTGAGAACTACGGCCGCGTCTATCGCCTGCTGAAGGCGAATGTGCCCGTCTCGATTGAGATGAACATCGACACCAAGTTCACCGGCGATCACGAGCATGGCTATGACACCATCGCCGAGATTCCCGGCACCGATCCCAAGCTGAAGGACGAAGTTGTGATGGTCGGCGGCCACCTCGATTCATGGGCGTCAGGCACGGGCGCGACTGACAACGGCGCCGGAACGGTGGTCACGATGGAAGTCATGCGCATTCTGAACACGCTGGGCGTGAAGCCGCGACGCACCATCCGCGCAGCTCTTTGGACGGGCGAGGAGCAAGGTGAGTTCGGTTCGTATGGCTATGTGAAACAGCACTTCGGTTATGTACCGCTGTCCACAACACCCGACGAGATGAAGCTGCCGGAATGGCTGCGCAAGCCGGCGGGCCGGTCGAGACGAAACCGGAATATCAGAAGATTTCCGGCTATTTCAATGTCGACAACGGCAGCGGCAAGATCCGTGGCGTCTATCTGCAGGGCAATGCCGCCATCGCGCCTATCTTTCAGCAGTGGATTGAGCCGCTACAGGACCTCGGTGTCACAACCCTGACCATACGCAACACCGGCGGGACCGATCATGAAGCCTTCGACGGCATCGGCATCCCGGGCTTCCAGTTTATCCAGGACCCGCTCGACTACGACTCGCGCACGCATCACTCGAACATGGATGTGTACGAAGAGTTGTCGCCGGAGGACCTGGCACAGGCCGCAACCGTAGAAGCGATCTTCGTCTACAACACGGCCATGCGCGATCAGATGCTGCCGCGCAAGGCGTTTCCGCATCCAGAGCGCGAAGAGCAGCTGCGCGCGCCGCTGAAAAATATAATGCCGGGCGCGCAGGTGGGAGAGATGGGCGCCAAGGACAGCAGTTCTTCGCCACAAAAATAGTGGAGGATCGCAACCCTGAAGCCGACGCTGGCGGTTATTTGCGCTTGAAGTCTGCATCGAAAACGGGCCGCAATTTCCCGGATTCGGGTAAAATCCTTGTACCTGCCGTTGGATTTTGGGGTCCGAAACTCGCATGCGGGCTTTCTATAAGCGCTTCAGCGTCATCACTGGCTTTGGCCTTCTATTGGCGATTTTGATCGTCAACAGCATCGTCATTCGTCGCCAACTCAGCGTACAAGTCGAAAATCAGCGCTGGGTCTCCCACACCCAGGAGGTACTGCTGCAACTGGGTCGTGTCGAGTCGATGGTGACCGACGCGGAAAATGGCCAGCGTGGCTTTTTGTATACCGGCGACCCGCAGTATCTTGCTCCTTACGACCGTGCCACTGGCCAGGTTGATGGCGAAATTCAGACGATCGCGGACCTGACCGCGGACAATCCGCGGCAACAGGACCGCATCCCGCAACTGCGTGCGCTCGCCCAGCAGAAACTCAACGAGCTTGCTAAGACGATCTCACTCTATCGCGCAGGCAATGCGGATGCCGCCCGCGCGCTGGTGATGACGAATACAGGCCTTCACACCATGGAGCAGTTCCGGGCGCTGATTGCCGAAATGCGGCAAGAGGAGAGATCCCTCGACGCCGTGCGAACGGCAGTGTATCGGCGAAGTGTGCAGGTCACCGCTGCGTGTATTTATCTGGCCAGCATTTTCGCGGCCATAGGACTCATCCTGCTCGCTTACTTCGTTCTGCGCGACATCGCCCTGCGGGAGAAACATGCGACTGAGATCAAACAGCGCGAAGAGTGGTTCCGGGTGACACTCACCAGTATTGGTGACGGAGTCATTGCCACCGACGAGCAGGGCAACGTAATCTTCGTCAATCCTGTTGCCGAGCGCCTGACGGGAAGGAGCCTGTCGGAGACGAAGGGACTGCCGATTAGTCAGGTCTTTCCGATCTACAACGAGCTGACGCGCCGGCCAGTGGAAAATCCGGTGCGCAAAGTCATGGCCCTTGGCCAGATAATCGGGCTGGCCAATCACACAGTTCTGGAGCACAAGAATGGAACGTTCTTGCCGATTGAAGACAGCGCAGCTCCGATTCGCGACGACGCGGGCCGCTTAACAGGCGTTGTACTTGTGTTCCGCGACGCCACTGCGGACCGGAAGTCGCAGGAGTTGATTCGCAAGACCGAGAAAATCGCCGCTGCGGCACGCCTGGCGGCGACCGTGGCGCACGAGATCAACAATCCGCTGGAGGCGGTCAGCAATCTGATTTATCTGGCGAAAGCACGGGCTGGGGTTCCTGACGTCGCAATCCAGGATCTGAAGATGGCGGAAGATGAACTGGCGCGGGTCTCGCACGTCACCCGGCAGACACTCGGCTTCTATCGCGAATCGACTTCTGCCGACCGCGTGGAAATGCAGACGGTCGTGGAATCGGTTCTCAAGCTGTATACCAACAAGCTCAATGCCAAGACCATCGTCATCCAGCGCGACTTCTCGCCCTGTCCTCCACTGCGCGCCTGGGTGGGTGAGTTAAGGCAGGTGGTCTCCAACCTCATCTCGAACGCAATCGACGCCATGAGCACCGACGGCATCTTGAAAGTGTCTGTCGGATGCGTCGACGGGGTCGATGGAGAGATGATTGAACTTCAAGTAGAGGACAATGGTCCCGGCATCGCTTCCGAGCATTTGGAGCGGATTTTCGAACCCTTCTTCACCACCAAGAAAGAAGTCGGCACGGGGCTGGGATTGTACGTTTCCAAGCAGATTGTCGAGCGACACGGCGGAAGTATCCGCGTAAACGCACGATCGGACAAAGGCGCGCGCGGCGCGGTATTCAGCGTGTTGCTGCCCTGCACCGAGAGCGAGCATATGGGCGCAGCCAAGTCGGCCTGATCTTCTCCAAACATCTGCGAGGCCCTAACCGGAATCTGGAACGCTAGACCTTCTGCGCCTCAGCACCTGCCCGTTTCCAGCCGCCGTCGGCAGAGTACGTCCAGGAAACACCGTTCATGTCGAGCCACGGACCGATCGGCATGTTCGCTTTCGGCTCCGAGCCCATGCGTAGCACGTTGCCGTCGAGGTCGGAAACCTGCATCTCGTAGGCCCAGGCGTAGTTGGTAGGGGGATGGCGAATTCGCGCGCGTCGGACGCAGTATTCGTCGAAGAGCAGGTCGGCGTCGCCGACACCAACCCACACCCACGTTCCGGGATGTCCTTGATCGCTCTCGGCCAACATGAGGCTGCACCGGCCGCGGCTGACCGAGGCAAACACGGGCGTCTCCCAGTTCACCTTAAACCCGAGCACGCGCACGTAGTATTTGAGGCTCTCTTTTAGGTCGGCCACCGGCAGGATTGGACTGGCGCCTTCGAAGTAGGTCGCGTTCTTTCCCGGGTCCTGAACTGTGCACATGCTCGCTTCTCCTGCTATTTCGCCTTGGGGGTCTGCGCGCCCTTCAGCACGATGACGAGGACACGTCCGTCCGACTGAATGGTCCCGCCGGTCGCGGTCTTGGTCGACTTAATCGGATTCGAGCGTGTCATATACGACATCGCTTCCACCTGACCGGCCTGTTGCAACGTAGCCCCGATGAAATCACGCTCATTGTCGACGTCCTGATCGATTTTGTGGGTGATGGCGTTGGCCGAGCGATCATCCTTCTCGATGCCGATGTCGTGTGTGCCCGCGCCCGCCCAGACCGGCTGATTCTGCGGAGTCTTGTACGGCGCCTGCCAGATGCGAAAATGATTGCGCTCGTTCGCCACCATCACCGCTTCGGCGCGTTCGTAGCCGAAGTCCTGTTCCCGGCCGAACAGATACAGAATGCTCATGGGCACAGCCACGTACACGTTCTTCTGTAGCGTGGCCATGAGAGCACTCACGACAGCGTCTTTGTTGGTCTTGTCAGCGACGACCCAGCCCGCCGCTTTGAAAGCGCTGGTCACTTGCTCCTGGGTTCCAACAAGCACAAAGTTGACGAGGTCACCCTCGTTGCCTCCGTTCGGTTGATCGGTGACGCGGTAGGGCAGCTTGGCATTGAGTTCTGCGAAGAGGGGATTGAAATCGTATTTGCTTTGGCTGGCTGCCGCCCCGCTCGCGGTGGCAGCGGAGCTCGCCGTGCGATCGATATGGACCTTAAAACTACCTTGCGGGGACTGCATGGAATCCGCATTGATCCCCAGGTAGAGACGCCCGGAGATGGGCGCATTCACGGTGCCGTCGGCGCCTATTAAAAACGGCGTCGCGGCGTCACTATTGCCAACGCGACCTACGAGCGCGCCGCGGCCCGCGCTCGGCACCATCAGCGCGCGCAAGGTGTCGGTCCAGCCGCGCGTCGCGCCATCGGCCGTGACACCAGTGTTGTTGCCCATGCTGACCGTACCCTGGGCGGTAATGTGCAGCTTGTCGCCGGCCTGCACGTCCATCCCAGTGTCGGTCCACTGTGGGCTGCCGCTGACCGTGACGTTCAACGACTTAGCGTTGGCATTGCTGGCCACACAAAGTGGCGCGCTCGAAACAAGCAGCGTCGTTGCCAACAGCAGAGCTGCGATGGAACGTGAGTCTTTCATGGACGGAAACGCGACACTCCTAAATCACTAGAAACCCAGAGAGCGATCAAGGTTGCGCGTGTCGGGCCACCAGCCGCAAATGTCTGACGGCTGACGGCCCATATCGCCAGATTCTACTGCGGTTCTTGTTTTTGCGCTTCGACGACAGCTCGTTCGGCGCCCTGAAATCCGATACGCGAATGTGTGCCGTCGCAAAACGGCTTATTAACCGAACCACCGCAGCGGCAGAGCGAGAACGCGGTCTTGCCGGTCAGATCGTAAGGGTGCCCGTCAGCATCGACAAGCTCCACCGAGCCTTCGGGAGCCTCGACCCGGAACGGTCCGTCGTTGCGAACCGTAATTTTCACTTGCGCCATGTATCCTCCGGAGGTGTTCGGCGCACCTGCGCCGTTCGACCATTCTATTAGTGGATCGTGGTCAGTGGATAGTGGCTGGAAACGAGCTGAGTGCTGAGGGCTATTTCTTGAACGCGACGTTGACCAAAAGCTTATCGCCTTCCACATCGACCACGTTGCAGAACGTACGATCGCCGCGGCGGCTGAAGTCGAGGCCCACGCGGCTGCGGCCGACACGCAGGTTGCGAATGAACAGATGGTCGAGCCAGTCGGGCAATTGCGGATTGACTGATGTTCAATTCTTTGCGGGGTGCGCTGGGATGGATGCCCAGCACGGAGGAAAGAATGAGGAACATGGCGCCTGACGCCCAAGCCTGCGGCGAACACGACACCGGATAGTGAACCGGTTCATCATATTCGCGACGTTGTACGCCGCAGAACAGTTCGGGCAACCGGTAGTCGCGGAAGCTCACGGCAGCCTGGTAAAGAGAAGTCAGAACGCGTAGCGTGCCGTCGCGCATATCGTTCACCGCCATCCCGTGAGCGATGAGCGAGTTGTCGTGCGGCCAGATCGACCCGCGATGATAGCTCAGCGGATTGAAGACCTTCTCTTCCTGCGACATGGTCCGCCAGCCCCAGCCGCTGAACATATCGCTCCGCATCAGGCGATTCGCCACCATCCGCGCGCGATCGCGATTGATGATGCGGGTAAACAGCAATTGGCCCGGATTCGACGAGATCACCTCCAGCGGCTTCTTCTCGGCGTCCAACGCCATCGCGTAAAAGCCACGGGTAGGAACCCAGAAGGCGCGATCGAAGCGGCGCGCCAGTTCCGCCGCCTCGCGCTTCAATCGGTCGGCGGTTTTGGTATCGCCGAAGTTTCGCAGCAGGGACCGACATGCGGAACTTGGCGTCGTAGACGTAGCCTTGCACCTCGCACAGCGCGATCGGCGGTTTGGCCACGGTGCCGTCGCGGTGCATGTTGGCGTCCCAGGAATCCTTCCAGCCCTGGTTCACCAGTCCCTTGGGCGAACGCCGCAAGTACTCCACGAAACCGTCATCGTCGAGATCGCCGTACTTGTCGATCCATTCCAGCGCGGCATAAGCATTGGGCAGGAGCTCCTCGACGAGTTGCTCATCGGCTGTCCAGTTGAAGGTTTCGCTGAGCAACACCAGGAACAGCGGAGTCGCATCCACCGAGCCGTAATAAGGACCAAACGGCATCTCGCCGTCCCGAGTCATTTCTCCCTGACGATATTCGTGCAGGATTTTGCCCGGCTCTTCGTCGCGCCAGTCGTTGTATTCCTTGCCCTGATAACGGGCCAGCACACGCAGCGTGTCGATGGCGAGCTGCGGGTTCAGCGACAACGATTGGTACGCAGCAATGATGGAATCGCGTCCGAAGATGGTCGCGAACCACGGGATGCCTGCCGCGATGATGTGCTGATCGCCGTCCGGGATCTGCAAGGCGTGAAAGTCGCCGATGCCGCATTTTGCAGCAGGGTGTCGAAGACGTCGTTGTCGGTCTGAATCTTAGTGGAACTGGCTTCCCAACGGGCATAATTAGCGCGCCGTCGCGTGCAGCTGATGGTCCATCTCATAGACTTGCGCGCGTGATTTGCGGCCCTCTACAAAAGGGGTCACCGAGAGTTCCAGCTCCACGCGTTTCAGCGGCTCCAGGCGCAGCTCCCAGCGCGCTCCGCGCTCCTGAAACTCCGTCGGTCGGGGCGACAGCTTCACCAGGGTCTCGCGCATGACACCGTCGAGACCGCGATAGTAAAACGCAATCCCCTGGTCGCGAACCATGGGCTGGTAGTACTGGCCATGCTGTTGGCGGGCCACGCCGCGAACCTGGAAGACATCCACGAAATCTGCGTCAAACGCGACTTCCACGGTGAAGTCCACCGGCGTGAGGTTGAAGTTTTCGAAGGTCATGCGATCGAAGAAAATCTCCGATGCCAGCAGCTGTTCGCGGCGGATGTGGATGGTGTTTTCCGGTAAATCAAACGAATCGCGCAGCGTGATGTTGCCGGTCGTCAGTTCGATCTGCGCCGAGAATGTTTTCTCCGTCGCCGACGACAGCACCACGGTGCGATGTCCTCCGATGCGCAGCTCAAGATGACTCAGGAACCGCGTGTCATCGTGGAAGAAGCCGACGTCCGGAGATCCCGGAGGATAGATGTCACCCGTGACGTTGGTGGCACTGAAGGTCTTGCCGTCGATGAGGGTGAGATTGTCAACCTTGCGCGGCTCTAACGAGTGAAACGCGAGCCGCGGCTCAACATGCGGCGACGGAATCTCGATGAGCTCCTCGTAAGGAATCGTCAAATACGTGCCCATGCGTTCGTCGAACTTCCCCTCCTCAGGCGATCATCGGAATGCCGGTCGTCACCGCGCCTACCAGATTTCGTTCATTTTCGAGCTGCTGGTAAAGCGCGACATAGTCAGCCACCATTCGGTCGACGGAAAAATATTGCCGGCAGTACTGCCGAACGTTGGCCGGCTTGAACATTCCGGGCAGGTTCTTAGCGCGTTTCACCACATCATCGACCGATGGGCAGACAAAGCCGGAGATTCCGTCTTTCACCACTTCCTCGACAGCCCCGCCCGGCATTGCCAGCACCGGTGTGCCGCAAGCCATCGCTTCGATCATAACCAGCCCGAAGGGTTCATTCCATTGGATGGGGAAAAGCATGGCCAGCGAGTTTCCCAAGAGTTCGTTCTTGTCTTCGAGGCCGGCTTCCCCAACGTATTCGATGAATTTGCCGTCAATGTGAGGCTTAATTCGGCTTTCAAAATAATCGCGGAAGATCGGCTGCACCTCGCCAGCGATTTTTAGCGGAATACCCGCTTTTTTGGCGACTTCGATGGCAATGTGCGTGCCTTTAATAGGGGCGATGCGGCCAAGAAACGAGAGGTACTCGCGCTTTCTGGTTTGCAAACGATACCATCTCAGATCAATGCCGTGACGAATGGTGCGCATGCGCGGCATGGATTCGCGCTCGCGCTGAAAATCGCTAATCGTGACGTACTCCACCTCCGGAAAAAAGCGATATAGAGCGCTGAGATGGTCTTCGTGCACGTGGTGCACGGTGTAGACGAAGCTGCTGCTCTTTATGAAACGGGTGAACATCAGGGCCGGCACGTTGTTCAAGTGAATGATGTCGCAATCCGCAGCGGCGTCGTTGACCGACCAGGAGGCGTGGTTGAAATCTTCGATGTTGTCGAAGACTTCGCCGCGCAGTGGCCATTGCTGGTTCTTGTAGAGCCAGCGAATCTCGGCGTTCACGGTCGATTCGCCGTTGGTGTAGACCACCACGTCGATACCCGACGCCTTGAGCCCTTCGGCCAATTGGGCGATGAACAACTCCGTCCCGCCATACTTTGTAGGAGGAACCGGTAAAAACGGCGGGGAAATCAGAGCAACTCTCATGCAAGATCCTTTGCGAGCAATGATGGGGTAACTTTCTCGTTGTGATTGGAGAGCTTACTCAAAAGATAAGATGCGCAAACCAGCGCCAAGTTCTGCCTGGGCAGCACTGGATAACTGCCTTACTACTTCGGAGTTAATCGAAGCTTGCCTCGGTTGGCGGACCAGAAACAGCAATGTCGCCCTCAGCCATGCTGAGTGGGGAAATGGCTTGGGCCTTCTCGACTGCGCTCTCGAATTGCAGGGCACGAATTGCGCTCGTGTGCTCAGCCAAGACCCGCGCTTGCGCGCCTTCGCCGATGCGGCGCACCTCTTGCGGACTGAGATCGGAGAGGTAATGCACGACATCCTCGGTTCCGGTGGAAAGAAGTACTTCGTTGCCGGGAACGAAGAAGCTGTCCAGACCGGGCCAGTTGTCGGAGAGGATTGCGGCACCGCAAGCCGCAGCCTCGAACAGGCGCACCGACGGCGAATAGCCGGCAATCGTCATGTCTCGCCGGGTCACGTTCAAGGTAAACTTCGATGACGAGTAGAACTCCGGGTGCCACCGCGGACTGAGATGCGCAATGTGGCGAACGTTCCTCGGCCAACGCACTGTTTCTGGATACTGCGCCCCCGCGACGATGAACCTTCCGGCGTCGATTCTTCGCGCCGGCTCGAACAGCAGTTGCTCCAGCTTAGGCTGGCGATCAGGAGCGTATGTGCCCATGTAACTCAAGTCGCACGTAAATTCCTGGTTGACTTCGAGACGCCGGTAGCGATCGGGATCGAACGAGCAATACAGTGCCACAGCTCGGGGCGCACCGAAGCCCCGTTCGATCTTGCGCAGCATGGGGCCACCCGTGAAGCTGAAGTAGATGTCGAGGCCGGGAATCTGACGCCGCTTGATGTACTCTGCCGAGCCAGTTGCCCGAAGCGCAGCGATGGTGACGGGCGTGTCGATGTCGTAGAAGCTCTTCACCGGAGTGCCTGCATCGAGCATCTCGTCGATTGCCGCAATGCCGTCGGGGAAGTACGATCCAACCATCGCCACATCCGCATCCCTGAGTTCTTTGCGCGCGCGCGCGCGGATGCTGCTCCAGTGCTCGTACAGGCGCACCTCACAAAAATCCGGGTTGGGCAGGTCGCGATTGGAGGCGTACCACTCGACGTCTTTCTCGAAAAAGACGATATCGTGCCCGCGGGAATACAATGCCTCGAGCAGCGCCCGGTAAGTGGTGCCGTGGCCGTTGCCCCAGGTGGATGTGACCGATAATCCGAAGACGACGAGTTTCATCTAGGTACTTGGCAATGAGCACTTAGCAATTAGCTCCGGAAATGCACTTCGCATTGTCAGTGAATGCGAAGTGCTAATGGCTAAATGCTAACGGCTGCTTTTCAGGCCGACTGCTGCAACTCGCGTGCGCGCCACGCAAGCACGTCGGCGCCGGACTGCTGCAGAATCTCTCTCACCTGCAAGGCGCGCAGTGCGTAGGTGTGTTCCAGCAATGCACGGCGCCGCATCGCCTCACCCATTTCGCGCGCCAGCCTGGCGTCCACGGTTCGCAACAGGTCGACGATTTCGCCGGCATTGCGGGCGACGAGAATCTGGCAGCCCGGCTCGAAAAATGTCTCGATGCCGGTCCAATCGTCGGTAATGAGGCACGCTCCCGCTCCCGCCGCTTCAAACACGCGCGTCGGCGGCGAATACCCCACCGACACCATCGATTCGCGATTCAGGTTCAGCACCAGGCGCGCCGAGCAGTTCACAACATTGTGATCACCGGTGCCGACATGTCCGATCCAGCGGACATTCTCAGGCAGGGCCTTGCCACCCCAACCTTCTCCGCCAAGGGCGAAACGAAATTCCGGCGCTTGCTCCGCGGCCGCCAGGAAGAATTCCTCCACCCGGCGCTCCCGGTCCGGCAGACGATTGCCGACAAACACCAGGTCGCAGCTTCTTTCCGGGTCCGCCGCCACGGGATAATGCGTTTCGGGATCGAGCGCGTTGTAAATCGGATAACAGGCGCGAGCGCCCAGCCGCTCGTAGTGCTGGACCACGGGAGGGCCGCCGCCATAAGTAAAGATGTAATCGTATTCCGGTATCAGCGCGCGAAACGGATCCAGCGGGTTCGCTTCCACTCGCGCCAGCGTTGCCGGCGCGTCCACATCCCAGAAGGCGACCTGCGTGTTCGGAGACTGGCACTCCAGTACACGCTCCTCTAGCAGACCGTCGTCCACACCAACGCCGCTGTGCTTGATCACCAGGTCAGCATCGCAGGCTTTGTCGACCAGGCCGGAGATATCTTGCGGCGAATCGTAGACGATGACCTCGGCGTAGCTGAAGTCCTCATTATCCCTATGTTGCTGGCGGCCGTAGGCGTCCGGCTCGGCGAAGGTAACTTCAAATCCCAGCTCTGCCAGATTTTTGTAAATGCCCCGGTAGTAGGTTGCCGCGCCATTCCAATACGAAGAAGTCAAGCTCGATCCGAATACAAAGAGCTTCATCAATTCAGTGCCTCGCAAATCTCTACCAGTTGCTGTGCGCGATGGGCGCAGGTGTGGCGCCGCAGGATGGTCTGTCTGCCGTTCTCGCCAATCTGACGACGTGCGGCCTCATCGCGCAATAATTCACGGAACTTGGTTTTCATTTCGGCGCCCGAGCTGGCCACGACGTAATCGTCGCCCGGCCGAAACAATTGCTCGACGTCGCTCCAGGGAGCGCACACGAGTGTGGCTCCGCAAGCTAACGCTTCAAAAACGCGAATGGTGGGAATACCGCTCAAGCCGTTGGTGTACTGGCGGCGCGGCACGTGCAAAGAAAGCGCGCTGCGTGCGTACGCCTGAGGAGTCATCAGGCTGGGCAGGTAGCCACAGTACTCGATGCCTGCTTGTGTCATTAAGCGCCGCCCTTCGTCGGGGTAGCGAACTCCGTAAGCGACCGCCTTACATTCACGCAACTCAGCAACGGGGTTGATGAAAAACTCTCTCAATTCGTGCGTCCGTTCTTCATCGCCCCAATTGCCAATCCAAAGAACATCGAACTCACGGTCGCTCGCCAGCGGACGAAAGTGAGAGATATCGGCAGCCTCGTGGAAGGTCCAAGCCTGCGGCACACCGAAACCTTCAACATAGATTCGACGAATGGGCTCGCCAAAAGCGAGGACTCCGTCAAACAAATGCAGCGGAAAACGCAAAATCTCTCCCGCATTGGTGTATGCGCGGTGATGTGTGTCGTGAAACAGTGCGCGAAAACCGAAGCGATCCTTGAACGAAAGAATCGCGTGGGCGACTGCCGCATCGGATCCACTCATGAACGATCACGACGTCCGCACCGCGCAGCTCTTCCTCCAGCGTGCGGTTCAGGCCCGAGTCCTGCTGATAGAAGCGCACGTCAAGTTCGGGAAATTCGCGGCGAAATTGATCAATGGCCTCGCCTGCGACTTCGCCTTCCTTCATCAGGTTGGTCAGCGACCACGAACCCGACTGCTCGTAGCAACGGACTTCGTGTCCCAGGGCAACCAGTTCGCGCGCCAACCCGCGCAGGAAATGCGCATTGCCGTGGTTCCAGTCGGAGAGCCAGGAGTGCGCGAAATGCGGAACTGGATTCTGCCGCTCAAGCCGCGACCCTCCAACGCGCTGCCAGCGATGCGTAAGTGGCCACGTACTCGTCCACCATCCGCTCCGGCGGTGTAGCGCCGCTTGGCGCGCTGATGGGCCAGTTCCGCATATTGCCGTCGCAGAACTTTACTGTCGCGCAGCTCCAAAATCGTGTCGCGCAGGCTGCTGGCATCGTTAGCATCGAAATAGCAGGCCGTCTCGCCCCAGAGCTCACGGAAACTGGGAATGTCATTCGCAATGACGGCGCAACGCGACAGCGCCGCCTCAACCAAGGCCAAACCAAACGGTTCGTATCGCGAAGTCGCGGCATAGATCGCCGCTCGCGAGAAGAGCGATCGCAGCTGCTCCGGATTTTGCTTGCCCTTCAGCTCGAGGGTGCCTTCGCAGACGATGCGCGTGGCGTCACCGCGATAAGCTTCATCGGGGTGCTGGGTTTCGCCGGCAATGACCACGGGCCACCCGCAGTCGTACTGCGTGACCAGCGACACCTGCTTCGCCGAGTCCCATAGCCGGCCAACCGTCAGCACCATGTCATCTTTGTCCGCGTGCGGATTGAAGCACTGCGGACTGCGACCGTTGTAGATCACGTTTCGATCTTGCTGCGGGCCGTAGTAGGTCTCGATTTGCGACAGCATCCAGCGCGAGGGAGCGATAACGGTGGTCGCCCGGTCCAGCCCTTGCTGCACGATTTCCCGATACCAATCGATCCAGACCGACTGCGGCGGCTCTTCCCCGTGCACCGCGGCCCACCAGCTCACGACGTCGCTGTGCGCCACAACGATCTTGGGGATGTCCACGTCAAGCGCGCCATAGCAGAACTGATTGAGGTGCAGTACGTCCGGGTCAGTCTCGCGAATCACGTTGAGCAGATACTCGGATGAGGAAGCGATGTCGTCGGCGGAATCCTGCATCCACTCCAGGCGGAAAGCCGTGGGTCGGAAGTCGAGGTTGCGCAAGCCCTCCGTCCAGGCCATCTGCCGCGGCTCGGGAATATGGCCAAAGCTGACCAGCGTGACTTCAATGCCGCGCCGAACCAGTCCGGTGACGAGTTCGCGGGCGTAGGTCCATATGCCGCCAACCGTGTCTGCTGTGATTAAGACCCGCATTGCCTATGCCGTCAGCCCATATGCCGAAAGTTCATGCACCATCTGCGCCGCGCGATCCACAGCCGTTTGCGAACGCAACCACTCCACCAATTCAACAATTCCGTCGGCGAAGCGATATCGTGGCGTGTAACCCAGTACGCGACGCGCGGCGGAGATATCCGCAAAGCAATGCCGAATGTCGCCGGCCCGATATTTGCCGGTCACCTCTGCCGGAATCGTCAGGCCCAGGCAGCGCGTCAGTTGCTGCGCAACATCGCCGATCGTGATCGGATACCCCGAGCCAATGTTCAACGCCATGCCGTCGGCCTCGCTGCGCTGCATGGCCAGCAGATTCGCCTGCACCACGTCATGCACGCTGACGAAGTCGCGCATCTGCCGTCCATCCTCGAACACCATCGGGGCAGCGCCGGTTCAACAGGCGCGACGCAAATATCGCAGCCACCCCGGTGTAGGGATTCGACAGCGCCTGCCGCGTGCCGTAGATGTTGAAGTACCGCAGCGCAACTACCGGCACCCCATAGGTGCGGCCGAACAGCAGCGTCATCTCCTCCTGATCTTTCTTGCTGAGAGCGTAAATCGATGTGCACTGCAACGGCTTCGACTCGTCCGTGGCGATGGGTTTAAGCACTCGCCCGCAGACCGGACAGAGCATCTCCCACTGTTTCGCCTTCAACTGCTCGGCGGTTCGGGGCGGGGGAGCCACTTCGCCGCACTCGGGGCAAAGGTACTGGCCCTCGCCGTAGATCGACATCGACGAGGCGACGACCAGTTTTTCGATCTTCAGCCTCGTATCGAGCAGCGCCTGAAACAGGTTCGCCGTGCCCTGGGTGTTGGAACCCATGTATTGCGAGATCTCATACATCGACTGGCCCACGCCCACGGCGGCGGCCAAATGGAAGATCACGTCCACGCCGGTCACAGCGCGCTTCACCGCTTCGAGATCGCGCATGTCGCCATGTATCCGTTCGATATCGTCAGCCAGGTAATCCGGCCAGCCCCGGTGGTGCACCTGGGGAGTGAGGTTGTCGAAGATGCGTACGTGATGGCCTTGCCGCAGCAGCGCATCGGCGACATGCGATCCGACGAATCCCGCTCCGCCGGTGATCAGAACTCTCTTACTCATCTATTGCGCCCCCACCCTGATGCTCTCGATCGGCTGCGAGAAATTGATCGCAGGGTCTGTCTTCGATGACTCCGCCACAAATCGCCCGCGCGGTGGCGCATAGCGCTCTACCGCCCACGCGGCAAAGTCCGCAAAATCCTGGGGGTTGCGCGGAGGGCTGGTGTAATGCCGCTCCACGCCGAGATGCTCGGGCGTAAAGCAGAGTGTCATGGTGACGTCGAAGCCGTCGAGCGCATTCATCTGTTGGTCGAACCATTGCTCCGATCCGGCACGAAACCAATCCGCCCAACTGATGCCGGTACGCAGATGACGCACGCCTAACTTTCGCAGCCACTCAATCGAGGAGCGGAGGCGGTGATCCTCAAAATGCATCCATTGGCATATGCCCATCCCGGCGGGAAAATTCTCGACTGCCGGCTTCGGCGAGCCATCCTCCCGCAGCAGTCCCATGTAGTAATGGCGATAATAGGCGCTGCCCTCCGCCTCTTTGTGGCGCGTGGTCGCGGTCCACGTCGCCGGCAGATCGTGCAAGCTGTACCAGTGGACCCGCTCGACTTCGCCCAGGAGCAGTTCGGCCGTGCGCTTCAGCCCGAATATCTGCACCTCCTCCGCGCCGAAGGACGACGCGCCCGCCTCCGAAACCCACACCGGCTTCTGCGTCACCGCGCGTACTTCGGCAATCTTCTTCGGCCATTCGTCGATCTTCCAGTGGTTCCAGTCCAGCGGAAAACCATGCACAGCGACCACATCGATTTCGTCAATCACTCCATGCGCGGCCAGCAGTTGAATGAAATGAGGATCGATCGGCGATATGCCACCTAAGGCAATCCTCAACTCGGGATTGATGGCTCGAATTGCGCGGACCGCCGACTTCGCCATCTCGGCAAAGAGCTTCCATTCGGGATCGATCTTGAAATCCCAATGCGAGAGATTATTCGGCTCGTTCCACAGCATTACGGCTTCTACCATGAACTCAGTTGCCTCACGTTCGGTTACAGCCTCCCACTCAATTCGAGGTCGAGCAGGTATTCCCCGTTTCGCACCACATCGCGCGGCGTGCAAATCCAAGTTTCGGACTCGGGGTGATCCAGAATCTCCAGTCCCGAGCTGCGCAGCACGGCTTCCGCCGCCGCGCGATTGGGAATCCACCAATTCGTCTGATCGTTGGCGTAGCTGTTCTCCACGAAGTACATCGCCGGATACGCTGGCTGCGCAAACTGCTCGGTCTCCCAGAAGTGATAATTTTCAGCCCACTGCTCGACCTCATTCGAGCCGCGCAGCATGGACTGAAACACCAGTCGGCCTCCGGAACGGATCTTCTTCACGACCTTGTCCAGGGCATAAACCGGATATCGCAGGTGATAAAAAACGCCCATGAAGAGCACGTAGTCGAACTGGCCGGAAATGCGATCGACTTCGTAAACCGAGCGTTTCTCAAACTCCATATCAAAGCCCAGCGTCTGAGTGGCGAAGCGCGCCTGGTTCAGATACCGGTCGTCCACATCAATCCCAAGCACCCGCCGCGCGCCGCGCCGCTTCATCTCGATGGAATAGAAGCCACCGTTGCAGCCGATATCGAGCACCTCGGCATCGCTGAGATCTTCAGGCAGTGCACCGGACAGATGCCGCCACTTCACGTTCGGGAAGTCACCCAGGAAATGGTTGGGAGCCGTGGGGACGCCGTGCAGGTCGATGTTGTGGAACCAATCGCCAAGTTGCTGAATTTGCTTTGCCAGACCGCTCTGGTCGCCGGACGGCGGGCGGGCTTCGGAAACCGCGGACGAATGGATAGGCGAAGTCTGCATTGGATCGAGGCCCAGTTTGTTCAGCCAAAGAATCTTAGAGGTTAGAGGATGTACTTACGTTGCCACGATGTCTTTGTCTTACTTTCACTTGGCCGAAAATGGCAGAACTGCCTTTCCCGGTTTTTCGTATCTCTGTCCAGAAGCGAACGCAGAGTTGCGAGCGCGGACGGGCAAGCTTCGAGGTTTCGCGGTAAGTTGCTGATATCGCAGCGGAAAACTTGGAGTGAAGGTTGCAGAACATTCCCTGCCGCATCCTCGTTGACGGCTACCGACATGCCAGAACTTCGCTACGCATTACGCCGACTCCGCAAAGCTCCCGTGTTCACGGCGGTCGCGGTACTCACGCTGGCCATCGGCATCGGCGCTAACATTGCCGTCTTCTCGGTGACCAATGCGGTTCTCATGAATCCCAGCGGCATCCCGCATCCTGACGGGTTAGTCGCACTGCGCGCCCGCTACCGGGCAATGCCCGATCTCAGCAACATCGTCATCTCCGCGCCCGACTTCGGCGACGCCGCGGCCGGTCACAACCTCTTCGCCTCAGCGGCGGCCATGCGCAGCGCCAGCTTCAATTTCAGCCGCGATAACGCCAATCCCGAGTTGCTGCACGCCGCCAAAGTCAGCGCCGGTTACTTCGACGTGTTTCAGAGTCGTCCTTACCTCGGCCGAGTGTTCTCGCCGGAAGAAGATCAGGAGGGAGCAGGCCGGGAAGCCGTGCTTTCTTATCGCACGTGGCAAAAGCTTTTTGGCGCGGACCCGAACATTGTCGGCCGGACCGTGATGCTGGATCAGCAGGCCTATCGCATCGTCGGCGTCATGGGGCCGAACTTCAACTGGCCGAATGAAGTCGAACTATGGGTGCCGCTTGCCTTGCCCGTCGGCCAGTATCAGGACCCTAAGTACCGTTACGACGAGAATCTTTTCGGCGTGGCCCGCTTGCGTCCGGGTGTCTCGCTCAATCAGGTCAACGCTTATCTCAACAGCAAAGCGCAGGAGAATATCAACTCGGAAGGCAGCAAGAGCTTCGGCCGGGCCAGCGGCTGGGGAATGTTTGCTCTGCCGCTTACGGAGATGACCGGTGGCGGGCTGCGCAAGCCGCTTGTGATTTTGCTGATGGCTGTGGCCATGGTGCTGCTGATCGCGTGCGCCAACATCGCAGGGCTGCAGCTGGCACGCGCCTCGGCACGACAGCGGGAACTCGCCGTGAGAGTGGCTTTGGGCGCCTCGCGCGCCAACCTGCTGCGCCAGGCATTCCTCGAAAGCGTGCTCCTCACCGCGGCCGGCGTTGGGCTCGGCTTCGTGGTGGCTTTTCTGGCAGCGCCTTTGCTGGTGCGCGGATTGCCATCCATTCTGGGATCGCAGATTCAGGCGTCGTTCTCCGGTCCTGTTCTCATCTTCGTCACCGCTATCGCAGCGCTTTGTTCCGTGCTGTGCGGCGTGGCGCCGGCATGGAATCGCTCGCAACCTGGTTGGTTTAACGCATTGCAGGAGAGCGGACGCTCAGGCACCTCGGGCGTAACCAGCCAGCGCGCCCGCTCGACCCTGGTCGTCGTCCAAATAGCGCTTTCGCTGCTTCTGATCGTCGGTGCCGGCCTGCTGTTAAGCAGCCTGCGCGCGCTGGAAAAAGTGGAGACCGGCTTCGACCCGGAAGATTTACTCTCCGCCCGCCTGTCCTTGCCGCCGACGGTTTACAGGAACGAGGAGAAACAGGCAGCGTTTTACTCCGCGCTCCAACAGCGACTGGCAGCTATTCCCGGCGTGAAGGACGCAGCCCTGGCGGATGCGCTTCCCTTCAGCGACAACGGCGGAACAGCGAGCTTCTTCATCCTAGGCAGTCCCGCGGGACCGAATAATCCCGGACCGCATGGCAACGTGCGTGTGATTTCGCCGGGATACTTCACGACTCTCCGTATTCCTCTGCTCATGGGCCGCGGCTTCACTACCGAGGACCGCGCAGGGACCGAGCGAGTCGCCATCATCGATACCACCCTTGCTCACCAGTATTGGCCGGGCGAGAATCCCATCGGCCAGCACATCACGAACGACGACCGCGTGAATGGTCCGTGGTTCACCATCGTCGGTGTAGTTGCCCACGCCCGCGCCTCCTCACTTGAGTCCGACACGAATGAGGGCTTCTATTATTTTCCGATGGCCCAGATACGACAGGATTACGACTCGTCGGCTTCGCTGGTGGTGCGCAGCGCGCGTTCGCCTGGCGACCTGGCGACCGATGTCGCCGCTGCCGTACGTTCGGTTGATTCCAGTATTCCGATCTATGACGTCAAGACGATGGAACAGCGCATCGACGAATCGCTGATCGGAAGGCGCTTCGTGGTTCTGCTCCTCAGCACATTCGCCGCACTGGCACTTTTGCTGGCCGCTCTTGGACTGTACGGCGTGATCAGCTACTCGGTGCGGCTGCGCACCCGCGAACTCGGGGTGCGCATGGCGTTGGGCGCGCAGCGCATCAGCGTCCTGCAGTTGGTGCTGTTGCAGGGATTGCGCCTGGCGGTGATCGGCATGGTTTGCGGCGCGCTGGCTTCTCTCGCGCTGGGCCGCATCTTCGCCAGCCTGTTGTTCAAGGTGGGATCGCTGCAGGCGTTGCCCTGGCTAAGCGCTGTCGGCCTTCTGCTCGCAGTGGTATTGCTGGCGACTTACTTGCCGGCACGCCGGGCCGCCTCAATTGAGCCGATGCAAGCGTTGAGAACGGAGTGAGCAGCTAGCAGCTAGCTTCTAACTGACACCGACACCTGACAACTGTTTATGACCCTTCGCTATGCATTACGGCAATTGCGCAAGTCGCCCGGGTTCACCGCCGTCGCGGTGCTGACCCTGGCGCTCGGTGTCGGTGCCAACACGGCGGTATTCAGCGTCATCGACGCGGTCCTACTGCGACCGCTTCCCTATCCGAAACCCGAACGCCTGATGCTGGTGACGGAAACAGAAGCCCAGGCTGGCGATGAAGAGCTCGGCGTGGCGGCGCAGGAGTATCTCGACTATCGTGACCAGAACCGAAGCTTCTCCAGCATGGCAGCGTTCGAGACGGCAGGTTTCAACCTTACCGGCAAAGGTGACCCGCTGCGTGTGCACGCCGCGCGCATCTCGGCCTCGGCTTTTCCGACGCTGGGTGTCTGGCCCATCAAGGGCCGCGCGTTCACCGCGGACGAAGACCGTACCAGCTCTGACAATGTGGTAGAGCTTTCGTATTCCCTGTGGCAGAACCAGTATCACGGCGATCCGAATATCCTTGGCCGCACCATCAAGCTGGACGAGCAGCCCTACACCGTGATCGGCATCATGCCGTCGTCGTTTCATTTTCCGTTCGACGGCAAGCCATTTGCCGAGCAGGCTGATCTGTGGCTACCCATTGGTTTCTCTGCTGAGGTCCTCGCGCCAAAGAATCGGCTCATGGAATTTGGTGTGGGTCTAATCGGACGGCTCAAGCCCGGCGTCACCCGCGAGCAGGCGCAGCAGGATGTTGCGCACATTGCCGACGTCTTTCAGCAAACTCATCCCGACAGTTACTCACCAGTGGTTCGTGTGACGCCTCATGTTCATGCCTTCTCTGCCTACACCGTCGAGAAAGCGCGTCCGCTGCTGTGGCTACTCTGCGCCGCAGTCGTTTGTGTGCTGTTAATCGCCTGTGCCAATGTCGCCAATCTGCTGCTGGCGAAGGCCGGCGCTCGCAGCCGCGAGATGGCCATTCGCAGTGCGATCGGAGCGGGACGTGGCGCTCTTCTGCGTCAGTGCCTGCTGGAGAGTTGTTTGCTCTCGGTGCTGGGCGCGTGTGCGGGCATTGTGCTGGCATGGGCTTCGGTGGAAGGATTGCGCAACTTCGGTCCGGCAAGCGTTCCTCGCCTGCATGAAGTCACGATTCGTCCCGTCGCCCTGATCTTCACGCTCGGGCTGTCGCTGCTCACGACAATTCTCTTCGGATTCCTGCCGGCTTGGCGGCTATCGCATGTGGCGCCGCAGGCATTCCTTAAGGATTCGGCGCAAACCGGATCGTCGCGCAGCAGCCTGCGGCTGCAGAACATGGTCGCCATTTCCGAGATCGCTCTTGCCCTCATCTTGCTGATTGGCGGCAGCCTGCTGGTGCGCAGTTTCCTGCGGGTCTTGCAAACGCCGCTTGGCTTCGATCCCGATAATGCCTTCGTCGTGCGCACGATTTTCGACGAACATCGCTATCCCGATCCGGTGAAGCGGATGCAGGTACAGAAAGAGCTGCTCGCGCGTCTCGCGCATTTGCCGGGAGTCACCGCGGTCGCTGCCGCCAGCCACTTGCCGCTCAGCGACGACCGCGGTATCGGCTTCCATCTCGAGCACGACGCCCCTGAGGACTTCCACTTCGCGCAGAATTCGCTGGTGACGCCGGAATACTTCCACGCGATGGGTATCGGCATTCGTGAAGGCCGCAGCTTCAGCGAGCAGGACACCCCGCGATCGCCGCCGGTTGCCATCATCAGCGAGGCCATGGCGCGCCAATACTTTCACGGGCAGGATCCTATCGGCCAGCGTTTCCAATGGGGCGATCGCGAGTTCTTCACCGTCATCGGAGTAGCGCAAGATGTGCACATCTCCGCGCTCGACGCCGATCCTCCGCCGATGATTTACATGTCGATGTTTCAGCTGCAAACCTGGACCGCGGGTCACACGGCGTTCGTGCTGCGCGCCGATCGCTCCGCGCAAAGTCTGCTGCCGGAGGTGCAGCAGCAGATATGGTCGGTCGACAAGGAGTTGCCGCTGTATAAGAGCACTACGCTGTCTGCGCTGGTATCGGAATCGTTGGCGCAGCGCAGATTCACAGTTCTCCTGCTGGCTACGTTTGCGGGGATCGCCCTGCTGCTGGCGGCTATTGGCCTGTTTGGCGTGATCTCGTACCTGGTTTCGCAGCATCAGCGGGACATGGCGCTGCGAATGGCGCTGGGCGCGAACCGCGCCGATGTCCTTCGCCTGGTGCTCCGGCGCGGAGCCGTGCTAGGCGTAATCGGATGCGCCATCGGACTTGTGTTGTCGCTGGCCGGCTCGCGGTTGTTGAGCAGCAGTTTGTATCACGTCAGCCGCTTCGATCCGTTGACGCTGGTGCTCGTGCCGGCACTGTTGCTGTCAGTCGTGGTACTCGCGGCATATTTGCCCGCACGCCGCGCCGCTAGCGTGGATCCCATGCAGATGTTGCGGGCGGAATAGAAGCAGCAACTAGCAACTAGCAGTTAGCAACCGAGTCTTGTAGCGAGCGGCTCTGGGCCGGATCGCAGTTCGTTGATTTTGCTAAGCGCCATCTGCTGATTGCTGCCTCTAAAACTTCTTCGCCGTAATCCTGTCAGCTCCCACATACGGCTGCAACACTTCCGGCACGAGCACGCTGCCATCCGCCTGCTGATAGTTCTCCACGATCGCGACCCAGGTGCGTCCGATGGCCAAGCCGCTGCCATTCAGCGTGTGAACCAACTCGCTCTTCTTCGCGCCCTCGGGACGATAACGAATGTTCGCGCGCCGCGCCTGATAGTCCAGAAAGTTTGAGCACGACGAAATCTCGCGGAAGAGCTGCTGCCCCGGAAGCCAGACCTCGATGTCGTATGTCTTTGCGGACGACCATCCCATGTCGCCAGTCGAAAGCACCATCACGCGATAATGCAGGCCGAGCTTTTGCAGGACCTCCTCAGCGTCGTGCGTGAGCTTCTCGTGCTCCTCCCGCGATTGCTCGGGCCTGGTGAATTTCACCAGCTCGACCTTCTGGAACTGATGCTGGCGGATGATGCCGCGCACATCTTTACCGTACGAACCTGCCTCGCTGCGGAAGCACGGCGTGTACGCGGTCAGCGAAATCGGCAGACGCGCGCCATCCAGCGTCTCATCGCGATAGAGATTCGTGACCGGGACTTCTGCCGTGGGAATCAGGTACAGGTTCTTTTCGCCGTGCGGCACCTTGAAAAGATCAGCCTCGAATTTCGGCAACTGTCCCGTGCCATACATCGAGTCGGCATTCACCAGGAACGGCGGCAGAACCTCCGTGTAGCCATGCTCCCGTCGTGTGCAGGTCGAGCATGAAGTTCATCAGCGCGCGCTCCAGCCGCGCTCCCAAATCCCAATACACGGCAAACCGCGCGCCGGTCAGCTTCGCCGCGCGTTCGAGATCGAGCACGCCCAGCTCTTCGCCCAGTTCCCAATGCGGCTTGGGCGTGAAGTCAAACTGCGGAGGCGTGCCCCAGCGCCGCACCTCGACGTTGTCCTCGGCACTCTTGCCGACCGGAACACTGTCATCCGGAAGATTGGGAATGCCGACGAGAATGCTTCGCAGCCGGGCGTCGGCCTCGTCGGCGACCTTCTCGGCCGCGGCAATCTTCTCGCGCAGCTCTTTCGTCTCTTCGATCAGCGCAGTCGCGTCCTGCTTGTTCTTCTTGAGCTTGGCGATCTCTTCCGTGGCTTTGTTGCGTTGGCCCTTCAGAGTTTCGGCCTTGGTAATAGCCGACCGGCGGTCAAGATCAATGGTGTAAAAGTCCCCCAGGATTGCCTCGGGATCCATCCCGCGGTCGATCAGCTTCTTGCGGATAAGGTCTTGATGATCGCGAACAAAGGCGAGGTCGAGCATAAGTAATGAGAGTAATCGAATACGAGCGGCATCACAAAGCCGGCCGCGATTCCTCCTTTGTTACTGCGGCATTACCGATTGGCATTACTTGATGTCACCCCCCTGTGAGAAGTTTGCGATCGATCAATCACTGGCTTGCGGCCAATCAACCTGTCAAAAAACGTAGGACGAATAGCGGGAATTCGGTGTATATTTCCTGCAACTCTCCAGCGGAAAAATTTTGAATCCACAGATCAACCAACAACAGAGGGGGATGTACATGTCGAACCTAGGACGAATTGGGAGCTTGCGCGCGGGTGCGACGACGGTCGCACTGGTATTGGCCATAGTGTTTGCGCTCACGGCTGCCGCGAACACAGCGCACGCGCAACTGACGGTAATTCACAGCTTCAGCGGACCGGACGGGGCGCTTCCCAAAGCCGGCTTGACCATTCGCGGCGGAAAACTTTACGGCACCACATGGGCGGGTCACGAGGGTTCCGGCTGGGGCGGCGTCTTTCAACTGCGCCTGCATAATGGCTTCTGGATCTTTCAGGACCTTCACGTTTTTGACGGCCAGCCCTTGGACCGCGTGGTGTTCGGCCCCAATGGCACCCTCTACGCAACCAGCCCCAGCAATCTGGTGAGCTACTACTATGGCTACATCTTCAATATCACGATTCCGGTAAACGTCTGCGCCACTGTAGGGTGCACTTGGCCCGCGAGTGTGGTGTTTGCTTTTGGCGGCGGCAGTGACGGAGCAACCCCACAGGGCGCCGCCCTTGTCTTCGACAGAGCGGGCAACATGTACGGCACAACATCGGCTGGCGGTAGTGGAAATGGCACGGTCTACACGGTCACTCCTTCCGGCACGCAGTCGGTGATTAATTCCTTCGCGGGCGCACCGGACGGAGCGACTCCTTACAGTGGCGTGATCTTCGACTCCGTCGGCAACCTTTATGGGGTAACCGAAGCCGGCGGCGCGTCGGGCAACGGCGCGGTATATAAACTCTCGCCCAACGGCGGCGGCTGGAGCGAGCAGGTCATCTACAGCTTCACCGGAGGCAGTGACGGAAGCACTCCGATCGGCGGGTTGGTCATGGACGGAGCCGGCAACCTGTACGGCACAACCGCCAGCGGCGGTAGCGGCGGCGGCGGCACGATCTTCGAGCTTTCGCCTAACGGCGGCGGCTGGACCTACAGCCTGCTCGCCAGCTTCAATGGGACTGCCACCTGCGGTCCATGGGCCGAGCCGAGCTTCGACTCAGCGGGCAATCTCTACGGCACGACCCTGTGCGACGGCGCCACGGGCAAGGGCAACATCTGGGAGCTGGTCAACTCGGGCAATGGCTGGACCTACGACTCGCTTCACGACTTCAGCGGCACGGACGGTAATCGGTCGTACAGCACCGTGGCCTTTGACGCTTCCGGAAACCTCTACGGCACAACCGCCTCGGGCGGAGCCAATGGCATAGGCGAGGTGTGGGAGTTCACGCCGCAACGCCGTTAATTGAATCCTCGAGCAGTGCGCGCTGCTGGGTTGGCTTGCACGGGCAAGCACCAGCAGCGTCCATTTTGGTGGACCGCTTACTCAGCTGCGATCTTATCCAGGAGTTATCGGGCCGGGCACGAATTGCCGGCCGTAGTCCAGGCTTGCCTAATCGCAATCACGGAATACACGGCATTCAGCCAGACTAAAAGCACCTTGCGTCTGCTCCATTCCCTGGTGAACCTTAATTTTCTTTAGAACTGCACCGACTCGAAATCCTGCTGCTTCCGGTCGAGTTGCTCGTGCCACTTTGCCGCAGCCTCGATGAAAGCTCGGAACATGGCGCGCGATGCGGGTTCGCTCTCGCAGGTGCGCTCGGGATGCCACTGCACACCCAGCACAAAATGGTCCGGCGAAGTCCCTTCGACCGCTTCCTTCACGCCATCCTCGGGACACCACGCGACCAATCGCAATCCGTCGCCGATCGTCTCTGGCGCCTGATGATGGCTGGAGTTGACGGGAATCGTGAGTTCGTTCGACGCGGGAAAAGCGCCGGCCATGCACAGCAGGTTAGCCAGCTTCGACTCGGGATCAATCTGCACCGCATGCGCCCGGTTTACCTTGCGGCCGGCATTGTGATTCACTCCCGGCGGAAGCTGCTGGCTCAGCGTGCCCGTGCGCCACACGTTCAAGGCTTGCAGTCCGTAGCAGATGCCAAACACCGGCTTGCGCATGTTGAAGGCGTCCTGCAGCAACAGTTCGTCCGTGTTGTCGCGATAGGGATCGGAGGGCGCCGTTGCCGGATGCCGCTCCGCTCCGTACTTCTCCGGTTCGACATCGGCCGGACTGCCGGGGAGCAGGACGCCATCGCAACTTTTCATGGCTTGGGCAATTTCGGCCGAACTGGCGTTCACGGGAACCACCACCGGTTCACCGCCTGCGCTGCGCACGGCGCGCTCGTATTGCGGCAAGGCGAGGCTTACGTACAACGGGCGCTTGGAGTTCGGTACCGGAATGGCGATGCGAGGTTTCATGCTTAGGTGTGAACCACCGGATCTTGCGTTTGTCCGTTCGCGTTGAGCGTCGCGGTTGATCGCATGTGCGCGTCGTAGAGTTCGGCGATCTGCTGCCGAACCCGCGCAGATAACTCCGCCGAATCACGCATACGCAAGCCCGCCGTCGGGATCGGCTCTCCGAAAACCAATCCCACGTCGCCGGGAACCACATGAAAGCTATTGATGGGCAGCAATTCATAGCTGCCCACGATTGCCACCGGCACAATCGGTACCTGCGCCCGGATGGCCACGTAAAAGGCCCCGCCCAGAAACTCCTGCAACTCACCCGAAGCCGAACGGCCGCCTTCCGGAAACACCACCAGCGGCATGCCTTTGCGCAAGGCGTCGGAGGCGCGATTCAGGCTGCGCAACGACGCATGAGCATCGCCCAGCACAATTGGAATCTGCCCTGAGCGCGTCAAGTACCATCCGAGGAATGGATACCGGAACAACTCCTTCTTCGCCATGATGCGAAACTGGCTCGGCACCTCGGCATAGAGCACCGGAATGTCAATGGCAGAGAGATGATTGGCCGCATAAATCACGGGCTGCGATTGCTGCAGGCGCTCCTTGCCGCAAACCTGGACGCGAATGCCTACGGTGCGAAGAATGCTCCTCGCCCAGAGTCGCGCGATACGGTGCTGCAGGCGTCCATCGCGATCGAAAAGCGAGCTCAGCAGCGCCACCACGCCGAGTGCGCCGGTATAGAGATACACGACCGGCACGTAGAAAAGATACGAGCGCAGCCGCGAAAAGAGCGATCCCGGCCGCTGCACTGACATCGCGCTTGGTTTCTCGATATCCATCTTCGCCATCGACGAACTTTGGTCGCCTGTCTAGGCCCGAATCCCCATCGCGCTCATCACCTCGCCCACCAGGTAAATTGAGCCGGTGATCACGATAATGCCGTCGGGACTGCTTGCCATGCGCGCGCGCGCCAGGGCCGCATGCGTCGTTTCCTCCGCATACAACGTGGTTCCGCTCCGCGCCCCAGCTTGCAGCAACTCACTGGTGGTCGCCGCTCGCGGATTGTTGACACGAGTCACCACGACTTGTGCGGCCGTCGGAAACAGCACGTCGGCGATCTCTTGAACGGCTTTGTCGCGCATCGCCGCAAACACGAAGGTCAACTCGCGCCCGGGAAAATTCTCGGATAACGCAGAGCGCAGCGCCCAGGCACCGGCGGGATTATGCGCCACATCCAGAACCATTTCGCGGCCAATGGGCACGGCGGAAGGCGGAAGCACCTGAAAGCGTCCCGGCCAGTGCGTCTGGCGAATGCCCTGCTCGATTTGCGCGGGCGTCACGGGAAATCCAAACTGCTTCAGCTCTTCGGCGGCCGCAATTGCCAGCGCGATATTGCGCAACTGATGTCGACCCGATAACGGTGAATCGATCTCGATTTCTTCGCCCACAACCGTCAGCGGATACCGGCTTCTGCCCGGAGCGGCCGCCGCAGGTCCAGCCCGATAAATCGCGGCTCCCGGCGAAAGCGGCGGAATGTATTGGGCGGCGCTGACACCGCGCGCTTGGTTCTCCAGAATCGCTCTTCCGATCACGTCATTGGCCTGCGGATGCTGCGGCAGAGTGACGACGACGCCTCCCTGATGAATGATCCCAACCTTCTCGCCGGCGATCTCGGCAATGGTATCGCCCAAATATTTTTGATGATCGAGCGAGATATCGGCAATCACCGAGATCGCCGGCTCAACCACGTTGGTCGCGTCCAGGCGCCCGCCCATTCCGACCTCCAGCACGGCGATCTCTATGCCGACGCTGGCGAAGTGCTCGAACGCCATCACCGTCAGCATCTCAAAGAAGCTGGGATGCCAGGGCAGTTTGCCAGCCTGTAGCAGCTCTTGAGCGACGCGCTCGGTGCGATCGTGAATGGCGCCGAACTCTGGGTCCGAAATCTCTTCGCCGTTCACGCGTATGCGTTCGTTGATGCGGATGAGGTGAGGCGAGCTGTAGAGTCCGGTTTTGTAACCGGCGGCGCGCAAAATCGAGCTGAGGGTCGCTGCGGTTGAGCCTTTGCCGTTGGTGCCGGCGATCAGGACGCTGGCAAAGCGGCGTTCGGGATTGCTCAGCGCCGCCAGCATCTGCCGCACGTAGCTCAAATCAAACTTGTGCGCAGGAGTTCCGGCCAGCTCGTGTCCGAGCGCATAAAGCTGCTCAAGTGTGTGTTGATACGACATCGCAAACTATCTTCAGCTTACAACAGGACTCACGTTCCCTAGCGCTGGTGCCGATGGTGTCTGCAGCATCCCCGTGCGCAACATCGGAGGCTTCATGCGCATATTTGTATGCTTGTTGCTGCTCAGCAGCCAGCTGGCGGCGCAGCACCTGACCCGCGATGTATCCGGCGGCACCGGGACCTTCTTCGTCGACGGCATCACCTATCAGTACACTTCTGCCGCTCAATGTACAGTTGTGGCCGCGGCTCATTCTGTGCTGAACCACAAGTTTCTGGCGGTGAAGGTCAGGGTCTATAACGCAGCCGAGCGTTCCATCAGCGTGCGGCCGGAAGACGTCGTGGTCAAAGATGTCGTTGCCGGCCGCGATGTCGCCGCCGTTTCCGCTTCCGAGCTGGCGCGCCGCATGCGCAAGCCCTATAACATGGCGCGTTTCGCCGTGGCCGGCAATGGCGGCACTGCGACAGGTCCTCCGACCGACGACATGATGAGTCCGCAAATGCTGGCCATGATGCAAGCCATGGCCGCGCAGCAAAACAGCAACACAATTGCCGCCAGCCACAGCGCCTCGCTGCAAAGAAATGTTGTCTACACCGACACTCCGGGCGCCCTGGCAAACAGTGACGGCAATCCGGCCGCGTGCGACGAGGTGTGTCAGCTGCGAAATCAGGAAGCCGCGGGCAGCGATGCGCTCACCGAGCTGCAGCGGCAGAGCACGCCCGAATCGGTGGAGCAGTACGCGCTGCTGGCCAACACAGTGCCACCGCGAGCCAGTGTTGGCGGCGTACTTTACTATCCGCTGGGGAAGCTGGCCGAAGCCGCGGGCGTCGCCCAGCACGCGAAGAAGGGACGGCGGGTGCGCGTGACCGTCGCCGTGATGGGCGAACAGTATCGGTTTGAGCTGCCGGTCGAATGAGCTGCAAGGTCGACGTGGCGGAACGGCGTCTGCATGCGCATTCGCCGCGTCGCCGGAATGCAGAGTACGAAGGCCTATAATCGGATGTCGTTTCACTCCGTCTTCACCAAGGTCTCATCGTGAGAAAGAAGCTGATTGCTGCCAACTGGAAGATGTACAAAACTCCGGAACAAACTGCCCTCTTCTTCGCCCACTTTCTGCCTCTGATTGCCGATTACGATCGGGTCGAGATTGTGGTTTGTCCGCCGTTCGTCGATCTTCATACCGCCATCGAAGCCGCCGAGGGCTCCAACGTCGCCATCGGCGCGCAGAACGTGCACTGGGAAAAGGAAGGCGCTTTCACCGGTGAGATTTCCGCGCCCATGCTCACGGCTCTTGGCGGCGTGACCCACGTCATCATCGGACACTCCGAGCGCCGCCAGTACTTCAATGAAACCGACGACACGGTCAACCGCCGTCTCGAACTCGCGCTGGAGTTCGGGCTTACGCCGATTGTCTGCGTCGGCGAGGTGCTGGAGGAGCGCGAGGCTGGTCTCACCGAAGACGTGCTGCGCCGGCAATGCGGCCGTGCCTTCAACGGCATCTCGGCGCGCAAGGCCGCGAAGCTGGTCATCGCGTACGAGCCGGTCTGGGCGATTGGGACCGGCAAGACCGCGACGCCGCAAATGGCAGCCGACGCGCACGCCGTAATCCGGCACGAAGTCGGTAAAACGTTCGGCGACGAGTTCGCGCAGAATGTCCGCATTCTTTATGGCGGCAGCGTGAAGCCGGACAACGCGACCGCGCTCATGTCGGAGAGTGAAATCGACGGCGCACTGGTCGGCGGCGCGAGCCTGGATCCGGACTCGTTCACCAAGATCGTCAAATACTAAACCTCCTTCTCCATCATCTCGAGCAGCGTCTTGACCGTTGTCCAGTTGCGCGCGGTGCAGACGGTCGACAGCTTGGAGTCGAAGTAGGCATTGGTCAGCTTGCTGCGGCCCATTCCGTTCGGCAGATGCAAATAGATCTCGCGACCCGCGACGCGAAACTCGTCCGGCGCGGAGCGGTTTGGATCGAGGCTTTTCACGGCGCTTGCCGAGGGAAGCTCGGCGAGGAAGTAAACGTACAGCGCGCTTTCCGGCACTCCGGATTTGCAAAAAGGATTGCCGCGAACCACGCGTGCAAGTTCGTCGCGCGTGCGCAGGATAGGCAGAGCCGAAAATCCGAAGCGCTCTTCAATCTTCCCGGCAATCACGGCCTGCAATTTTTGCGAAGCCGCGCGCGACGCGGTGAACACCACGTTGCCGCTCTGGATGTAGGTGCGAACGTCGGAGCACTTGCAGTCGCAGACGATCTGCGCCAGGTCCTTCATCGGCAGCTTGTGTTTGCCGCCGACGTTGATCCCGCGCAGCAGCGCAACGTAGCTCCCGGTTTCAGACACACCCACCAACTCCCACTTCAAGCTCCGTCATCATCCCGCAAGCTCCTGGCTCGCGCGCACTGGCGACGACTGCGGAGGAAGTTGCGCAGCTTCGCCGCAGTTCATCAGCCAGAACTCCGTCCCGCGCAGCTCTGTTTGCCGCAGAACTTCGTGCAGGCGTTCGACCGGCTCGTCCTCGCCGTCATCGGCCAATGCGAACGTTCCGAAGTGCGACGCAATGCTGACGCGCGCTCGCAACTGAAGATGCGCGGCAACAGCTTCCTCCGGCGACATGTGCACTTCGCCCATGAACCACTCGGGCCGATAGGCGCCAATGGGCAAAATCGCCAAATCGATGCGCGGAAACTTCTCCGCGATCAGCGCGGTGTGCGGCCCAGCGCCGGTGTCGCCGGCAAAGTAGATCGTTATATCTTCGGTTTGCACGACGAATCCGCACCACAATCGCTTGTCGCGATCGAACAGCATGCGTCCCGAAAAATGTTGCGCCGCTACGCTGATGATGGAAAGATCGCGCCGCGCCGCCGTCTCCTGCCACCAATCCATCTCGATGACGTTTCTGATCTTGTGCCGCGCCAGCAGCGCCGCATTCTTCAGCGCGGTGTAGATGGTGGGACCATGCTCGGCCTGCAACCGCTGCAGGGTTGGAATGTCCAAGTGATCGTAGTGATCGTGGCTGAGCAGCACGATATCGATCGGCGGCAGGTCCTCGAAGCGAATGCCCGGAGGACGAAAGCGCCGCGGGCCCGCCCAACTGACCGGACTTGCGCGCTCCGACCACATGGGATCGGTCAGGAGGTTGATCCCATTCAGCTGCAGAAGAAATGTCGAATGGTTGACGAACGTGATCCGCAGATTTTCCGAGCTGCGAGGTGGAGGCGGACCGGATTGCGCATCCGGATGCCGATGCCATTGGCCCTGGCGGCGAGACAGCATCCAGCGCAGCAGCGCACGCCATCCGTTGCGCCGCGGAACCAGGTTGCGGAATCGCGCACCGTCAAAGTTGGAGGGGAGCGTCTCCATCTTCATAAGGTGCCCTCCGTCAAGTTCTTCACTGCGTGCCGATGAGATGCACACACCGCCGCAAAAGCTACACGGCATTGCGAACATCTCCCATTGCCAGCCATTCACAAACCCGTCACAATCGAAAAGGTAGCTGCGTTCGCCTCAAACATGCCTCTTCTGGAAAGCACACGCGCCCGAGCTCAATTCTGGACCGCGCCCAACCAGATCACGCTGCTGCGCCTCATCTTCATTCCGTTCGTCATCATCGCCGTGTTCGACGCTCACTGGCGTTGGGCGCTGGCGCTGCTGATCGCCGCAGCCTTGAGCGACGCCCTCGACGGATTGCTCGCCCGCGTGCTCCATCAGCAGACGCTGCTCGGTCACTATCTCGATCCCCTCGCCGACAAGATGCTGCTCAGTTCGCTCTTCCTGGTGCTTTCCTTCGTCAAGAAAATTCCCTGGAAGTACACGGTTGTCGTCTTCAGCCGCGATATGGGCATCGTCGCCACCGCCGTCGTGCTGTACGCCACGGTCGGCTTTCGCGATTTCCGCCCCAGCATCTTCGGCAAGATTAACACCGCCTGCCAGATTGCCACCGTGTTCTTCGTGGTTCTGGCACAAGTGGTGGAAACGCCCTGGCTCCCTATCGCTGGTGAAGTTCTTCCTCTACGCGACCTTCACCTTCACCACGGTCTCCGGCGTACACTACGTACTGCTGACCGGACATCGCCTGCGCAAAGAACAGCCGAAACCAGCAGCCACTACTCAGTAGCCAGTTCTCCGTTGTCAGTTACAGTCGGAATTGTCCATCGTCTATTCTGACAACCGACAACCTCTTAATGCCCGCCGACCGCCAACACCGCCTCAAGTCATCTTCGCGTTTGCGCTGGTGTACGTCTTCTGGGGCTCGACGTACCTGGCCATCGGCATTGCCGACGAAGAGCGTCTGCCGCCGGCGGTGATGTGCGCCATGCGCTTCGCCATCGCCGGATCGCTGATGCTGGCCGCCTGCGCCTGCCCGGGCCGCGACGTTCGCATCACGCTGGCAGCAAGCCTTGCGCGGCTGGCCACCATCGGCTGCCTGCTGCTGGTGGGCGGCAACTTCGGGCTCGCCTGGGCCGAGCAGTTTGTCCCGACCGGCTTCGCCGCGCTCATCGTCGCCGTCGACGCCCATCTGGTTTCTGCTGCTGGAGACCTTCGTCTTTCGCGGCGACCGCCTTTCGCGTCGCGGCCTGGTCGGCGTCGGCTCTGGGCATCGCCGGCGTCGCGCGTCCTGTTCTGGCCCAAGTTCGAGCATCGCGCCGCGCTCGGCATCATGCCGCTGGTCGGCGCCTCCACCCTGCTGCTGTCGTCGTTCAGCTGGTCGCTCGGCTCGGTCGCCTCGCGCAAGTGGAAGATGCCGGTCGATCCCTTCACCGCCACGGCGTGGGAGATGCTCTTCGCCGCCGTCGGCAACGCCATCGTCGCCCTGCCACCGGCGAAGTATCGGCACATCGTCATCACCCGCCGCGGCATGTTGGCCGTGCTCTACCTCGTCGTCTTCGGATCGTGGGTGGGCTACTCGGCCTACATCTGGCTGCTCAAGCATGTGCCGACGCCGAAGGTCGCGACCTACGCCTACGTCAATCCGCTGGTCGCCGTGTTTCTGGGATGGATGATGCACAGCGAACGGCTGGATGGCTTCATGCTCGCCGGGGCCGCGGTCATCGTCGCCGGCGTCGCGCTGGTGACGACGGCGAAGGTGCACGACAGCAAAGGGATCTCGGCTGGCTCCCTGCCGGAGCTCGAGACCGAAGTCTGAGGCTCCCAAGTCCAAGCCCGTAACATAGGCACCCCCCCCCCAGTTTTTAATGTTGATTCTGAAGGGTTTAAATTAAAGTATTAAAAACAAACAACTTACCAGATTGTTCTCTAAATAACGCGTTTTTAGTATGTTACGGGGAAAAATCGTCACCAAGGCTCTCAGCCGCGCGCGGAATGAATCTGACCAAATTTTCAAAGAACGCAGCCGCAGCTCCCGCCAAAGCGGATGCGCGGCGCCGAAGAATGCCTCCGGCCATCTCTAATTTTATTGAGTTCAGCAGTGGGAACGTTGGGCGAGGGGGCATCCGGCGAAACGAAAGTAACCGCCTCGCCTAAGGTGCGGTACGGTCGAAACCGCGCGCGTTGAACGACGCTTCACTTCTGCCGCGTCTCTTTGCCTTCGCCGGTCTTGGTCCAGGTCTTGCCGCCGTCGGTGGAGTATTCCGTCCACCACTCGACCATGTCGGGGCCGTGAAACTGATTGGTGGTGCGGAACTCGACGGTCTTACCTTTGATCTCGTCGCTGCTGGAATACACCCAGTGCTCGCCGTCGTCGCTGATGTCCAGCGCGGTGCTGCGCGGCTTCTCCTCGCCCAGCGAGATGCCATAGAAGTAAAACTTGTTGGTCTTGGGCGCGAAGTTGTAGATGGACAGATCGCGCAACGACACGCCGCCGAAATCGATGTCCTGATCGCAGATGACAAAGATGTGGTCGGGCGACCACGCGCAGCGGGTGACGGCGCTGGAGGTGTTGGCCTTGCTGAATTCCGAGTCGAGGAAGCGGCCGTCGCTGACCCACCTGCCGCCGGCCCAGCGGCCAATCACATCGTTAGGTGAAGGCTTGTCGGCGGCCAACAGGCTGAGTGAGCAGCCGAAGATGACAAACAGGCGGAGCAGGAGCTTCATGATTTGTCCTCGAAGACAAGCGAGTATAGGCAAGAGTTCTTCGGGAGAAAACAAGTTTGCGAAGAAGGTGTGACCAGTCGCTGCGCGGGTGGGACGTGGACTAGAAGCTATCTCATAAATCGGTTGGGCTTGTATCAGGGCACAACCCTGGTTGTGCCGAAAGCTGGGACAGCGCGATCAGGCTTCGGCCCTGCAAGGAGTGGGCCGCAAAGGCTAAAGCCCGAGGTGGAAGTGGCAATGTGCGGCACGACTGAACAGGTCGCTGAAAAAGTCGATTTCATGCCCTGCTGGGTAGTGCGGGCCTTCAGGCCCGCGGTAATGCTGGGCTATCAGAGCCGGCTTTAACCGCCGAGGTACCTCGCTCGCATCCGCAAGGATTGCGGCTGTTCGTCTTTTGCTGCCGTGTACCTCAGGGCCTGAAGGCCCATCAAATAATGACTGCCGGACGCGGCGCTAAATCGCCGCACTACCCTGACCGGGCGTTCCCATCAGTTTTCTGCAAAGTCGTGCCGCGATACGAAGCCATGTATGAGACGGCTGCTAGCCGTTCGCATCCTCCCACTCGAGGAAGGCGCGGAAGGCTGCGCCGCGATGGCTGTAGCGCGCTTTCTCTTCTGCGGTGAGTTCGGCGAAGGTCTTCGCGATGGCCGGGAAGTAGAACAGGGGATCGTAGCCGAAGCCGTTGGAGCCGCGCGGCGCATCGAGAATCACTCCCTCGGCCGTGCCGCGAAAGGTGGCGAGCGTCCGGCCGTTGCGCGCAGCCGCGATGAGGCAGACGAAGCGGCCGGTGCGAGCGTCGTCGGGAATGGCGCGCAGCTCGCGCAGAAGGCGCGCATTGTTGGCTTCGTCGTCGGAATTGGAGTTGCCGGAGTCTTCGGCGCCGTTGTGCTCGTCGGCGGCATAGCGGGCAGAGCGCACGCCGGGTGCGCCGCCGAGCGCGTCGACTTCAAGGCCGGAGTCGTCGGCGATGACCAAGTCTCCCGCGGCATGCAGGCTGTAGTATTCGCCCTTCTTGCGGGCGTTGGCCTCGAAGGTCGCGCCGTCTTCGACCACGGATGCGAGCGACGCGAAGTTGGGGAGGACTTCAATCTGGACGTTGTGGGCGCGCGCCGCGCCGACCAGGTCGCGGACCTTCCCCGGGTTGGAAGTGGCAACGAGTACGCGCTTCATCAAAATCTATTTCACCACAGAGACACAGAGACACAGAGGAATCAAGAATTAGAGGCTCTTTTTCTATTTTTCTCTTCTCTGTGTCTCTGTGTCTCTGCGGTGAAACAAAACAACCGCGAGTAAGAACACTCCGGCGAGGCTGATAGCATCGCCTGCCCATCGGTCGGGCGTGCGACTGAAGCGCACATCAACGTCGTTATGCCCGGCGGGAAGCGCGATCACCATGCGTCCTGTCGGTTCGGCGGAATGGGCCACGACTGGGCTGCCATTTACTTCCACGCGCCATGCCGGATAGTTCATCAGCCGCAGCTCAAGCTCGACGGGCGCGGACGACTCCACCGTCAACTGCTTGCGATAGGTCGTGGTGTGCAGATGCGTGACGCGCGCGTCGGCGGCGGGGCGAAGGCGATACTCGGGAAAATCCGGCTGCATTTCGTAGTTGTCGCCGCCGATGGGCGTGTACTCGTCGGTGCCCATGTAGCCGTATCCGGTGTGGTAGAGATTGGAAATCATGAAGGGCGTTTCCGCGGGATCGCACTCCGGCTGCAACCGGCGGTTGCAAAACGCGGTCACGGCGACAACTGCGAGCGCGTAGATCCAGACTTTGCCGCGAAAGGCCGGCAGGCCGGTAACGACAAAGACCGCGTATCCGAGGCTGACGACCAGCAGCCAGCGCCAGGGAAATTGCAGGAACTGCAATTGCGGCATCAGCCGATACGTCCAGCCGGAGACGGGCAGCATCATGACGGCCGCGAAGCCGGCAGATGCGGTCAGCGACCACCATAGCCGGGGATTACGAGGTCGCCAGCGCCGTGCACCCACCAGTGCAATGCCGATGACCGACAATTCCGCCACGGCCAGCCATGAGACCGTGCGCAGGAAGCTGTCGTGCTGCGCGTCGCCGCTGCGAAGGAAGAGGAAATTCTCGAAGGGCCGCATGCCGTGCGAAAGCAGCTGCGCCGCGGAAATCCATTTCCGTTCGTAAACGGCGGGGACGACGTAGAACGCAGCCAGAGCCAGGCCGAGCGCCAGTGCCGCAACGCCGAAGAGGAACACGCGCGAGTTCCGCCGCTGTATGGTGACGATCGCGAGCAACAATACGGCCAGATAGCCGGCGATGATGGCCGCGGGAACGTTGCTGAGGCAAATGGCGGCGAAGGTCAACGCCAGCGGAACGAGCATGCGGCGCGCCGGGACGGTCGCGTACGATCCACAGCAGCAGCAGCGGAAACAGCGACGCCGCCAGCAACTCCGCAAAGGCGCTGCGCGCGTAGATGGTCAGCAGCATGTACGGATTGACGGCGTAGGCAACGGCGATCAGTCCCGCGTCAGGCTGCGGGAACCACTCGCGCGCGGCGATGTACATGGTCCAGCCCGCCAGTAGCACCACGCAGACATCGAAGGCAACGGGAACAAACAGCCACGGGATGAAGCTGCCCAGCGCGCCGCCCAGCATGCACGACAGCGGCGGATAGAAGAGGAAGCGCGGCTCGCCTGCGCCGTAATTCGCGCCGGCAGCCCAGCGGGGATAGAGGACGCCGGCGTGCCACTGCTGCGCCACCTCCAGCCAGCCGTTCATGTGGAAGACGAGATCGTGTCCGCAGGCGACCCCGCGTGTGCTGAACGGTGCGATGACGGCAATTGCGGCGAAGAGGAGCGCGACCAGGGTTGCCGTCCTGCCGGAGGGAGAGAGGTGTCGCATCATTCGTGAGTTCGCGCTTGGGGTCGCAACGGCACGCTGCGCGAACAGCTTCGAACTAACGTATCAAATTCCACAACATTTATTAGTCCGTCATGCTCATTTAACACAGCGTTCAACGGCAGTTCACCTTATGTGGCTATCAAGGTAGAACCTCAAGAGCCATCCCCGAAAAAGTGGAAGAGGTGAGGAGACTATGCGCGAGATTCTCGCAACGATCCTGATGGCGGTGACGACCTTCGCACCGCTGACCAACGCCAACGCTGCACCGGCCAAGGCTGTCGTCCCGCCGAACAAATATGCAACCACAACTCCCATCAAGCACCTGGTGGTGATCTTTCAGGAAAACATCTCGTTCGACCACTACTTTGGCACCTATCCCATAGCCACCAATCCTCGGCGGCGAGCCGCCGTTCACGCGCGCTGCCTCGGACCCCGACGGTGAACGGCATCGCAGGAACGCTGAGCACGCCGCAATCCGAACCTCAATCCGGCGAACGGCACCGGCGCCACCAATCCGTTCCGTCTGGACCGCTCGCAGGCCGCCACCGACGATCAGGACCACGACTACACGCCCGAGCAGCAGGCGTCTGACAGCGGCTGATGGACCTTTTCCCGCTGTACACCGGCACGGCCGGACCGCCTCCCGACCGGCGGCGGAATCGTGGATACCACCGGCCTGGTGATGGGCTACTACGATGGCAACACCGTCACCGCGCTGTGGAACTACGCCCAGTATTTCGCGATGAACGATAACTCCTACGGCACCAACTTCGGCCCCTCGACCGATGGCGCGCTGAATCTGATCTCCGGCCAGACCAATGGCGTGACTGCCAACGACAACGGCACCGGCGCCGTCATTCGCTGACGGCAACGGCGGCCTCACGCTGATCAGCGATGCCGATCCGATCGGCGACATGTGCTCCACCACCACGCGGCGAAGTTCTCCACATGGGCGGACAGAACATCGGCGACCTGCTCAACGCTGCCGGTATCAGCTGGGGCTTCTTCGAAGGCGGCTTCGACCTGACCATCACCAATCCGAACGGCACCACCGGCTGCCACCGCTCACACACCTCGACCATTACCGGTTCGAACAAGGCCGACTACATTCCGCATCACCAGCCGTTCCAGTACTACACTTCGACGGCTAACCTTCAGCACACGCGTCCCACTTCGCCTTTGACGATCGGCCAGGCGGGCGATCCGGGCAACCACCAGTACGACACGCATGACTTCTTCGACGCCGTCAATGCCGGCAACTTCCCGGCCGTCAGCTTCCTCAAGGCGCCGGGCTATCAGGACGGCCACGCCGGCTACTCCGATCCCCTGGATGAGCAGACGTTCATCGTCGACACCATCAACTTCCTGATGCAGACCCAGTACTGGGCGACCACCGCGGTGGTGATCAACTAGGACGACTCCGACGGCTGGTACGATCACCAGCTCGCTCCCGATCGTCAACACCTCGCAGACCAGCGCGGACGGCCTGACCGGCAGCCGGCCTGTGCGGCACCGTGCGCCTCAGCTTGCGGGCATCAGCGCGCCCGCACGCCCAGGGACGCTGCGGCTACGGCCCGCGCATTCCGATGATGGTGATCTCGCCCTACGCCAAAGCGAATTACGTCGATCACACGCTGTTGGACCAGTCGTCGATCATCCGCTTCGTCGAGGACAACTGGCTAAGCGGCCAGCGCATTGGCAATGGCTCCTTCGATGCCATCGCCAATTCCATCGCCACCATGCTCGCGATCCAGCCAACCAGCTGTTTCCGCTACGTGCTGCTAAACGACCAGACCGGCGAAGTCACATCCAAAGGCTGCGCCGGCGCACAATAGCTGCCAAGATCGTTTTGTAACCAACTTTTAACCTTCGGCAATGGATGCAGCGTCATGCTGCATCCATTGCTGCTTTATGCTGGATGTGTTTCCAACCAGAGAAGGAGTCGAGTGAGCTCACGTCGAAGTTTCCTGAAACACTGTTCCACCGCTGGCAGGCGGGCTGCTGTTGAGCCGCAGCGCAGCGCGCTCTCGGCCATGACGCACGCCATGGCCACGCAGCCCAACACGCTGAACGTCAGCACGCTGGCGCCGTTCGTCGATCCGCTGCCGATTCCAGCGGTCGCGAAGTCGAGCGGCATGCGGCCGCTGCCATCGTCGCCGAAGACCAACGTTCCCTACTATCGGCTTGGCGGCGCAGCCCATCGACGTGAAGATCCATCGCGATCTGAAGCCGACGCGGTTGTGGGCGATTCGGCGGTTCGGTGCCCGGCCCGACGCTGGAGATGCGCAGCGGCGAAGAGATTCTGGTCGAGTGGGCGAACGAGCTTCCGCAGCAACACTTCCTGCCCATCGACTATCGCTTGCACGGAGCCGAGGGCAATCCGCAGGTGCGCATCGTCACCCACCTGCACGGCGGTATTGTGCCGCCGGAGAGCGACGGTTATCCCGAAGACTGGTATCGTGCCCGGGCAAGTCGCGCATCTATCACTATCCAATCAAGCAGGACGCGGCGATGCTCTGGTATCACGATCACGCCATGGGCATCAATCGCCTGAACATTTATGCAGGCCTGTTCGGCGCGGCGGTGGTGCGCGACAAGGTCGAGGACGCGCTCAACTTGCCCAGCGGCAACTACGAAATTCCGCTGATGATCTTCGACCGCCTCATCACGCCGGAGGGCCAACTGTATTATCCGATCTCCGATAAGCCCCGCGCGCCGTGGGTTCCGGAACTGTTTGGCGACGCGATTCTGGTGAATGGCAAGCTGTTTCCTTATCTCGAGGTCGAGCCGCGCAAGTATCGCTTCCGCGTGCTGAACGCCTCCAACGCGCGCTTCTACCATCTTGTCATTTCAGAATGGACTGGAGTTCCATCAGATCGGCACCGACCAGGGACTGCTGCCCGCGCCGCTCGCCCTCAAAAAGATTTCACTCGCGCCCGCCGAGCGCGCGGACGTCGTCGTCGATTTCAGCGACAGCCGCGGCGAACAGATCGTGCTGAAAGATACCTCGTACAACGTGATGCAGTTCCGCGTCTCGGCCGGCAAAGTGAGCGACAGCAGTTCCCTGCCGGCGGCATTACGTCCGGTGCCGAAAATCGCGGAGGCGGAGGCGGTGAAAACGCGGCCGCTCACGCTGGACGAGTACACCAGCTTCACCGGCGAAGTCGTGAGCTGCTGCTGAATGCGAGCTACTGGCACGATCCCGTCAGCGAAAAGCCGGCGCAGAACTCCACTGAAATTTGGAGCTTCATCAATCCGACCGACGACACGCATCCCATCCATCTGCACGCGGTGCGTTTCCAGATCCTCGACCGCCAGCACTACGAGCCGACGGACCTATCAGTCGAAGAAGGAGCTTCGCTTCCTCGGCCCGCGCGTTCCGCCCGAGCCTTACGAGGCAGGATGGAAAGACACGGTCGGCGCGCATTCCAAGATGGTCACGCGCATCATCGTGCCCTTCAACAGCTATCCCGGAAAGTATGTCTGGCACTGCCACATCCTGGAGCACGAGGACAACGAGATGATGCGACCGTACGAGATCGTCGCGGGGTGAGGATCGCTGTTGGCCAGACGAATGACGTGTACCGCTGCAAGAGCATTTGCATCCCGAAGACAAAAGTTTGCACCAGAAATCATCCTTTTGACGCCGACGCTGGACGTTAGACGAACCGAGCGCCGTAGGCGCGACATAAGTTAGCCCAGCGCTTCAGCGCTGGGTCAGCATCAAAATTCATCCGCAGTCGCGTAGCGACGTCACGCGTGAGCGTGCGGCTTTAAGCCGCGCGTGACCTCTGTCGTCCCTACGGGACTCGAATCCCTTGGCGCGCTTTCCCAGCGCTGAAGCGCTGGACTAACCTATGCCGGGCCTATGGCGCTGGCTGGTCGCAGGTGCAATAATGTCACGGCTCATTCCGGTAGCATCGTTTCCATGTCCATCGACAACATTCGTCAGCAGTTCCCCGCGCTCGAGCAGTTGACGTTCCTCGACTCCGCTTGCGTGAGCCTGGCTCCGCAAAGAACGATTGCGAAGCTGCAAGCCTTCCTGGAGATGACGGCGTACTGCCCGTCCGGCTCGTCGACCCAGCACCACATCGATATGGACGCGATGCGCAGCGCGGCGCGGCCGCAAGTTGCCAGGCTCATCAACGCGAGCGAGGACGAGATCGCGCTGGTCGAGAGCACCACCCATGGCTTGAGTCTGGTGGCAAATGCACTCCCGCTGAAGCGCGGCGATCGCGTCGTCCTCAGCGACCTCGAGTTTCTCGAGGTCGCTGTTCCCTGGGTGCAGAAGCGAGAAGAAATTGGAATCGAGATCGACGTCCTGCCCAATCGCGATGGACAGATCTCGGTGGAAGACATTGAGGCGGCGCTTACTCCCGAGACAAAGGTGCTCGCCATCAGCTCTGTGCAGTGGAACAACGGTTTCCTTTGCGACCTGGACGCGGTGTCGCAACTCTGCCGCGAGCGCGGTGTGTTCCTGATTGTCGACGCGGTGCAGCAGATCGGCTCAATCCCTTTCGACGTGCAGAAGACGCCGGTCGACGCGCTTGCCTGCGGCGGCCATAAGTGGCTGATGTCGCCCTTCGGTTGCGGCTTCCTGTACCTCAGCCAAGCAGTTTCGCGCCCAAGGTCAATCCGCCGCTCGCAGGATATCTCTCCGTTGCCGACCCTCCGGACGGTTGGGAAACGTACTTCCAAACGCCATCGATCACGCCGGTGTTCGATTACGATTTCGTCGCAGACGCGCGCCGGTGGGAGACTGGCGGAACCGCGAATTATCCCGGCGCCATTGCCTTGGCCGAGTCGGTCGCGCTGATCAACGAAATCGGCATCGACAAAATCGGCGAGCACATTCTCTCGCTCACCGACTACCTGATCGCTGCGCTGCAGAAGCAAGACATTCGCGTGGTGACGCCCCTGGATCGCCGCTATCGCTCGGGCATTGTCACGTTCACGCTCGACAGCCCGCAAGATAACGCCGCGCTGATCGATTTCCTTCAGCAACATAAAGTCTGCGTCTCGTTGCGCTACACCTCCAACGTCGGCGGCATACGCGTGGCCTGCCATCTATTCAACAATCGCGAGGACATTGACCGCCTGGTGGAAGTCACTGGCGAGTTCGCTCGTCGCCCCGCCGAGGCGCGCGCCTGATGGCGGCCGATCCGATTCCAGTCCTCGAGCGGCACGCGCAGATTGTCCACTCCGAGCAAGGCCTCGCGCGCAAGTTGAGCGAGCGCCAGATGAGCATGATCGCCATCGGCGGCGCGATCGGCACCGGGCTTTTCCTGGGCAGCGCACTGGCGGTCCGCACCGCCGGGCCGGGCGTCATCCTCAGCTACATCTTCGCCGCCGTAGTCGCATTGTTGCTGATGTACTGCCTCTGCGAAATGGCGGTCGCGCATCCCACGGCCGGCTCGTTCGGCGTCTACGCGGACCTCTACATCTCGCCGTGGGCGGGCTTCGTCGTGCGCTACACCTACTGGGCGGCGCAATGCCATCGCCATCGGCGGCGAGGCCGTGGCGGCGGCAATCTACACGCGCTGGTGGTTTCCGGGCACGTCCAGCGTGGATGTGGGTCGTCTTCTATGCGGCGGTTCTGATCTTCGTGAACGCGCGCAGCGTGGGCGCATTCGGCAGCTTCGAGTACTGGTTCTCGATGATCAAGGTCAGCGCGATCGTCATCTTCATCCTGCTAGGCGCGGCCGTTCTGCTCGGGATTCATCAGCAGCGGCCGATCGGCCTAGAAAACTTCCGCGTCAACGGCGGCTTCCTGCCGCATGGCTGGACAGGCGTCTGGCCTGGCGCTCGCCTTCGTCATCTTCAGCTTCATCGGGACGGAGATCGTCGCCGTGACCGCGGGCGAAGCGAAGGATCCCGAGCGCTCCGTACCGCGCGCCATGCGATCCATGCTGTTGCGCCTGGTCATCTTCTATGTCGGCGCGATCGCGATTCTCGTCGGCGTGATTCCCTGGACGCAGATTCAGCCAGGCGCAGAGCATTACCGTCAGCCCCTTCGTCCGTGTCTTCGACGTCATGCACGTTCCCGCCGCGGCGCACATCATCAACTTCGTCGTACTCACCGCCGCACTCTCCGGCATGAATTGCAGTCTGTATCTGGCGACGCGCATGATGTTTTCGCTGGCGCGCGCCGGCTACGCCCCGGCGATGCTGGGCCGCGTCTCGCACAGAGGCACGCCGATTCCCGCGCTCATGGTTTCAACCTTCGGATTAGGGATGGCGACGTTGATCGCGATCTGCGTTCCCCGCTCGGCTTACGTCTACATGTTCGGCATCGCGCTCTTCGGCGGGCTGTTTGTGTGGCTCATGATCTTCGTCACGCACCTCGCTTCCGCAAGCACCGCCGCGAGCATGGCGGCCGCCCGCTGCCGGTCCACATGCCGCTGTTCCCGCTGACAACGATTGTCGGCGCGCTGGCGGTGCTGGGCATCACGCTTTCGACGTGGTGGGTCGACGGCATGCGCGTGACGATGGAAGCGGGCGTGCCGTGGCTGCTGGTGTTGAGCGTGTGTTATTTCGTGTGGAAGCGATCGACAACACGGCGACCGTCGTGAACCGTCGGCCCTATTGCCAAAAGCCAAGAGCCAACAGCCCAATGGCCTCCCGGGTTTATACTGGCGCGCTCGGAATCTTTCTACTTCGAGGCGTCATGAAAGTCTTCTTCGGAGTCGCTCTACTGCTCTCTCTCGCATCTCTTCCAGGCACGGCGCAAATGAAATCCACAAAAACCGAAGGCAACGCAAAGTTCGCCCAGATGTCGCGACCAGTTCGTGAAGGATTCGCTGGCACTCTCGCCGGTGAACGCGTCGCAGGCCGGCTATCACAAGCACAAGGATCCCAAGACCGGCAAAGTTATCGATCTCGATGCGCAACTGGACGACGTAGGCGCGCAGGGCATGGCCGCGCAGGAGAAGTTCTATCAGGACTGGCGCGCGCGCTTCCAAAGCCAGACGCCCATCGCGTCGCTGAATGCGCAGGACGCAGCCGACTTCCGCCTCATCGACGACCAGGTCGCGCTCAACCTTCTCGAGCTGGAAAAAATCCAGAACTACAAACACAATCCGACGGTCTACGTGGAGCTGCTCGGCAACGGACTTTTCCTTCCGCTGACGCAGAACTACGACACCAAGGAAGTTCGCGTGGGCGACGTCATCTCGCGCATCGGGCAGATCCCGCGCTTCCTCGATCAGGCCAAATCGCAACTGATGGACGCCGATCCCATCTTCATTTCGACGGCGATCGAAGAGAACGGGGGGAATCTGGATCTGCTGGACACCGTCGCCAGCGAGATTCCGGCAGGCTCGGCGCTGAAGGCGAAGTTCGACAAGGTTGCGCCGGCCGCGCGCAAGTCGCTCAACGACTTCAATACGTGGTTACGGAGCGATCTCGCCAAGAAGCCGACGAACGGCCGCACGTGGCGGCTTGGTGCAGAGCTGTACGCGCCCAAGTTCAAGTACGTGATGGAAACGTCGATTGAGCCTGCCAAGCTGCTGGCGCAGGCTGAGGCGGAGCTGAAAAATATTCGCGCCGAGATGTTTCGCATCGCGCTACCGCTCTACAAACAGTGGTATCCCGGCGACGACAACTACGCCAGCGGCATCGATCCGAACGAGCCGATCAGCGAGGAGCGCGAGAACCGCATCATCAGCTCGGTGCTGAACAAGATCAGCGATGAGCGTCCGCAGCGCGACCAGTTGTTTGACGTGGTGAAGGCTGACGTTGAAGAGAGCACGCAATTCATTCGCGCGCACAAGATCGTCACGCTGCCGACGCGCGACAATCTGAAGGTCATCCCTACGCCCGAGTTTGAGCGCGGCATTTACTCGGTCGCGGGATTTCACGGCGCGCCGCCGCTGGAGCCCACCGCAGAGGCGCAGTATTGGGTGACGCCGATCGATCCCAAGATGACCGACGCGCAGGTTGAGAGCAAGCTGCGGGAATACAACAATTACGCGCTGAAGTGGCTTACGCTGCACGAGGCGCTGCCCGGCCACTACGTGCAGGCCGAGCATGCCGATGACGTCCAGCCAACGTGGCGCCGCGTGCTGCGCGATGTATTCGGTAACGGCGCCTACGTTGAAGGTTGGGCCGAGTACGGTGCGGACGTCATGACCGAAGCCGGGTATCAGGACTTCAATCCGAAATACTTGCTGGTAAGAAAAAAAATCTGGCTGCGCGCGGTGGTGAACACCATCCTCGACATTCGCCTGCAGACGATGAATATGACCGACCAGCAGGCGCTCGACCTGATGATGAAAGACGCCTTCCAGACGGAGGCTGAGGCCAAGGGCAAGTTGAAGCGCGCCAAACTGAGCTCAACGCAGTTGCCGACGTACTTTGTGGGCTGGCAGCAGTGGTGGGCGCTGCGCAAGAAGTATCAGGCGGCAAAGGGCAACAGCTTCACGCTGGAGGAGTTCCACGATCGCGCGCTCGATCAGGGCCCGCTGCCGCTTGAGTATCTGGAGAAGATCATTCTGCCGGGAGGAAACTAGCAGCTAGGCAGCTAGCAATTAGTAAACGGTATCAAGGCTGTCGTGGACGCGGGCCTGAAGGCCCGCACTACCCGTCTGTGTCTCGCGCATTAAAGCGCTTTCTGCGCCGAGCGCAGCAGTTCGAAATACTCGCGCAGCATTCTCGCTGCGATCGGTCGTCCGGTTAGCGCATATTTTGCCAGGCGCAACTTTCGCTCTGCGGCGCTCCACGCCCATGGCTTCCGCGAGCCCACGAAATGCACCACGGCAATCGTCCGCTCATCCGGCGCGGAGAGCTTCAAGTTGTAGCCGAGCGTGGTCACGTACCGGTCGATCGAATCCGGGAACATGCCGTAACCCTGATTCAATTCCAGCTCGGGGTGCGAGGGCCAATCGGGAAAATGGTCGTGCAGCAGGTCCTGATCGCTGAACGCTTTCATTCGCGCCTCTACGGCGGGCACGTGCTGCATGATCGCATCCGCCATCCCGGCCCGCGGCTCGATGACCATCAACGCCGAACATAGCTGCACCCATGATTCGTGTCCCGGCATGAGTTTGTCGGGCACGGCGGCGGACATGTGCGGCCGCTCGAAAAGATGGTCGAGGTTGCGCAGCACCAGCATGTCGCCGTCGAGATAGACGATCTTTTCGAACTGCACCAGCTCGAACATCAGCAGCTTGCCGAACGTGTTGTCCCAGTGGCTGAAACCGCTCTCGCTCGCCGCGGGGCGCTGCAAGTGCCGGTCGATGCGCAGCGTCGTAAGCCCGGCGCGCTGCAAGCTTTGCTCGCATGTTTCGGAGACATTCTTGGTGAGAACGACAGTCAATCCGTACTGCGGCTGTGTTTTGCGCAGGCATTCCCACAGCGCGACCGCGCCAATCGCGTAGGCGTCTGTCGTCAATACCGTGAGATAGGTCTTCATCGCGTGTCGAACACCCACATTGCGTGATCGAGGATCTGTTGCGTTTTGTACGGCCACAGCCAGCGGTAGGACTGCGGATCGTCGAGCACCTGTCCCGAGAGGCACGTCGCGCCGGCGACGATCGTACCCTTTACCTGTTCCTCGGGCGCGAGCGGAAGCGCGCGAATGCCGTACAAGCTGGGATCGACGGAGCCGAAGTAGGCGAGGTGCAACATTTCGTCGGGATGCTGCTGCTCATAATTGCGCAGCGCGATGAGGCCCTGGCCCCAGTCGAGATTGCTGTCGGTCAGCAAGCGCCAGCTATTGTCCGGCTTCACGAAGATATTGAAGTACGCGAGGTAGTCGGGCGCATAGCGAAGAGCATCCCCGGCATTCAGACACAGCGCGAGTACGAGCACAGCAATTGCGGGGCGATGCTTGCGCGCATGCTCCCAAATTCCTCCAGCGATCAGCAGGGCAAACGGATATAGCGGCAGGATGTGGCGCTCGCCAATATCGAAGTGCGACTGCAGCGCGAAGACGAGAAACACGATCCCAAACAGGCTAAGGATTAGAAGATCGCCGGGCGAGCGGCAGGTCTTGCGTACTCCCAACAGCAAGCTTGCGAAGAACAGCACCAGCAGAATCGTTGGCCACTTCAGCGCAATTGCGACCGGATAGTAAAGCTTCGTTCCCCCCACCGCATAGTTCTTTCCCAGAAGCCACGCGGGGCGCCCGCGGCGATTGCTGATCGCCACCTCGCGCAGGCCCTCGACGTACTCGCCTGCGGGAATGAGCAAATTCAGGCGCGCGGTGCTCTTCGTCGCCCAGGTTTTTGTCGGGCGATTTGGGAATGACGCAACAACCTCACCCTTGTCGACAGTGAGGTGCGAGACATGAAACAGATATCCCGCCCAGAACGTGAGCAACGCGATCCCCAACGCTGCCACTGCGCGCTTCCAGTTCAGCTCACGCCAGCCATTCCAGCCGCCGCCCCGCCGCAACAGCAGCATCAGGATGAGCGCGAGCAGTGCCTCCGGCGGTGTGTAAAGCTTTGACAGCAACAAACCGCCGAGCACCAGCCCCATGATGACGGTTCGATTACGTCCAGGATTTCGTCTCCACAGGATCAATTGATATGCCGTCAGGAATACGAACAGCGCGCCGATGCCGTCGGTGGTCGTCACCGAAAAATGCGCGATCAGCGACGGAGTGAACGCAAACAGGGCCAACGCGACGTTCGCGGCGCTTTCGGAAAACAATCTGCGCGAGGCGAACCACAGCGTGGTTCCCAGCAACGACGCCGAGCAGCGTGTTCATCGGGCGCGTGTGCCAGGCCAGCCACTCCGGGCCCGGCTGCATCGCGGTCACGCGATAGCCGCGCAGCAACTGCTCCTGCGTAATCTCGACGTGCGCGCGTGCTATCGGCGAGCGTAAGCCAGAAGCGGCCGAGCGGAGGATGGTCGGTCCACATCTGAAAGCGGCCATGCTGCCAGGCTTCGAGGCCGGCGATGATATGCCCCGGCTCGTCATAGGTAAGCGATTGGGTTCGGATGAACCAGAGCGATTGCAGAGCGAAGAGCGCGAGCAGCGCGGCCGGAATCCACCAGCCAGTCCGCTTTCCGCGAACCTCCTCCGCCGATAACGCGGCTTCCGAGTTGGGCGCGGTCGCGTTCAAGCCGCGCACCTAGGGCACATCGATCGCCTCGGGCGTTTCGAGAATGCGGTCCATAGCGAGAGCCACGCCAACATAGAAATACAGCATCATCGCAACCGATTCTATCCCGAGGTCGTAGTGGACCAGCGCGGTCAACTGGTACGCGGCAAAGCCGGCGAGTATGCCGGTCGCTACCGATGTGGCGAAGTGGCTGCGGCAGCGCGCGCGTCGAATGAGGCGAAACAAAAGAACAAAGAACCCAACGACGAACCACAACCACGCAGCCAGCGCGGGCAGGCCGCGCTCCACGGCGATCTGAATCATGTCGTTGTGGAAGTGGCTCTCATCGTGAAAGAACGCGTAGGCGCGGATATGCCATTGAATCCAGTGCGTGCGGATCGACTCCATACCAACGCCGAACCAGGGATGCTGCGGGATCATGCGCATGCCGTCTTCCCACATCATGGTGCGGAAGCCGGTTCCGGCATCGTGCGTGCCCATCCAGTGCGAGCCCCGGGTGTCGCGAATCCATAGCAGCGAGGCGACAACCAGAATTGCCAACGCGAGCGTCGCCCACACGCGTGCGCGCTTTCCTGTCAGAACCAGAATCGAGACAAGTCCTCCCAGCGCCAGCCCGGCGAGTGCCGCGCGGGTTTCGGTCAGGAACAGCGCGCCGACCAGCGCAAGAAATGCCAGCGCCAGCAGCATGCGCAACCATCGTCGCTTGCGATCAAGGCCGAGCAGCAAGGCCCAGGTGAGGCAGCCGATCTCCATCAGGATTTCGGCGAAGTTGACGTAATGACCGATCCTGCCCTGCGCCTTCAGCGGCCGGCCGCGCGTGATTTGCAGTGCCGGCGTGCCCAGTCCGCTCTTCACGAACTCCTCGCGGCTGATGTATGTCTCCCGGGGATGCGGCGGCGCGCCGCGAACGTATTGCACGCGGAGCATCTTGGTCATGGGCTCGCGGTCGAGGACGCGCTCCAAATCCGCGGGCGTGTGTACGCGCTGGCCGTCGATTTGGGTGATGATGTCGTCGGGAACGAGGTGAGCCTGCCAGATCGGCGGCCCGAGCGTCGTGTACCAGACCTTAACGCCGACTCCATACGTGTACTGCCAGGCGGTGAACGCGACGGCGGCCACGCCGGAAAGAATCAGCAAGTAGACGATGGTTCGCACCTGCCGCAACCGATGCAGGTTCTGCGCGAAGACGATCGCCACCAGCACCAGGCAAACGATCTTCATGCGGTCCCAGCTGAACAGTGGTTCGGCGCTCAGGACGGTCGAGATTCCGCTGAAGATCACATAGAGCAACAGTGGCGCCGACAACGGCTGCGGAAATGGGCGTCGCCGCTCGATGGCGAGCGTCAGCAGCCAGAGCAGAAACGCGATCTGCCATGAGTGTTGCGAGCCTTTGATGGAGTGCGGCACCAGGATCGCGAACAGGCAGAGAAAGACAAATATGGCGCTGTGAAGGAACTTGAGCAGTGGCGCTCGGCTGGCATCCGCCGCCCCACGCTTGCCGTGAAAAGACGCCGCACGGGACAGGTCCGGCAGGGTGGCTTGCGGTGGGCTCGACATCGGCAGCGTCGGAAGACTATTCCTTACCCGTAGCCTACACCGTTTCACCACGGAGATCACGGAGCACACGAAGAAGAAAATCATAGGAACTGCCCCGTGCGCTCCGTGCTCTCCGTGGTGAAATGGGCAGTGGCCGATGGACGAGAAATCCTGCTACAGTTAAGTGTCCCCGGGCGCAATGTGCCGCCGGAGTCACCGGTGTCCCACCTGCGCCAATCACGCTGACGTCGGCAACCGGCGGGGCGCAGCCCTGCTTTCTAAAGCGGTTAAAGAGTGTTCGATCGGCGATCCAAGCTTCTCAGTACGGTCACCTTACTGCAAGACATCGGGGTCACGTGCGTCGCGTTCGTGGTGGCCTATGCGCTGCGCAGCTTCCTCGTCCACTATCCGTTTTTCACCGATCGCTTCCCCGAGATTTACCCCTTCAGCCATTATCTGCCGCTGCTGGTGGCGTTCGTTGTCATTTGGGCCATCGTCGGCTACTTCTCCAGCTTCTACCGCGACCTGGAGCTGCGGAACCTGCTGCAGCTGATTCTGAGCATCGTCAGCCAGCTTGGCGTCGTGCTGGTGGTCGTCTATGCCCTGCTGTATCTGTTGCGGCGTGGCGATATCAGCCGCTCCTACGTCCTGCTGATCGGCGTGGTGGATTTCGTGCTGCTGCTCTTCGGGCGCGCCTTGTCCTATTGGGGCGTCTCGATCATGCGCGAGTGGCTGGGGCGCTATCACTACCTGCTGCTCGTAGGCTGCGGGCAGCGCGCGCGGGAGATGGCGACGCAAATTGAAGAGAGCCGGGGCATGGGCTTGCGGTTGGTGGGCTTCGTCGATCCCGAATCGTCCGGCGCCGCGAAGCTTAGCGGCTACGACGTCTACCCACTGCAGTCGGTGGGTAGCATTCTGCAGAATCACGTGGTTGACGAGGTCGTCTTCGCCGTCGATTTGCAAGACCTGGCGCGACTGGAGTCGGTGATGCAGCACTGCGCCGACCTCGGCATCCGCACGCGGCTGCAACTGGAGTTTCTGCCGCCGGCGTACTCGCGCATTTACCTGGAAAACTTCGGCGATGTGCAGCTGCTGAGCCTGTCGAGCGCGCCCGACAGCGAGCTGCGGCTGTTCTTCAAGCGGGTCTTCGACGTGGTGCTTTCTTTTGTGGCGCTGGTACTGCTCTCGCCATTGCTTGCTGCGATTGCTGCGATGATCAAGATCACCTCGCCAGGCCCGGTGCTCTTTCGCCAAACCCGCTGCGGCCTCGGCGGGCGGCGCTTCATGCTCTACAAATTCCGCTCCATGATCAACAACGCCGAGCAGATGCGGGCCGAGTTGCATCAGCTGAACGAACTCGACGGCCCGGTGTTCAAGATCAGCGACGATCCGCGCATCACCCCGGTCGGGCGCTGGCTGCGGCGCTTCTCGCTCGACGAGCTGCCGCAACTGTGGAACGTCTTTCGCGGCGACATGTCGTTCGTCGGCCCGCGCCCCGCGGTGCCCGAAGAAGTGGAGCAGTACGAAGACTGGCAGCGGCGCCGCCTCCGCATGCGTCCCGGCCTGACCTGCACCTGGGTGCTGGAAGGCCGCAACCATCTCGACTTCAAGCGCTGGATGCAGCTCGACCTGAAGTACATCGATAACTGGTCGCTGTGGCTGGACGCGAAGATCTTCCTGCGAACGATTCCGATTGTGCTGTCTGGGCGCGGCGCGTATTAGGCACGCGACAGCCTCAAGTGACTCCATATGACTAGCTACGGACCTGCCGATCCGACGCGCAGAATCCTATGGAGTGACGTTCTGGAGGCTCTGGAGCGTCCGCTTATCGGCGAATCGAATCGCCAAACTACTCGCCAGTCCCACACATCGGTGGGTCCGATGTGTGGGGCTGCGAACTGACTACGCCGCCGCTTGCACGGCTTTCTGATAGCCGGGCGCGAACACCTCCCGGGCAAATTGCGAGAATGTAACCTTGCCGGTGCGTTTTTGTTCGCCTTTGAAATGCCCTTGTATTTTCGGGTATGCCTCCTCCATTTCAACCAGCAGTGCTGCCATTTCCGGCGACATCCCGCTCTGGATCATTGCTGCCTTCAATTTGTCGCCGGGGACGGTGACCACGCGGATCGGTTTTCCGATGGCCTGTCCGGCGATGCGGGCCCACTCGTCGTACGAAATCTCCTGCGGGCCCACGATATCGATCACGTGATGGCCGTCGATCGGCTTGAGCAGAAACTCAGCCGCAATCTCGGCGATGTCCTGTGTGGCAATGAACGGCGCCTTCACCGACCCCGGGACCGAGGTGTAGATGCTGCCTTGTCCGATGATCGTCGGCAGCGAAAAAAACACGTTCTCCATGAACTCGTTTGGGCGGAGCGAGACGATGTTTTTCCCTGCGGCGCGGAACTTCTCTTCCGTCTCGTAGTGTCCAACGATCGGCCCCGTGCCACTAGGCAGGAATGCTCCTGCACTCGAAAGCTGGACCACATGCAGGTTTGGATGCTTGCGGATGACGCTGGCTCCGGCGTCGGCCATGCGGCGGGCTATGCCCAACGGATCGTGCGAGGTCATATCCGCAGGCGTCAGCCAGAACAGCGCGTCGGCGCCACGCACCGCCTGCTCAACAATCGCGGGGTCGCTATGCTCACCAGCGACGACCTTGGCGCCGCGACGGACTAGATCTTTCACTTTTTCCGGATGTCGGGCTATGAGCGTGAGATCGGACTTGCGGTCAAGAAGTATGTTGGCGAGTCTGCTGCCGATGTGGCCGGTAGGAGTGGTAACTGCAATCTTCATGGGATTTTTCTCCTTACCCGTCAAAGATGTGCAGGGTTTGTCTCGCGCTTCAAACAAAGGCAGCTACTTACCTCTGCCGGATCAATCTGCATCGCTATTTTCTGGCCCCTCGCCTAGACTGAAGATGCGCGTAGCCGCGCGCTCGCCTGCATGGTCTCGATCACGATCGTCACCTGGAATTCTGCGAAGCATCTCGACCAGTGCGTGGCCGCGCTCGCGAGACAAGAGGGCCGCCACAGTGAGGTGATCATTGTCGACAATGCCTCCGCGGACGGCACACGCGAGATACTGGGCCGCGTCGATCCAAGCTGGCGGGTGATCTACAACGCGGAGAACGTTGGCTTCGCCGCCGGGCAGAATCAAGCCATTCGTGAGTCGCGTGGCGAGTGGGTGCTGTGCCTGAATCCCGATGTTGTGCTCAGCCCGGATTTCATTAGTCACCTTGTCGCCGCGGGCGAAGCGCATCCCGAGGCCGGCTCGCTCTGCGGCAAGCTATGGCGGTGGAATTCAGAGATTCGCGGTTCGTATCAGGGCACGACTTCAGTCGTGCCGAAAGCGTTGCAGGAAGATGAGGGCTTTAGCCCCTGCACAGAACTGCCACAGGGGCTAAAGCCCATTTCTTCCAGCGGCGATACGGCACGGCTGAAGCCGTGCCCTGATACGAAACCTGCGGCGGACATGAGTGATGACGTTGAGGCCCGCGAAACCCCAACACGCGTCGCTCGGCCCTTGATAAAGCCCGATGCCGATCCTCGCAAGACCAACATCATCGATTCCACCGGAATCTACTTCACACGCAATATGCGTCACCTCGACCGTGGGGCCGAGGAGATCGATCGCGGGCAGTACGATCGCATGCAATACGTCTTTGGCGCGAGCGGCGCGGCGGCGTTCTTTCGGCGGGAATTCATCGAGGATGTGTCGGTCGAAGGCGAGTTTTTCGACGAGGAGTTTTTTGCCTTCCGCGAAGACGGCGACCTGGCCTGGCGCGCGCAGGTGATGGGCTGGAAGTGCCTCTATGTTCCGACGGCCGTCGCCTGGCACGTGCGGCGCGTGACACCGGAGCGCCGCAAAGATCTGCCGCTGGTCATCAACTGGCACTCGGCGAAGAACCGCTTCCTCATGCGCGGCAAGAACGCCTCGGGATGGCTCTGCCGGCGGCTGTTCTGGCCGGTGCTCTGGCGCGACATCATGACCTTCGGCTACGCGATCGTTCGCGACCGGCGGCTGTGGTCGGCCGTGACCTACTGGTGGCGCGCGCGCGACAGCGTGCGCCGCAAGCGCGCGATCATTCAGTCGCGTCGCCGCGTCTCCGACCGCGATTTGCTATGGTGGTTTTGTGATGTTCCGCGTGCAGTAGATGTCGGCGCGGCCGAGGAGTCAGGAGTCAGGGACTAGGGGTCAGAGGTCAGGGACCAGGGAAGAGAGTCAGGGACTAAGGGTCAGATTCCGAATAACCCAGCGAGCTATTGCTCCCTTGCACAGACCAACTTGACGATGCGACCCTCTGACCCCTGACCCATGACCCCTGATCCCTGCTTTTCATGAACATTGCCATCGTCGGAACTCGCGGCATTCCCAACCGCTATGGCGGCTTCGAGCGCTTTGCCGAGCAGATCAGCTCGCGCTTTGCCGAGCGCGGCCATCGCGTCACCGTCTATTGCCGCCGCGCGTTCACCAGCCCCGACGATGTTTACGACCGCCGCGTGCGGCGCGTTATCGTGCCCAGCCTGCACCAGAAGCACCTCGACACCTGGGTCAGCACCTTCCTCGCCGCGGTACATGTCGCCTTCAGCGACAACGATGTCGTCCTGCTGTGCAATGTGGCGAACGCGCCGTTCGCGTACATCCCGCGGCTCTTCGGCAAGCCGGTCGTGCTGAACGTGGACGGCCTGGATCGCAAGCGCGAGAAGTGGGCCGGGCTGGGCGCACAGGTGCTGCACTTCTGCGAGTGGATGTCGTCGTTCAGCTCTAACCAGCTCGTGACCGATGCGAAAGCGATTCACGATTACTATCTCGCCAAGTATGGCAGCGAGTCGGTGGTGATTGGGTACGGCTCGGAGATGCCCGCCAGTGACTACAGCCTGAACGGCTTCAACCTCGAATCGGGTCGCTACGTACTTTACGTAAGCCGGCTGGAGCCCGAGAACAATCCCGACCTGGTGCTGCGCGCCTGGCGCGAGGTGCGCGGCGATTGGCCGCTGGTGGTGGTCGGCGACAATCCTTACGATCGCGGCTACATCGAACGCTTGCGCTCGCTGGGTGACGAACGCGTGCGCTTCACCGGCGCGATTTATGGAGATGGTTATTGGACGCTACAGAAGCATGCGGGCGTGTTCGTGTTTGCATGCGAGATCGGCGGCGTGCATCCCGCGCTGATCGAAGCCATGGCGGCGGAGAATGCAATCCTTTATCTCGACACGCCGGAGAATCGTGAAACTGCGGCCGATGCCGGACTCGCTTACGGCAAGAGCGAAGCCGATCTCGCGGTGAAGCTGCAATCGTTTCTCGATTCGGTCGAGAGCCGCCAGCAGTTCGCGACGCGGGCCGGTCAGCGCGCGAGAGAGCTATACCGCTGGGAAGCGATCGCGGAAAAGTATGAGAAGGTGTTCGCGGCGGTGTTGAAGAAATGATTACGCCGGGGCGCCCCTGCCGCAGCTCAGGCCTTTTTCCTGACTCCACCCGGGGTTTACACCCCGGGCTAAACTCGCTCACCGCGTTGCGGCTGGCATGTACAAAGTGCCGACGTTCTTTCCGGGTTGAGGATTCACGACCGACTTGCGAGCAAGACAGCCGCCGTGCGGCGGGATGAATTAGGCGGGGGCAGAAGGCCCCGCTCCCATCGCAAGAAATCTGAGCCGCGTCAGCCGCACACAGCGCCTATCCCCCGCCTAGTCTCTTGCCCGCCGCCCGCAGCGGAAACTTTATCCCTTCCACCAGAATCTTGCGGTTGAACTTCGAGTGGCCGGCCTCACGCTCCTGGAAGACGATGGGAAACTCGCGGAAGCGCGTGCCGCTGCGATGCAGGTTGAACTTCATCTCCATCAGGAACGCGTAGCCTTCCGAGCGAATCGAATCGAGATCGATTCTCCGCAAAACTTCGGTCTGGTAGCCGACGAACCCGGCGGTCATGTCGTGCACGGGCACGCCGGTGAACAGGCGGGCATACAGGTTCGCACCGAAGCTGAGCGTGCGGCGGCGAATGTCCCAGCCTTGCGCGCCTCCGCCCTCCACGTAACGCGAACCGATGACGACGGGGTTGGTCTTCAGCAGCTCGATCATCGTAGGCAGCAGTTCGGGCGGATGCGACAGATCGGCGTCGGACTGAATGACGTAGTCGGCGAGGTTCTCGCGCAGAACTTTCTTAATACCATCGCGGCAGGCTGAGCCGTATCCGCCTTTGCCGGGCCGCGCCAGCAGATGAATCGTTGCGTCCGTTGCCTGGATGCGGCGAATCTCGTCGGCTGTTCCGTCGGGCGAATTGTCGTCGACGAACAGAATGGGTTCAGCGCCCGCCGCTTTGCGGATGCGGCTGACAAGTGTGGCAATGTTGTCGCGCTCGTTGTAAGTCGGGATGATGAGCATCAGGCCGGATCGTCGTTCGTTATCGAGAAATAGTTCCTATTTTCCAGAGTACCACGCAGGCTTTTGGGTCGAGCGCTGCTTTTCACCACGGGGCCCGCAGCGAGCACGGAGCATTTGTTTTTCCTGAATCCGCGGCCGGTTGTTTGCGAAAAGGATAAGGTCTGGAAGTCAGACCCAGAAACTCGGCGCCCTCCGTGATCTGCGTGGTGAAAACAAAATCTCACTGCTGCGACGTCGAAACCATCTTCACGGCATCGGCTGCCGCGATGCTGATGGATTCGGGCTGCTGGGAGACCCAATCCAGTGGCGAGGCTACAATCCGCAAGCGAAGGATCGAGGGCCGCGCGCCGGGGCGCCATTGGGTTTCGTCCGGATTGAAGTACCTGGCGAGATCGGCCGCATCCCAGGGATAAAACCAGACGTCGCTGGCAGTGTTCGGCTGCAGAAGAAACGCCACTCAACTCGCTGGTTCCATCGGCGCGCGTGATCTCAAGCTGCAGGCGCTCCGGCTTGCGCAGCTTCCACCAGAAGGGATAGCGAACGCGTCATTCGCAGGCGGATAAAGTCAGAACCGGTGGGCCAGTTCGGCGCTCCAGATCGATGACGTGAACAGCGCTCCTGAATGGGATAGCTCCGCGCGGCGATGCCGAGCGGCTGCGCCTGCGAACGCGATGCTTCGACGGGCGCGAGTCGTCGCGCAGCAGGCCTACAACGCCGGGCGCCAAGCTGCTCCGCGAAACGATAATGGCTGCACCATCCAGAACCAGACCTCCGGAGTGCGCGTGAAATTCAGAATCCCGTCGACAGGAACGCTGAGATAGTTGCGCGCCCAGTGCGCCGTATCTGACTCGGCGACATGTGGTGATAGTCGTCTTCCGGCAGTAAAGCGCCGCCGGAATCGATTTTCCTTCCAGGCCGGAAATCTCCAGTCGCGACAGATATGCACCGCTCGCGGTGTAAGGTCTGCATCAGCCCGCCGGCGACATTGCGGCGCGCCGCCAGTCCGAACATGGTTTGATAGGGGAAGACAAAGACGAATCGTTGCTTGCGCTGTGCGGCTGAGGAAGTCGGCCGCCCGCTGTCAGCATCTGCGGCGTGAGCGGCTCGGCATAGCAGGCTCGATCCAATTCGCTGTAGCCTGGCGGGACATTCCGTCATCGGATGCCGCAATTGCCCGATATACCCGGTTCACGCTGGACGGGCGAAAGACCGGATGCGAAAACAGCATGCGAGCACGCCATGACGGCAACGACCGCAAACGCCGAGAGCGTAGCCATCGCGAACGAGAACAGGATAGCTGGCCGAAAGAAGATCATGGCGAACTCGCCGATGATCACGTGGCCGACGTCGGAGCGCACGAGCGCGCTTTGCATCACCACCAGGCCCATAAGGAAACGCGCCCAGCAAGAACGCGGTCGCTGCGTGATGCGCGATCGGATCCTGCGCGGGCCGACGCAACCCGCGCAGCAGAAACATCGCGACGCAGATCAGCAGCACCGCAAGCAGGTGCCGTTTGCCTTCCTCTGGTCATGGCGGCAGGTGTCGCCCAACGATAGGCCGTGACCTGCGCCAGCGAGTCGCGCCAGAACTTGAAATCAAAGGGCCTGGCCATGAAACTGTTGACCACGATCACGAGGACCGAGCGCTGCAATGGCGAATGCCAGCAAGCCTTCGACAGCGTGCGGGCGAAGTTCTGACGCCGCATCTCCAGCGCGATCGCCAGCCCAGCAGATCAACCAAGCCGCCGTCGCGTAAATTCCGACGTCGCCGGCGACCAGGAAAGCGATAGCGCAGAGCAGCGCGCCGCCGGCTCCGACGTAGGCGCCGCGCACAGGCCGTCGCGCACCGCATACCAGCCGCGCAGAAACACTGCGAACAGCAGCACCGGCAAATGCGTGAGCGGAACGACGTTTCCCAGAAAGACCAAAAGCAGGAGAAGTAGGACGAAACGCTTCCACGGCGGCTGCTCCGGCAGGATCAAGCGCAGCGCGAGATAAGCGAACAGGAAGGCGCACCAGATCGGAATCGTGTTCCAGGTAGCGTACAGCGCACCCAACGACAGCGGCATGGAATGCGCAGGAATCGACGACAGCCACTGGAATATTGGCCCATGCGTGAAGGCGACATCGCGGCCGATCCAGATTCCGCGCAGCGCCTTGAAGGTGGCTGTCGAGGTGCCAGTTGTCGTCGATCAGGCCGAGGTTCGGAACAAACGTCACGCTGTCGCTGCGCCAGCCAAACCGTGGGAAACGAGCCCAGCATGAGCAGCAAGACCGCCAGCAGATCCCAGTAGCGTCGTGGCAGCGCTTTCTGCTGCGTATTGCCTTCTTGTGGTCTTGTCGCACTCTCACGTGGCGCGAGTTCGGGCTTCACCATAGACGACGACATTCTATCCTGCGCAGCTTCATGGCCGGAGGAACACGGCTGATCGTGGCGGCGCTGTTTGCGTATGCGAGAATGGCTGTCATACTCGCGGGCCGCGGATGAACCACGCCGCGAGGCGAAAGCTCAACGCCTGCACACCTTCCAGGGAGACATGCCCAGCTCGGTTAAAGACATTGCGCGGCAAACAGTCCCGGCGAGCAAACGCGATGCGGCCGAGCAAAAGTGGCCCATCGTTGCGGCCGCGCTGCTGGGCCTGTTCTATCTGATCACCAGCCTCCTGATCGCTGCCCATCGCGTCTTCTGGTTTGACGAGCTGTTCACGCTGCATATCGCGCGGCTACCGGGGATAGCAACCATTTGGACCGCGCTCGGCAACGGCGTCGATGCCCTGCCGCCAACGTATTACATGCTGGTGCGCGCATTCGATTCGCTCCTTGGACCCGCAGAAATCGCCGCGCGGCTGCCTTCGGCTATCGCGATGGTCGTCGGCCTGCTCGCGATCTTCGATTGCACCAGGCGGCTCACCGATGGCCTGCACGGGCTGATTGCATTCGGCGTTGCCACGTGTTCCTTCCTGCCCTACTACGGCTATGAAGCACGGTCGTACGCGATCTACTTCATGCTGGCCGCGATCGCATTCTGGATTTGGGTTGACGACCGGCTGAGCGCAAGAACGCAGGCCGTGCTTTTCGGCGGCTGTTTCTTCATCGGCGTTTGCTTTCACTACTACTTCGTGATGTGCCTGGCGCCGTATTTTCTGTGGGAACTGCTGCGCTGGAAGCCCGGGCAAAGGCCGTCGGCGAAGCTCATCGGCGGAATTGTCGGCTGCATCGTTCCAGTGCTCCTGCTCTCGCCGTTGATTCTGTCGTTCTCGCGCAAATTTGCCGGAGGCTACTGGAACCGGCCCTCGTTCCTGGAGCTGCGCGCGATCTACTCGCAGTTATTTCCTGACGGATTGTTTCTGCTGGCACTGATTGCAGTGTGGATTGTGCTGGTGAGATCGAGTTCTGCCGCCAAAGAAGACATTGAGACCGCGCCCGCGATGCAATCAGCCGAGGCCATCGGGTGGCTTTTCCTCGTGATTCCGCTGGCCGCCTTCGTGGTTGCGGAGTGGAAGACCAACGCCTTCTACAGCCGGTATTTCATCGGCGTGCTTCCGGGAGTGGCGGTTGCCTTCGCGTTTCTGCTGTGGCGACATTTCCGGGCGATCTCGCAAGTCTCGATGGGCGTTTTTGTTTTGCTCGCCACATGGGGCGTGGGACAGCAACTCACGGTCCTTCGCCATCCGGATAAAGTGGAGGCCACCGGTATTCGTCAGTTCCTGGAAGTGCAGAGCTTGCTGCAGGTCGAAGGCAAGCAATACTTCGTCTTCTCCGGACCTTTACTCTTCCTGGAGGCACAGCAGTATTCCGCTCATCCGGATCGCTGCGTGCTGCTGCTGCCTTCGGACTTTTCGCGTCAGCCCAAGCCCGGCCCCGACCCTTATCTGCATCAGCGCCTCGAGCTGAATTTGTCGCAGTATTATCCGCTGCAAGTCTGGACGCTGGATGAGCTGCGCCGGCACTCCCTGGAGTCGGCCCTGGTCGAGCCGGACGAGCAGGCGTTGCGAGACGTACAACGGGCAGGCATGCAGCCGCGGCTGCGTATGGCGACCCCGCTGCACATCGATTATCTCCAGTAATTTGCGGATCAGACGGCGTTCCCGGCGTTTTGATTCGAATCACACGGCGACGTGACTACCAATGCTACGATGATGACTTATGTCCGCCCCTGATTCCCTCTTTGTACGCGCCTGTCAGCGGCTTCCGGTAGAGCGAACTCCGGTCTGGTTTATGCGCCAGGCGGGCCGCTATATGCAGCAGTATCGCGACGTCCGCAAGCAACATTCCCTGGTGGAAATCTGCAAGCAGCCGGAGCTGGCAGCCGAAGTCACCATCACCGCCGCCGAGTTCCTGAACGTAGACGCAGCTATCATTTTTGCCGACTTGCTTCTGCCGCTCGAGGTAATGGGATTGCCTTTCCACTTTGCCGCGGGCGAAGGGCCGGTCATCGAGAAACCTGTGCGCACCGCTGACGACGTTCGCCTGTTACAAACCCATCGCGCTGCCGAACTGGGTTATGTGGCCGATGCGGTGAAGCTGGTGGCCAAGCACTTTGGCGCGAAGCTGCCGGTCATCGGCTTCTGCGGCGCGCCATTCACTCTGGCGAGCTACATGATCGAGGGCGGCGGGTCGCGACACTACCTGGAAGTGAAAAAACTGATGTACAACTCACCCGAAGTGTGGGACGAGTTGGCGGGCAAGTTGGTCGACGTGCTGGCGCAGTACGCGTGCGAGCAGGTACGCGCGGGCGCCGACGCCCTGCAAGTCTTCGACAGCTGGGTGGGCTGCCTGAGCGTGGAAGATTATCGCCGGTATGTTCTGGTGCCCACCACGCAACTGGTTCAGCGGCTGCAAGCCGAATGCCGCGTGCCCATCATCTACTTCGGAACGGACAGCGCGACGCTGCTGCCGTCGATGGCGGAGACTGGTGCAGAAGTGATCGGTCTCGACTGGCGCATCCCTCTGGATGAAGGCTGGCGTACCGTCGGCCACAATCACGCGGTGCAGGGGAATCTGGATCCGGTGCTGTTATTTGCCTCGTGGCGCGAGTTGAAGCAGCGGGCGGAGCACATCCTGCGACTGGCGGACGCACGCGCCGGACACATCTTCAATCTGGGACATGGAATCCTGCCGCACACCCCGGTGGATAATGTCAAACAACTGGCTGACTTCGTTCACGAATTTTCTTCGTCGGCCGCTCCGGCGAGGAACCTATGAGCAAGCGCGCGGTCCTTCTAATTGCGCATGGCAGTCCGGAACGTGTCGAGGATATCCCTGAGTTTCTGAGCAATATCTCCCGCGGCCGGCCGATGTCTGACGCTGTGGTAAAAGAGGTCCAGCACCGCTACGCGCAGATCGGCGTCTCCCCGCTAACATGTCTGACAATGGGGCAGGCGAATGGCGTGGCACAGGAGTTAGGTATTCCCGCGTACATCGGGATGCGCAATTGGCATCCTTTCATTGCCGACACGCTGAAGCAGATGACAAGCGACGGCGTGGAACAGGCGGTTGCCATCTGCCTTGCGCCGCACAACTCGCGCACCAGTGTCGGGCTTTATAAACAAGTGCTTTTGGGAGCCGGGGCGCCGTTTCCGATCGACTTCGTCGAGGAGTGGCACGACCGTCCGCTCCTGATCGAGGCCTTTGCCGAAAGGCTTCGCGAAGGCTGGAAACAAGCGTGCCAGCTACATGGTTCGGCGTTGCCGGTCATCTTTACGGCACACAGTGTGCCGCAACGCACGATTGCTGAAGGCGATTCTTACGAGGCGCAGACCAAAGAGACTGCGGCATTGGTGGCAGCTAAAGCTCCGGAGATCGGAGTCTGGAACTTTGCCTTCCAAAGTCAGGGGATGTCAGGCGGCGAATGGCTTGGTCCCACAGTGGAGGACACGATCGCCAAGCTGCGTTCGGCGGGCCACAGCGGAGTTTTTTTGCAGCCCATCGGCTTTGTGTGCGACCATGTCGAGATTCTCTACGACATCGACATTCTGTTTCGCGACTTCGCTGCCAAGCGTGGGATGAAACTTTACCGCGCCGAGTCGCTGAACGATTCGCCGCTGTTCGTGCGAGCGATTTCCGATTTGGCAAGGGTGCGCTTCGCCGCCCTCGATGAAGCTTGCAAGTCGGGCGCATAGAAGCGAAAATCGGAATGACCTCACCCAGACCAACGGATTAATGAAGCGGATCGCCATCATCGGAGGCGGCATTTCGGGCCTGAGTGCCGCTTTCCATCTCGAGAAAACGCGCGCTGAAGGCGCCGCCCTGGAGTACACGCTGTTCGAAGGCGGTCAGCGATTGGGCGGCTGCATGTCGTCCGATGTCGTCAACGAATGCCTGGTCGAAGCCGGCCCCGACTCGTTCCTCACGGAAAAACCGTGGGCGGAAGCGCTGTGCAAAGAGCTTGGCATTGCCGACCAGCTGATCGGCTCCAACGATTCGCAACGCAAGACCTACATTGTGGTACGTGGCCGCCTGGTCGTCATGCCCGACGGGCTGATGTTCATGGTGCCGACCAAGCTGGCGCCGACTGCGCTGTCCCCTTTGTTCTCGTGGGGCACAAAGCTGCGCATGCTCCAGGAATTGCTGCATCCGCCTCGCCCCATGCAGGACGACGAAACGGTCGCGCAACTGGTGGAGCGTCACTTCGGAACCGAGGTCGTCGACCGCTTGGCCGATCCGCTGCTCTCCGGAGTGTACGGCGGCGATGCGGGAAGGCTGAGCGCGCGCGCCGTGTTGCCGCGCTTTGTGGAGATGGAAGAGAAGTACGGCAGCCTCAGCCGGGCGATGTTGGCGACGCACAACAAAATGGCTGCACTGCGTAAGCACGCGAAACCTCGTCCTCTGTTCACTTCGCTGAAGAATGGCATGCAGCAGATGGTGGATGCCCTGGCCGAAAGACTGCGGCCCGAATCCATTCGTTTACGCCAGCACGTGCGGCGAGTGTATGCAGAAAATGGCGGCTGGCGACTTTCGCTCGATATGTGTGGCGACGAGATGTTCGACGCGGCGATTGTTGCGACGCCCGCCAATGTGGCCGGTGTTCTGCTGGATAGCATTGACCAGGATCTGGCGCGCGACCTGCTCGACGTCACCTACAGTTCTTCCGTCACCGTCACGCTCGGCTATTACAAACAGCAACTGGCTAAGCTGCCGCCCGGATTCGGGTTTCTGGTGCCGCGCAGCGAAGGCACGCGCATGCTGGCCTGCACCTTCGTCCACAATAAATTTCCCCACCGGGCGCCGCCTGACAAAGGGATTCTGCGATGCTTCCTCGGCGGCGCGCGCGATGAGGCCGTGCTCGGACTCAACGACGAGGAGATACTGGAGACGGTTCACCGCGAACTGCGCGACATCATCCGGCTGGAGGCCCCGCCGATTTTTGCGCGTGTCTATCGCTGGCGAGAGGCGATGGCGCAATACGAGCCGGGGCACATCGCGCGCGTGGCGCGAATTGAGAAGCGCATGGCAGAAATTCCCGGCCTCGCCATTGCCGGCAATGCCTATCACGGAATTGGCGTGCCGGATTGCATCCGCTCGGGCACCGATGCGGCAAAGAAAGTGGCGCAGCTGATCCCTGAAGCGCAGTCCTCTCGCAGTTAGCACCGCAGGCCCGACCCCAACTACGGTGCCGGATATCACTGCATCGGAGTTCCCGAAGTTGTAGCCTTAAGCTAGTCACCTGCCTTCAGCGACAGGTCCAGGAGGTGACGATGCACATCGTCCTGATTGTCATCTACTGCCTGATGGCTGCCCTCATCCTGTTTGGGCTGACCTTCCACGACGAAGTGGCGAGCGAACAGCGCCGCAAACAAGAAATGGCGAAGCGGCTGACCGTCATCGACGGCGGCAAAGCCAGGCTGCGGCGGCGCGCGTAGTTTAGGATGGTTCTTGGCCCGCGGCTGCAACGGGCAATCTCATCAAAAGCGAGGGGAGTTCTGCGCATGGCGGACGTTCGCCGCGGCCTGATCATCGTGAATACCGGCCCGGGCAAGGGCAAAACCACGGCGGCCATGGGCACCGCACTGCGCGCGGTCGGCAACGGCATGCGCGTGCTGATGCTGCAATTCCTGAAGGGCTCCTGGCACTACGGTGAGCTCGATGCCGTCAAGGCCTTCGGCGATAACTTCGTCATGAAGCAGATGGGCCGCGGCTTCGTGAAAGTCGGCGGCGCGGAGACCGATCCCGAAGACGTTCGCCTGGTTGAAGAGGCATGGGCCGAGGCGGAACGCGAGATCCTGTCGGGCCAGTGGGACCTCGTCATCCTCGACGAGATCAACTACGCCATCAGCTACAAGATGCTCGACCCGCAGAAGGTGGTCGAGACGCTGAAGAAGAAGCCGGAGATGGTGCACGTCATCCTGACGGGCCGCAACGCGCATCCCGCGATCGTCGAGATCGCCGACACCGTCACCGAGATGCGCGAGATCAAGCACGCCTATCAGAAGGGCATTGAGGCGCAAAGAGGAATTGAGTACTGAGGTCCACGTGCGCCCCAACGACCGCGCGCCCAGCTCGGGACGCATCGACGGAATCGATATCCTGCGCGCCTTCGCCATTTTTTTCGTGCTCATGCTCCACGTGCATGTTCACCTGGTGCTCGACAAGGTGCACTACGGGCGCGGCATTCCGAGGGATCTCCTAAGGGCGCTGGTGTGGAACGGCCAGACCGGCGTGCAGATGTTTTTTGCGGTTTCCGGCTTTCTGATTACAACCACCAGCCTGCGGCGCTGGGGAGTGTTGTCGAAGATCAGCCTGCGCGGCTTTTACCTGATGCGGTTCGCCCGCATTGCGCCGCTGCTTCTGGCCTTGCTGGCGGTCTTGAGTCCGTTGCACCTCGCCGGGATCAACGGGTTTGTTATTGCTCCTCAACAAGGTGGATTGGGACGCGCTCTCGCCGCGGCCCTCACCTTCCATATCAATGTGCTCTCCGCTCACCGCGGCTACCTGCCCGGCCCCTGGGACATCTTGTGGTCGCTCTCGGTGGAGGAGATGTTCTACCTCTTCTTTCCACTGGCCTGCGTGCTCTTCGCCCGCAGAAAATTGCTGGTCCCGCTATTGTGCATCTTCGTGGTGCTCGGCCCCATCGCGCGCACTCACGGCAATCCGATCTGGCGGGAGAAATCGTATCTCGGGGGAATGGACGCCATCGCGCTAGGCTGCCTCACCGCGCTGTTGTGTTCGCGCGTGCAATTCTCTTCGAAGCTGCTGCGGATCTTCGGCGCCTGCGGAGCAGTCCTTCTCATCTTCGTGCTCTGCTTCGGCCGCCTGGTGTATGCATGGGGTCTGGACGAAGTTGGCCTCGGCATGACGGTGCTTGCCATTGGCACCTGCCTGGTCATGATCGCAGCGTCGCAGTCGAAGTGGAAGGCGCCGCGCGTTCTGGGTCCTTTTCTCGATCTCGGGCAGCGCAGCTACGAGGTATACCTGACGCACATGTTTGTCGTGCTGGCGCTATTCCATTTCTTCCTTGAACTGGGCAAGCCGATGCTGGCGGTACCGGTCTTGTTCGTCGCGACGGTCGTGCTGTCCACCCTATTGGGCGATGGGGTCGCGCGCTTGTATTCCGAGCCGATGAATCGCATGCTTCGGCGGCGTTGGGGCGGGAGCCGGGCCACGTCGAGCGCCGGCAGTCCGGAAGCGACGGCCAGCAAAGCCGTGGCCTTGCCCAATCCGCAGTGAAGATCGTTTGCTGTGGCGGAGCGGCGCGGTCGAGGGCCTGGAGTGTACCGCAATTCGCAGACTTGAAATGTCAAAAAGGCATCCTAAGATGGCGTCGTCGGGGCTGCCGCAAAGTGGATGCTTATAACCTGCTTTAGTGATATAATCAAAAGTGCTATCGGACGCCATAATACCTTTATTTTGCAACGACTTGCGCGCGATTCTACGGCTGGCAGGAAGAGCAACGAGCATGGCCGATTTCTGCCCGCAAATCTGCACGCGTGCGGCCTGGGGCCGCGCCCGTCGGCAGACGAGAGCCTGCAAGCAGAATTTCTGAATTTCAGGAAGGAACGAGCTCAAAGCTGATCGCTAGGAGCTCGCAGCAAACATGCCTGACGATCCCAATCAGCAACTACCGCTCGACAACATCGGCCCCGGCGCGGCCAACGTGCAGCCCGTCAACATTGAAGACGAGATGCGGCGCTCGTATCTCGACTATTCGATGTCGGTCATCATCGGCCGCGCGCTGCCCGACATCCGCGACGGACTGAAGCCGGTGCATCGCCGCATTCTTTACGCCATGCACGACATGGGCGTGCTGCACAACCGCAAGTATATGAAGTGCGCCGGCGTCGTCGGCGAGTGCTTGAAGAAGTATCACCCGCACGGCGACACCGCGGTGTACGACGCGCTGGTGCGGCTGGCGCAGCCGTGGAATCTGCGTTATCCGCTGATCGACGGGCAGGGCAACTTTGGCTCGGTCGATGGCGACCCGCCTGCGGCCTACCGGTACACGGAATGCCGGCTGACCGACATCGCCGAAGAGATGATGGCCGACATCGACAACGACACGGTCGACTTCGTCGCCAACTTCGACGAGACCTCGGTCGAGCCGATGGTGCTGCCGACGAGAATTCCGAACCTGATCATCAATGGCTCGGAAGGCATCGCCGTCGGCATGGCGACCAAGATTCCGCCGCACAATCTTACCGAGATCGTCGACGCCGCGATTACGCTGGTGAACAATCCCCAGTCCACGCTCGCCGACCTGCTGAAGCACGTGCAGGGGCCGGACTTTCCGACTGGCGGCTTCATTCACGGTCGCAGCGGCATCATGGAGGCCTATCGCACCGGACGCGGCCGTTTCCTGATGCGCGCCAAGGCAGCCATCGAGCACCTGACGAAAGACAAAGACGCGATCATCGTCACCGAAATTCCTTACCAGGTCAATAAGTCGACCCTGGTCAAGCGCATTGCCGAACTGGTGAACAACAAGGTTATCGACGAGATCAGCGACGTCGCGACGAGAGCGACCGCGACGGCATGCGTATCGTCGTCGAGCTGAAGCGCGGCAGCGAAGCGCAGATCGTGCTCAACCAGCTCTTCAAGCACACCTCCATGCAGGAGAGCTTCAGCATGATCTTCCTGGCCGTCGTCAACGGCCAGCCGAAAGAGATGGGCCTGGTGCAGGCGATCCAGCACTTCGTCGATCACCGCATCGACGTGGTGCGCCGCCGCACCGCGTATCTGCTGATGAAGGCGCGCGAGCGCGAGCACATCCTGGAGGGCTACCAGGTTGCGCTCGATCGCGTGGATGACGTCATCCGCATCATTCGCGGCAGTGAAAACCGCGCCGACGCCCGCACCAACCTGGTCGACGTACTTCACCGGCAAGACGGTCAGCGTCAGCGAAGGCAAGAGCGGCAAATCGGCATCGCTGAAGGGCCTTGTGCCTTCGCAGCTCACGAAGCCGTTCGACGCCACCCAGGCCGATGCCATCCTCGAATTGCAATTGCATCGACTGACTCGCCTGTCGATCGACGAAATCCTGAAAGAACTGGCCGAGGTTCGCGAGCGCATCGCCGAGTACGAATCCATCCTCGCCAGCGAAAAGAAGCTGCGCGGCGTGATCGTCAAAGAACTGGAAGAGATCAAGAAGAAGTACGGCGACGCGCGCCGCACGGAGATTCAGGACGAAGCGGCCGAGATCAACCTCGAAGACCTGATCGCCGACGAGCAGATTGCGGTGACGGTCAGCCACTCCGGCTACCTGAAGCGCACGCCGATCTCGACCTACCGCCAGCAGCGGCGTGGCGGCACCGGCCGCAAGGGCATGAGCACGCGCGAGGAGGATTTCGTCGAGCATCTGTTCGTCGCCTCCACGCACGACTACATCCTGGTGTTCACCAACAAAGGCCGCGTCTACTGGCTGAAGGTCTACGAAGTGCCTGAACTCAGCGCTGCCGGCAAGGGCAAAGCCATCGCAAATCTGGTCGCGCTGCAACCCGGCGAGAGCGTGCGCGCATGGCTCACCATTCGCGATCTGGAAGAAGAGAGCCGCTATGTCTTCTTCGTCACCCGCAATGGACTGGTGAAGAAGACGCCGCTGAAGGACTTCAGCAATGTGCGGTCGATCGGCATCAACGCCATCGCCATCGAGGAACACGACGAGTTAGTTGCGGCCAGCTGCACCGACGGCAACCAGATCGTCTTCCTGGCCACGCATGAAGGTATGGCCATCCGCTTCGATGAGGAGAATGTGCGCCCGATGGGTCGCGTCGCTTACGGCGTGTGGGGGATGGATCTGGAGAAGGACGACTACATCGTCGGCATGGCGGTGACGCCGAAAGAAAAAGAACGCAAGAAGGCCAAAGATGGCGAGGCGGAATCAAACCTGATCCTCTCGGTCACCGAACTGGGCTACGGCAAGCGCACCGATGTCGACGAGTACCGTCTGCAAACGCGCGGCGGCAAAGGCGTCATCAACGTCAAAACGACGGCGCGCAACGGCAAGGTCGTCTCCATCATGCTGGTGAATGAGAAGTCGGAGGTGATGGTCATCAGCCAGTTCGGCAAGATCATCCGCATCGACAGCAAAAACATTCGCGAGTCGGGACGCTCAGCGCAAGGCGTGCGCTTGCTGCACCTGGAAGATGGAGACCGCCTGGCAGCGGCGTCGGTCATCCCTCCAGAGGACGTTGTGGACAACGGCAACGGCGAAACGGGAATGCTGGTGCAGTAAGAAAATCCCACCCAAGTCAAACGCGCTTGGGTGGGCAGCTATTGTCTTCCGCTCGGAAAGGTGAAAGTGCGTTTAAGCTTTGGCCGTTTGCGCTTCGGTCCAGAACTTCATCTCGTCGGCGGACGGACCGTACATGCCGGGGATCTCGATTTCGTTCAGCCGCAGATAGACTCCGAGTTGCGCGCGGTGATGGATCATGTGATTCATCACCATGCTGCGATAACAGACGGCGCGCGGCATCGCCATGATGGTGTCGCCCTTGGTGTTCTTCAGGCTCCAGGTCACGCCGAAGTCCTCGTCCTTGGCCGCCGCCAGCGCCTCGCGTCCGGCTTTCGCGTTCTTGTCGAAGGTGTCTAGAACCTCCTGCCGCGTCTTGGGATCGAAGGGGACGAGGTTTTCCATGTCGAACTCAAGCACTTCTTTGGTGAACGTCTCCTTGGCCCAGCCCGGCAACTCGGCGACGTGGCCGGCGAGGCGGCTCATCGGCATCGATTTCGTGTGGGGTTTGTAGTCTGGGATTCTTTCCGGAAGGCGCTCCAGGAGCTTGCGCGTGTTCTTCATTTCCTCGTCAAACTCGGGCAGCAGCATATCGCGAATAGCCATACAGAACTCCTGCCGCAGTGGCGGCGAACCCGGACAGTATACACGAAGAAAAAGCGAATACACTGCGTTACCTTCGTAATCTTGACGAACGTCAACGATGGCGTACCCTGATAGCTTGGGAGTGTTGTGCCCACACACCTCCGCCCAGCGCGGAAGGCGATTGGGCTCTTTGAAAATTGTCGTAGGGGTTGTCAGGAAGCTACCACCCGGAAGCGCCGGTAAGCCCTTTCCACGCAATCGCTTCCTGTAAGTTATTGGGGCTCAATAGTATAGTTTAAGTCTATGGGGCTCAATACTTTGCAGACGCGGGGGGGGGGGTACCAAGTACCCGCCGCAGTCCAGGTCAGGTTGGGTCCAGAGAGCGGCCTTCCATTTTGGGAACGATCTGTTGGCCACCGTCCAGTTCAGGAACTGGACGCCTCAACGGTATTGGCCAGGTTACCAAGCGATTCAGAATACGGCGGACGCAAGACGCCACGCTCGGTGATGATTGCCGTCACGTACTGATGAGGCGTGACATCGAAGGCGGGGTTCTCGACTTGCACGCCGTCGGGCGTGATCTGCTTGCCGGCCATGTGCGTGACTTCTTTCGAGGATCGCTCCTCAATCGGAATCTGGCTTCCGTCCGGCGTGTCCAGATCGATGGTCGAAAACGGCGCGGCGACGTAGAACGGAATGCCATGCTCCTTCGCCAGCACGGCAACCGAGTAGGTGCCGATCTTGTTGGCGACATCGCCGTTCGCCGCGATCCGGTCGGCGCCGACGACGACCGCTCCAATCTTCCCCTGCCGCATCATGGCGCCGGCCATGTTGTCGGCGATGACGGTGGTAGGAATGCCGTCCTTCATCAACTCCCACGCTGTCAGACGTGAGCCTTGCAGGAAGGGCCGCGTCTCATCGGCGAAGACGCGGATCTTCTTACCCGATGCAACAGCGGAGCGAATCACGCCCAAGGCGGTTCCGTAGCCGGCCGCGCAGAGCGCACCGGCGTTGCAGTGGGTGAGCACGCCGCCGGCGGATGGCAGCAGCACCGCTCCGTGCTTCCCGATTGCCTGGTTCGCGGCGATGTCTTCGGCAAAGATGCGCTGCGCTTCCTCCACCAGGACAGCTTTGATCTCCGGAATGGGCCGGCTGCCGACTTGGTCGAATTTTTCCTTCATCCGTCGGATGGCCCAGAACAGGTTGACTGCTGTGGGCCGTGTGGCAGCCAGCACATCGCAGATGTGGCCAAGCTCGCACTGCAAATCCTCGAGATTCTGCGCCTTCGAATCGCGCACGCCGAGGGCAATGCCCATCGCCGCAGCTACGCCAATGGCTGGTGCGCCCCGCACGATCATGTTCCGAATCGCATCGGCGACTTCCTGATATGTCGTACAGGTGACGTAGGTCTCTTCGGTGGGCAGCTTCGTTTGATCGATGAAGCGCACCCCTGCGTCGGTCCATTCCAGCGTCTTAATCATCTTGTTGTCTGCTCGAGTTGCTTGACGTGTTCGGCACGAACGTCGTTTGCGGTAAACAGCGCGATGAAGGGCGCTGGAGCTGCCGCCTTCTCGACATTCGCGCGGCCGCCTGCTTCTTCCCGCTCCACCAGGCAAAGCACACCGACGATCTCGAAGCCGTATTCGCGGGCGGCCTCGATTGCCTGAATCGTGGAAGCGCCAGTGGTGCACACGTCGTCGACAATCACTACTCGCGCCGGCTTTGCGCGGAAGCCTTCGATCCTCTGACCAGTGCCGTGCGCTTTCTCCGCCTTGCGCACCAGGAAGCCGTGAATTGGGCTTCCCTGCTGAGCGCTGATCACGGAAGTCGCGACGACAACCGGATCGGCGCCCATCGTCAGTCCGCCAATAGCATCGGCGTTCCAGCCGCGTTTGCGGATTTCGTCAACGACCGCGTGTCCCGTCGCCAGAGCGCCGTTCGCGTCGAGCGTGGTCAGGCGGCAATCGACGTAATAGTCGCTGGTGCCGCCGCTGGAAAGCGTGAACTGGCCGAGACGGAAGGACTTCTCAGCCAACATCGCCAGGAGTTGTTCGCGTGCGCTAGAGGTCATGTTTCGACGGTATCATCTCAGCCCGCTGCTTTGTCCAAATGGCGGAAGTGATCGCTGGCCATCCACAGCAGCGTGAACAAAGTGAAGTTATAGCCGCAGTGCAGTAGAAACGACGAGGCGACGGAGCTCCAGCGCTCTCGTACAACGGTGAACACCACACCGACGACGAAGATGCTGAGCATGGGAGCCCAGGCATAGCCGAGCTGCACGCTGTGGATCGCGGCGAAGCCTACCGCCGTAAGCAGCACCGCCGCAATCAAGCCCGTCCTGCGGCGAAGAACGGGATAGAGCAGTCCGCGAAAGAAGAGTTCTTCGAGCAACGGCGCCAAGGTCAGACCAAACACGGCCATCAGATACGCGTTGGCGCGATTAGTAAACAGGTCCTCGATCGGCAGGGATTTCGGCACCGGCAAGAAGCGGGACAAACCATCGACCACCAAAGCCAGAACCAGCCCTCCCAGGAAAAAGGCGACCGCAGACCGGCCTGGCCAATTCCACTGGATCGCGGGTCCAAACTTTGCGTTCGACCGCGAGCGCACAACGAAGAACATGCACCCAAGCACGAGCAAGTAGGCAGCCGCTTGCCCGGCCAAAAAGGCCCGAACGATGAAAGGATCGCCCGCGAGCTCAGTGACGGACTTGGCTCCGGTTTTCGCGATTGCTCCTGTCGCCAGCACTGCGACGGCGATGGACACCAGAACGGAAAAAACGGTGAACACCAGGACCGCCAGCACGTCCCAACCAGTCCAAGCGGGAAACTTCTTCTCCGGAGGAGGAGAGAGAACTTGAATTGGTACCACGAATTCTTCGGGCGCCGCCGCCGGCACGGGCGGAAGATCTCCCACGGGATTGGGCAGCGGATTCAGGGGCGATGACATGAGTCTGACGAGCCTTGGGTTCAGCCGTTCGTAGCAACAGGTATCCCGTTACTCCTGATATTGGACGTTGCGGGAAGCAGTTTGGCTAATATTTGTCCGGTGTAACTCTTCTTCACGCGCGCCACCTGCTCGGGCGTACCTTGAGCCACCACTCGGCCGCCTTCCTCGCCGCCCTCCGGCCCGAGATCGATAATCCAGTCGGCATTGCGGATGACGTCGAGATTGTGCTCGATGATGATGATACTGTTGCCGAGATCCGTAAGCCGGTGCAAGACCTCCAGCAGCTTGCTCACATCGTCGAAATGCAATCCCGTGGTCGGCTCATCGAGAAGGTAAAGTGTCTTGCCGGTCTGGCGTTTGCTTAGCTCTCGTGCCAACTTGATGCGCTGTGCCTCGCCTCCCGACAGTGTAACCGCCGATTGGCCCAGGTGAATGTAGCCGAGCCCGACGTCGGCCAGCGTCTGCAACTTTTGCTTGATCTGTGGGATGTTCTCCAGTATCGGCAGCGCGTCAGCCACTGGCATCTCCAACAGATCGGCAATGGAATATCCTTTGTACTTTACCGCCAGCGTCTCGTGATTGTAGCGCTTCCCGCCGCAAACCTCGCAAAGTACGTAAACGTCAGGCAGGAAATTCATCTCGATGCGGCGCTCGCCTTCGCCCTGACAGGCTTCGCATCGTCCGCCCGCAACATTAAATGAGAAGCGTCCGGCCTTGTAGCCGCGTTCGCGAGACTCCGGCAACATGGCGTAAAGGTCGCGGATAGCGGTGAACACGCCGGTGTAAGTCGCAGGATTCGAGCGCGGGGTGCGACCGATCGGCGATTGGTCAATGCGTATGACTTTGTCGATGAACTCGGTCCCGGTGATGGTTTTGTACTCTCCCGCTTCTTCTCGCGAACGGTAAAGCGATTTCGCCAGTGCGCGATAGAGAATGTCGTTCACCAGGGTTGACTTCCCGGAACCCGATACTCCGGTGACAACCGTCATGACGCCCAGAGGAAAGCTGACGTCGAGGTTCTTGAGGTTATTTTCGCGAGCGCCCAGGACCGCAATGGCTTTGCCGTTCGGCTGCCTGCGGGCATGCCTGTCGGTAATCTTCTTCTCGCCGGAAATGTATTGGCCGGTGAGCGACCGTGGCGCGGCTTGGATCTCGTCGGGCGTGCCACTGGCGACGACTTCGCCGCCATGCCGACCCGCGCCCGGACCGAGGTCGATGACGTAATCGGCGCGGCGAATCGTGTCTTCATCGTGCTCGACGACCAACACCGTATTGCCTAAGTCCCGCAGCGACTCGAGCGCGCGCAGCAGCCGATCGTTGTCGCGATGGTGCAGCCCGATCGAGGGCTCGTCGAGCACGTAAAGCACGCCTCGCAACTTCGAACCAATCTGCGTCGCCAGACGAATGCGCTGGCCTTCGCCGCCGCTCAGTGTGGCCGCGGAGCGCTCGAGCGAAATGTAGCCCAGCCCGACGGCATTCAGGAACCCCAGACGCTCGGCAATCTCCTTCAGAATTCGCCCGGCAATCTTTTCTTCGCGCGGGTTGAGCTTGATCTGCGCCGCCGCTTCGACCGCACGCGAAACCGGCAGCGCCGTGAAGTCGGCAATCGACATACCGTTCACCTTCACCGCCAAGCTCTCGGGACGCAGCCGCTTTCCCTGACACGCCGGGCATGTCGTCGCAGACATGTGTTCCAGCAGCCATTCGCGATATCCGTCAGACGAGCTTTCCTCCATCGCCTGCCGCAAATAAGCGAAGACGCCAAGGAATCCGCCTCGCTTTTTCTCGCTCGCTTCCGGCCCGTACAGGATAAGGTTCTGCGTCTTGCGCGGGAGCCGTTCAAACGGTGTCGACAAATCAAACCCGTAGGTCTGCGCCGCGTTTTGCAGCAGCCGGATCAGGTACTGCGACGCGGAGCCGGGACCTAGCCCACCGTCCAAAAGCGGCTTCGACCAGTCGTTGATCACCTTGGCCGGATCGAAGTCGTACTTGCTGCCCAGTCCGTTGCATTCCGGACAGGCGCCGTACATGCTGTTAAACGAGAACGAGCGCGGCTCGAGCACAGGCACGCTGATGCCGCACTCGGGGCAGGCCATCCGCGATGAGTAAAGTTGCTCCTCGCCCCCCACCACGGCAACCAGGACCAGCCCGTTGGCCTCCGCCATCGCGGTCTCGACCGACTTCGCCAGCCGGCCCTCGATTCCCGGGCGCACCAGCAGGCGATCGACTACTAATTCGATGGTGTGGTTCTTGCGCTTATCGAGCGCAATCTCTTCGTCGGCGATCATGCGCAGCTCGCCGTCGATGCGCGCGCGCGTAAAACCCTGCTGAACGAGATAATCGATTTCCTTCTTGAATTCGCCCTTGCGTCCGCGAACGATCGGGGCGAGCACCATCACCCGCTCTTCCGGGTTCAGTTCCATGACGCGTTGTACGATCTGGTCGGCCGATTGCCGTGAGATGGGCCTGCCACATTGCGGGCAGTGCGGCACGCCCACTGAGGAGTACAGCAGGCGCAAATAATCGTAGATCTCGGTGATTGTGCCTACTGTAGAGCGCGGGCTGCGGCTGGTAGTCTTCTGCTCGATGGCGATTGACGGGCTGAGGCCGTCAATGCTGTCCACGTCAGGCCGTTCCATCTGGTCGAGGAACTGGCGCGCGTAGGCTGACAGCGTTTCCACGTACCGCCGCTGACCTTCGGCATAAATGGTGTCGAAGGCGAGCGACGACTTGCCCGAGCCGCTGAGGCCGGTGATCACGGTCAAGGTGTTGCGTGGAATCTCGACGTGAATGTTCTTCAGGTTGTGCTGGCGTGCCCCGCGCACGCTGATACTGCTAATGCCCATGGGTCGATGATGGCTGTGCGGCGCTTCCGCATCTTGTCAGCTTCCGGCAGTGCCATCGCGTGAAGCGCGCCTTTGCGCCTCTCTTCGCGGGCGGCCTGACCTGAAAGCTTTGGAAGTAGGAGAACGCGGCTCTACTCACGTATCTTAGTGGTCAATATCAAATGCGGTCAACGCGCGCTAAAGTGGAACCATCACATTAGATAGCTTGGCGGAGGCGAACGATTCTCCGCGGGCAAGAGCTCAAATCAACATAAATCGATATGGGAACGTTCTTTAACTCCACCCTGCTCCTGCTTACCATCGTTGCGGCTTTCGCCTTTGGTGTCGCGGTGGGATATTGGGTCATCTGCGGCTTCTTGAATCTCTTCAATCCTGTACGGACCGAATCCAAGCTGGCCCCCAAGCCAGCATTGGCCCCCACCAGCAGCGGCGACTAAGCACTTCTTCGATCAGACCTCGCGGCTTGCGGATCGGTTGCGAGCCGGCATTCGGTTACTGCGACTCTCGAAATCAGGCATCGTGCGGGACAGCTGATAAGAATTGCAACGGCCGGGCACCGGATTCCTGATTTTCGTGGCAATTCTGCACGACGACGAACCCGCGCGGGGATCGGCTTTGCGAGTAATTACCTCATAGGCCGAGCTCTACTCACAAGGTTGTTGCGAAATGTATCACCACCAGAGGTGACCCGAGTCACAGCATCTCCCCAACCTAAGACTCACACTGAAAACGGATCTACAGGCCGCTGCGGAAAATCAACGGCTATATAAATTGCTTTCATAGTTATTCGTTCATCAACCCAACGGGAGAGGTCATGAAGAAGGTCATCTTAGCTGTTCTGGCTCTTGCATTTGCTCTCTTTCTAGCGCTACCGAATCTGTCCTGGGCGCAGGCAGACGTCTATAAGGCCAAGTGCGCGGGATGTCACGGCGCTGATGGCAACGGCACGGCAGCCGGCCAGAAGATGGGCGCCAAGGCGTTCGCTTCTCCGGACGTACAAAAGATGTCGGATGCCCAAATCGTTGACTACATCGAGAACGGCGGCCCTCAGAAGAAGGCCACCCATGCTTTCGCGACCAAGGGCGTCGACCCCGCTGAAGCCGCGAAGCTAGCCACTTACGTGAAGAGCCTGAAGTAACTTCGCGTTTCGAACCGCCGCGGACCGGCGCTGTCGGCCGGTCCCAAGCGGGGCTTCCCGACAGCGTCATCGCCCTACGGCATTTCGCATTGCCGTAACGCCGCCGAGATGGTAGAGGCCCCAACCGCAAGCTACGTGTACCACGTGACTTAAGTTGGGCCGATGGGCGATCTGGCCGCGACCAGCGCATGGGTTTCCCTGGCTGCGGCCTGGGAGAAGCTCATGAGCAAGGGAATTCTCTACGATGCGACCAAGTGCATCGACTGCAAGCAGTGCGAGCAGGCCTGCGCCACCGAAAACGGCCTGCCGTACGACGACAAGATCGCAGCCGAGGCAGTAACGTCGGCCCACAAATACACCACCGTCCTCGTTGCCAAAGACGATAAGTTCATGCGCAAGCTGTGCATGAACTGCGGCGACCCTGCCTGCGCCTCGGTTTGCCCGGTGGGCGCAATGAAGAAGACTCCGCTGGGTCCGGTTACCTACGACAAGAGCAAGTGCATGGGATGCCGCTACTGTATGGCAGCGTGCCCCTTCGGCGTTCCCAAGTACGAATGGGACAAGGCGATTCCGGGCGTCCGCAAGTGCATCATGTGCAGCAAGCGCGTGGCTGAGGGCAAGCAGACCGCGTGTGCCGAGATATGCCCGACGGGAGCCACGCTGTTCGGCGATCGCGAGGCTTTGCTGGAAGAAGCCAAGAAGCGCATCCACGACAATCCCACTACCTACCTGCACCACATCTTCGGCGAGGAGGAAGTGGGCGGTACGTCGGTCATGCTGCTGTCGTCCGTCCCCTTCCATCTTTTTGGGTATCCCACAAATCTCACCGACCGCGCTCTGCCCATGTACACCTATCAGGTGCTGTCGCGCATTCCCGACTTCGTTCCACTCTTCGGCACGATGCTGGGCGGCATTTACTGGATCACCCATCGCCGCGAAGATGTGGCCGCGGCCGAAGCCGAAGAAAAAGATCACAAAGGCGGTGCCCGATGACCGTTCCCCGTATGCGATTTACGTTCTGGAAGGCCGTCTTCCTCGTCATCATGGTGGCCGGCGTCTACTGCACCTTCATCCGCTTCTTCCGCGGGCTGGGCGCGTCGACCAACCTGTCCGACCAGTTTCCCTGGGGCCTGTGGATCGGCTTCGACGTGATGTGCGGCGTCATGCTGGCGGCCGGCGGCTTCACGCTCACCGCCGCGGTGGAAATCTTCAATATCAAGCGCTTTCACTCCATCATTCGGCCCACCGTTCTGACCGCATTCCTCGGCTACCTGCTGGTGTGCGCGGCGCTGATGTATGACCTCGGTTTGCCGTGGAATATCTGGCATCCGCTGGTCATGCGCAACCCGCACTCCGTAATGTTCGAGGTCGCCTACTGCGTCATGTTGTATACCACGGTGCTGGCGCTGGAGTTCTCGCCCATCGTGCTGGAGCACTTTCACCTTCATCGGGCGTTGAAGGCGGTCCGCAGCGTGATGGTGGTGTTCGTTATCCTGGGTGTGCTGCTGTCGACCCTGCATCAGTCTTCGTTGGGCACGTTGTATCTCATCATGCCCAACAAGCTGCATCCGTTCTGGTACAGCCCGTTGCTGCCGGTTTTCTTCTTCCTGTCGGCGATTTCGGTCGGGCTGGCGATGACCATCTTCGAATCGTCGATGAGCTCGAAGTACTTCGGGCGCGAACTTGAGCTGCCCATCCTGCAGGACCTGGGCCGCGTGCTGGTGGTGGTGCTGGCGTTATACGGAATCCTGAAGTTTGAAGACTTCTACCATCGCGGCGTTCTGAATCTGGTCTTCAAACCGAGCTACGAACAGCGCTTCTTCCTGCTGGAGATCTTTCTGTCTGTGCTGATTCCGCTAGGCATGCTGCTGGTGCCCAAGATTCGCGAGAGCGCGCAGGGACTTTACCTGGCGGCTGTGATTTGCCTGCTGGGCTTTGTCACCAATCGCTTGAATGTCGCCATCACGGGAGTCGAGAGTGCGGTGGGCGGCCGCTACACGCCGAAGTGGACCGAAGTCGTCATCACCGCGATGTTCGTCGCGCTCGGCTTCGCTATCTTTGGCCTCGCAGCAAAGTATCTGCCTATCTTCCCTGAGGAGAAGGCGCACATCCCGGCACGGCGCAAAACCGAAGTTGTGGAAAGTGAATTTGCGGTGCCCGTCCATGCCGGCGACTGACAATTCGAACGGGGCTCCCACGGTCATTCACGACAGGTCAAAGGGAAGCCCCGTTTCGCTGCGCCCGCACTGGTTCCAACGGCTGGGACGCAGCATCAGCGCGAAACTGATGACCTCCATCTTCTTCGTGCTGATTATTATCTTCGGTTTCTTCGGCTACTTCAGCATTCAGGATCAGCGCAAACACCTGGAAGAAGCCGCGCTGGTGGCAGCCGAGCGGCAGAGCGATGTTCTGCGCCGCAGCGCTTCTCGTTACATGCTGAATAACGATCGCACCGGCTTGTACGAGCTGATGATGAACATGGCGGACCAGCCGGACATGGTGCGCATTCGCATCATGAATCCGCAAGGTGTGATCAGCTACTCGACGGCGCCGGCGGAGGTGGGAGCGACCGTCGACAAAAGCGCGGAAGCCTGCTACGGCTGTCACGAGAGATCAAAACCGTTGGCCCGGCTGAACCGCTCCGACCGGTTTCGGGTTTACCGGGCTGACGGAACACGGGTTCTGGGCGTGATCACGCCGATCGAGAATGAGCCGGCCTGCTCGAATGCTTCCTGCCATGCTCATCCTGCCGGCGTTCAGGTTCTTGGTGTACTCGACACCAACATCTCGCTGGCCAAGGTTGATCAGGGCCTGGCACACGAAAAGCGCGAGATGATCGCCGCAACCGGGGTGGCTTTGATCGCCGTCGTCTTCCTGTGCTGGGTATTCATCTGCGTTGTGGTGCGCGATCCCCTGCGAGAGCTTAAGACTGGAACGGAGCGTATTGCCCGCGGCGATCTCGGCCACCACATCACGGTGCGTTCCCAGGATGAAGCCGGCGAACTGGCCGAATCGTTCAACGACATGAGCAGCCGCTTGCAGGTTGCGCAGGCCGAAATTACTGCGTGGGCGCACACTCTGGAAGAACGCGTAGACGAGAAAACACGCGAGCTCAAGCAGGCGCATCAACGCATGCTGCACGTGGAGAAGATGGCCACCATCGGCAAGATGGCAGCGGTAGTGGCGCATGAGATCAATAACCCTCTGTCCGGAATTCTGACCTACTCCCGCCTGGTAAAACGGTGGATTGAAAAGACCATCGAACCGTCGCCGAAGCAGGAGGAGATGAGAGGCTCGCTCGACCTGATTGCCGGCGAAAGCAAGCGGTGCGGCGAACTGGTGAAGAACCTTTTGAGCTTTTCGCGCGTTTCGCCCATGAACCTGGCGTGGTGCGATCTCAATCAGGTCATCGATCGCTGCGTGAGGTTGGTGCAGCACAAGCTCGACATGGCCGGCATTCAACTCAATCTCGATCTGGCAGCCGATCTGCCGCCAGCGCATTGCGATCCCGCCCAGATTGAGCAGGTGGTGTTGGCTATGGTGATCAATGCCATCGATGCTCTGCCGCAGGAGGGCAATCTCTGGATCAGTACCCGCGCCGTCGGTGAATCGATGGAGCTGATCATTCGCGACGACGGAGTGGGAATATCGGACGAGCACCTGGCCCACATCTTCGAACCGTTCTACACAACGAAAGAGGTAGGGGGCTCAGGATTGGGTTTGGCCATCAGCCAGAACATCGTGGAACGGCACGGCGGAACGATCGACGTGAAATCTGCCGTGGGACAGGGCACAACCTTCAGGATCGTGCTGCCCATCGACACTCGCGGGCAGGCGATCACGGAACCGAGTCGGACGACGGCAGACGTGAGGTAGAAGAGATGACACAAGGTAAATTGCTAATTGTTGACGACGAGCTGAGCGTACGCGATTCGCTGGCCAAGTGGTTCGCGGAAGAAGGCTACGAGGTCGCCACGGCGGAAAGCGCCAACGAGGCGCTCACCCGTGTTGCGCAGCAGACCTTTGACGTCGCGCTGGTCGACATTAAGATGCGCGGCACCGACGGCATCGAACTGCAGCGGCGGCTGCATGAAATTTATCCCGACATGCTGGTCATCATGATGACCGGATATGCCTCGGTGGAGACCGCGGTCGCCGCGCTGAAGAACGGCGCTTACGACTACGTCAACAAGCCGCTCGACCCCGACGAGATCGCTCACCTTGTCGCCAAAGCCATGTCGTTCCGCCACACGCAGCAGGAGAATGTGCGCCTGAAAGAGACTGTCGCGGAAATTGCGCGCCCTTCGGACATCATCGGGCAGAGCGCGGCCATGAAACACATCTTCGACGCCATTGAGACGGTCGCACCCACCGATGCAACCGTGCTGGTCACCGGCGAAAGCGGCACCGGGAAAGAGCTGGTGGCACGCGCCGTCCACGCAGGCAGCTCTCGGCGATTTCATCCTCTGGTGGTCATCCACTGCGGCGCGTTGACCGAAACCCTGCTGGAAAGCGAGCTTTTCGGCCACGAAAAAGGAGCGTTCACCGGCGCGCAATATCGCAAGAAGGGCAAGTTTGAGATTGCTGAAGGGGGAACCGTCTTCCTCGACGAAATCGGCGACATCAGTCTGAAAACACAAACTGACTTGTTGCGCGTCTTGCAGGAGCGCGAGATTGTGCGGGTCGGCGGCAACCAGACCATCAAAGTGGATTTCCGGGTCGTGGCCGCCACCAACAAGGACCTGGAACTGTTAATCGAGGAAGGCAAGTTCCGCCCGGATTTGTATTACCGATTGAATGTCTTCCGTATCGAAGTACCTTCCTTGCGGGAGCGGCGCGAAGACATTCCTGTGCTCGTGGACCATTTTGTCCGCAAGTTCTCCGCTGAAATGAGCAAGCGCATTACGCGAGTATCTCCCGCCGCCATGAACGCGTTGCAGCAATACAACTGGCCGGGCAACGTGCGGGAACTGGAGAATGCGGTCGAACGGGCGATGGTAGTGGCGCAGGAACCGGAGCTGCGCGAAGCCGACTTTACGCTGAAGGCGAAGAATGGCACGGCCCCCGCCGCCGGCGAAAATCGCAGTCTCGAAGATGTGGAGCGCGCGCATATTCTGCGAGTGCTGGAAGAATGCGGCGGACATCAGACCCGCACCGCCGAGGTATTGGGGATCGACCGGGTGACACTGCACCACAAGCTGAAGAAATATGGGTGGAACAGGAAAGAAAAAGAGCTGGCGGCCAGCAACTAGCAGCCGAGGGTTCATTGCTCGCTGCTCCCCCATGAAGCACCTCCACCTACTGCCGATCGGCTCTCCTGATCCCGAACTCATGCAGTGGCTCGCGTCGTCGCTGGAAGAGAAATTTCGAGTAACGACCGAGGTGCTGGCCTCGGCAATCGACCCTGAGTTTGCGCTTCATGCCGAGCGTCAGCAGTATCACTCTTCGGAAATCCTGGCGGCGATGCAGCGCTATGTCACGCCGGGTACCTGGCGACTTCTGGGCGTGACCCCCCTGGATCTCTACATCCCAATTCTTACCTTTGTTTTCGGCGAGGCTCAGCTAGGGGGGACTTCCGCCATCGTCTCTTACCGGCGGCTACAGCAGGAATTTTACGGACTGCCCAAGGACGTGGATCTTCTCGCCAACCGACTACTGGTCGAGTCGGTACATGAAATGGGACACACCTTGCGACTGACTCACTGCCACGACTACCAATGCGCCATGGCGCCGTCGCATGCCGTGGAATGGATTGACATCAAGGACAGCGGCTTTTGCGAAGATTGCCTGGCTCGTGCCTTACAGGTGGTCTGAGACCGCGTCCGGTCTCCCAAAACCATCGCTCGCCGCGATACGTCATTTCCGGGTCGGTTTGGGCTCGTCGCTCCAGCGCCAGCTGAACAGATGGCCACGATGTTCGGCGACCATGGCCGTGATCGCCATCACGCCCATCACCAGGAAAATTGCAAAAAAGACTACGGCAATAATAAGTACCGGCATGCTGCACCTCTGGCAGCATTGTGCTTTGCCGATAAACATACGTCCGTGATGTCAATCACAGATTGAGGTGAGGCAGGTACACGCCGACCCAGCCGCCGGTAGCGTCACTCGTCCCGGCAGCGCCGCCGACGAAAACGGCGAGCTCAACTCAGGGAGGCGATCTCGGCGTCCAACCCCGCGAGGGTTCGGCGCAACAGCTCCAGGTAGCGTTCGTTTGAGCTGAGCTCCAATTGCTGGAGAATGTGTCTACGAGACAGCACCAGTTCGTTCTTCCTGAAGACGGTTTGCAGTTCCTCAGGAGAGACTTTCTGCTCAGGATCTCTGAAGGTTTCGGAGTTCGTTTCTTCTATTTGAGCTTCGACAGACTTACTTTCCCAACCACGCGCCATGATTCAATTATATTTGTCCTGCTCGCCGATGACACAGGTCTTTTGCCGGATAGCCCATACTTAAGTCGTATGTGCCCTTGTTGCAAGCCGTAGCTGCCAAGCCCCCCTCACTGTTATTTCTCGTCCAGCGCAAGACTTAGCTCAAAAGCCGTCCAGAACATCGAGGTCACAACACCAGTAGAGGAGTCGCTCCCGATTTGGGACGAGCCCCGCATTCCGGTGAGCTTGGTCACTGACGGGGAGACGGTCCAATCGTCACAGTAACTTCAGCGGTTACTACGATGCGCATCCTTGTTGTAGAAGACGACGCGCCGCTGGCCAGCTTCGTCCGTAAAGGTCTGGAGGCCGAGCACTACGCGGTGGACGTGGCTGCCGATGGCGAGCTGGCCCGAAACATGGCGCTCGAAAGCGACTACGACCTCGTGGTCCTCGACCTCAACTTGCCCAAGCTCGACGGCATTTCGGTTCTAAACTCCGTTCGGCCGAAGAAGCCATCCCTGCCCGTGCTTGTGCTCACCGCCCGCAGCCGCATCGAGGACCGGGTGCAGTCCCTCGACAGCGGCGCCGACGATTGCCTGATCAAGCCCTTCTCCTTCACGGAGCTTTCGGCGCGGGTCCGAGCGTTGTTGCGGCGTGGGCCTCGCACCATAGAGACCGTGCTGCGCGTCGCCGACCTGGAACTTGACCGGGTGGCGAGAAAAGTAGAGCGCGCGGGTAAGCGCGTGGAGCTCACCTCAAAAGAATTTGCCCTCCTCGAGTACCTCATGCGCAACTCCGGACGGCGGGTCACTCGGGCGATGATCGTCGAACACGTCTGGAACCTGTCGTTCGACACCAGCACGAATATTGTTGACGTCTACGTCGCGGCCACGAATTTGACCAACGCCGAAGAGGCGCGGCAGGCTACGCTCCAGGCCGCCGCGGGTATCGAAAACCTGAGCCTCATGGACTATCTGAGCTCGGCCACCACGGCCTAGCGCAGGATCGCCCGCAGGATGATACGCTGCGGTTATGACCGCAGAAGAAGTAAAGCAATTGTTGAAACTCGAGCCCCTGCCAGGAGAAGGCGGGTTCTTTCGCGAAACCTATCGCTCTCGCTGGCAAGTCTCGGCGGAATATTTGCCCGACGGAGTTCGCGGCTCTCGCTCCATCGGGACAGCCATCTATTACTTGATCACCCCCGCGGAGTTCTCGGCATTGCATCGCCTGCCGGGCACCGAGGTCTTTCATTTTTATTGTGGCGACCCGGTTGTTCAGCTGCAGCTTTTGCCTGACGGGTCGATAAAGACTGTCGTACTCGGCTCCGATCTGCTCAGCGGCCAGCAGCCCCAAGTCGTTGTCCGCGGGCATGTCTGGCAAGGATCCAGGCTGGTACCGGGTGGAAGCTGGGCGCTGATGGGAACCACGATGTCGCCCGGGTTCGATCATGCCGACTATGAGACAGGAGAGCGCGAACTCCTGATCGCTCAGTATCCCGGAGTTGCTGACAGTATCAAGGAGTACACGCGGTAGGTGGACGTTGCGACGTGTCTCGCCCTTACGGCGCAATCATTTCCGGCGCGCGGTTTTCTTGGCCGGTTGTCGACTGGATTTTTGAGCGGCCGCTTTCGGCTCGGATCGCCTGGAGGGTGCGCGAACCGAAACTTTAGGCTCCTCCAAAGTTTTTTCTGCAGCCTGCCTTTCCAGGGCTTTGGTGACCACGTAGCCCATCTCGGCGATAGGAGCAGGCTTGCCGGTCCAGATCTCAAACTGTCTCGCTCCCTGCTGGACAAACATCTCGAGGCCAGGAATGACTTGCAGTTCTTTGCCACGGGCCAGTTTCACCAATGCGGTTTCTGCGGGGTTGTACACCAGATCGAATATGTATTTTGTATTGAGCTCGTTTTCGTTCAACGGCGTCTGTTTGTTGCCGTTCATGCCAACCGGTGTTGCGTTGATGATGACGTCGAACTGTTGCTTGGCGACATCGGCTCGCTTCAGGTATTTCGTTTTGGACTGACGCGCCAGGGCTTGGGCCTTCTCGGGCGTTCGGTTGGTCAGGAAGACCTCCGCACCTTTCGCCTTCAGTCCGAAGGCCGCAGCTCGTGCTGCACCGCCCGCGCCTACGATTAATACGCGAGCGCCGGAGAGGTTCAGCCGCTGCTCGAGCGGGACCACGATTCCGGCCACATCGGTATTGAATCCGTACAGCTGACCTCCGGTGCCGCGCACCACCGTGTTACAAGCTCCGATTAGTTTCGTAAGTGGATCGGAGTTCTCCAGCACCTTGAGTATCTCCTGCTTGTACGGCATGGTCACGCTAAGGCCGCGAATCGGGATTTCCTGGACGCAGGCGAGCAGGTCTTTCAAACTCTTCGCATGGAGGGCCAGATAGACGGCGTTCACCGTCTCCCGCCGAAAGGCCGCATTCATCATGACCGGCGAAAGGGAATGCGCAATCGGATCCCCGGCGACGCCGTAGACCTGGGTCGCCTGATCGACCATGTCGATGCGATAGGTATCGCGCAGCTCACCGGCTGGAACCTGGCCGGGAGCCGTCTCCTCGCCCCGGCTCGCCGAGGCAAAGGTAAACACGCTCCCTGCGCGCACCCCCAATGCGCGGCTGATGATACCCTGCTCTCCCATGCACAGGCCCACCATCTCATGCCCGCCTGCATGGGCCTCCAGAAACTTCATCATCACCACGTTGTCGTGGAGGTTGGTCGCAGTCGAAACCAGCTTGTAAAAGTCGGCCGGGAACTTGCTGATCGCGGCGAACTGGTCATCGAGCTTCCTGGTGGCACGGAAATCGTGGTAGGAGATGATGAGCCCGATGCGATCGTAGAGGTCGCGAAGGTCGTCGGCTTTAAGGCTGTCCGCGCTTTGCAGTTCAATATCTGCAAGAGGGAACCCGATGTCGGCAGCCTTGCGCAGGACGGCCAACTCAGCCGCCACCGAGCCTTTGAACTTCCCCCCATTTACCGCCCGGCGGCAGGTAGCAATGAAGGTCGCCTCGGGGTGCAGTTCGATAAAGTTCTTCAGCTTAGGCAGGGCGGCCAGCGGCTGGGGAAGATAGTCTAACCTCAACTCTATCAGCGAGTTATCGCGAACCAGCGATTCGGCCCGTTCGATCATGGTGGCGGCATCGCCGCCCACGACCGCTATGCAGACCCGCGGCAGCCGGAATCTACGAATTCGAGATGCGTAAGCACTAGAAGACTCGCGCATGTAGCTGCCCGATGGTATCGATGCACAACCAAAGTTGCAATACTTTGTTGCAGCAACAAGCAATTTCCGGCGGCGAAAGTTCATCGAATGGCACGAATCAGGGGCAGCAATAGCAGGAACCGGTGGCCCTCGTAAGTGGCACTATTTCTGGACTTGGCAATCAAAACCTGCAATCTTGTCTAGGAATTCGCGATGCAAGTGGGACAATCCCGCCCAAACTGGAGACGGTGATGAACGAGCGCGAGTACCTGCAGCAATTGTCACGATCGACTCCCGAGGAAATCGCAGCCGAGATCCTTCACGCCGACGAGCAGCACACGCGGGTACTGGAGATTTACTTCGGTTCGGAACAGTACAGCCGGTTGCAGAGCATCGCCCAGCGGGGACTCGCTCGCGGCGGCACACCTTCACCCAAACGCGGCAACATTGTGGTTTTGCACGGGATTATGGGCAGTGACTTGTCCGAGTACGGCGTCGGCAGCCCATCGTTGATCTGGGTTCAGGTGCTCAAGCTCATAAGCGGCGCCTTTGCAAGGCTCGCGCTTGATGATCAGGGCAACAGTGCCAACGATATTCGCTCCTCGGGTATCTATCTTCGCTACTACGGCTCGCTGATGGTGAGCCTCAACCAGGAATGGAATGTCAGGCCATTCTTCTATGACTGGCGTCGGGATATTCGGTTCGCGGCGGCGGACCTTAATACGATGCTCACGACCCAGTTTCCCAACCAACCGGTGCATTTGGTGGCGCACTCCATGGGAGGGCTGGTAGCCCGGACCTTTATCGCCAAATTTCCTGACACCTGGAACATTGCGGCCAAGGACGGCACGCGCGGCAATCTGATCATGTTGGGCACGCCGAATTACGGGTCGTTCTCCATACCTCGGTTGCTGCTCGGCACCAACGAGGTGCTCAGCCTCGTCGCCAAAATGGACATGAGCCATAGTCCCCAGCAACTCCTCGAAATTGCGAAAACCTTCACCGGCGCCTATCAGATGCTGCCGGCTAAAGGTCATATTGACGGACTGGAGATACTCTACAAATCCGCCACGTACAACGTCGCCACCATTCCGCAGTCCCTCCTCGACGGCGCATTAACCTTCCAGAACGAAATCGCCGGCGCAATCGATAAAGATCGCATGGCTTACGTGGCCGGCTATAACCGAGTGACCCCGGCGGCGATTAAAGACGTTACTCAGCTCGCAAACGACACCGGGTACGTTCTATCGAAACGGGGCGACGGTACCGTTCCGCACGATCTCGGGCTGCTGCCGGATGTGCGGACGTTCTACGTCGACGAAGAGCACATGAAGTTGCCGGCCAACCCCAAGGTCCAGGCCGCGCTGACCGAACTGCTCACCACCTGCAACCTGAGCGACGAACGGTATCTGTGGAAGGGTCTCGGGCCGGAGTTCGCCGACCAGCGCGGTGCCGAAGGAGAAAGCCAGCCCATTCTGGTTGCTGCCCAGGCCTCCCGCCGTGCCGTGAAAGAGCAGCAGGCGGCCGCGCTGCGCAATGTCATTCTCAGCCGTGGAGATCTTCAGGCCGACACGGTCTCGCCGGAGCAGCAGGCGCTCGCCGATCTTCTCTTGCAACATGATCCATTGCGTTTGTCGGTCGCAGGCCAGCCGGTCGGCAGCGACATGCCCACAGACTTATCCTCAGCGGCGTCGGATGTCGGTGCGACGCCGGTTATCGCGCCACCTCCGCCAAAAGTTACAGTACCGCCGGCGCCTGCTGAAATCCGTATTCGCGTTCTGCTGAAATCGATTGCCGACCTCGCTCCCAAGGACACGAGTGACGCTTACCCGATCGACTGCATTGCCGTCGGTCACTATCTGCGAGTCCGACCCACCGGCGCAGAACGCGACCTCGACATTGCCATCTCGGCTCCGCTCCGGCCCGCGCCCGGGCAGGAGCCAATTCTGACCGCATTTCACGATCGCGGAGTTTTGCGCGGCGACCTCGGTGTGCCGTACTTTCTCCCCGATCCCCGCCCGGGTCACGACAACGTCTTAATTGCCGTAGCCGGCATGGGGCCCACGGGTGAGTTCGGTGATCCCGAGCTGAGCCTGCTGGCGCGTGAGCTTTGCTGGTCGGCCGCACAGCTTGGCAAAAAGCATTTGGCCACGGTTTTGATCGGCGCCAGTATTCGCAATCTCTCCTTTGCCGATGCAATTCATGCCTGGCTTCTCGGCATCAATCGCGCGCTCGCCAATGCGGCGGCTTCCGACAGTCCCCGAATCGAGGCGGTAACGTTTGTAGTTCGTGACAAGCATGCTCCGGGGGTGGTAAGCGCGCTCCAGCGTGAAGCCCAGAATCCCAGCGATCCTAGCGCGCTCAGTCACCTTATGAACATCACGCTGGTCGATTTGCCGAAGGTACCGGCACCCCCGCGCACCGACGTTCAAAAAGGTGGTTCGACCCACATCAGCATCGACTTCGATCCCGCGGGAATCTACCGCTACAGCGCGATGACGGCCAGCGCCACCATCCCGGAACGTGTGATCAGGGTTGATCCCCGGCGGATAAAAGATGTAAGCACGCGCCTGCTCATCACCGGCGACAAGATCGAACGCTACAAACTCGGCAGATTTTTGCTTGAGTTCCTTTTCCCGCGCGATCTCCGCGCACAACTCACGGGGAGCGCGCCCGTCGTCCTCCAGCTGAATAACGAAGCTGCCAAAGTTTACTGGGAGGTGGCCGCTCAGCCCCTCGGAGATGACGATCCCACAACCGTGGCCAGCGACATGCCGTATCTCGGATTGCAAAGAGGACTGACGCGCCAGCTTCGCACCATCCTCGCTCCTCCGCCCGAGCCCCCACCCCCATTTGGACGCACGCTGCGGATACTGATCGTCGCGGACGGCAATGCCGACGCACGACTCCCCGGCGCGCAAAAAGAAGCGCAGACGCTGATGGCGCTCTTCGACCGCGTGAACCAGAGGGGAACAGGGAACCAGATCGCTTACACGGCGCTGGTCGGACCTTCCAAGGCGACCACTCTCGACGTGTTGTTGAGGATCAGCGACCAGCCGCCGTTCGATGTTCTTCATTACGCCGGCCACTGCATTTACGATCAGCAGAATCCGGAGCGCTCGGGTCTGCTCTTCTCCGGCGGCGATCGATTGACGGCCGCAGACCTGAACCAGGTGGATCGCACCCCGAAGTTCGTGTTCGCCAACGCCTGCCAGTCAGGAATTTTGCCGTCAAGGCCCGATCTCAGCAGCCCGGAATTGCCGGCTGCTTTTGCCGAGGCGTTCTTCCAGAAAGGAGTCGCCAACTTCATCTGTACCGCATGGCCCGTGGACGACGCTGCGGCCAGCGACTTTGCCGAGGAGCTGTACCGCAATCTCCTGGGCGATGGCGTTCCCATTGTGCAAATGTACGAAGCGTTGCGTACCGCACGACGCCGAATCGCCGACACGATGACTTGGGGCGCCTACCAGCACTACGGCGATCCCTATTTCCGTCTTCTGCACGAGGTCAGGAAAGAGCAGCCCGCAGAATCGACCACGTCGGATTGAGCTGCAATCGTCGTTAACGTCCTGAACCTGCGCCGATCGCATCAAGATCGGCGAGCACGTGCGATGGAATTTGGAGCCTCGCTGCCCCAAGATTCTCGCGCAGATGCCCAAGGGATGACGTTCCTGGAATCAGCAGAATGTTGGGCGAGCGCTGTAGAAGCCAGGCGAGCGCAACTTGCATCGGGGTGACCCCGAGTTGTGCAGCGATGTCGGAAAGAACGGTACATAGGCAATGCCGTCACGGGCGAGATCGGCGATGAGCGCATCGTCGGCGCAATGGGCAAGGTTGTAGAGGTTCTGCACGCAAACGATCGGCACAATCCTGCGGGCTTCTGCGATCTGCGTCGGCGTGACATTGCTCAGCCCGATGTGACGTATCAGCCCTCTCTGCCTGAGCTCGGCCAGGGCCGTGAGCGACGCTTCCAGCGATCCCTCAGCGGGCTCATGGACGCTGAACATGCCGCGCAGGTTGACCACATCGATTACATCCAGACCCAGATTGCGAAGATCATCGTGAATCGCCGTAATCAGCTCTTCGCGTGAGAAAGCTGGAAGCTAGGATCCTCCTCACCCCGCCGCGCGCTGACCTTGGTGACGATCACGAGACCGTCGGGATAGGGAGACAGCGCCTTGCGGATGATCTGGTTGGTAACATGGGGACCATAGAAATCGGCCGTGTCGATGTGTTTCACGCCGCTGGCCACGGCTTCTCGCAGCACAGCCATCGCGCCATCAACATCACGAGGAGGTCCCCATACCAACTTGTTGCCATCTCACCCGGCAAGCTGCATCGCGCCATAACCCATGCGGTCCACTGTCATCGAGGTATCGGGCAGGGTGAAGCTGCGTGCGAGAGTCTTCTGCTCAAGCATTTCGTTTCTCCTGGTTCAGTGTGGAGAGAAAGCCTACAAGGCGAAGCGCAGCGTCAATGCCGCTTGAAATACTGCACCGCGCGCTCGTGCGCCTCAGCCTTTTCACGCGTTGAAAAGGTTCCGAGGTTGCGACGCTTGCCAGTCTTCGGATTCTTCTTGCGCGAGTAGAGGCGATACTGCCCGGAAGATAATTTGCGGATCATTTTTCACCCTGTCCAGCTTGGATGAAGTCGCAATTGGTGCGGGAGGCCTTCCAATATAGCGGTCCTTCAACTCCGCGACCGGGCAAGTACCGCCAACCGCATAAGGCGCGGTTGTCACGGTAGTTGCGCGGTTGCTCCGCTCAGGATGACACCAAGATGGAAGGAGAGCGTTTCCGCTCCCCCTTCTGCTCTGCGAGGCTGAAGCCCGGCGCCCTCTTTTCGGTCCTTGACGCGAACCTGAAGGTTCGCTCTACCGCTAGTTGCTGTACAGCAGCACACCCTCGACCTTCTCTTCCCCGACAGGCCGGTAGAAGAGCTGGTCGTTGTCGAGGTACACCTCGATGAACGCCGGACGCTGCGCGAACGTGCCCTGGATCAGCGCCTCCGACAGCGGGTCTTCGATGTACTTCTGCAGGGCGCGCCGCAACGGACGTGCGCCGTAAGTGCGATCGCTGACCGTCTTGTCGAGGATCCACTTGCGCGCCTCTTCGGTCACCGTCACGGTGATCGAACGCTGCGCCAGGTTGGTATTCAATTGCTGCACCATCAGCTCCACGATCTGGATCAGGTCGGCCTCGGTCAGCGCGCCGAAGATGATGACTTCGTCCAGACGGTTGAGGAACTCGGGATTAAAGGTGCGCTTCACTTCGTTGCGCACCATGTCCTCGACCTTGGTGGATGTGCTCTCGTCCAGCTCGGCCTGAAAGCCCAGGCCGGTGCGCTTCTGCAAGTGCCGCGCGCCAATGTTTGAGGTCATGATGATGATCGCGTTCTTGAAGTCGACCGTGTTGCCCAACCCGTCAGTGAGCTGGCCGTCTTCAAAAACCTGCAACAGAATGTTGAACAGGTCGGGGTGCGCCTTCTCGACTTCGTCGAGCAGGACCACCGAATACGGCGCGCGCTTCACGCGCTCGGTCAACTGGCCGCCCTCTTCGTAGCCTACGTATCCCGGAGGCGAGCCGATCAGCTTCGACACCGAGTGCTTCTCCATGTACTCCGACATGTCGAAGCGCACCAGCGACTTCTCGCTGCCGAACATGAACTGCGCCAGCGTGCGGGCGACTTCGGTCTTGCCGACGCCCGTGGGGCCGAGGAAAAGGAACGAGCCGATGGGCCGGTTGGGGCTCTTTAGGCCGGCGCGCGAGCGGCGAATCGCACGCGCCAGCGCCGAGATGGCGCGGTCTTGCGAGATGACCCGCTTGTGCAGCTCTTCTTCAATGCGCAGCAGTTTCTGACTCTCTTCTTCTTTAATGGACGCGATGGGCACGCCGGTCCAGCGAGAGACGACGTCTTCGATATCCTCGCGGCCCACGACACCAGTCGAGGACTCATCGAGGTGATACTTTTCGCGCAGGGCGCGCAGGTTCTCGCGCTCTTTGCGCTCCTCGTCGGAGTAGAAGCGGGCCTTCTCGAACTCGTGGTTCGCGATGGCGTTCTCCATGCGATGCACGATGAACTTGATCCGCTTCTGCACCTCGGTGATGTCCTCGGGCAGAGAGGTCTGGCGAAGCTTCACGCGCGCGCCCGCTTCGTCGACCAGGTCGATGGCCTTGTCCGGCAGGAAGCGGTCGGGCAGATAGCGATTCGAATGCGACACCGAGAAGGTGATCGCTTCATCGGTATAGCTGACGGCGTGGAACTTCTCGTAGCGCTCCTTGATGCCGAACAAAATCTTGACGGCATCGGCCTCAGTGGGAGGCGGAACCTTCACCGCCTGGAAGCGGCGCTCCAGCGAGCGGTCCTTCTCGATCGACTTGCGATACTCCGCCGGAGTGGTCGCGCCGATGCATTGAATTTCGCCGCGCGACAGCGCCGGCTTCAGGATGTTGGCAGCGTCCAGCGAGCCTTCCGCTGAGCCCGCACCCACCAGCGTGTGCAGCTCGTCAATAAAGATGATGGCGTTCTGCGACTCCATCAGCTCTTTCATGATGGTCTTCAGTCGCTCTTCGAACTGCCCGCGGTACTTCGTTCCGGCGACAATCAGCGAAAGATCGAGCGCGAGGATGCGCTTGTCCGCCAGGAACGACGGTACTTCGCCGTCGGCGATGCGCTGCGCCAGTCCCTCGACGATGGCCGTTTTGCCCACGCCGGGCTCGCCGATCAGCACGGGGTTGTTTTTCGTGCGGCGGCAAAGAATCTGGACGACGCGCTCCAGCTCGCCATCACGCCCAACCAGCGGATCGAGCTGATTGTCGATGGCCGCCTGCGTGAGGTCGCGCGAAAACTCCGACAGCAGCGACGACTCGCGTGAGCGCTGCGACGGCTGCGCCTTCTCCTGCGAGGTTCGCGCCAGCTCTTCGCGAATGGTCGACAAGCGCAGGCCGCGCTCGTGCAGGATTTCCGCCGCGAAGCACTTCTCTTCGCGCAGCAGGCCCAGCAACAAGTGCTCGGTGCCGATATGCTTGTGCGATAGCCGCTCGGCTTCCTCCGCGGCATACGCCAGCACGCGCTTGCACTCGTTGCTCAGGGGAAGATCGACCGAAGTCGAGACCTTCTCCCGAATCGTGGTATGACCCTCGATCTGTTTCCGGATCGACTCGACCGAAGCATGGGACCGAAGGAACCGATTGGTAAGCGCCTTGTCCTCGCGCAGGAGGCCAAGCAGCAGGTGCTCCGTCTCGATATAAGGAGAACCAAACTGGCTGGCTTCGTAGCGCGCGAAGAAAATTACGCGCCGGGCCTTTTCCGTGTACCGTTCAAACATTGAAACTCTCCCGGAACCCGACGAGAATTTTTTCTCCCGCCGATTTCCATTGCAAACTCTCCCCTGTCACCGCCGGTCCCGAAGTGAAGCTGGGACCGATCACCTCTGGCTTGAAGGGGCACGGCTTCCGCCGTGCCGTCATCTTCTATCCTCTATGAGCGGCTTTCGCCGCCAAGGGGCTTTGGCTGTGCCCAGAATTCGAAGTCCCTCTGGGGCTGAAGCCCATTCACATCCGCCATCATGTTCGGCACGGTTGAAGCCGTGCCCTTTCAAAGATCTTGTCACCCTCGGCCCAGCACAAGCTGCTGTGCCTTTTCAAATCGAATAACCCGTCATCTCTTAGTACGTTTCCTACGCCGATAACGATTGCGGCGACACTTCCGCCACTCTGCCGTGCTCCAACCGAAGAACACGGTCGCACTGACGCGCAAAGCCAAGATTGTGAGTGACAATGAGCGAGGTCAGGCGATAGTCGCGATGTAACCTGGCAATCAATTTGAATACCGCATCCGCTGTCCGGTCATCCAGATCTCCCGTCGGCTCATCCGCCATCAGGATCTTCGGCCTGGTGATCAGCGCTCGGGCCAGCGCTACCCGCTGCTGCTCGCCACCAGACAATTCGCCGGACCGATGAGTGGCACGGTCCCGTAACCCTACTTCCTCTAACCAGTGCAGAGCTTCTCGCTCAGCCTCACGCGGCTTCATGCCGCGCATCAGCAGTGGCATTGCCACGTTCTCCGCCGCGGTGAACTCAGGCAGCAGATAATGAAACTGCCATACAAACCCAAGTTCGCGGCTGCGAAACTCCGCCGCCCCGTCTTCCGAGAGATTCCTCAACAGCAATTGGGCGAAGTATACGTCACCTTCGGAAGCGCTATCAAGCGCTCCGAGGATGTGCAGTAAGGTACTTTTTCCGGTACCTGACTCGCCAACAATCGCCAGCATCTCGCCGGTCTGCACGTCGAACGACAGGTTCTCAAAGAGCACTAAATCGGAGCTGCCGGAACGGAAAACCTTCTTCAGATTGCACGCCCGCAGCAACACTTGTTGTTCATTTTGATGCAGGTGCGCTCTCGCAGGAAACAAATTCCGGACAAAGCTCGAAAACCCGCGCCCATTGTGGCACCGGGCACTTCGCTCAGCCTACTCTGAATTAGTAGCACGTCTCGGGTGAGATGTCAGCGACATTGGTACGGACAGCGGTAACGAAAGTGTGGTTACGGCAGGCGCGGCCGCAACCGAGCACCTTTGATGCCGCGGAAGCAACAATGCAGATCGCGAACACAGTACGAGGCGGAGTCGCAGAGAGATGTAAATCGCGCAACCACACGAGCCGCGTATGCGGCGACTCGGCTTTGAGCCCCGGTCGCAAGACCGGGGTATGCAAAGCCTAGAGATGTGATGGCCGCGTCGCGGCCAGGGATCATTCAAATCGAACCTGACCCCGGGCTTGCGCCCGGGGCTCAAAACGCCGCCGCTGCTTCGCAGCTCTACCAGATCCGCACGCGCTGCTCCGGCGTCAGGTATAGCGTCTCGCCCGGCTTCACATCGAACGACGAATACCACGCGTCGATGTTGCGCACGGTGTCGGAACGGTACTGCGCCGGCGAGTGCGAATCCACCATCACCTGCTGCCGCAGCGCCGCATCGCGCCCTTTGCTCGCGTAGTTCTGTCCGAAAGCGATGAAGAACTGCTGATCGCCGGTGAAGCCCTCATACGTCGGAGCCGCCTTCCCATTCAGCGACGCAATGAAGCCGTCGTGCGATGCGGCGATCCCGGCCAGGTCCGCGATATTCTCCGCCAGCGTCTGCTTGCCTTTTACGTGGAGATCGGGAAACGGATAGTACGTGTCATATTGCGCGGCCAACTTGTCCGTAGCGGCTTCGAAGTGCGCCAGGTCGGCAGGCGTCCACCAGTTGCGCACGCGGCCCTTGGAGTCGAAGGCGCTGCCCTCGCTGTCGAAGGTGTGGCTGATCTCGTGTCCGATGATCGAGCCAATCGCGCCGTAGTTCGCGGCCGGGGGCGCTTTCGGATCGAAGAACGGCGGCTGCAGAATCGCCGCCGGGAAGTTCAACGCGTTCTGCAACGGCAGGTTCACCGCGTTGACCGTCTGCGGCGTCATCGACCACTCGTGGCGATCGATCTGCTTTCCCAGCCGCGCCACATGCCGATGATAGTCAAACAATTTGCCGCGCCACACGTTGCCGAAAATGTCGTCCGGCTTCACTTCATACGCCGAGTAGTCGATCCACGTCTCGGGGTAGCCGATGCCGACGTACAGCGTCGTGAGCTTCGCCTGCGCTTCCGCCTTGGTCGACGCCGCCATCCACGAGAGCGCGTCGATGCGCTTGCGGAACGCCGCGATGATGTTAGCCACCATCGCCTCTGCCTGCGCCTTGGCCTCCGCCGGGAAGTAGCGCTGCGCATAAATCCTCCCCACATCGTCGCCGACATAGCGGTTCACGACGACCACGCCCCGCTGCCAGCGCGGACGCTGTTGCTGCGCGCCGGTAAGCGTCGCGCCGAAGAAGGCGAAGTTCTCGTCGGCAATTGGCTTCGACAGAAACGGCGCGTACTCCTCAATCAGGTGATACGCCAGCCAGTCTTTCCACGTCTCCAGCGGCTCCGATTGCACCAGAGCCGACTCGCCGGCAAACGCCGTCGGCTGCCATACGATGAAGCTGGCCTCCTTCGTCAGACCCGCGCCGCGGAAGTACTCCGCCCAATCCAAGCCGGGAGCCTTCGAGTTGAAGTCCGCCTGCGTCCAGGTGTTGTTGGCCTTGTGGATGTCGTCGTTCTCCGCCAGCGTCAAGTGCTTCGAGGCAATCTCTTTCTCCAGCGCCATGATTCGCTGCGCACGCGCATCGGTATCATCGAAGCCCGCCAGCTTCAGCATCGTCGCCACGTGCGTCTGATACTTCGTGCGCACTTCCTTCATGTGCTCGGTGTCGTCGAAGTAGTACTCGCGGTCGGGAAGCTGCACACCGCCCTGCAACAGGTACGCCGCGTAGTGCTCCGAGTCGTTGAATCCCGGCGCAACCCACAGCCCGAACAGGTGTGCCGTGTGGAAGTTGGTATTGTTCAGCGCATCGACATCGGCGCGCAGCGTCTGCCCCAGCGCGAACGCCAGCTCCTTTTTATTGCTGATGCCAGCGATGTCTTTCAGCATCGGCTGGATCGGCTTCAGCCCCCTGGCGTCGATCGCGGCTTCATCCATATAGGAGTTGTAGAGATCGCCGATCTTGCGCTGGCTCGATCCCGCGGCCGGATTGCTCTTGGCAATCTCTTCGATCAGTGCGGCGGTGCGCTTGTTGCTCAGGTCGTCGAGGTGGGAGAAGACGCCGATGCGCGCGCGATCGGGCGGCAGCTCGGTGCGCTTGATCCAGTCGCCATTGCAGTACAGGTACCAGTTGTCCCCCGGCTTCTGCGAGCGGTCCATGTTCGCGACGTTGATGCCGTGGTTCTCCTGCTTCGGCGGCTCCTGCGCGGCGGCAGGAAGCAGCGTCAGCGCCAGCGAACACAGCGCAGCAGCTTTCAAAAGCGAGTTCAGATAATGAGGAAAAAATGTCATGTAAGTTCTCTCCGGGAGGTGCACGGCGGTACAGCCGTCTTGATGGACGAAGGGCAAACTAAAAAGGGTAGCACGGCGAAGCGGGCTATGTGGTGATGATGGGACAAAACGCGGAACCGCGATCTCAGGGCTTGTCCTTAAAGATGTCCAGTGGAGGCTCCTTGTCGGGACGGGTTAGAAAGTCGAACTCTGCTCTTGCCCACATAAGCGTCACAATACCGGCCAGCCAAGAACCGATTGCGACAACTACCAAAACTTTTCCAAGGAGCGTTGCGAGACGGATTTTTCCGTTCAACAAAACCAGTGCGAAACCGAGTCCCATCAGGCCAAACGCAATTCGAAATCTTCGCCGATTGGCTCGTACCAGGTCCGCATCAGCGCCTGCTGCCAGTTCGCGCTGACGCTTTTGCAATCTCTCGATCCAACCAGCCACGCAATCGCTCCTGACGACAAGTTCTTGAGCGATTTCATTGTAGTCGCTGCCCAGGTTCGCCCTCGCTGGTCGACGGCAAACCCGGGCATAAAACTACGCTCTCGTTTCAGTACGTGAACGACTGAAGCTCCGTTTCGCCCTCATCGGGGCCAACGATATATCCCGAGCGCTGGCTGGGATGCAGCGCAATGTATGCGGCAACGATGTTGAACGTATTCGAGAAGCTGAATCCGTTGATCGTTTCCTGCAGGTTGCCGTGTATGTCGTAAACGTAAATCGTGCTCCCGCTCGGCGCGGAGCTGGAAGTCGGCTGTGCGATCAGAAACAGTTTGTGGATGGGATCGAACTCTACATCGGCTCCGCTGAAGATCTGCTGCTCTTGCGATCCCGGCAACACCACGGTGAATCCCGATTGGGTGCTGAGATTGTAGAACTCCACGCTGGCGTCATCCTCGGTGTCGGTAACGAAGATGCCGTCGGCCGAATCCACCGCGATGCCGTTCACGAAGCCAAAGCCGATTCCCTCAAATTCCGAGAACGTGCCCGCCGTCAGGTTGACCAAACCAATAATGGGGCGGCGGCCAAACGCTCCCGTCCCTCCGCCCAGGATGGCCTGGTTGGTCACGCTGTCGTAGGCGATCGGCGGAGGCACGCTGCCGAAATTGTTGGAGTCGGTGATCATCGCCACCGGGCCAAAGCTATTGGCCGCGACGTTCGAGCTGAAAACATAAGGAATGAAGTTCCCGCTGTTGTCGTAAGCGAAGACGGCGACGTTCGGCACGCCCTGGCTGCGGCTCACTCCACCCGGCATGATGATGTGCGCCGGTCCGATTGGGGGCGTCCAGCCACCCGTAACCTGGTTGCCGCTGAGGGGATTCAGAATGTTGAAAACGCGCTGGGTGACGAAGCCGCGCGATACGATCTCGTGCTCGTAAAGGCCGACGCTGTTGCCCACGACGCCCATGGTGACGAAGTCATCGTTTGCATGCGTCGGCTGCGTCAGCGTGACGATCTTAACGATATTTCCCGTCGTCTGATCGAATGTCTCCACCGCGGCCAGCACATTTCCGTTGGCTAACAGCTTCGATTCGGCCAGCAAGCCTTCGGTGCCGTTCTGGTCGATGTCGTAGCCGAAGATCTGTCCCCCAAACTGGCTGTGGACCAGAGTCTGCCCCGGTCCGGCGGAGGGGTTCGGTTGGAAGCGCTCGTCGTCCTGCCCGAAAGCGAGCGCGCTGCCCAGAGTCAGCAGGACAAGACCGAGCGATACCCAAGGGGCAATCGCGGAACGTGTTGAGCGCGGTGCGAATTCCGAAACCGCTTCCACTCCATCCGGTCCGGCGGGCGCATTTCCTTTGTGACGCATGTGTACTGTCTCCTTCAGAAGCTTTGCAGAATTTCCCTGTGAATGCTGGATTGCGCTGATGATGCTAGCGATATGCGTCAGGCGCTGTGTCTCAGCAATGTCAAAAGTTTGTCAAGGCTGGACAAACTCTGGAATGGCGGAACACCGCACAGTCGGACCCTCGAGCCTCCAGGATGGGATCAGAAAGTTAATCTCATCCTGCGAATCAGGCGTTATAGTACCGGGCTGAAGGAGACTGCCATGAACCGTGAGCTACTGCGAAAGGCCGTTCTAATCCTGTTCGGACTGCTTTTTGTAGCTTCCATCTATCCCATCGTGCTCTACCTGCGGAATCCCGGCGATCAACCGGCCGGAGACACAATGATGATGAGTCTCTATTTTGCGCTGGGTGTCTTCCTGCTGCTGGCTGCCAGGAATCCTGCCGCATATCGCAGCCTCATCTCTTATTCCGGTTGGGCGAATGTCGCGCATGGCGCGGTCATGCTTGCGATGGCGTTTCGTATTCCGAAAGACCGCCACGACTTCCTGGTTGCCTCGGCAGTTGCCCTCGTTATCGGTATTTGCCTGATCGCGGTGACACCGTCCCCAGCGAATGCCAGCCTGGCATCATCTACCCGTGCCTGAATCGGTTGCTCCGGCCGCCGGGCCAAACTCGTCCAACTTCTCCGCTTTTTTGGCTCGATTGGAAACAACGGTGCCAACGCTTGCAGATTCTGGCCAGCAACTCACCGAGAATTTCCCCTCCCGCAACTAGAAATACGAGCGAACGTAGTTAATTCGAACTAAGACTTTAGTACCACCTTCCTTACCATCCACCATAGCCTAAACTTATTCCTGTTTTACGCATTGACATCATCTGTCTGAGAAATTTAACTACCTTGAACGCCCTCCGTCGTTGGTCTCTTAAGAGCAAGTAGAGTTCGCTTTTACTTTCATCCATCAATCGCTCTGATCTCGTTGTCACGCTTTGACGGGCTCCACTCGTTTGTGGAGCATGCGCCCAGACGAACAAATCGACGCAACGCATACGGCAGGGCGTAGCTGCCCGGCTTTCTATTCACCACCCTTCAGGCCTTGGGGCCGGCGGGACCTTCGTTACGAGAACGCCGGTTAAACGAAGAGGAGGGCAAGATGAAGGTTGTACGATTGCTGTATCTGGGGACCGTCGTCTTAGCACTGATTGTGGGGCTGGGACTATGGCATCCCAAGAAAGTAAAAGCAGACCACGGTGGACGCGGACCGTCGTTTGTAGTCGACACAACGTGGCCCAAACCCTTACCTGCTCCGGTCGGATCCGACGGAGTGGCACATCAATGGGTGACCGGTGAAATTGCCGGTACCTGCATCGATGCCAACGACAACGTCTACACCTTTAATCGCGGCTGGGAAGTCGGAGTCACGCTGAACGGCGTGCTCCAGGGCAACGAGTCGGGAGCAATCGTCTCCCAGGACGCAATCGCATCCTCGATTCCCTCGCCGCCCGTCGTGGCCTACACCCCCTACGGCACTGTCCTCACCGCATGGGGTAATCCTTCGCTCATCCAGAGCGGAGTATCGTACGGCGGCGCAGCGGTGCTGCCGCAGGGCGCGCACGGCTGCTATGTCGACTACCAGGGCAACATCTGGGTTGGCGGCAATGGCGACGGCGTCGTCCAGAAGTACACGCCCAGCGGAACCATGCTCCTGCAGATCGGCGAGAAAGGCGTGTGCGACGGACCTAGCAACAACAGCATGATCGGCGGGGCCAACGTATTTCCGACCTGCGGGGAGGCCCATGACTACAACAGCAGTCACACGCTTTTGAATGAGCCGGCCGATATCACCGTCGATCCCGAGCCCGATCCCGTAACCCACCACCGCGGTGACGTCTACGTCGCCGACGGCTATGGCAACCATCGCATTGTCGTCTTCGACTCCAACGGAAACTACCTGCGTCAGTGGGGATCCAATTGCGGCATGAACAGCCCCAATTGTCCCAACGGTACCTTTGGAGCTACCGGCGGAGGACATCCGCACTGCGTCGTCCTCGGCAACGACAACATGGTGTATGTCTGCGACCGGCCCGATGACCGCATCCAGGTGTTCGACAAGATGGGCAACTGGCAGCGCAACATCATCATCACTCCCCCCTCGAACATCCCGGCGGGCGAGCAGGCGGCCATTCTGGCAGCAGGCACCCGCGCTTGCGACTTGGACTTGTATCCCAACATCGATGTGCTCGGTGACCTGAGTCCAACCAGTCAGCGCTACATCGTCAACGCCGACCTGGGTAACGACAATGAGTGGATCCTCGATAAGTCCTCGGGCGAGATGCTGGGCGCCTTCGGACGATGCGGGATCGCACCTTGCCCGGGACACAATGCGGCCGAGTTTGCCTTCGCGCACACCACCGCGAGTGATTCCCACGGCAATGTGTATATCGCCGAGACCATTACCGGCCGGCGCATTCAGAAGTTTGTTCCTAACGATTGAGTGCTGATGTTCTTCTTCTCCGGTGGCCGGACAGAATCCGGTCACCGGATTTTTCCAGGCCTTACACTATGCGTCCTTTTAAATGTTCGTTTCTCGCCCTGACGTTGGCTCTCGTGCTATGCGTGCCGGTCGTATCGGCGCACGACCTGCCGCTGCAGACCATCGTCAATGCCTTCGTCAAGATCGACCAGAACCAGGCCCACATGGTCGTGCGCGTCCCCATGGATTTGCTGCGCTCGGTTCAGTTCCCGATGAACGGCAATGTGTACGACGTCGCCAAGTCGGGCCCGGCGCTGCAGCTGGCGATGGCGCAAATCGCGCGCAGCATCCCGCTGTGGGAGAACGGCGAGCGGCTGCGTCCCGAGAGCGCCAGCGGACGGCTCGCCCTGCCCGTCGATCGTTCTTTCGAGAGTTATGACGCGGCCGTGAAGGCGATCGGTGAGCCGGCATTGCCGGATTCCACCATCTATTACGACCAGGGTTATCTCGACGCACACCTGATTTACCCGATCCACTCTGCGCAGTCGGCGTTCACCATTCGCACGCTGGTGGCGGCCGACCTCGGCGACGTCAGCAAGTTAGTCGTGCGCTACATGCCGCCGAACGAGCCGAGCCGCGCCTTCGTCATCACGCCCGGCAGCGGACGCGTTCCCCTCAGCCCCCGCTGGTATCAGGCGGCCGCATCATTCGTGGTGCTGGGCATCGGGCACATCCTCAGCGGCATGGACCATCTGCTGTTCCTCTTCTGCCTTATCATTCCCTACCGCAGCTTTCGCGGGCTGATTGCGGTCATCACCGCGTTCACCATCGCGCACTCGATTACGCTGCTGGGCACGGCTTACGGTTTGGCTCCCGCCGGACACTGGTTTCCGCCGTTTGTCGAAATGGCGATTGCCATGTCCATCGTCTATATGGCGCTGGAGAACATCGTGGGCGCCGATCTGAAGCGGCGCTGGATCATCACCGGCGCCTTCGGACTCGTCCATGGCTTCGGCTTCTCCTATGCCATGAAGGACAGCCTGCAATTTGCCGGCAATCACCTGTTGCTTTCGCTGTTGTCGTTCAACATCGGAATCGAGATTGGACAACTGGCGGTGCTGTCCGTGATGCTCGCCGCGCTCTGGCTCCTGCGGCGGGTAAAGGCGCTCTCCGACCGCACCGGAGTGATCGTTCTCTCGGCCATCGTCGCCCATACCGCATGGCACTGGATGATGGAGCGTTATGACGCCCTGCGGCAAGTCGGCCTGCCGACGCTCGACGCGGATTCCATTGTCATCCTGGCACGGTGGGTGCTTGCGGCCTTGATCGTCGGAGGCGGCATCGTCGCCTTCAACCGGTGGCGGGACAAGCGAACTTCACCCGCTCCCCACAAACCGGAGCCCATCCCGATCACGGTATCCGAGACCTGCCCTGAGCTTGCCGATGGGTCGCGTCCCGCCCTTGGCGCCAACGCGGGTTGAAACCTCTGGACGTTGACCTGGGTGAGACGACGCTAACCTGGACTGGACGACGCTGAACTGTCGGTTCGTTACACGATGCCCCATATCTCGAACTGCGCGGTAAACTAGTCTGTTGTGCGCATTCTCACCCGCTACATCCTGAAGGAGATCGCTTCGCATGCCGTGATCGGCATCGCGCTGTTCACCTTCGTCATCTTCATGCGGGATCTGGGGCGTCTGCTGGAGCTGGTCGTGCGCAACAGCGCTCCCCTGCCCAGCGTCGCCGAAATCTTCCTCTTCACGCTGCCCACGACCTTCACCATCACCCTGCCGATGGGCGTGCTGGTCGGCATCCTGGTCGGGCTCAGCCGCCTGGCCGCCGACAGCGAAGCTCACCGCCATGCGCGCCAGCGGCATGGGCGTCGGCATGTTCCTGCGCGCGGTTTCGCTGTTCGCCATCGGCGCGCTGGCTGCTCGGCCTGTTCAACAGCATCTATCTCGCGCCCAAGTCAGCCGTCGCGCTCGATCAATTGCAGGAGCGGCTGAAGTCGTCGCAGGCGTCGTTCGAGATGCAGCCGCGCGTCTTCTATGAAGACTTCAAGAACATCGTGCTCTATGTGCAGGACGTGATTCCGTCCGCACGGCCAGGCGCTGTGGCGCGGCATCTTCCTGGCCGACATCAGCGATCCCGCGTCGCCCAAGATCACGCTGGCCCAGCGTGGTGCGCTCATCAGCGATGCGCCCGACAAGCTGCGCTTTCATCTGGAAGACGGCACGCAGCAGGAGATCGTTCCCAAGGTCCACGATCAATATTCCATCACCACGTTCGACAGCACCGAAATTCCGATTGCGCTGCCCAGCGAAGACAAGCCGCACGATCTGCTGCCGGTGGCCGAACTCAGCCTGCGCGGCCTGCTCGCGAACGCCGCCCGCGAGCAGCAAAGCGGCGCTGCAGGCTGCGCACCTCCGATCCCGGCAGCTACAACTACGACCTGATCAAGGCGCGCTACTACGTGATCGAGTTCCATCGCCGCTTCGCGCTGCCGACCGCCTGTCTGGTGCTGGCGATGGTGGGCATCCCGCTCGGCCTTTCGGCGCGCAAGGGCGGCAAGAGTACGGGATTCGTTCTCACCATTCTGCTGGTCTTCGTGTACTACTTCTTCTCGCTGATCGGGGTGCGATGGCGCGGCAGGGCAAGATGTCGCCCTGGTTCGGCGTCTGGATGGGCAACATCTTCTTCTTCCTTTCCGGCGTCATTTCTGTTGTGGCGCGTCGATCGCATGCCCATCGAGATCGGCAATCTCGCCGGCTACTGGAAGACGCTGCTGCAGAAGCTGCACACCGCTGTGCACGCGGCGCTCGAGCGGGCGCTCGTTGGCGGCCGCGCAGCCGAGCCGCGCGCTCCACCGCCGCCGCTTCAGCGCGCGCTTCCCGCTCATCCTCGACGACATGATCCTGCGCGACTTCGCGCTCTACCTCACCATGATTCTCGCCACCTTTCTGGTGCTCGCTCTGGTGTTCACCTTCTTCGAGCTGCTCACCGACATCGTGCGCAATCGCGTGCCGCTGGTTACCGTCGCCGAATATCTGTGGAACCTGAGCCCGTCGCTGCATCTACCTGATGGCGCCGATGGCGTGTGCTGCTCGCGGTGCTGATCACCTTCGGCCTGCTGGACAAATCCAGCGAGCTGACCGCGATGAAGGCCAGCGGTTTCAGCATCTATCGCGCGACCCTGCCGATTCTTGTGCTCAGCGCCGATATTCGCCAGCGGCGCTCTTCTTCTTCGATCAGCTCTACATCCCGCACACCAATCGCGAGCAGGAGATCCTGCGCAACGAGATCAAAGGCAAGCCGGCGCAGACCTATCTGCAAGCCGATCGCAAGTGGATCTTCGGACAGAGCAACGAAATTTATTACTACCGCGTCTTCGATCCGGACTCGAATCCCTTCGGCGGCATCTCCATCTTCGAGTTCGATCCCAACACCTTCCAGCTGACGCGGCGCATCCACGCCGAACGCGCGCATTGGGAGGAGGGCCTGCACAAGTGGGTCTTCGAGCAAGGCTGGTCGCGCACCTTGCAGGGCTCTTCCATCCAGGATTACCGCACCTTCGATGTCGCCACCTTCAACGAGCTGCGCGAAGATCCCAGCTACTTCAAGAAGGAAGTCAAGCAATCGTCGGAGATGAATTACGAAGAGCTGCGGCGCTACATCGACGACCTGCAGCAGAGCGGCTTCGACACCGTACGGCTGAAGGTGCACTGCAAAAGAAGATCGCCTTTCCGGTCATCACGCTCGTGATGGCGGTGCTGGCGATTCCCTTCTCCGCTTCCGGACGCCGCGGCGGCGCGCTCGTCGGAGTCGCGGTCGCGATCGGCATCGCGGTCGTCTACTGGATGACCTCCGGATTGTTCGAAGCGATGGGCAACGCGAACCAACTTCCCGCGATGCTGGCGGCGTGGGCGCCGGACTTCATCTTCGGTCTCGCCGGCGGCTACATGCTCCTGCGCGTGCCCACTTAAACGAGCCCCAACCCCGGTGCCGGGTGCCCCACTCATCCGTGCGGTTCGGATGAGTGGGCCCGCACATCACACCCATCGGGTACCGACACCCCGGGTGCCCCACTCATCCGCGCGGTTCGGATGAGTGGGCCCGCAAATCACACCCATCGGGTACCGACACTCCGGGTGCCCCACTCATCCGTGCGGTTCGGATGAGTGGGCCCCGCATATCACACCCACCGGTACCTTCCTCACAGACACCCATCCCTCTCCCCATTAACCTCGACTCCATGACCCAAGGCCTGGAGCGCTGGTACGGTGGACACGACCTCCACTTCATCACCTGTAGTTGCTACCATCGCCAGCCTGCGCTGCGAACCGCCCAGCGCCGCGACCTGTTCCTGCGCGTGCTGGAGCAGGCGAGGTCGCGATACCGCTTCGTGGTCATCGGATACGTGGTCATGCCCGAGCACTTTCACCTTCTCATGAATGAGCCGGAGGTCGGCGACCCTTCCGTCGTGATGAAGGTGATCAAAGAACGTTTCACCAAGATCCTGCACCGTAAACCCACTCATCCGAACCCCGCGGATGAGTGGGGCACCCGCGCTTCCACCGGGCGGATCTGGCAGAAGCGGTTCTATGACTTCAATGTCTCCACGCCCGAGAAGCAGGTTGAGAAGTTGCGCTACATGCATCGGAATCCCGTGAAGCGCGGGCTGGTTGCGGCGCCGGAAGAATGGAAGTGGAGCAGCTTTCGGAGTTACGCGTTCCAGGAAGAAGGTCCGGTGCGCATCAACTGTCAGCAGTGGCCCTTGAAGGTGAAGTTTTCTCCGGAGAAGGTTCAGTCATTTCGTGACTGTCCGTGGGCGCAGAGTGGGATGAAGTCAGTTGGGTGCCCCACTCATCCGCGGGTTCGGATGAGTGGGATGAAGAGTCGGTCGAGCTGCTTGCCGGGTGCCCCACTCATCCGCCGGGGTTCGGATGAGTGGGATGAAGAGTCGGTCGAGCTACTTGCCGGGTGGTGCCCCACTCATCCGCCGGGTTTCGGATGAGTGGGCCCCAAATCAACATCGGTCGACACCCCGGGTGCCCCACTCATCCGCGGGGTTCGGATGAGTGGGTCCTGCGAGCCACAATCATCGGGCACCTTCCTCACAGACCACTCATCCATCTCGACGTTAACCTCGATTCCATGACCCAAGGCCTGGTCCCCTGAGAACATTCAGTCGTTTGGAAGTCGTCCGATCACCCCGGGTGCCCCACTCATCCGTGGGTTCGGATGAGTGGGTCTTCGAGCCACAATCATCGGGCACCTTCCTCACAGACACTCATCCATCTCGCCGTTAACCTCGATTCCACGACCCAAGGCCTGGTCTCCTGAGAACATTCAATCGTTTGGAAATTGTCCGATCGCCGGCCCTGGTGAGAAATATTCGATACGCCCTTCCCCTCCGATCACCCACTCATCCGAACCCACGGATGAGTGGGGCACCCGTGACGTGGGTCTTGGGAAAACCGAAAGGCCGATTAGGCAAATTTCAAAGTGTCTCTTGCGATCTGTGCCTCTTACTACCTAAGTAACATTTACCCCGTTACCGCAAACTAGCTAACATGGAATGTTCTGTGGGTAGGATTGTGCCTCGATCACTCGGTCCGGGCGCACCTGCCCTTTTGTTTTTATAGGGAGAAGTTTTATGGCTTACAAATACTGTCAGCACGTCCGCGAGAACGGGACCTTCTGCGGCTCCGGCGCCGTCAAGGGCCGGGCCTTCTGCTACTTCCATCTGCGCGTCCGCGCCCGCCGTCTGGCCATGGCGCAGGCGCAGTCGCAGGAGAAAACCTGGCATCCGGAGCTGCCGCCGCTCGAGGACATGCACGCCGTGCAGGTCGCCCTCATGCAGGTGGCGGACGGGCTCGCCGAAGACGTCATCAATCCGCGCCGCGCCGGCCTCCTGCTCTATGCCCTGCAGCAGGCCGCCTCCAACCTCCGTGCGACCACCGGCTGGCTCATGGGCAGCCCCTTCGAGCTCTCCTTCGAGAAAGAAGGTACGGTCAACAACTATCCCGGACTCGAATCCGAGTTCGGCCTGCCGCCGCGCATCGATCTCGACGCCCCACCCCACGAGCTGTTCCCGCCACCGCGTCCCACGATTGCCAACATGAGCGACGAACAGTGGCGCCGCTCCAGGGAGCGCACCCTCCAAGCCACGATTGCCAACGCGCCCGCCGCGCTCAAGAAGGCGCCGGAAACCGAACCCTCGCAGAAGACGGGGCAGGCGAAGGTCGTCGACAGGTAACCATGGCGCAAGCGGTGGCGGATCCGTTTTCCATGCTCGGAGTCGCGCCTAAGTCTCACGCCAACAACTCATTGGCAGGAAGTGCGGCCTTTCCAGGAGGCCTGAGCAAGGTAACGTAACCGGGGGGGAGGGTTGGGTTACGTTACCCTAAAAAATCCGCTTTCGGGAAGACGATAGAAACTTCGTTGCGGTCGCGCGCGTCAATCGCGTGGCCCGCTGCGTGGCCGCCGCCCGCGCTCTGTGCGGCTTTTCAACGGCGCGCGTCGCTTGACGGAAACACAGACAGTCTTCGTTCGTGAAAACCATGAACCAACGAAGACCACGCGAATCCCCTCGGCTGCGTTCATCATCTCCATCAAGATAGAATCAATCTCAATCAAGTTGCGTGTTCTGTGACTCGCGATTGCGATTCTCTCGATGTTCAATAACCTTCGTCCACTGCTTCCTTATTTGCGCAAGTATCGCGCGACGTATGTCATCGGCGCACTGTGCGTTCTGTGCAACAACGGCGTGTGGATCCTGTTTCCGCTGGTCATCCAGCGCACCATTGACGATCTGAACCTCGGCGTCAACCGTCACAAACTGCTCACCTGCTGCTGCTGCTGCTGGCGGTTGCCGGCACCAAGGCCATCTTCCAGTTCCTCACCCGCTGGATCCTGATCGGCGTTTCGCGCGAAATCGAGTTCGACCTGCGCAACGATCTGTTCGCGCATCTCGAGCGGCTGTCCTCCAGCTTCTATCAGCGCACGCGCACCGGCGACATCATGGCCCGCGCCACCAACGACCTGAACGCCGTGCGCATGCTGCTCGGCCCGGCCATCATGTACACCGCCAACACCCTCGTGTACACCGCGGGCGCGCTGGTCTTCATGTTCTCCATCAGCCCGAGCCTGACGCTGTGGGCCTTTCTGCCGCTGCCCATCTTCAGCATCGTCGTGCAGTACTTCGGCCGCCGCATCCATGAGCGCTTCGAGCGCATCCAGGCCATGTTCTCCGACATCTCAGCGCGCGCGCAGGAGAACTTCTCCGGCGCGCGGCTGATCCGCGCCTACGTCCAGGAAGAAGCCGAGATCGCACTCTTCGAGCGCGACAACACCGAATACATCGCGCGCAGCCTGAAGCTGGTGCGGCTGATGGGCATGCTGTGGCCGACGCTGGAGACGCTGCTCGGCATCGCCATCGTGATCGTGCTCTTCGTCGGCGGGCGCGAAGTGCTGCTGCATCGCATCTCGGTCGGCAGCTTTGTCGCCTTCAACACGTACATGGTGCAGCTCACCTGGCCGATCATCGCGCTCGGCTGGGTGATCAACCTATTTCAGCGCGGCACCGCGTCCATGGGCCGCATCCACGAGATGTCGGAGCAGCCGGAGATCACAGATGCGGATCGCGTCAGCTTGGCCGCGGGCGCGCGACCTTTGCGCGCCGGAGTCGAAGAACCGCTGCCTGGGCAGGAAATCCAAGGCGAGATCGAATTCCGCAATCTGAGCTTCCGTTACGGCAAGACTCTGCGATCGCCGGAAAACTTGGGAGTGCAGCACGCGACGAGCCGGTGCTGAAGAACGTCAATCTGCACGTGCCCGCGGGAACCAGCCTGGCCATTGTCGGTCCGACGGGCTCGGGCAAGTCCACGCTGGTCTCGCTGATCCCGCGCATCTACGACGCGGCGCCCGGCTCGGTGCTGATCGACGGCCGCCCCATCCGCGAGTATCCGCTGGAAGCCCTGCGCCGCAACATCGGATTCGTGCCGCAGGAAACGTTCCTGTTCAGCGACACGATTCGCGACAACATCGCCTTCGGCGTCGAGGATGCAAGCGATGAAGAAGTGCGGCGCGCGGCCGAAGCGGCCAGCATTGCCGCGGATATCGAGGGCTTTCCCGAGGCTACAGGACGCTGGTGGGCGAGCGCGGTCTGACGCTCTCCGGCGGCCAGAAGCAGCGCACGGCCATTGCGCGCGCCGTCATTCGCAATCCGCGCATCCTGATTCTCGATGACGCGCTGGCCAGCGTCGATACCCAGACCGAAGATCGCATCCTGAACCACCTGCGCGAGATCATGAAGGGACGCACCACCATCTTCATCTCGCATCGCGTCTCCACCGTGCGCAACGCCGACCGCATCGCCGTCTTGCACGATGGCGAAATCGTCGAGTACGGCACGCACGACGAACTGATCGAGCGCAACGGCTACTACACCGATCTGTACAACAAGCAGCTGCTGGAAGAGGAGTTGGAAACGGTGTAGAGGCAGCGGTCAGGAGTCAGAGGCTGGCGATCGGAGTTAGTTCGTGGCAGTGATCAGATAGTTGGCATGGTCATTAGAGTGGTCTGCCGATAAGTGGCCCGGCATCGAAGTCGTACATAGAACGAGTGCGCTTACCTGATCCCTGACCTCTAGTCCTTTGTCCTTTCACCTCTGGTTTCTGAGCCACTAACTATGCTCAGGTTGATACTCGTTCTTTTCGGCATTGCCATGTACGCGGGTCTGGCGATCCTGGGCTGGGGCGGATTTGCCGCTTTCTTCTCCCATCCGGCCTTGATCGCGCTCGTCGCCGTACTGTTGGCGATGTCGTTCGTTTCTTTCTTCGCAGGCGGAAGTTTGAGTCCGGGCGAGCGCGAAGATCGCGGTAACCGTTGGGTGCTTCCCATATTCATGCTTGTTGGCTTGGGATCTGCGTATCTTCCAGCCCTGACCGACCGGTTGAACTTCTGGACCATCGACGGTGACGCGATTCGCTGGGCGGGCGTCGTGCTGTTTGCGATTGGCGGCGCGCTGCGAATCTGGCCAGTGTTCGTCCTGGGCAACCGATTCAGCGGGCTGGTGGCGATACAGCCGGGACACACGCTGGTCACGACCAATATCTATCGTTTCATACGTAATCCCAGTTATCTCGGCCTACTCATCAACATGGTGGGCTGGGCCCTGGCATTTCGCTCCGCGGTTGGATTGCTGCTGACAGCGGTGTTGGTGCCTCCGCTGGTTGCGCGCATGCATGCCGAGGAAAGGCTGCTGCAATCGGAATTCGGCGAGGAGTACGCGGCATATCGCGCAAGGACGTGGCGGCTGATTCCGGGTATCTATTAGGGACGTGCCGCCGCTCTGCGGCTCTGCATCGATTTCCTGGATGTCCGGCGGCTTCCGCGCCCGGCTAAATTCATCCCGCCGCTCTGCGGCTGGTTTCGCTCAAATAAGACAACTAATCGTCGGTTCCAGCAGCGCGGGCCCACATCATTTACTATCCACTAACCACTCCCTCTATGTTTACCGACTCGCACTGCCATCTCGAGAACAAACGCTTCGACGCCGATCGCAGCGACGTTTTTGCGCGGGCGCAGCAGGCGAGTGTCACGACCATGCTGGCCATCGGCAACGGCGACGGGCCGGGCACGGGCACGCTCGATTGTGCGATCAAGCTGGCGCGGCAGCATGAGGGCGTTTACGCAACGATCGGTGTTCATCCGCATGAAGCGGCGCTCGCCAAGCAAGAAGATTTCGACGAGTTGGAGCGGCTGGCGCGCGATCCGAAGGTGATTGCGTGGGGTGAGATCGGGCTCGACTATTTCTACGACCATTCGCCGCGCGACGTGCAGCAGCGCGTGTTTATTCGCCAGATGGAGATGGCGCGCGCGGCCAAACTGCCCATCATCATTCACAATCGCCCGTCGGACGACAGCGAGAATGCCTGGTACGACCTGTTTCGCCTGTTGCACGAGAACTGGGCAGCCAGCGGCTTGGGCGGCGTCCTGCATTGCTTCACCGGAACCGTGGAACACGCGCGTGCGGCGCTCGATCTCGGGTTCATGATTTCATTCGCCGGCAACCTCACCTATCCCAAGGCGCAGAACATTCGTGACGCGGCGGCAATAGCGCCGTTGGACCGCATCTTCATCGAGACCGATGCGCCGTATCTTGCGCCGATTCCGCATCGCGGCAAGCGCAATGAGCCGGCGTTTGTGGTGGAAACGGCGCGCAGGATCGGTGAGCTGCGCGGGTTGGAGACAGGAGAGGTTGCGCAGCAGACGACGGAGAATTTCCGGCGGTTTTTCCGGTTGCGCGGGTGACTCCGATTCAGTGCCGCAGGCACGATACCGCCTGCAGGCGGCACGATGATTCGCGATTGCGTTTTTGCCCGAAGGGCGAGAGTGATCAGCCCAGCGCGGAAGCGCTGGCCACGGACGCAACAAAGTCAGGGGCGGCATTTGTTCTATCCGCGGGCGTCAGCCCGCGGGATGCTTCCCCCAAAATATTCGGAGAGTTCCTTTAGGGCGACACATCATCGCGAACGTGAAATGCCAGTCGGTGCCGCCGCTCCGTGGCTCGGAACCTGATCTGCACTCTTGGCCGCGGGCTTGCGCCCATGGCCAAAACAAATGTCGTCCTTCGGGCTCAAACGTGTGAGATCTACGGCGAGATTCGCGTCCTGGACTACGATTGTGTCCTCGTTTCGCGCTTGTTGTTACACTGAAATCTTATGGCCGAATCATTCGACATTGTCAGCAAGGTGGATCTGCAGGAAGTCTCCAACGCCATTCAGCAGGCGCTGAAGGAAATCCACACGCGCTACGACCTGAAGGACTCGAAGTCCGCCATCGAGATGGACGGCAAGGAGGCGCTGGTGCTCGCCTCGGCCGACGAGTTCAAGCTGAAGGCGGTCAACGACGTGCTGCAAAGCAAACTGGTGAAGCGCAGCGTACCGCTGAAGGCACTGACCTACGGAGCGATCGAACCGGCGGCCGGCTCCACCGTGCGCCAGCGCATCACCATGCAGCAGGGCATTCCCATCGAGAAGGCGCGCGAGATCGTCAAGCTCATCAAGAACTCGAAGAAGAAAGTGCAGGCCGCGATCCAGGGCGATCTGGTTCGCGTCAGCGGCAAAGACCGCGATACACTGCAGGAGATCATCGCCCTGCTCAAGCAACAGGATTTCGGCATCGACATGCAGTTCACGAACTACCGAAGCAATTAGAGACGTGCGAGACAGCGGATTCACCACAGAGACCACGGAGCACACAGAGATTTCTTGATTTCAAATTATCTCTCCGTGACTCTCCGTGCGTCTCCGTGGTGAAAACGATTCGCGAAGTGGAAGGATGCTCGGGGAGAACGCAGGCTTGAATTCGGTAATCCGGAACGCCAAAGAAGTCTTCGACCTGCTGCACGACGACCTCGCTGCCATCGAGCGCGAGTTCGGCCGCGACACGGTCTCCGACGTGCGCGCGATTACCGAGATTGGCGAGTACCTGCGCGTCGGCGGCGGCAAGCGCCTGCGTCCCGCCCTGCTGCTGCTCTCCTCCAAGCTGATGAACTACACCGGCCAGGGCGCCATCAAGCTGGGCGCCGTGGTGGAGATGATCCACACCGCAACGCTGGTGCACGACGACATCATCGACGAAGCCGCAGACGCGGCGCGGGCGTCCGGCAGCCAACACGCAGTGGGGCAACGCCAAGTGCGTGCTCGCCGGCGACTGGCTCTACATGCAGGCCTTCAAGATCGCAGTGCAGGAGCGCAATTTCGCGATCCTCGACACGCTGATCGAGCTGACGCAGGCGATGGTCGAGGGCGAGCTGCTGCAGATCGAGCGGCTGGGAAAAGCCATCACGCTCGACGAGCACTTTGAGCTGATCTATCGCAAGACGGCGTGCCTGTTTTCCGTTTGCATGAAGCTCGGCGGCATCCTGGGCGGCGCGAGCGAAGGCGATCTGCAACGTCTGGCCGAATACGGGCGCAATCTCGGCATGGCGTTTCAGATTGTCGATGACGTGCTCGATCTCACCGCATCGGAAGAAGTGCTGGGCAAGCCCGTGGCCAGCGACCTGCGCGAAGGCAAGGCGACCATGGCGGTGCTGCACGCGCTGGAGCGCTCCAGCGCATCGGAGCGCGCGATGATCGTGTCGGTGCTCAGCAATGGCGGCTTCAACGGCATCACACCGTCTGACATTGTCGGCATCCTGAAGCGTATAGCTCCATCGAAGCGGCGCACGCCCGCGCGGTGGAGTTCTCCAACCAAGCGCGCGAGGCCATCTGCACCTTCCCGGACTCCGAGATCAAACGCGTGCTGCTGTGGGTGGCGGAGTTCGTGGTCGAACGCGACAGCTAAGGAGACTCTGCTTGAGTCCCTCAGCGGCAAAAGCCTGCTCCCCAAACACCGAATTTACGGACGGTCTGAAGACCGTCCCTTTCAAAAGCGAGCTTAATCAGAGGCTCCCTGACCTTTGCTACCTTCACGCGGTGTCATCCATCACAGACAGCTCTGCGATCCCGCGCTAGGCTGGAACGTAATCCCGGAGGTGTGTGTATGGCAGCGCCCTGGGCACATCGTTACGCGCAGCGCACCAAGACCGCCAAGAGTTCCATCATTCGCGAGCTGCTGAAGCTCACGCAGCGTCCTGAAGTCATCTCCTTTGCCGGCGGGCTGCCGGCCCCTGAGGTCTTTCCAGTGGCACGTTTTCAAGAAGCGTGCCACCGGGTTTTACAATCGCAAGCCTCGGTAGCATTGCAGTATGGACCGACGGAAGGATATCGTCCGTTGCGCGAGTTCCTCGTCGGGCACATGGCGCGTTATGGAATTCTCGCGACCGTCGACAACATCCTCATCACCTCGGGCTCGCAGCAGGCGCTGGACCTCATCGCCAAGCTGCTGATCAATCGCGGCGACCGCATCCTGGTGGAATCGCCGACGTATTTGGGCGCGCTCCAGGCGTTCGACCTGATGGGCGCCGAGTACGTCACCGTACCCATCGACAACAACGGCCTGCAAACCTGCGAGATGGAGCAGGCGCTGCGCTCCGGGCCGAAGTTCATGTACATCCTGCCCAACTTTCAGAACCCGGGCGGCGTGACGCTTTCGCGCGAACGGCGCGATGAGCTGGTGCTGTTGTCGGATAAGTACGGCATTCCGATCATCGAAGACGATCCCTACGGACAGTTGCGCTATGAAGGCGAGCACCAGCCGCCGTTGGTAGTGCTGGACCGCACCAACGTTGCGCGCGATAGCGGCTACAAGCTGGGCAACGTCATCTACCTGAGCACGTTTTCGAAGGTGCTGGCCCCAGGACTGCGGGTGGCGTGGATGGTGGCGCCGGCGGAGGTCATCGCCAAGCTATCGCAGTTGAAGCAGAGCACCGACCTGCACACCAGCTCGTTCGCGCAGATGGTCATCTACGAGGCCGCCCGCGACGGCTTCATGGACGAGCATGTGAAGCTGATCCGCAAGACCTACAAAGAGCGGCGCGATGCGATGCTGGAGTCGCTGGCGGATTACTTCCCGCCCGAGGTTTCGTGGACGCATCCACACGGCGGCCTGTTCCTGTGGGTCACCATGCCGGCCGGAATCGACTCGCGCAAACTGCTGGATACGGCGTTGCGGCAGGACGTCGCGTTTGTGCCGGGCGAGCCGTTCTTCCCCAACGGCGACCCGCAATCGCACATGCGGTTGAACTTCTCCAACGCGCAGCCGGAGATGATCCGCGAGGGCATCCGGCGGCTGTCGATCGCCGTGGCGCATGAACTCGAGCATCGCCATGCCGAGGTACTGGTGTAGCTTGTCTCGGAGATAGGCCCGGCCCCCTGGAAATTGATAATGTGACTTCATGCGGAAAATCCGTCTCGATGCGCACGCAAGAGTACCCAAACTCGCAAAGATATGCACAGGGCGAAAGCTAGCCAAACTCCTGGCGAAAACTCGACTAACGGATCAAGAATTTGAGGAGTGGCGACGTGATTTGCGCACTGCCTATAAAACCCTCAAGGCGCCGACGAAATAAACCACTAAGGAAACGCTGCCATGGTCATCGCGACAGAGCTGAGGGCGGGAGCGGCTGTCCGCATCGAGGGGCAAGTCTACAAGGTCCTGGAAATCGAATCCAAGGCAGGCGCGGCGAAGCTGGGCGGCGTGGTGAAGGCCAAGCTCAGCAACGTGTCGAGCGGGCGTTTGTGGGAGCCACACTTTCGTCCGCAAGAGCGCCTGGAAAATCTGGAACTCGACCGCCGCAACATGGAATTCCTGTATAGCGACGAGGACGGCTGCACCTTCATGGATCCGGCCAGCTTCGACCAGATTCAGATACCGCGCGAGATTGTCGGTTCGCCGGAAAGATTTCTGGAGCCGGGAATGCAGATGCCGGTGGAGTTCTTTGTCGACCAGCCGATCAGCGTTGTCTTTCCCGACATCGTCGAGGCGCGCGTGGCCGACACCGCGCCGGCAGCGCACTCGCAGCAAGACAGCACCTTCAAGGAAGCCAGGCTGGCGAATGGGCTCGCGATTCGCGTACCGCTGTTCATCGCCCCGGGTGAGCTGATACGCGTGGATGTGCGCAGCCTGCGTTACGTGGAGCGGGCCAAGCCCATACGGCGTTAGATCATCTCCCACCCTTTCGGCAAAAGGGGACCGAAAGGATGGGGCACCCTGAAAACTCGGAACCGCAGATCCCTCGCGACGTGTTGGCCGCTCGTGATGACAAAAAACGAGCCGGAACGGCGCCGCTAAAGCTGCGCCCCTTCAACCGGCACTCGCGCGGACGCGGTAATTCTGGATTTCTTCTTCGGATTGATTGCGCAGATGACGGCGTAGCGTTTCCCCATCGCCGAATCCGGCGCTTTGTGCGACCGCTTCCAACTTTTCGCCGGTCGAGGCCAGTTTGGCCTTTGCAGCTTCCGTCCGCAGGCGCGCGACGAATCGCGCAGGGGTCATCGTCACCTGCTGCGTAAAGACGCGGCTGAAATTGCGATCGCTCATACCCACTCGACGCGCGAGCGCGGGCACGGACAGGTCTTCGTTCAGGTGCTCCGAAATCCAGGCAATGAGATCGCGAATAGGCTCGTGATCCGCGGCCTGCGCCGCCAGTTGCGAACTGAACTGGAGCTGGCCCGAGCCGCGACGCATGAACAGCACCATGCGGCGCGCAATCTCCAACGCTAAGGCGTGGCCGTGGTCTTCCTCAACCATTGCCAGCGCAAGATGGACGCCGGCGGAAACTCCGGCGCTCGTCCAGATGTTTCCGTCCTGCGTGTAGATGCGATCGCCATCGACGGAAATCCTGGGATACTTACTCGCAAGCGTGTCGGCCAGTTGCCAGTGGGTTGTGGCGGGACGGCCATCCAACACCCCTGCCTCCGCCAACATAAACGCTCCGGCACAGATCGAGCCCACGCGCCGCGTATCTTTGGCTCGCTCGCGTATCCAGTCACGCAACTCGGGGTCGATGCGCGAGAGAGCGGCATCTCGTCCCGCAACAATCAACAGAGTGTCGATCGGATAGCTGGCCTGTTTCCATGGCGTGCCACCGCCGATCGGCAATCCGGCAGAAGTCGCCAGCGGCGACGCATCCTGCGTCAGCAACTGGAGTTCGTAGGCTGGTGAGTTTCTTTTTCCGGAGCGGCCTAGAAGCGTCGACGCCAGGGTAAACACATCGACCGGACCCGCCAGCGTAGTCAAGTTCATTCCTGGCAACGCCAATACTGCGATGTGACGGGTCGGCCATTCTCTTAACTTCAAACCGCGGTCAGCGCCGCCGGTGCTTGCTACAGGCATATATCGCAGATGCGCGAGCTGCGCGGGAAGCTACATGAAAATTTGATTTCAAGGGAATAAAAACGCGGGTCGCAGGTTGGCAGAAAGTGAGGTCACGTTGTCCGTGCGATGAGCGGCTGCGCGAAATCTATGTATGCGAGTCAGGAGGATGGATCATGACACTTCAGAAATTCGCTCTTCTCGGAATTCTGCTTTTGGTTTCTGTGGCCAGCTTGTCGGCGCAAAGCGCGTTGCCGAATCCGCACGATGACAACTGCTGGTCCAACTTGAGCGCATTGCGCGCATGCCAGACGCAGGCCTATGACCAGACGCAAGCCTACGCTCAGAATTGCACCTCGTACCCCGAGTACCAGTGCTTCGACTACTACCAGCCGCCGCAGAACACCGCGAAGAAAACAGCTGCGAAAGCTAAGGTGAGCACGGACGACGTCGTTCCAGTCACGGCTACCGGACCCGTGGTCACGCTCGACACGAACCCTCAAACTGCCGGCGCAAACTGACTTTCGCTCCTGCCTCCAATGGGCACAGCGCTCCACCTTCTTGGTGGGGCGCTTTTTTTTTGGCAGTCGGCAGTCGGCAGTCGGCTGTCGGCGGTCGGCACTCCGCAGTCGGCGGTCGGCTGTCGGCGGTCGGCATTCGGCAGTCGGCACTCGGCGGTCGGCAGTCGGCAGTCGGCATGTAGCGTTTAGCACTGAGTCAGAATCGCGATAAGTGCGAGCCCGGGAACACAGGGCGGCGAACTTACGTATTATCGGAGCGTCTGGGACCATCGGTCGCTCGAGGACGAACTGCTAAGTACTAAGTGCTGATTGCCGAATGCTGATTGCCGATTGCCTTTTGCCGAAGGCCGATTGCCGATTGCCGAATGCCGATTGCCCGAATGCCGAATGCCGAGTGCCGAGTGCCGAATGCCGATTGCCGATTGCCGATTGCCGAATGCCGAGTGCCGACTGCTATCTGCCAAGTGCTAAATGCTAACCGCTGACGATGACTCAAAACGCCGAGCCGACACTCTGTGGCTGATCGCGATCGCGGCCGGGGTGGCGCTGGTGCATCTGCTGACCAACGGGCGCTACGGGTTTCATCGCGACGAACTTCAGACGCTAAGCGACGCGCTGCATCTTGATTGGGGCTTCGTCGCTTATCCGCCCTTCACGCCTTTCATCGAGCGCATGGGGCTCGAGCTTTTTGGTCACTGGCTCGTCGGCCTGCGACTTTTCTCCGTCATCGCGCAAACTGTCGTCCTCGTCGTGGCCGGCCTTATGGCGCGCGAGCTGGGCGGCGGACGGCTGGCGCAGGTGACGACGGCGCTTGCGGTTGCTCTCTCCGGGCTTCCGATGTTCGAGGCTACCGAGTTTCAGTATTCCAGCTTCGACTACTTGTGGTGGGTGCTGATCGCGTACTTCGTCATTCGACTGTTGAAGAGCGACAATCCGCGCTGGTGGCTGGCCATTGGAGTGGTGGCCGGGCTTGGCCTGATGACGAAGTACACGATGGTCTTCTACCTGGCCAGCATTTTCGTTGCGCTGCTGCTGACGCCGGCGCGCCGTCATCTTGCCAGCCCCTGGCTGTGGGCCGGCGTGGCTGTAGCGTTCGTGATTTGCCTGCCCAATCTCATTTGGCAAGCACGGCACGACTTCATCTCGCTACATTTCCTGCGACACATTCACAAGCGCGATGTGGGCGAAGGCCGCGCGGACGGATTCCTGCGCGATCAGTTCTGGCTTTGCGCCAATGTGTTTGCGGCTCCGCTATGGATAGCCGGTTTGATTTGCTTCTTCCGCGATCGCCGTTATCGCGTGCTCGCCTGGATGTATGTGCTTCCGCTGGCCATCTTCTTCTTTTCCAAGGCTCGCTTCTACTACTTGTCGCCGACCTATCCCATGCTGTTTGCCATGGGCGCGGTGGCCGGAGAGCGCTGGGTGGCGTCGATGTCGCGGCCGCGGCGACTGGCGATCGAGAGTGTCTTCTTCACGGGATTGGCCGTGTGCGGGCTGGCGCTTGCAGCCGTGCTGATTCCGTTCGCCTCCAGCGGTCGGCTCAGGAGCTTTGCGTTGAGCAAGAACGGCGACCTACGCGAAGAGATTGGCTGGAACGAACTCGTACAGGAGATCGCCAGGGTCCGCGACTCCCTGACCCCAGAGCAACGCCAGAGCTTCGGCGTGATGGTGGGCAACTACGGCGAGCAGGGCGCGGTCGAGATTCTGGGGCCAGCCTATCATCTGCCGCCGCCGATCAGCGGCACCAACTCGGCATGGCTGCGCGGATATCCGTCACCGCCTCCATCCACGCTGATCGTGGTTGGGCTGCCTCGCAATTATGTGGAGCGAATGTTCACCGGTTGCCGGCTAGCCGGACACAACGGCAACTCCGAGGGAGTGAAGAACGAGGAAAGCAAAGATCATCCGGACATCTTTCTGTGTGGTCCGCCGCGCATGCCCTGGCCGCAATTCTGGGACGAGTATCAGGCTTTCGGCTAGGCGGCGGTAATTAACGGCATCACCATTTGCGGACGTTAATTGTGCTCAGGCAGGTGTCCTGGGTTTGAGTACTTTGCTGGAGCCACGTGTCTTTGTCGCGCATCAGGAGCACGACATCGGGAGAGTTGTCGGCATATTTGCAGACTTCCGCGGCGACCGCCCGGTAGACGCGCATCGCGGGATAGGGCGGAACGTTGAGTTCATCCAGCGACCACTTCCCGATGTTCAGCATGTAGGTAGCGGCGGGCAGTGTCTCCACGGACTTCTGAACGCGCGCCGGCAGCTGATTTTTGACGTTGCCGCGAAATACCACTCGCGCCTCGGGCACATTCGCCGAATACAACGAAGCCGACAGGTAAGAGTCCCACAATCCAAAGAAGCTGAAGAACGGCAGAATCCCGAAGAGCAGCAGAACAAATTTTTGCAGAGGCATCGGGTTACGCCACACGATCTCTGCAAAGGAAGCGTCGCTGTTCCAGAAGAACACAACCAGGAAGGCCATCATGGTTATGTTCCAAGGCCAGACAACCGAGTTCCACACGTGGATGACGATGTTCGAGAAAAGAATGAACATGTGCATGCCAATGGCGCAAATGACTGCCAGGTTGCGATACTTGCGTGTGAGCAGTCCGATGGCGAGGCTTATCTCGACTGCCGCCATCATCCACGGCCAAAGATGCAGCAATGGCAAATGACTGGCTCTTGGACCCAGCATCGACACCACCGCGATGGCTGCAAAATGATGGTTCATTTTCTGCAAGCCGCTATAGAAATATGTTGCGACGACAAGCAGCCGGCAGATATTAAGAGCGTTCTCCTGACTTCGCGTGTCCTCCCGTTTCCAGTTGGAGCTCGCCAGAGCAAGCAGGATGAAGAGATAGAGATAGGCCCACGGCTGCCAGCGAGTCTGGTCGAGCAGCCCCAGAAAAATCAGCAGCGCCGCAAATCCGAAGATGTAGGGGCGAGGCCGCGACGACAGCGCGATGGACCAGAGCAGCAGCAACAATACGACGGCGCAGAAGTAGTCATAGGGATACGGAATGGGCCGCAAGCCGGGAATGGCGGGAATCAGGGGATAGGTTCGGGTACTGACCCACAGCCGGTGCGACAGCAGAAGGCCGGCGATGAAGCCCAGCACGACCGCTGTTTTTCCGTAATCGAGCCGGTCGTAGGCGGAGAGGCTGAAGACGCGAAGCCTCGAGTAAATCGTGGTCAAGGTGTTACGGGGTTGGCTGGCTGGATTTTCGCCAACGGTGCCTGCATCCGCTGTAAGTTCCACGCAGCGACAGCCTCCAGAGTTCTTTCCTTCACTTCTTCGATCACCGGCCCCGATACCGGCTAGACCGTTTCCGCCAGCGACATCACCAATTCGCGTTCGCGCGGGCCATCCAATTCAATCAATATCACGCGCTGCCATGTACCCAGGAGAAGCAGCCCGGCTTCGACCGCCAGGCTGAGCGAGCAGCCGATCATCGCCGAAAGAATGTGATCCGGCACATGCTCAGGATTGTGCTCATGGCGGTAGTCGAGCTTGGGAACCATAATGTCGAAGGCGTCGAGCATATCAAGGTCGGTGCCGGGGTCGAGGTCTGCGGTGGTAAGCGCCGCGGTGGTGTGCAGAAGGTTCAGCTGGCAGATGCCGGTCTTGTCGGGATAGTGCTTCCACAGGATCGCTTCCAGCTTTTGCGTGATGTCGATCACTTCGCGCTTCTTGTGTGTCTTGATGGCCAGACGATGCATGATGCACCTATTCTTCCACGCCGGCGACGTCTCCCGCGTGACTTGGCGGCGTCCCAGTTTTTATCCTGGATTTGGGGTGAACAATTCCAAGCGTACTCGCCAGGTTACCGACTGCCCGGGCTTCAGTAAGACCATCCCCGTGTCCGTGTCTCCCCAATTCTTGTTATAAGGATCAGGCAAATTGAACTGCGGTTCAATAGCTACGAAGTTTTTCTGCGGCGGAGCATAAACCTGGATGGACTGAATCTGCGGCGAAAGGGTGGTGAGCCGCAAGCCGTATTTGGCTGCCGGATCGATGATCTCCGAGACCGTATCGCCGTCAGGCATGGGCTGCAGGTTGGAGAAATTGTCGTCCAGGTACTGGTGGCCGAGGGCTTTACCGCCCGGTGTAGAGAAGTCGTAGGGCGTGCCTTGCACGGGGACCCGCTGCCCCGTGGTGAAGGAGTCGTCGTAATTGTTCATGACCGCGCGGGTCTGGCTGGGAAGATGCAGCCTTGCTTGCTGACGGTCCCCGCCGGGCAGGACGAAGTAGGGATGCCAGCCTATGCCCATGGGAAGCGGTTGCTTGCCGACGTTTTTGGCGCGAACGGTCAATTCAAAGGCGTCATGGCTGATGGTCGCATCCACGGTGACGTCGGTACGCGAGGGCCAGTGGCCATCGAAATTCCCGGCATGCAGGATCCCGTGAACGACCGAGGCGTCGGCGCCGTTCTGGAAGTTCACGTTGGCAAACTTCGATTGCCGCATTAATCCGTGGATGGAGTGCTTCTCTGCGCCGGGATTGTTGCCGCTCCAGTTCGCGGGAAGCGTGACCGTCTGGCCGGCGACGGTAGCGGTGATGGTCTTGCCGTCGGGCGACAACTTGCCGCGAATGCGATTCGCATAGGGCAGCAGAATGGCGCCGCCAATCTTGAAGACCTGGTTGCCGAATTCGTCGTCACCCTTGTCGAGGAGCTGCTCAGCCTGCGGCAAGGGCGGCGAATTCAGTAAGTCGATTTCGCCTTTGCCGGGCAAGTAAGCCTGGATTTGCAAAACCGCCATGCCTCGGCCCGGCAGTAGCGTCGCGCTCAGGAACTGCGGCTTGGTCTTGTCCGTGACGGCTGGGCGCTGCAGCGTTACCACCGGCTCACCGCCGATGGAAATCGCGGAGGAAGTTTGCGCCGCCGCTTTGAGCGATCGGACCAGCAGAAATGCGGCTGCGATCGTGCAAGCGATAGCCGCGATGGAAAGGCGATGACACCGTTTCATACCCCGCTTCACCTTATGGCATGGTACAGGGTAGCAAGCTCAACCGCACGGTTGGCTAGACCAGAGCGCCGATTTCGGAGGGTGACACTTTGTTCTTGGCCGCCTGCTTGCGCCGCTCCGCCAGTGCCGCCTGGATGAACGTAACTTCGCGACCGAGCATCTCGGTGGCCTCGCGGCAGAACTCGGCGCGCTCACGCATGATTTGCAGGAACGCGCCCGGTTCCACGTGAACGGCTTCGACGTCGGTGACGGACTCGGCACTCAGGCTGTAGGTGTGGCCGGTGAAGGTGGAGGGTAATCCGAGTAGTGAGCTGGCCGAGAACAACCGGTCCAGATTGGGTAAACCTCTTACAGCCATGCAGACCTTGCCGCGTACAATCAGGAAAACTCCTTTATTACCATCGTCTTCCCGAAACAGACTTTGGCCTGCCGAAAAGTGCACTTTTTCGCCCGCCGCCTGCAGACTCGTCTTCAAGCCGGCTGAGGCCTTAAGAAAATTGCATTGGGCGCCTACGGTAGTCATGCCTTCGTTTATGCCAGAGGGCGCACACGGTTGCTGTGACCAGAATCACACTGAAGTGTGAGACCATACCGAGACCCTGGTTGGGCAGAGACCGCCTCCTTCGACCGATACCCTCCCCGGCACAAGCGCGCGGTCGCAGGCTAAGTTGTTGCGGCTCGCTCTTGTCCGCCGGCATCTTGACATGTGGAGCACATGCACTGCATGCTATGCACATGTCGAAGATGATTCAGATCCGGAACGTTCCCGACGCGCTGCACCGCAAGCTGAAGACGCGGGCCGCGAACAACGGAATGTCGCTGTCGGATTACCTGCTCTCCGAGCTGCGCGAAATCGCCGATCTGCTTACGATGCAGGAGATGCAACGGAGGCTCGATTCCAGGGAGCCGGTCGAGCTGCCCTTTTCCGCTGCCGAACTGATTCGGCAGGAACGGGATTCGCGGTGATTGTTCTCGACGCGTCGGCAGCGTTCGAGTGGTTGATTCAGAGCACAGCGGGTCGAGCGATTGGTGTCCGTTTTTTCACCCGGGGGAGACCTTGCACGCGCCGCACCTGCTGGACGCTGAGGTCTGTCAAGCCTTGCAACGCGCGGTGAAGGCGCAAAATCTCGCTTACGATCGAGCTGAGCAGGCGCTAAGAAACTTGCGTGGCTTCAGAATTCGCCGTTACGCACATCGACCTTTTCTGAGCCGCGTTTGGGAGCTGCGCGACAATCTCAGCGCCTACGATGCGCTTTACGTTGCGCTAGCGGAAACTTTGGGCGCAACGCTGCTCACGCGCGACGGCAAGCTGGCGTCTGCCCCCGGCCATCGGGCGAAAATAATACTCGTCTAGCATGGTTGCGGCACGCTAAGTCGTTTCGCCAGCCCGCTTTGCTATCTCAAACAGCAGAACTGGTGTACATTGGATGGCACCGAGGAAGACGATTCCTGGTCGCAGTGCGAGGCATGTCGAAGACGCCCGGCAACAGCCAGCCAACTCCTGTCAATCAAGCAGGTTCCCCCGCCAATGCAGCGGCTTCGGCCGCGGCTCCGGCCATGGCGAACCAGCTCCGGCGTTCGTTTCGCGTCAAAGATGGCGTCGCGCTGATCGTGTCGAACGTTGTCGGCGTGGGAATCTTCACCACGCCAGCGATCATTGCGAAAAATGTTCCTGAACCCAGGGTAATGCTGGCGCTTTGGGTTGTAGGGGGATGCCTGGCGTTGGCGGGCGCGCTTTCCTATGCGCAGTTAGGCAGGATGTGGCCGGCGGCGGGAGGCGAGTACATCTACCTCTCACGCGCCTACGGACCGACGGCCGGATTTCTCTCCGGCTGGACCTCGCTGATTGCCGGCTTCTCGGGAGCCATCGCGGCCAGCTCGGTCGGTCTGATCGCCTATCTCGGCCGATACTTCCCTGCCTTGGCTTCGGACCACAGCCTCTTTTCCATTAACTTCTACGTGGGCGCCTTCAGCGTTTCGCCCCGGGCGTTGGGAGCGGCGTTTGTCATCCTTGCTTTTGCGCTGCTGCACGCCTGCAATCTTGGCGCAGGTAAGCTGACGCAAAACATGCTGGCCCTTTTGATCGTCCTGATCATCGGCGCGTTCTGTGTGTTTGGCTTCACGCTCGGCCACGGATCGTGGTCGCACTTTCACTCGAGCGGTACAGCGTGGGCTCCGAGCAGCTGGCTGCTGGCATTCCTGCCCATCATGTTTTCCTACAGCGGCTGGAACGCGGCCTGCTACATCTCCGAGGAGATGTATGACACGCGCCGCACCATCGGACCGGCGCTGCTGGCCGGGACCTGCGTGATCGTCACGCTGTATGTGGTGCTGAATGCGCTCTACCTCTATGCGGTGCCGGTGAACGAAATCAAGAATGCGGTCAACGTAGGCGATGTTGCGGCGCGATCGCTGTTCGGCGTCGGCGGCAACACCATTGCGCCCGTAATTTCCGCGTTCACCATCGTTGCCTTGCTGGGCTGCATCAGCGCCATGACCATCGCCGGTCCGCGCGTGTACTTCGCGATGTCGCGCGACGGCGCGTTTATCCCCAGCTTTGCCCGCACCAGCGCGAAGTTTGGAACGCCCATGCTGGCGATTGGACTGCAGGCGTTCTGGTGCGTGGTGCTGGTCATGACCGGCAGCTTCGAACAGATTCTCAACTACACCGGTTTCACGATTTTGCTGTCGTCGGGTGCGGCCGCAGCGGGCCTGTTCGTCGCGCGCCGGCACGAGTTGCGTGCCCAACCGAAGCTTTGGCTGAGCATGATAGCGCCCGCGATCTTCGTCGTGGCCTGTGCAGCCATCGTGATCAATACGGTTTGGGGCGCGCCCAAGACCGCGCTACTTGGCTGTCTGCTGATTGCAGCCGGACTGCCGTTCTTTTACTGGTCGCGCCTGCGCAAGCCGGTCGCCGGCTTCACTGCGCCCGTCCCGGTAAACGGAGAAAGTTCGCACCTGTTGCATCGGAGCATGCCTGAGTAACCCAACCCGCTCATCTCATATGCACAGCAATTTTGGCAAAGCACTTGGTCTGTTCCTGATCTGCGTTTGTTGCTCGTGGACGCTGTTCGCACAGTCGCCGCAGTATGTCCCGTTCTCTGCCGCTCAGCCGATTCTGAAGGCCTATCTGAACTCGCTACCCGCCGACCTGAAACCGGGAGGGCAACCGACGGCCGCGGCATGGGACGCCTGGGTACGGCGCACCGATCAGGAAATCCGCACCCGGCTGGAACGGGGTGAAGAGGACACGCTCACCAATCTCTTGCGCCTGGGCGTCACCTACACCAAGCAGGAACGCATCACGTACAGCCTTCTGGAGCGCTTCGGCAAAGACAAGTATGTGGATCAGCCTGGCCAGCAAACGAGCAGACGACCTGATTCGCGCCCTGGCTTCGCCCAACGCGAATGAGGGCATGCGCGAGATGCGCGGCTTCCTGGAAAAGCGGGGATTCAATCTCAAAACTACGGACGGGCAAAAGAAAGTTAAGACCTTCCTGCTGGCGAACCTGGCCCGCATGCGCGACGAAGTGATCAAGGCCGAGGCCGAGCTCTACCAAAAAAAGGGTGCCGATCTGTCGCAGCAGTTCAAGGACCGCGGCATCTCGACCGACAGCAATCTTTATCCGGACTACACCATCGAGCTTCACCTGCGGCACCTGATGGAGCAGGGTCTGCTGAAGCCCGGCAGCATACGCCGTGTCGCCATCGTGGGACCGGGGCTCGACTTCGTGAACAAGAATTCGGGCTCGGATTTCTACCCGCCGCAATCGACGCAACCGTTTGCGGTTATCGATACGCTGGCAAAGTTGGGCCTGGCCGATCCGACGACGATAGAGCTGACCACCTTCGACATCAGCTCGCGCGTGAACAAGCACCTGGCCCAGGCACGCAGCCAGGCGACTGCGGGAAAGTGGTACACCATTCAACTGCTGTCGAGCCCTTCCGATCAGTGGAACAAAGACTATGCCGCAGGATTTATGGAGTACTGGCAGAAGCTGGGGAATCAGATCGGCAAGCCGGCGCAACGAATTCCTGTGCCTGATGCGGCGGCTGACATCTGGAATCGCGCCGTCAGCGTGCGCCCGCCGGTTGTGTTGCGGGTGACCCCGGTCGACATGAATATTGTTTTCCAGACCGTCGCGTTGCCGCCGGAGAAGCAATTCGACCTGGTGATTGGAACGAATATCTTTGTTTATTACGATAGCTTTGAGCAGTCGCTGGCGCGCGCGAACCTGGCGACGATGATCAAGCCCGGTGGCTTCCTGATCACCAACGAGAAACTGGCGGGCGATGGCGCAATCACCGGGCTGGCCGATTCGCTGCAGACCAAAATTATGGTGAGTCCCAACGATACGGAGTACATGTACACGTATGCACGCCGGAAGTGACCGCTGGAGGATGCGCCTGCACACGCTGCAACAGAATATGAACAACCGGCTTTTCTCGATTTTAGTTTTTGTCTTGCTCGGATGCTGCGCCGCGAGCGCTCAGACGCCGCAGTTTGTTCCCTTCTCCGCCGCCGAGCCGGTGCTGAATACTTATCTGAGCTCGTTGCCGGCTGAGCTGAAGCCGTCGGGAAAACTCACGGCAGCCGCTTGGGACAACTGGATTCGCACCCAGGACAAGGACATTCGGGCTCGCATCGAAGAGGGCGAAGAGAACACGCTGACCAATCTTCTGCGGCTGGGCGTGACCTACACCAAGGAGCCACGCATTAGCTACGAGTATCTCGCCGAATATGGGCACAGCAGCTTCGTCGATGGCGTCGCAGACAAGCGGGCCAATGACCTTATCAAGGCCCTGTCGGCGCCACATCCCAGCGAAGGTATGCAGGAGATGAAAGCGCTGCTGGAGAAAAAGGGCTACAGCCTGAAGTCTCCGGAGGATCAGAAGAAGGTCAAAGCCTATCTGCTGGCAAACCTGGCGCGTCTGCGGGACGACGTTGCCCGCGACGCGCAAACTGCCAAAACCAACAAGTATCAGGCCTTCAAAGATCGCGGCATCTCGACTGACAGCAATCTTTATCCCGACTACACCATTCGAGCTTCACCTGCGGCACATGATGGACCAGGGTTTGCTGAAGCCGGGCAGCGTGCATCGCATCGCGATCGTGGGACCCGGTCTGGACTTCGTGAACAAGAAATCCGGCTCGGACTTTTACCCACCACAGACGACTCAGCCCTTTGCCGTGATCGACACGCTGGCGCGTCTGGGACTCGCCGATCCGGACAAGATTGAACTCTACACCTTCGACATCAGCTCGCGTGTAAACAAGCATCTGGAGCGCGCGCGCAAGGAAGCAGCTGCCGGCAAACCGTACACGATCCAGCTTCTCGCCAGCCCCTCCGACGGCTGGAGCAAGACCTATCACGCAGGGTTCCTGGAATTCTGGCAGAAACTGGGCAAGGACATCGGCAAATCGACGACGCCGATACCCGTGCCGGAAGAAGCTTCCGACATTTGGAACCGCGCCATTGCCGTGCGTCCTGGCGTGGTGCGCCGCGTCACACCTGTCGACATGAATGTGGTCTTTCAGACGGTGACGCTGCCGCCGGACAAGCAGTTTGATCTCGTGATCGGGACCAACATCTTCGTTTATTACGACAGCCTGGATCAGTCGCTGGCGCGCGCGAACATAGGAACGATGATCAGGCCGGGCGGGTATCTGTTGTCCAACGAGGCCTTGCCCAACAAAGCTCCGTCGAACCTGACCGACTCATTGAAGACGGCGGTGCAGATCACCAACAATCCGCCGCTGACGGACTACATGTACAGCTACGTGCGACAGAAGTGAGGTGGAAGAGCGGGCCTTCAGGTTTGCAAGGGAGGGGTCAGCCTTACCGGGTGTAGAACTCCGCAATCGCGGCGACTACTCGCTGCTGCTCGTCCTCGCGCAGCTCCGGAAACATCGGTAGCGCCAGGACTTCTTTGGCGGCGCGCTCCGATTCCGGCAGGTCGCCGGCCTTATACCCCAAATAACGGAAGCACTCCTGCAAATGCAGCGGCACGGGATAGTAAATCTCGCTGCCAATACCTCGCTCGGCTAAGAAACTTCGCAATTGATCGCGATCGAGGGCACGCACCACGAATTGATGGTAGATGTGATAGGCCTCGCGTACGGAGGCCAGCAGCGCGATGGGAGCTTGCCGGTTTACAGTTTGCGCCTTAGATTGAACCAATCCCGCCGACAGTGACCATGCCGTGATAGCGGCACGCCAGCATACGCCGGCGCTGGTTCCAGTCGTCAATGTGCTTGAGCTTCACCCGCAGCACCGCCGCCTGTAGAGCATCGAGGCGGCTGTTCCAGCCAATCTCGGAGTGATAGTAGCGGCGTTCGCTGCCATGATTGCGCAGCCGGCGGACGTGCTCCGCCAAACCTTCATCATCCGTGGTGACGCAACCCGCGTCACCCGCCGCGCTCAGGTTTTTGGTGGGATAGAAGCTGAAACATCCCGCTTTGCCCAGCGTCCCAGCCTTCTTATCCTTCCATGCTGCGCCGAAAGCCTGTGCCGCGTCCTCGACAACGGCGACGTGGAAGTCTTGTCCCAGTTGGCCAAAGCGGTCCATGTCGGCGCACTGGCCGTACAAGTGCACCGGCATCACAGCCACGATGTTCTGGCGGCTGCCGCGTTTGAGGGCGCTCTCAACCTTGCCGGGGTCGAGGTTCAGCGTTGCGGGATCGATGTCAGCAAGAACGGGGTTCGCGCCACAACGAACAATGGAGCTAACGGTCGCGAAGAAGCTGAACGGCGTGGTGACGACACTGGTGTTTGGTCCGACACCGCAAGCCTGTAACGCCAACCAGAGGGCGTCCGTGCCCGAGGCGCAGCCGACCGACGCTCGCACGCCCAGATACTCAGCCGACTCACGCTCGAAACCGGCGAGCGCGGGGCCACCAACAAAGTGCTGCGACGTGAGCACGCATTCGACAGCCGCCGCTACCTCATCCTTGATGCTTTCGTACTGCCGCTTCAGGTCGAGCATCGGGACTGGCGCGGGTTGTGCGGTAGCCGAAGAGGCAGCGGAAGGCTGTGCACTATTCAAGGGCATGAAACTTCGATTTTAGCAGCGACGGACCGCTTCATCGCGCGGCAAACAGCGCATAGTGGCTCGCCGCTCCCATAAAGAACAGCATGGGAAACGATAGCCAGAAGCTCACTTGCGCGCAGAGGTGGCTCAGCCGCGCCATTTTCGCGGACTCGGGCGGCATGGGCGTCCCCTTCGCGGCGCTCTCCGCAGTCCAGCGTATGAGCCGTTTCTGCATCCGCCAGACAATGCCCCACACGTTCAGCATCATGAACCAGCCCAGGCCGCCGCCAATGCCGATCGACAGAAGGCGATTACTCTCCCATCCCTGCTGGTTGAGGCTCAGGAAAAGATAGGACGCGGCGACCACAACGATCGCTATGACAATTCCGAGGATGGGTCCCTTTTTCAGTGCTTCGGCCGGCGACATCAGCATGCCCATCTCGATGGCGAAAGCCAGCGTCCAGATAAGGAAGAAGCTGCCGAAGACGCGGCCGACGGAGGCAGGTTCCCCGACCGCGGACGCAGCGTGCGCGTCGCTGCCGACGATGTGGCCCCAATAAGCCAGTCCGGCAACGACGGTGACGACCGAGCCCCAGCGGAACCACCAAAGAGCTCGCGGCATAAGCCTGGGCACGACCACGCCCCGCTGCTCCGGGTTAAGCTCCTGCAGAAAGGGCGTATTCACCAGCATGAAGAAATACAGCAGCCCGAGCCACAGGATTCCCGCCACGAAGTGTATCCAGCGCAACAAGATAAGCACGGTCTCGCCGGCGCCGGGGAACTCGAACTGGGGTGAGACAAAGGCGCCAACCACAGAAAAGCTCATTCCCTTTCCCATCCATTTGACGTAATTTTGTGCCAGCCATGCACAAGTCGTGGGCAGATTCTACATCACTGCGGATTGTGCCGGATGTCGCTGCAATCGCACTGCAGGAGTGTTATCGTAATTGGCTATAATTCGACTAAAGCCGCGACCGCAGTGGAAGCGGCAGCAATGACTCGTGAACAGACCCCTTGGTCGCATGGGGCCGCGAACTCTGGGGCTGGCTGTTTTTTGCACATTGCCGGGGAGGAACCCATGGAGAGCAAGCCAGCACAGAATATACAAGACTCATTCCTGAATACCGCCCGCAAAGACAAATGCGTCATCACGATCTATCTCCTGAGCGGGGTCAAGCTGACGGGAAGAATTCGTTCTTTCGATAAGTACTCCGTTGTGCTCGAGACCAATAATCAGGATCAACTCATCTTTAAGCACGCGATATCCACGGTGGTGATGGCGCGTGTGCCGCACATTGAGCGTCATGTCGAAGCGCGATCGGCCCCGGAGGGAGTGGCTCCCGTAGCCACTAGCGCACCGGCAGTGGAGGGTTAAGTCTATCGTTGGCGCGCAGTCCACGAACTCGGGACACCGCGGCCCGGACCGGCAGGAACGGGCCTTTTTGGTTGGCGTGCGGTTCTCTTCTTTTCGAACCAGCAAGCGCGAGGTAAGCCAGGCAGAGAACGACAGCGGCGGCAACGCTGAGATCGCGGCGCATCCTCGCTCCGGTGCGGCGGGCAAGGTGCCTCGGTCGGCGCGGGCCGCGCGCGATGCTGCTTCCTCCACCGCATCGTTAGCCGCCTCCGATCACTTACATGAGTTTTCGTCCGACGAATCCCTTTTGGAGCTGCGCGAGCTTACGAGCAGCGCCGGCGCCTCGATAGCCGGACAGATCCTGCAACGCCGCCCCAAGCCGGATTCCGCGACGCTGATCGGCCGCGGCAAGGTTGACGAGCTGAAAGGCGCCCTCGCTTCCACCGGTGCCGAGCTGGCGATCTTCGACCACGAGCTCACCCCCTCGCAGCAGCGTAACCTGGAGCGCGAGCTCGATGTGCGCGTGATCGATCGCACACAGTTGATCCTCGATATCTTCGCCCGCCATGCACGAACCCGTGAAGGCCAGCTGCAAGTCGAACTCGCGCAGCTGCGGTATCTTCTGCCGCGTTTGGCCGGACGCGGCCGTGAGATGTCGCAGCTTGGCGGCGGCATCGGCACACGCGGCCCGGGCGAAACCCAGCTGGAGACCGACCGCCGTAAAATCTACCGTCGCATTCGCCACATCGAGCAACAACTGGAAAGTGTGCGCCGTACTCGCGGACAGCAGCGGCGGCGGCGCGAATCGGCCCCCATAACGACCGTCGCGCTGGTCGGCTACACCAATGCCGGAAAATCAACGCTATTCAACGCCCTCACCCGGGCCGGCGTGCTGGAGAGCCCGCGCATGTTTGCCACCCTGGACCCCACGCTGCGTCACACCGTCCTTCCTTCGAAGCGCGAAGTGCTGCTCTCCGACACCGTGGGATTCATCCGCAGCTTGCCGCATACTCTGGTTTCAGCTTTTCGGGCAACTCTCGAGGAAGTACAACGGGCCTCGCTCCTCCTGGAAGTGGCGGACGTGACCAGTCCTGTGGCAGAGGAGCAGCAGGCCCAGGTCGAAGAAGTGTTGCGCGAGCTGGAATCCCAGGACAAGCCGCGTTTGTATGTCATGAACAAAGTGGACTTGCTTCCGGAGAAGAAGCGCGAATCCCTGCGCGACTCTGACGATGTGGTACACGTCTCGGCAGCAACAGGGGCCGGGCTGGACAGGCTCTTAGCGGCAATCGACCGGAAGATTTCCGAGGACCCCGTTCAGCGGATGCGCTTGCGCATTCCCCAGTCCGAGGGAAAGGCGCTGGCGCTGCTGGACGCAAAAGCGCAAGTTCTCGCGCGTGACTATCAAGACGGATACGTGGATCTGGACGTACAGGCAGCTGAGTCCGTACTGCGGCGGCTAAAGCAATTTATCGCAGAAGAAAAGGCGTAGCTCGGCTACGCCCTTTGCCCGCGGGTTTCTCCAACCACCTACCGTGATTCCTGCGCCGTCGCCGGACTGTGGCGATCGCCTTTGAACACACGAGCAGGTGCAGCTTGGCGCTCGCGCTCTTCCTGATGGCAAGTCCAGCAGAGCGGGCGCATGTGCTCCAGCAAGGTGGCGAAGCGATCGAGCGTCATCTCCCGCAGTTCCAGAAGCTTTTGGTTTTGATCGAGCACTGCCAAACGGCCTTGGCGCCAGTCAGCTTCCGTCAGTGCACGTGCGCAAATCGCGCACGACTTGCCTTCGTACCACCTGGTCAGCAAGCGATCGACATTCTCCGGCGAGGGATCGATTTGCGCCTGGCACTCCTGCCCGCAGTCGCCTTTTTCAGGCCAGCGCGAGCACGACTCCAGGCGCGAATGCTCTTGTCCCCGCAACGCCATCCGGAACGCAAACTTGCGGTCCACGGTGATATCCGCCGGCCGCCCAGTCTCCGGACAAGTTACGGACTGACGGCCACGGTTCTTGTAATAGCTCTGAATGCTGACCATCACGGGCAGTCCGGTCACCAGGACAGCACCGACAAAGAAAAGTGGGATGAAGAAAAGCGTGTAGGTGAGAAATTCGTTCGTCGGCATAAAGCACCTGCTGCCGCGCCGTGGGGGAGCGGCCTCAACTGCTTTTGTAGCTGTTTACGTCACAATTGTTCAGTGATGCAACGCACAGGAGGTTGTGACGTCAATTTCCAGGCGCTGTTCTGACGGGGCTCTGCGGCTTCGGCAGGAAGCGGTAGCCTACGCCGCGCACCGTCAGCAGGTGGCGCGGATTCGCCGGTTCCTTCTCGATGTATCTGCGCAAGCGCACGATGAAGTTATCGATGGCGCGCGTGTCGGTGTCTTCGTGCAGACCCCATACATCTTCGAGAATCGACTTGCGGGAAACGACGCGTCCGCTGTTGCGAATGAGGTGCCGCAACAGCTCCGCCTCCATGAGCGTAAGCCGGAAGACCTTGCCGTTGGCCCGCAATTCCAGGGTGCCGAAGTCGACCTGCTTGCCATCGAAGGAGTACACGTCGAACTCGCGCAACGAATCCGCGTCGCGGCCTTCGGCAACGCGCGCCTCGGCCGGCGGATCGGTGAGCAGGGTCTGGCTCCAATCGCGCCGCCGCAGCAGGCCGCGAATGCGGGCCAGGAGAATGGCGAGGTCAAAGGGCTTGGGCAGGTAGTCGTCGGCGCCCGAGGCGAAGCCCTTCAGCACGTCTTCGGGGCGGCCGCGCGCGGTCAGCATGAGAAGCGGTATGTAATTGCTGGCCCGGCGCAGTTCAGTGGCGACAACGAAGCCGTCTTTGCCGGGGAGCATGACGTCGAGCACCAGCAGGTCGAAGTGACTGCGCTCTTTGAGCAGCAAGTCGAGTGCGGTCTCGCCATCGCCCACAACCTGGGTGCGATAGCCTTCCGCCTCCAGATTGAACTTGAGTCCGCGCGCCAGGTGCTCTTCGTCTTCCACCAGCAGGATGTCGTTCACTGGGAGTTCCTCGGCAACTCAATGGTAACAGTGGTGCCCTTTCCCGAACCTTCGCTGTCGGCACGGGCGTCGCCGCCGTGGCGGCGCGCGATGGCACGCACGATGAACAGCCCCAGTCCGCTGCCTTTCACCTGCGATGAGGCGGGCGCCAGCGCACGATAAAACCGGCGGAATACGCGCTTCAACTCGCCGCGCGGAATGCCGATGCCGTTGTCGCGCACGCGGATTTCGACGTGCTGCAAATCTGGGGTGAGGACACTCACGCGAACGCAGGGATTACTTGGCGAGTACTTCACCGCGTTGTCCAGAACGTTTGCTACAGCCGTGGACAGCTCTTCGCGGTCGCCCATGACGCTGAGCTGGGGATCGGGCTGGCCATCAGCCGCCCAGTCCACCACCTCCGCCGAAAGATGGTGGCGGGACCGCACCCAGTCCAGCGAATCCTGCACCAGCGCGCCGACCGCGATCTCGGTGCGCGAGAGCGGAGCACTCTTCTGGGTAACTCGCGCGGCTCGCAACACGCTCTCCACCGTGCCCATCAGACGTTGCGTGTCTTCCAGCATCACCTGATAAAACTCGCGGCGCTGCGCCTCATCCACGGCGCGCTTTTGCAGAGTTTCGAGGTACAGGCGAATGGAAGTGATGGGCGTTTTCAGCTCGTGCGTAACAGCGTTAAGGAAACTGTCCTGCTGTTCGTTGCGCCGTACCTCGCGCACCAGAAATATGGTGTTGAGGATGACGCCGGCGATGATGAATCCGAAAACGATGACGCCGAGCATCAGCGGGACGATCTTGCGCCAGTTGATAATGATCCAACTGGTACTCAGGATGCCGGCGGCAACCGCAATGCACACGCCCAGCGTGACGAAGAAGGCAATTTTCGCTCTGCGGCTGATGGTCATGCGGACGGGCTCAGGATAGCAAAGAGCCAGGATCGGTAAAGACAGCGAGGGCCGTTACGACCAATTGGCGAGGACTTCCTCGTCGCAGGCGACCGCAACCAGCTCCTTCATCTTCTCTGTGTGCGCGTCCCTCTGGGTTGCCGCGGGACGAGCCGCAGGTGGCATCGCCGCTTCGGAGACATCGGTGAAATGGCGCATGAAGATTCGCATGACATGCGCGACGCCCGACTCCAGTACAGTTCTGCCGTCGTCCGCAAAGTAGCCGCCGCGCGAGAAGCTGCCGGTGATGATCTCGTAAGAAGGAAAATAGGTCACATCGCGGCAATTGCGGGCCACAACGTCGGCCGCGACTCGAAGCACTGATTTCGAATACGTTGTAGACACCAGAACGTGACGGTCTTCCGCGGTGGCGACCAGCGGGACGGGCGAGACGGTGAGGATGATCCGTGCCTGCGGATTGACGGAGCGCAGCAGATCGATGAACTGCTCCAGGTCCGTGGCCACCTCGGCGACATCGAAATTGATGAAGGCATATTTATTGGGATCGAACTCGCCGCCGCCGGTGCCGGGGCACAGGGGATAGGCTGCGCCATCGTCGCGCGAGATCCAACATTCCGTCAGTCCGAGCGTGAACACGAAGATGTCCAGCTCTTCGAAGGCCCGCCTGACACAGGCAAAGTGGTGCTCACGATCGGCGCGATACTCCTCCAGCGAGTGAAAACGCTCTTCCTGAATTCGCGGCCGAAAGGGGTCGGTGTACCGGCCATCCGCCTCCTGCCAGTAGTCTTCTTTTGGAGTGAACTGACCGTAAGCACGCCGGAATAACTGCAGGAGCTGCCGTGTGGTGTAGATATTGCCGTAACGTGCAGTAAACAAGCCGTAGCCGTATTGCTCCGCCAGTTCGGGAGGCGCGATCGGATGGGCTGTTTCTGTAACCAGGAAGTTCAGGCCTGCGTTGCGCAAGTAACGGGCAACATGCTGCGCGAAGCAGCTTCCGGCGGTCGCGATGCGATCGCTCGTCTGAATCCGGTACGGCGCCGCGACCATGGGATCGACGTCGGCGGGCGAGAGGTTGGAGATCGCTCTTCGCCACAAGCGATAGTCCGGCAAGTCGCGATAAGGATGATCGCTCAACGTACCACCTCAACATCTCGCGCCTGCTGAATGTCCGATTCGATCTTCTTCAAAACCACTTCACCGTACCAAGGGTTGGCGTGCACAGAATCGGGCCAGGACCCGGGTTCCTGGAGAAATCCCGAACCGTCGACCACCTCGTCGGGGACCTCCATATAGCGGCATCCCAACTCTTCGCATCGCCGGCGATAAATCGACGACTGCAGCAACCAGAGCTTCATCCGCAAGCTGGAAGGCGTAAGCCCGTTCTCGTCGATCGCCTCCTTGAAAGGGCCGGGATGCTCGCGAATACGGTCGTTGCTGAAAACCGGAGGCGGCGACTGAATGAAGACGATCGGCAGATCGGTCGCCTCGCGGAGCGCACCCATGATCGCCAGCGCATTCTCCATCGAGCGCTCGAGTGTCGTTCTCATCAGGCTGGGCGGGATGATCTCGGCTCCGGAGCGGACGTGCAGGTCTGGGCGCTCGGGCAGGCAGAAGTCGAACGGGCGAGGATGTTCGGTGTGCCCGACGTACAAATACTCGTTGCCGCTGATGGAGGCATAAAGAAACGGGGGCGCCTCCGGCAGTGAGGCCAACTCCGCGTCCATGCGCTTCCGCAAGGCCGGATTCAATACCGTGCGTGCGCCTTTTGTAATGAGGTTGGGGTTGAACTCTTCATCCTGCAGGAGAATCCAGTGAAGGTGCGTCTTGAGCTGCTGCCCCTGTTCGATGCGGGCTTGCTGGGCGTAGACAAACGCCATCAAGTGGCTGTGTCCAATCGCCAGCGCACAGCTTTGCGCTGCAACAGCGCACTTGCCCGCGCCGCCAGCCAGAGGCGAGAGCGCCTGCTTGCGGTTGAGGCGGTTGCGCCAGAACGTTGTCCATCCCGAGCTTGGCAAGAGCCACCCTTCTTCGCAATCAAGTTTAACCGAAGCCCTTGTCGGCCTGGATGCGAACGCCTGGTTACCGTTGGCGTGCCGTGCTGGCTATTGTTGCTCCGGCAAAACGGGTAGTTGCAGCTTGTTCACGGCGGCGGGATCATCGCGCAACTTTACGTAGAGATCCTGCCCATCAGGATGAGGAACGTTCAGCGTCGATCCGGCGAAACCATCGGGAACGGGAGTACTCTGCTGAAATTGCGGATCGTTGGAGACGGCGTCGAGCAAATACAGTCCCGAGCCCTGTAATGTGCATTGCTTGTCTTCGGCGTCAGGACAACGAAGCTCCTGCACCGCGGGCAAACGCACCAAGGTCGCCAGCGGCTGCCAATCTCCCTGTTCGCCATTGGCCGCTACGGGGCGGAAGCGCAACGGGCCAAAAGCCGAGGGGCCCAGTTGCTTCCGCGGATCGAGCGTCGCCAACACGGTTTGCGAATCCTGCAGCGTAAGCGTGCCGTCGGCGAGGCTCAGCACAGTGTGGGTTGAGCCGTCCTGGGTCGCGACCTCTATCTTTTCGTCATGCGGAAAGCTTTGCGGACTTTGTGTCTTCAACGAGAACGAGAGTTTCGCATCCAAAGGTAACTCGTCATCGCTCGCCAGTTGAATCGAAGCGGGCGTAGTCGATGGGTCGCGCTGCACGCTCTTGCTGATCAGGGTGATCTTGGGACGCGACGCCTCGATCTTTGCCGGCAGGTTCAGCACTCGGCCGTCTTTCAGCGTGACACGCGCGGTTTCGGCTTCCCCGGCACGCAAGGCTGTCATGTCCGACGAGCTTGGGGCAGACATCTGAAGCTGGTCCTGGCTCTCGACACGAGTCAGGCCGCTTGGCGCGAACTGGACTCCGCCGAGTTCAAGGCTGGCAACCTCGTCAAGGCGCGTTCCCTTCAGCACACCCTGGCGATCTCCGGCGTCGATGGTGAAGCTCTCGAGATGACCTGCCTCGGCGTACGAATGCAGCTCCACTTTGTCGGCGTCAGGCAAGCCAAACTGCTTAATTTTCATGGTCAGTGGGCCGGCCGCCACATCCTTCAGCGCCAGCTGCACCTGCAATTCGTCGGCGCCCGCAACTTTGTCGGTTACCTTGATTTCCTTGCCTGTCCCGTTCGTCACGCTCACGCTGTCGACGCAGACCGCGGCATCGGACTTGAGGTGCAAGGTGTCATCGCGGCCGACAATCAGCGCGCTCTGGTCGGCGGAAGCAACCGTCCAGGTCGCCGGTTGTGCGGTGCGCAGGTGAAATGTAGGTCCTTCAAACGCGTCAAAGCCCCACTTGCCGCGAAGCGTTCCGCTCACCTCCGCGGGAAGCTGCGCCAATTTCACTTGAGCCGAATGCGAATCGTTGTCTGGCTTTTCCGGTGCTCTTTTGTCGATGACAAAGCCGCCGCGCGCCGCGTCCGGTTTGACGGGCACATCCAGCGATGCGCCCGACTTGCTCCACAGGTGCAGCACCCAGTCCTGCCCCAGAGTGGTTGAGAAGACCAGCGGCGCGCCGTCGGCCGGCAACACCAGCGATGGATTGCTCGCGCAGTACACGCCTTTGGCATCGACGGCGCGCAATGGCGGCAATTGCACCGGTTCAACCGCAGGCAGGCCGATGACGAGCACGGACTTTGGTTTTTCGAAAGACGGCGCGGCATTGAGAAGCAAATTCAGTTGATCGGCCTTCGGCACTGCCAGCGCGGGAATGTATTGATAGTCGGCGGTGTGAAAGGCCGTCAGTAGTCGCGCAACATCCACGATCGCGCCGACATAGGGGCTGTAGAATCCGGCCCCGGCCCACGGTGTGCTGCTGATTTGGCCGATCAGGTCAGCGCCTCCGTTCGAGGTCAGCTCAGCCACCATCGACTGGCTGTGCGGATCGTCCATCACCAAATTGTTGGAGTTCTGCGTCAGGCACGCGGTCTGCTCGTCGATCGGCTTCTTGAAGCAGTCACTGTCGAGCTTGATGCTGAGGCTGCGCGCCAGCAGCGTCGTTTCCTGCTTCAAATGATCGGGACTTTCATTGGAAACTTGCTTGACCGCTGCGAGGTAAACATTGAGCCGCGAGCGGTCGAGGCTGGCGCGAACCAGATCCTGCGAAGCACGAACAAAGGCACCTGGCTTGCCGCGCACGTTTGAGCGCAGTGTACTGAAATCGCCACCGGTCTCAGGCGCGAGAAAGAGCAGCGCCTGCTCGGCGCCTTTGGGCACGGTGACGATCGCGCCTTCCTGTCGAACGTGCTTGTTCCAGCACTCAATGCGAGTGAACCAGTTTTCCGGAGGGGGATTCGTCGTGCCGCGCAGAAACGCGACAATCAGCAAATAGTGGGCACTCTGATTCTCCGGAAACGCGGGATGCACCCACAGCCGATCGCCTACCTGAAGATTGGGCACGTCGGCAATCGGTAGTTCGCGACCACCCCGACTGACGCGTACTTCCACGCGCGGACCCGGCAGATCGAAAGCGGCATTGTCAGCCGCGGCGATCGCAGGCAAAAACAGCTCACATACTATAAAGACGAAAAGCAGCCACCGCAAAACCATACCTCTATCTTAGAAGCAAAGCAGAGTTGCCGGGTTGATGAGGAAGACACCGGTTCGGCAACAACATTTCAAGCACGAATGAAACATGGCTGCTGCAGTGAGTTTATGCTTTCGATATGAACTCGAAGTATCCGTTGGCCTCGGCAGCTGCCCTCATTGCCGACCCTGGTCGCGCCGCCATGCTGACCGCACTCCTGGACGGCAGTTCTCTTCCCGCGGGCGAGCTTGCCCGCATTGCGGGCGTTTCCGCGCAGTCGGCCAGCATGCACCTGGGACAGCTCGTCGATGGCGGCTTCCTGACCGCGCGCCAGCATGGCCGGCACCGCTACTACTCCATTGCGACGCCCGAGGTTGCTCACGCGGTGGAGGCATTGGGAGTGATCTCCACGGCCGGCACGTACACGCCAAGTGGCGCAGATCGCGCGCTTCGCTACGCTCGCACGTGTTATGACCACCTGGCGGGAGTGCTCGGCGTTCATCTGGCTGCGGCATTCGAGCAGCAAGGTTTGATCGTGCCTGAAGGCGAAAGCGATTATGAACTGACTGTCGCGGGCGAAGCATTGCTCAAGCAATGGCAAATTGATGTCGAGGCGCTTCGCCGCTCGCGCCGAAGCTTTGCACGGCGCTGCCGCGACTGGACGGAAAAGCGAGACCACGTGGCCGGGGCGCTGGGCGCGGCGATTTGCCACAAGCTGCTGGAGTTGCGCTGGCTCACCCGCGATCGAAGCAGCCGTGCGGTGCATGTCTCCCTCGCCGGCAGGAAACACCTGATGACCCTGTTCCAGTTGCCGGGCATGTGATGCGCGCGCGGACACCGCATGCACGATTCAGCCCTCGCTGAAACATTGTGTCCTCGCATCGCTTATCGTCAGCGTACGGGAGACACATGATCACACTCTGCATTCGTTACACCATCGACATTCAGAAGCATGCCGACTTCGAGCAGTACGCACGGAACTGGCCTGAGCCGATCCGCCGCTGCGGCGGGGACCTGGTCGGCTATTTTCTCCCAACGAAATTGGCGGGAGCCACGAACATTGCGCTGGCACTGATTAACTTTCCAACACTCGCTGCCTATGAGAATTATCGCGAGAACCTTATGAGCGACCCGGCCGCCACGGAGAATGTTGCTTTTGCCGATCGGTCCGGCTGCCTTCTGGTGGAAGACCGGTCTTTTCTCCAGCAGGTAGCCTGACGAATAGGTTTGGCACGAGCCTTCTGCTTACTTTTTTGGCCGCGGATAGCGAGCAATCACGACGGTGCCGATGCCGCCGCGCGGGCGGAATTCGCCCTTCACTTCCGCCCACTTCGGCCGCGTCGCCCGCACCACGTCCTCGAGCACGCGATTGACGATGTTCTCCTGGAAGATGCCGAGGTTGCGGTAGCAGGTCAAATACTCTTTCAGCGATTTCAGCTCCAGGCAGTCTTTGTCGGGCATGTAGCGGATCCACAAGGTGCCGAAATCGGGCAGACCGGTTTTCGGGCAGACCGAAGTGAACTCCGGAATGTCGATGACAATTTCGTAGTTGGGGAACTGGTTGGGCCAGGTTTCGATTTCAGGGAACTTGGCATCGAGGCCGGATTCGGCGTGCTCCGGCGTGTAGCGGGAACTTTTCGTCATCTAGCTATTCTAGTGCGGAAACACAAGGGGTCTAGGCGCTGCGCTGATCGACTGGCTCGTTCACCGGCTGCGCGGTGTCGGCGGTGGTCGCCATCGTGGGTTTCACCTTCGATGGGGGCGGCTGCTTCAGAGGCAACGTGCCATCGCCGCGCTGCTGGATGATCTCAGAGTTGATCTCGGCTCCCAGCAGAATGATGAATCCGGACCAGTAGAGCCAGGTGAGCAGCGCGACGCCGCCTCCCAGCACGCCATAGGTCCTATTGAGATGGGCGAACTTGCGGAAGTAGAGGCTCAAGCCGTCAGATAACAAGATCCAGCTCACGACGGCAACGCAAGCTCCTGGCAGCGACGCCGTAAATTCCTGCCGGATGTTGGGCGCGAAAAAATACACGATCTCGACAGCCAGTACGATAAAGCTGACGGCCACAACGTAGCGCAAGACGGGCCAAATCACCGCGAATGCATGCGAGAGGCCGAGGTGTGCCGCCAGAAACTCGCCGAAACGCGGACCCACGATCATGAAGGCGAACGCCAGCGTAACCAGCGTGCCGACGATGAACACGAGTTCCACGGCAAGAAAGCGCGTCTTCCACCAGGGGCGAGTCTCGGGAACGTCATACGCGACATTCACGGCCTCAATCAGAGTGGAGAACCCGCTGGAACATGTCCAAAGCGAGCCCAGCAAGCCGAACGAGAGCAGAGCGCCGCGACTGGGCGAGATGACGTCGGAGACGATTCGCCGGATCAACCCCATGCTTTCCGGCGGAGCCACCCGCGCCAGGGTGAAAACGACCGTGTTGAAGAGATCGGGAATCGGAAGGTAGGCGACCACTGCGGCTAAAGCAATGAGAGCCGGGAAAAATCCCAACACAAAATAGTACGAAAGAGCGGCTGCGAACGAAAAGATGTGGTTGTTGGCAATATCGTTCACCGTCCCGAGCACCACGCGCTTTAGCTTGCGGAGGAACATTCGACTTTTTCGCGACGGGATACCGAATTCTAGTGGGATGAATATCGCAGTAAGAGGGTTGAGTCAAGCCTTGCTGCTGCGTCTTTTCCCCGGGTTTTTCATCAATATGTCCGTCGTCGTTAGCGTTCGGGCTGCATGAGATTAGTCCTGCCGCCATTGGAACGGGCCCTAACCAGGAAGGCGGACCCGAGCTTCCCAATTCGAAATGGTTACCTAAGTTATACTTGGTGTTCTGAAAATGGCAGCCGCATCTGAAAACGGCCATAGGCACGTCAATGGAAGGCGAACGTGGCTGGTCATTGTCGGCCTGCTGGTTGCAGTTGTGGTCCTGGCTGCTTTCGTTTCGCTACGTCACTCTCAGGTAGCCATCCGGGTTGGAACGGCGGATCGTGAAACCATCACAGCCAGCATCGCCACCAATGGCAAAATCGAGGCGTTGAACAACTTCCAGGCTTTTGCCCCCATGGCCACCACGGTGAAGAAGATTTTCGTAAAGCAAGGTGAGTGGGTGAAGCCGGGTCAGATGCTCCTGCGTCTGGACGACGCCGATGCAAGGTTGCAGGCGGCCAGAGCCGAGGCGCAGCTTAAGGGCGCAC
>CAVVDN010000035.1:0-63192 GCA_963747045.1 uncultured Acidobacteriaceae bacterium | reverse complement strand
GCTGGATCGCGCCCGAAATACCGACCGCGATATAGAGCTCCGGCGCCACGACCTTGCCGGTCTGGCCGACCTGCCAGTCGTTCGGCGCGTAGCCGGCGTCGACCGCGGCGCGCGAGGCGCCCATCGCCGCCCCGAGCTTGTCGGCTACCGGCTCGATGTAGGTCTTGAAGTTCTCCGCCTTCTGCATCGCCCTGCCGCCCGAGATGATGATCTTGGCGGACGTGAGCTCCGGCCGGTCGGACTTGGCGAGCGCATCGCCGACGAAGGAGGAGACGCCCGGGTCCGCGGCGGCCGGCACGGGCTCGATGGGGGCCGAGCCGCCGGCGCCGGCAGCTCCGAAGGAGGCGGTGAAGGAGCCGAAGGGCCACGCCAAGCCGGAAATCACCGTTCACATTTCCGACAACGAACGCCAGGACGTAGGCCTGCACTTAAGCCAGGAAGAACTCTCGTCCCGATAGAATGCGATACTCTATGCAGATGAACCGGCTGATTGGCATCTCGCTTTTCTTCTTCGTGACGCTCACATGCAGTGCGCAGCTGACCATCCCCATGGGCGGATCGCACTCGGACGACAACTACCACAAAACGACCCGGCCCACGTCGAAGCTTCTTACCGGCACCGTAATCGATAAGACTGACAAGCCGATTCCCAGCGCCGTGGTTTATCTGAAGAACACCAAGACGCTGGCGGTGAAGACCTACATCTCGCAGAACGACGGCACCTATCGCTTTCCCGAGCTCTCGCTGAACGCTGACTACGAGGTCTATGCGGAGAAGAACGGCAACAAGAGCAAGACCAAAACGGTGAGCCAGTTCGACGACCGCGACAAGCCGAACATCAATCTTCAGATCGACGCGAACAAATAGCAGAGAGTCGGCCCCAGAATTTCTCTTCGGGATAGTTCCTATCCCCGTCCTGACCGACGAGCATAGTCAAAGCGCGTCAGGCGCGGTTTCGGTGGGCACCTGAGCGGTCGGGGTGCCCCCTCCCCCCTCGATTTTGACGTTGATTCTAACGGCTTTATATCAAAATATTGATAACAGGGGAGTTGCGGAAGACATCCGCAAGCCATTGCGGAACAGAGACTTGCGCAGACAACTCTTTGCATTTTCGAGAATCAGCGTCGCAATCAACAATGGACAATTTTTCAAAGAACACGAGTCGCCCAGGAACCTCCCGGGAGCCGTCGGACACTAAGCCCAACTTATCAGCGTACCGCGCTGGCATCAGATGTCAAGATTACGAAGGTGGGGTTCGCCGTCGTCAATGAGGCAAGTATTTCGCGCTAGTGGCACTTCCGGAGCTGCGGAACTGGGCTACACGCGGTCGTTCACCGGCAGCCCTTTTATTGCGGCACGATGTCCAGCACCACCTTCGTCGTCGCGACTTCGGTCCCCGATGTGGCCGTGACGCTAAGGAAGTAACGTCCGGGCGTAATTTCCGGAGATGTCGTGATCCGCAAGGAACTCGAAATAAAGTTTTGCGACTCGGATGGACCCCTAAGCGTCGCCTCCACTCCTTTTGGCACGTCGGTCACGGCGAACTGGACATCCTTTTTGTCTTTCACCCAGACCCTAGAATCGCCTGAACCACCCGGCGACAGGCGTAGCACAATAGGCGCCGGCTGAACCGAAAAGCTGCCGTGCGCCGGCTCGTAATCATTCGGGTTGAGGTCGATCTTTGGACTTGGCGTGAGGAACCATCGATACGGCAGCCTGGCATCGTTAATCTTCATGGCTTGCCCGCAATTGAGTACGGCGCCGAGTGTCCAGTCCTGCTTGCCGAAGCGGTGGATGGTTGCGCCATCGAAAATGAAGCTCACTTTGGTTTTGCCGGGTGGCAATTTGGCGTTCTCCCACACGCTCATCTCTGGCTGAGGATTCGCGCTGGTGTAGGGCGGACGGAAGACACCGCGCATGATGCCGTTCCAATTGCACTCTAGGCCCGGAGTTGTGACCTCCCATTCCACCTCGGCAAAGAGGAATCGCCCCGAAGCAGCCGGATCGATCCCGTGTACCGTCACATGGTCCTCGCCATAGACTTGTCCCGGATCCCACTGGTCGTGCCGGTAAGCGGCAGTCCGGAACGTTGCGTCTCCGGTGGGAACCCTAATCCACGACAGAGTAGATTTTTGGGTACGAGAAATTTGGAGACCGACAACCTCGAAAGGCCCGTCGCGCAGCTCCCTCCAAATATCGCTGGAGGGTAGGGATGCCGTCAGGGTCTGGCGGCCCGCTTGAAGCGTTGCATGACCGCGGACGGGCACCGATTGAGGACCGCTCCCGGCTGCATCGCGAAGGCCGCCGATCAACAAATAGTCGCCGGGGATCAAAACATCAAGAGTCGCCGAAACCTCAAGGCGGTCAAACTTGGATTCTCCATTCGGAGCAATCGCGTTCGCGGTGATGCCGAGAAACCGCGCCGCTATCGGCCTTACGATCATGCTGCTGTTCGTAAGGAGAGTTTCCGTACTGAAAGGCTTGCCAGATGAAGTCTTACCTGTGGCTTTGACACTAATGCGAACCGATCCGGGTTTGGTGGGGACTATCGTGCCGCGATAAGTCTTGGGCGAGACCTCGATTAACTGCACGGGCAATACTTCTACGGGATCGGGAGGAGCATATTGGACGCCACTGCCATCGTCCAAATCGCGCAGCCACGCGCTTCGCTCCTCTCGCACCTCAAACTGTGGGGGTTGTGATCCGGTGTCACCCACCAGCTCGACCTGGAAGTCGAGTTTCTCACCGACAAAGCATTCGAAAGGCAGATGTTTTGGCCGAATGTGGATTCCGCCCGAGCTCGACAGCTCACCTGTCTCCAGTTCCATCGCCATGAACTTGGCTCCCGCGGCTTCGCCGAGCCCCTTCATCGGAATGACGGCTACTCTCAGCTCACCATGTGTGGGCGTCTTCGCTGAAGCGTGTATCTCATAGCGGCCCTGGGCTGCTTTCTTGAACCCGATAACCTGATGACTGCCTTCCAGAGGCAGATAAAACTCATCAAAGAAAGACTTTTCCGGATTCGTCTGTATCGTCCAGCCGATATCCGCTTTCTTGGCATCATCGGGCCGAAGCTTGCGGCCATCCGGCAATCCAAGGACGACGTCCGTGCTCGCATTGGGTACGACGACGTCGAACATCAACTCCTCTTCTTCTTGCGGAAGATCGATGGTCACTGTCGCCGTTGGACTGAACGGCACCGCCTTCGGAAGCTGCGCGCCTGGCACGGCTCGCAGGAGTTGAAGATAATCGGCCATCCTCGAGGTGAAGCTTGCCTTCACACTTGCCGGCTGACGCAGTTGCTGAAATGCAAAATCAAGGGCGTATCGTCCTTCGGGGGCACGCTTGCGGAAGGTGATCCTCAGGTACTGGCCATAATCGTTTGATCCGAGAGGTGCCAGGCCGGCAGACCCCTGCGACCAACTGAATCCTTCCGATTCCGCATTTTCAGCGGTGATTTTGTGGCCATTCGGCAGGATGAGCGTCGCTGTCACAGCGGCGGTGCTTACCTTGGCCTGGATGAAATCCTTGGGCGCCGGCGGCTCCGCCACAGTCAGAACAACACGGTACGCTGACGATCCTGCGGGCACGACTGCTGAACTGCTCTCTTGTTGACCAGTTGCATCGCTTTGTGCGAGGCACACAAGAATGGCAACGATCAGAACCAGCGGTAGCTCACGTATCCGGATCACCATTGCTTACACTCAGGCTGCCAGGAACCATACGAAGGCGCATTCGGCCCTGGCCCATTCTCGCTGTTTCTTATAAGAAAAAAGACTATGCGGTTGCGGGAAGTGTCCTGTCAATGTCGATTGACATAGAGTGTTGTGACAAGCAGCGGGTGCCCGGAGCAACAAAGGGCGAGCCAGATCCAGCTCTCATCATTTATCATTTTCCGAACGGGTATTGAATTCCTGGGCGCGGGTTTCTTCTAACTCATGCGACTTCTGATTTTGCTCGGGCGGTGCACGGCAGGTTTGCTGGTGCTGGTGCTCGTTCCTTCGGCGGCGATTTCCTGCGATCAGATTCCCGCCGGTCAGACCATCTGGATACGGCTGATCTCCCCTGTCTCCACTTACACCGCCAAACCTGGCGATCAGGTTGCGGGCATTCTTACGGAAGCGATTACCTGCGACGATACGGGCTTTCCGGTGGGCACACATGTCAGCGGGGTGGTGCACTCGGTGCGCAAGGTCGGCTGGGGCATTTATCACGAAACTGCTGCCTTGGAGATCACGTTCAACGGACTGCGTCCGGGTGACGGATCGTCCGTGGCCATCGCGGCCCTGGTCACAGAAGTGGAGAATGCGCGTGAGCACGTGTCGAAGGGGACCATACAAGGCATCCGCAGCAGCGACACGCCTGAGGGCCGCATCAACAGTCGGCTCCGGCATCTGCCGACCTTGAATCCCTATTCGGATTTGGGGCTTATCGTTTACAAGGCGACCTTCCCCATCTTTCCTGAACCCGAGATCTATCTCCCGGCGGGAACCGACCTCCGGCTGGAACTGGAGAAACCCGTCGCGGCTCCCCTGACCCGCTCTCAGCCTCCGGTGGGGACCGCGGCGGACACGGGAGACGATTTTGAGCAGCCGGGATTTTGGCGGGCGAGTCCCGAGCGTTCCGAGACTGTGGCGCTGGTTAATGCTGACATCGTCAATCTGGCGTTTGTCGGCTCGCGAGAGGAAGTGGAGACCGCATTTCATGACGCCGGTTGGGTGAACAGCGACGTGTTCACGCGCCATTCGTTCATGCGCGAGTTCTATGCGTTCCTGAACAACAGCGGTTATGCGCAGTCTCCGATGCGGCCGTTCCTGCTGAGCGGCAATCAGGCCGACATGAACTGGCAGAAAAGCCTGAACAGCTATGCTCGGCGCGACCATTTGCGGATGTGGAAGTGGGGGAAGCGAGCGATGGGGCGACAGTATGGCTGAGCGCGTCAACGCACGATTCCGCCGCGGCGCTGTCGCTTACGCACCATCAGTTCGTGCACCATGTCTCACCCGACATTGACGAGGAGCGCAGCAAAGTGATCCGCGACTTGACCGCGGCGGGATGTGTGCAGTCGGTGCACATGGTGCAGCGGCCCGATGTGCCCAACATGACGCAGAATGCCAATGGAGACCCGATAAGGACGGACGGATCGCTCGCGGTCGTCGAACTGAAGAGCTGCCAAAGCCCGGCGCCCGAACTGGCAACGGTGCCGCCGTCGACGCCCTATAAACCGGGCAACAAGGCATTTCGTTATTTCCGGCGGCAAATCCTCACGTTCCGTAGCGACATCTGGCGAGCGAACATTATCTACGGCGTCTACGATCTGGGCCGTATGAGCTTCGTCGCTCTCAAACATCACAACAGCTAGCTGGTAACGCGGGCAAAAAAATCCGGCCGCGTTTGCGGCCGGTGTGTCGCGGGCTGAAGCCCGCTAAATTCTATTGTGGCGGCTAGGACGCTGGCCTGAAGGCCAGCTCTACCCGTTCTGGTCTAAGGCCTAGCTCTACCGTTCTGGCCAGAAGGCCAGCTCTACCGTTCTGGCCTGAAGGCAAGCTCTACCGGTTCTGGTCTAAGGCCAGAAATACCTGCTCTGACCAGAAGGCCAACCTTACTAATTCAAGTCGCGTTACGGCACGGCTGAAGCCGTGCCCTTTCAAAGCTAGTCGCCGTACATCACTTCGCGCTCTTCCACTTCGGGCTTGGCTGCGGGCTTGATGCCGCCGAGCGAGTCGATGGGAATGAACGCTTCCCTTGGCCTCCGGCTTCTCGCCGAGCACGTGTTCGCGATACAGCGCCATCATGCGCGCCTTCTCGGCTTCCGCCTTGATCTTCTCGTCACGCGCCTTGAACTTCTCCTGGCGCGCGTTCTTGGCGATGCCCAGCTTGTCGAGCGTGTCGTTGGCGCTGGCGTTCACGTGCGCTTCCACCAGGTTCAGCGAGTGCGCCGTGGTCTCCAGTCCGACCTTCTTGCCGCCGGCGAAGATCTCATGCCGCCCGTGCTCCTCGTACCACTTTGTCAGAGTCGCGGTCATGTGCATCTTCTCGACGATATTGCGCCAGCCCACGCCCGTGTTGTAGGCGCAGAAGCTGATCTCGCCTTCCTGCGTGGCGTAGGGGATGATGCACTGCTCGGTGCGGCGGAAGTCGTAGTTGAACAGGTCCTGGAACCACATGCCGGCAACGAACAGGAAGTTCCAGCGGTCGTTACGGCGGCGCTCGATGTCCTGCTCGGTGCGGTCACCGCTGACCTTGCCGTAGTCCTTGCCGGTCGCGCCGAAGGTCTTGTCGAACTTCTTCAGCAGGTCGGCAAACTTGAAGTGCTTGGGCGACTTGAAGGGGTCGTAGTTCTTCAGCAGCGCCAGCGTCATGCCGGTGATCGACATCCACTTGCCGCGCGCCGCGTCGTTTACCTTCGCAACGTCCTTGCCCAGATTGTCGCCGTTGAGGAACGCCGTTACGGGCACGGCTTCCTTGGTTTCTTTGTCGATCATGACGGCCATGCCGACGCCGCAGTTCGGATGGCAGCCGCAGCTCAACGCGCCCCAGTCCTTGTCGGGCCCATGCACCACGTCAGCCCAGTCGGAGAAGGTGCTCATGAACGAAATCGGGAACCAGTCGCGCGTGGGCTCGCCCATGCCGACCTGGTTCTTCACGTCGTGCGCCAGGTGCGACAGCGTGTAGCGCTGCGCCTGGCGACGCTCGTCGGTGATGGCCTCGTCGCGGCCGGTGAACGATACCGGCTGGAACGACAGGAACGAAATCCTTGCGCGGATTGTCGAGCGCGAACTGGATGATGCGCCCGACCTGCTCGTTGTTGACGCCATTGAGGATGGTCACGACCGGCACAATTTCGACGCCGGCCTTGTGCAGGTTCTCGATGGCCTGCAACTTTACGTCGAACAGATTGCCGACCAGGCGATGCGAGTTGGCGGCGTTGCCGATGCCGTCGAACTGCAGATACGCGTAGCGCAGGCCGGCTTCGGCGGCCTGCTTGGCAAACTCAAAGCTCTTGGCGAACTCGATGCCGTTGGTCGCCGCCTGCACGCTGTTGTAGCCGACCTTGCGCGAATAGGCGCACGCGTCCAGGAAGTACGGCGAAAGCGTGGGCTCGCCGCCGGAGAACTGCACGGACATCTGGCGGCGCGGCTTGATGGTGATCGCGTCGTCCAGCATCTGCTTGATTTCTTCCCACGTCAGCTCGTGGACGAAGCCGACCTGGTTGGCGTCCATGAAACAGGGATCGCACATCATGTTGCAGCGGTTGGTGAGGTCGATGGTCAGCACCGCGCCGCGGCCGTGTTTCACCGTGCTGGAGCCGTGATGATGCAGCCGCTCGTCGTTGTGCGCGCGGATGTCGCGGCCGGGGAAGACCTCTTCCAGGTGCTTGAAGAATTCGGTGTCCATGGCCATCACATCTTCAAAGTGGCCGTGGGTCGGGCAGTCCTTCACCATCAGGATCTTGCCGTCGCGCTCGATGATGGTGGCCTTGATCTCGCCGACCTTCTCGTTCAGCAGCACTTCGACCGGCAGCTTGCCGTCGATAATCTGCTGGCGAATTTCGGGCACGCACTTGGGGCACAGCGAGTCGGTCGCGCGCGGCCAGCCTAGCGGCGGCTTGGATTTTTCGTAGGACTTCAGCAGCGGCTTATCGGACCACTTCGGCGTAAACGAGGGGTTCTGATTAATGCTATTGATCTTGTCGAAGACGGTCCACGCGCCACGGGCGGCGTAGGTTACAGCCTTCTCAACATACTTCACGGGTTTGTGCATTCACGCCTCACTTGATCGTTCGGATGGCCGCCGCCGGACGGCGGTGGTCGGAACATCAATGCTTTCCTACATTTACTAAGGTAATGACCCGAACCCGTTGCGGCCAAGCAGGATGGGTCGAACGGGCGGAATCGGGCCCTCAACGGGACGAATTCACATCGAACGGAAACAGCGAAAGCATGGGTTATGTTGTTGAAAAGGCTGGCGTCGACGAGCAGTCTTCATTGTCTTGTTGTGAATAGTGCCTCAATTTGACGCGCGGCCCTTGACGATATTCGTTTCCTAAGCTGCGAATGGCATTTATTATTCCTTCAAACCCTCACTTGAGCGAACGTCTGGCCGCGCTTCGCAACGATCAACCGAATGAAAACTTTACTCATGGTCGTCGTCGGCCCTTGCACGGGTACGATCTCCGCTCTCGATCACGGGGAGTTTACCATCGGCCGTGATCCCTCAAACCGGCTCTGCATTCCCAATGCGCACATGTCGATGCGGCACTGCGTGATTTGTTACGAGGATGGGAAATACAAGCTCGTCGATCTGCGCAGCAAGAACGGCACGAAGGTAAACAACACAGCCATCGATGAGCATATCCTTCAACACGGGGACCACATCTCGATGGCCGGTTCCTCACTCAAGTTTGTCAGCCAGGCCGATGCGGGTACCGAGTCCGTCCAATGGGTAAAAACGCCGCTGAGCACCGATCGTGCCGTCCGGCTTCGTCCGCATGAAACTTTGTACCTGAACCCAGCCAAGACGGCCGCCATTCCGCGGCCGGCACGACGCGAACGCGATTTGCATCTGTTGTTCACCATCGCCACGAAAATTGCGGCCATCCGTGACCGCCAGACGTTGCTGTGGCAGATCATCGAGACTATCTTCCACGGTATTCCCGCCCAGCGCGGAACCATTGTGCTAACGGATCCTGAGTTCGCAGAGGTGAAGTTGTCCATTTCGTGGGACAACAAAACAGGCCCGGTGCAGACCATGCAGGTCGGCCTCGAAGTCGCTCGGGAAGCGATGGCCGAGTGCGTCAGCATCATGATCAGCAATCCCGTTACGGCCACCATGAGCCGCAACGCGACCGCTTTCGTCACGGGATTACTGTGCGCGCCGCTGATCGCTCCGTCGCGGGTGCTCGGCGTCATCTATCTCGAGACATCCCATCCGACCATCCGATTTGACGCTCAGCATCTGGAACTGCTCACCGCGGCCGCCAGCCTCACCGCCCTCAGCCTCAACTCGCTCGCTAGTGTGGAAGCCACCATGGCGGATAATTACCGTCTGCGAGCGCTTCTCGACGATTTCCATCAGCGAAAAAAAGTCAGGGCATAGAGTTGCCACCCAGCTGAGTCCTTTCGCCAGCGCGCCGCTTCGGTAATTCCAGCAAGGCGTTGCTGGCGAAGCGTAACGGCGATTTCACGCCAACCATTCGAGGATTGGGCTATGCGGCGTCTGTCCTAATACGGCTTCGGCGGTCCAATCTGCGGAGCACGCACCGGCTTCGCCATACCATAAAAGATCACAACGCCTTGCCCGCCGCAGCGCGTCGATAGGGCCTCCTTGGGAGTGCCGATACAGCTGTCGATATCCTGCCAATTGTTCATCACCCAGACGTTCCCTGCCGGGTCGATGCCGAGATCGGTCTGCATCTGCAAGCCGCCGCCGACATAGCCGCCGGGAGGAGAAATTTGTTCCCCAGTATGTACGCCGGGCGGGCAGTGCTCGGTCCGCACGCCGCATAGCTCCACGATCGGGCTGCTCGGCATCGCGAAGTTGGAAATCCAGGCATTGTCGTTGCCGTCCAGCACGACCGCCCAAGGGCCTGGAAGGCCGCCGCTCTTGAAAGGCGAGCCCGGATACGGCGTGCCGTCAGGGCGCAGCAGCGTGACGCTGCCACCGTTCGCAGTGCCCCCTTTCTGTTCCGACATGGTCTTCGTCAGGTAGTCAGAGGCCGCCGCAACTCCTTCAGCCTTCAGGCGCACCCCCATGTCAACCAGGTGGGCCATGCCCAGCACGCCAGTGCCGAATCGATTTGTGATCCACACGTTGCCCTGGCTGTCGATGTTGAGACCGCTATTATTGATTCCGGTATCGAAGTTTTCGGCCTTGGCCGGGTCAGAGGCGGGAAAGCGGGTAACGTGTGGAAGGCCGCTATTGGAAACCCATATCCGGTCCTGTTGATCGATGGCGAGATGAAAAGGGGCCATGAATGACTTGCACGGCTCAGCGCTGTCGCCCTCGCAGACGATCCGGCCCTTCGTTATGTCGCCTTGGGGGAAGTAGACGAGCTGTCTTTTCTCAATCCCCAACACCCAGACGTCCCCCTTCGGCGTCACGATCACGCCCTGCATCAGGCCAAGGCGGCCGCCGAAGTTGATTCCCTCAGGCGGCGTCAGAGGCTTCCCGTTCTTGTCGAATACAGAAATGGTCTTGCTGCCATACGTGGTGAACCACGCGTTGTCATGGGAATCGACCGCAGCGCCGAAGGTGCCTCCTTCCATGCCGCCGCCGGTAAAACCCGTGGTGATCGGCGAGAGCGCTCGGCCGTTCGGCGCGAACTCGGTCGCGTGTCCCTGCCACAATGAGTCCTGCCCCTGCCAGCCGACAGTGAAGTTGTCGCCCACCCACAGATTGCCTTCGCTGTCGAACATGCACTTGCCGCCCGCCACGTATCCTCCACCTGTGAACTTGAGCGGAAGCACCCAGGCGCTGGGCGGCCAGTTAAGGTACGGCATGTACGGAACTTCGAGCATGTGATTGCTCGGCGACACTGAATAGAATTGGCGAAGCAAGGCGAAAAGTTTGTCGGGCTGGTGCCAGGGGAAAAGTGCGATATCCTCGGCGGCATTTAGCGTATTTGTTGGAGCGCCCCAACCCGGTGGCGTAGCCGCTTCGAATAGACTGCTGCAGGCATCCGCCTTAACCCGATTGACGCACGCGGAGAGCAGGTTGGCCAGCGTGGCGAAATTGGCCATTGTCGGTGTCTGGCTGCTGTTAAGCGGGTCCTGAATGGTGCTGCCCCACCCGCCAGTTTCCAGGTCAACGAAGTTGGGCACATTGCCCGCCGCAATGCGCAACTGCAGTGGTGCGCCCTTGATCGTCATGCCGTCGATGAGTTGCGCGTGCGTCCAGACGGAAGCGATGGTGGTGAACTCGTTGATGACCACGCTGTGCCGGCGGCTTGCCGCCCACCACAGCCAGCAGCGCGATCGCCGGATTGTTGCCACCCGCCTGGCTTCTCGCAGGAATGCCTCCGCCTGCCGTGAGGTAGAGGCTCGAATCGGCCGGCGCTGCCGCGGTGCTTACTTTGAATCGGCCTTCGTTGTCGGTCCTGGTTTGCGCGAGCTGCTTGGGGGCGTCAGAACTTGCAGCCCAAAGTGTGACCGTGGATTGAGCGATAGGCGCTCCTCCGCCCATCACTTGACCTTTTATGTCGGCGGCGAAGGCCCGAGTTGCCATGAACATGCCCGAGATGGCAAGGGCAGCCAATGTCAACTTTACAGCGGTTGTCTGAGAGCGCATTCCTCTTTCTCCTTCAGGCTAGCGACCGGTGCCGCCGCGATGACAGTAGGCACGACGAGGGGGGTTGCATGTGGGAGCAGTTCGCACTGATTCTACGTGAGGTCTGCTGTAGGGCGGAAGGATAGCTGGCGCAAGCAAGGCGATTACAATTAAACCCTTGCCTCCGTGGATGAGTGCGATGGGATCGGCGGCACCGCTCTACCCTACTCCGCCTTCCACTGAAACGCCCCGGCCTGCGGCAAGCCGACATGCGCTAGAACCCGGTTGGCGAACTCGCGGGCGATCTCTTCGGTCGATGCAGGTTGGAAGTAGAATGCCGGAATCACCGGGAAGATCGTGGCCCCGGCTTCGGCTGCAAGCGTCATGTTGCGTAGATGAATGCGATTGAACGGCGTCTCGCGCACGCACAGCACCAGCGGCCGCCGCTCCTTCAGGCAGACGTCGGCGGCGCGCTCGATCAGGTGAATCGCCATGCCATTGGCGATCCGCGCCAGCGTGCCCATGCTGCACGGTAAAACAATCATCGCGTCGGTTGGGTACGAACCGCTGGCAACGTTGGCGCCGATATCATCGTTGTTCTGCTGCCGGATCTTTCCCGATTGCCGCCCGAGCAGCTTGCTGACGACTTCGTTTCGGCCCGCGACCCCGATCTCTTCGGCCATTACCCTCAAACCGCTATCGGAAACGATGAGATTGATGGTTGCAACGCACTCATCACGCTCGAGCAAATCCAGCAGGTGCTTGGGAAAGATGGAGCCGCTGGCGCCGGTGATGGCGACGGTCAGGGTCTTTGGCACCACGTTGGTGAGAGCGCTCATCTTTGAGATGATAACCGTTAATGGACGCGAAGACCCTGAAGCAACTATTCGACGATGTGCGTCGCGGCAAAGTCTCGTCCGACGAAGCGGTCGAGAAGCTGCGGCATCTGCCTTTTGAAGAGCTCGGCTTCGCCAAGATCGACCATCATCGAGCGCTGCGCACCGGCGTGCCGGAGGTCATCTTCGGGCCGGGCAAAACGCCGGAGCAGATCGCGGAAATCTTCGGCCGGCTGGCCAAGCGCGGCAACAATGTTCTGGCCACCAGGGTCACACCGGAGCAGGCGCGCGCGGTGCGTCGCAAGCTGAGAAAAGCCGAGCATCACGCGCTCGCTCGCGCCATCACGCTGGCGCAGGATGACGCGGTCCACGGCAAAGGAAAAATCGCAGTCGTCTCCGCCGGGACGAGCGATATCCCGGTTGCCGAGGAGGCGCTGGTCACGGCGCAGATCATGGGCAACGAGGTGCAGCACGTTTACGACGTTGGCGTGGCCGGCATTCACCGCTTGCTGGCGCGCCGCGATGTGTTGATGCAGGCGCGCGTGATTATTGTCTGCGCGGGTATGGAAGGCGCGCTGCCCAGTGTGGTCGGAGGCCTGGTTGGCGTGCCCGTGATCGCCGTCCCAACCAGCGTAGGTTATGGCGCCTCGTATCAAGGGATTGCGGCGCTGCTGGGGATGCTGAATTCCTGCGCGTCGAACGTCACGGTCGTGAATATCGATAATGGCTTCGGAGCCGGCTATGTGGCATCGATGATCAATCGTCTGGAATAGGTGCTGCTGGTCACGCAGCGTGTTCGGTCCGTGACATCATGCTTCCGGCGTCTTCGCGCCTGAAACGTTTCGCCAACAGCGCATCGATTGAGAACTTGCCCGGCCCGAAGATGAGAATGATCAACCACGCAACCAGGAAGACAAACGGTGCGGCGGCCGCGAACTTGTCGGGGTGGCTGAAGAATCCGAGAAAGGCCTCGCGGTCGGCGGTGATGTAAGCCACGAGCATGTCGCCCACGCTGAGCAGCGCGAGCAATCGCGATCCGAGACCCAGCATCAGCAGGATCCCGCCGACGAACTCCAGCAGCGCAACAAACCACGCATTAGCCGCCGGCGCGGGGATGCCCAGGCTGGCGAAGAACTGAATGACGTCCGGCATGCGGTGGAGCTTGCCCCATCCGGTCTGCGCGAACTGCCAGCCCCAATAAAGCCGCACCGCCAGAAGAAACAGGGACTGCAACGAAGAGGTAACGCGAATGAGCAACTCATAGGCGGTGATCACGAAGTTGCTGCGCGAATCAGTCATGAGTGTCCTCTGCTGTCTCAGTTGAGCCTTTCTTTCCGGCATAGAACCAGCCCAAAGACTGCCAAAGCCGGAACCAGGCTTCCACTCGCTGCGCCTGTTCCTGCTCGTCCAAGTCACTACCTTCGAATGCCGCTTCGATCGCGCTGGCTAAGTCAGCTCCATCGCGTATCGCCGACAGGAGCCGAAACGATTCCTGCTCCAGCCGCTTGTAATGCACCGAGTAGTCGGCGCGGTGGACAGCGATGTAGACGCGATCCGCGTTCCCGTGCGAATCGCCCATCATGGCCGCAACCATTCGCCTGTCGCGCTTGCCCTGCTTCACCGCAATCGCAAGCTCATCGACCGGATAATGCAGCTCCAGTAGCGAAATATAGGGTTGCAGTCGCAAGCGCAGTTCATCTCCGGCCTGCGACAACTCCTCCGGCGTCACCGGCGGCCTCTGCAAGGAGTCGAAGGCCTCAATCTGCGCCCATTCGAGCGCCACCATGTCCAGAATGAGCTGTGACTCTTGTCCCAGCCACTTTGGATTGGCCTGGAGCCACTCGCTAAGCCGCGATCCAAGGTTACGCAATGTGAACGAGCGCGACGGGCAGTCGGTGAGGTACGCCTCCGACATGCGGCGGAAGCGCTTTGCGCCCATAATCGCGCGCACCCCGGGAAAGTCCTCGGCGAAACAATCGATGATCCGAAACCAATAGCTTCGCTGATAAATTTCGACGCGCTCAAGACTGGTGAGCCGGTCATTCGGCTTGATGATCTTCTCCGCAGCGGCACGGCTGCGTAGGGGAATGCCTTCGCGCTGAGTCATGGGCTGCATGACCAGCTTCGCCAACTCGCGCTGCATCTCAAGAAGCGAGCTCACGCCACAACCTCCGCTAACGGCGAAGGCGCGGGCTGCGCTGCCGCCCAAGCGGCGTCCGTTGCTCCTCTCAGAGAGCGATTGGCTTTCAACGCTTCGGCGTGCACTTCTTCGAACGATGGAATTTTGTCGTCCCACTCGAGCAGAGTCGCGGTTGGCCCGATGCGGCGAATGGCGCGGTCGTACAGCGCCCATACGGGATCGATGACGGGATGATCGTGTGTGTCCAGGATGTACTTCTGGTAACGCGAATGTCCGGCGATGTGAATCTGCGCGACGCGCTCTGCGGGAACGGAGTCGAGATATTCAGTTGCCTCGAAGCTATGGTTCATCGCGCTGACGTAGATGTTGTTCACGTCGAGCAGAATGCCGCAGTCCGCCCGCTCCACCACTTCGTTGAGGAACTCCCATTCGGTCATCACCGATTCATGAAACTCGGCGTAACTGCTCACGTTCTCCACTACAACCGGAACTTCAACGTAGTCCTGCACCTGGCGAATCTTGGCCGCCGTCACTTCGACCGCTTCCCACGTGTATGGAATGGGCAGCAGATCGTGCGAGTAGGTGCCGTCCACGCTACCCCAGCAGAGATGGTCGGAGAGCCACGGCGTCTTCGTGCGGCGCACCAGCTGCTTCAGGCGGCGGAGATGCTCGCGATTCAGCGGCTGAACCGAGCCGAAGTACATCGACACGCCATGCTGCACCACCCGGTACTGCTCGAGAATGGCGTCGAGCACAACCAGCGGATTGCCGCCGTCAACCATGTAATTTTCCGAAATAATTTCGAACCAATTCACTACCGGCTTCTTTTCCAGAATGTGCTGGTAGTGGGGAATGCGAAGACCGATCCCAACCCCGTACTCGGTGAATCCGTTAAATCGATTTGCTGGCATGGAAAGCTCTTTTTAGAAATACCGTTCTATGGGAAAACCGCGAGGGCCGGGGTTACTGCCGACCCTCGTTTCGGTCGCGATGAACTACGCGAGATGGTTCTTGGAGCCGTCGGTCGCGCAACCACCCTTGCCCTTGCAGGAGTTCTTGCCCTTGCAGCCGTTGTCGCCCGACTTGCAGCCGCCCTGGCCTTTACAGCTGTTCTGGCCCTTGCAGCCATGCTTGTCGCTCTGGAAGGCGCTGGCCATCATGCGGACCGAGCTGCTGCTGAGGGTCGGGTTCGAGTTGGTGGCGGTGGAGGAAGCAAACGCGGGAGCGGCGGCCGTCAACAGTCCAGTCACAGCTGCGCTCAATACGAGGGACTTCACCTGACTTTTCTTCACTGATTTCTCCTTCGAAGGTATGACGCGAGCGTGGACATCTCGGCCACCTCGCGGTGGGATTGAACAACCGGAGTTCGGCTGTTCCTGCCGCGCTAAGATACGCGAGATAGGACAAAAGTTCCAGAGTTAGATGAAAATTTGTGGAACGCCGCGAGCAGATGCAAGCGTTCTTGGGGAACGACAGTCAACACCATCCGGCCAGTTTGTGGCCGTTGTGGCAATCTCTAAAGTGGCGCGTTAGCCGGCCTTCATCTCTCGTACACCGCTCGCGCCGGCCACGATTACAACGCTCGTCAGATCGATGAACAAACCGTGCTCCACAATACCCGCGCGCGCCTCGAGTTCGCGAGCCAGCTTGGCTGCATCTGGTATAGGCCCGAAATCACAGTCGAGGATCATGTTGCCCTGGTCGGTGCGGTACTCCTCGCCAGCGGGTGTCTGGCGGACTTTGTACTTAGCTCCCAACGACTCCAGGAAGCGCGCCTGCGACCGCCATCCGAAGCGCAGCACCTCAACCGGCAGCACATGCAGGGTTCCCAGACGTTGAGAGAGCTTGGTCTCGTCAACAACGATGATCTCACGCGCCGAGGCCTGCGCCACCAGCTTCTCGCGTAACAGTGCGCCGCCTCCGCCCTTGATGAGATTGAATTGCGGATCGACTTCGTCGGCCCCGTCAATCGTCACATCGATGTTCTTGGGCAGGTCCTCGGTGAGCATCGGGATGTTGAGTTCGACGGCGGCATCCCAGGAAGCGCGCGAGGTGGCGAAGCCGGCGATATTCTTCAGCTCGCCGCTTTTCAGCAGCGCGCCAATGCGGCGAATGGCGAAAATTGCCGTTGAACCGGTGCCGAGTCCCACCGTCATGTCGGATTGAATGTAGCGAAGCGCATACTCGGCGGCTTCCTGCTTCAGGGCGGCGTGTGGGTCTGACGATTTGGTGGGTGCGTTCATGGATCGTGGTAGCTGGCTGCGGTTCTGAGTTCCGCGACAGCCCTAGATCATACTCGATTGCAATCGCTGAGCAAGAGTCTTCAATGGGTATTCTGGCCGTCGTTGGTCGCCGGTACGCCCTTAACCGCAACTAAGTAGTCCACGATCTTGCGTTGGTCGGCCTCGGAAATGTTCGCTCCGTAAGCATCGACCATCTTCTTCACTTCCTTTTCCCACGTCGAACGCGGGAAGCCCGGCTGCGTTGTTACATAGCGCGCCGAATGGCAGATGAGACAGTTGTCTCTATAGACGTCGACGTTTGGTCCTTGCGGAGCTTGAACAGAGTAATCGGGCAGAGTGATGCGGACGACCTGATTGGTCGCCGTGTTCGAAGATTTTCCGGCGGCCGCCTTCTGCGAACTCTGTCCGCCGGAGATACTCACGCTTAGAGTGAGTAGTGTCATCGTGCCGAATGTGCGCCAGCTTTTCATTGTCGCTCACGCAACCGTGACGTCCTGGTGCTCGATGACGTCTCGCTGATAGCCGCTGCGGTTCCACTGCTGGTTGACTTGCGTCGCGCCGTTATTGTTTGTGGCGCGCACCATCAGACGGTAGTTGCCTTTCGTTGCCGGGGTCCAATCCATTCGCCACATTCGCCACGAATACTTCCCGAGATCGGTGCCGAGTTCCGCATCGCTCCAGCTCTGACCACCATCTTTCGAGACTTCGACGCGCTTGATTCCCGACTCGCCGTCGGTGGCCACTCCGTTCAACGGAACACGCTTGACCGACTCGAACCTGCTCGCCAGGCTCGGGCTGCACGAAAATCGAATGCACCGACATGACGTTAATGGGGACGGTGCTTTCCGCCAAATGCTGCGGATCTTCATTAGCCTGCGGGTTGTCAGGAATGCGATACGCCTTGTCCATCCAGAACGTCTTCAGCGGCTGATCCAGCACACTGATGGTCGATAACGCCTTCACCCAGTAGGTGGCGTACCATCCGGGAACGATCAGACGAAGCGGGAATCCATTCAACATCGGCAGCGGCTGGCCATTCATTTCGTAGGCAATCATGACCTCGCCATCGCGAGCGTGATCGATTTGCAGGGACTTCTGGAAAGGAGGCGTCTTCGGCTGGACGGGGGCGTCTAATCCACGCAACCCTACCTGCACGGCGCCCGGCATTACGTCGGCCATATCCAGCACGTCCTTCAACCGCACGCCTGTCCAGCGTGCGTTGCCCATGGCTCCGTTTCCCCACTGGCCGCCTGGAACTCTGGGTTCGAACAGGCTGCGCGAGTTTCCCGAACACTGGCACAAAGCCACCAGAGACATGGGTTTGAACTTGGTCCGCAGATCACTCAGCGATAAGCTCAGCGGCTTGCGGACCTGGCCGCTGATTTCAAGGCGAAAGGTCTTCTCATCTACGCTAGTGGGAATTCCGGCGAGATGCCAGCGCACGAAGAACGCGTCATTCGGCGTGAGATTGGTTTGGAAGTAGCGAAGAGGCGTTTCGAGCTGAGGTGGCCTATCCGTCAGGAGAATGAGGTCCGTCTTCTGCGGATAGCGGGCGAGCGTGGGCGATGGTGGCTGCGAGTCGAAAGCCGACGCAAGGTCCAAGCTAAAGCCTGCTGTGCTCCCGGCGATCATGACGCCGCCCAACGACATCATCGTCGAAAGGAACCGGCGACGGTCGAGCCAGTGAACGGCTTTTGTCTGTGTGCCTTCCATAGATCTCAACTGCACCGGTGTTTGGGTGCAGCGGCGTCAGATTTAGATGCTCGGCCTCCGCTGAGACGAAGGGCTCCGGAGACAATTTCCGGCCACGAAAAGCCCGGCCATCAGTTCTTCCGACCCATTGCCTGTCGATAACGCTTGATCAGCGTATTGGTGGAGCTGTCATGCTTCAGCTGCGGCGCAGCATCGCTTTCCAATTCGGGTATGATGCGTTTCGCCAGGACCTTGCCGAGTTCCACGCCCCACTGATCGAAGGAATCGATATTCCACACCGCACCCTGCGTAAAGACGTTGTGCTCGTAGAGCGCGACCAGCTTGCCTAATGTGCGAGGCGTGAGCTTGTCTACCAGGATCGTGTTCGTCGGACGATTGCCCTCGCAAACCCGGAAGGGAGTCTGGAAATCCGGTGAGCCTTCCGCCTTGAGCTCTTCGGCTGTCTTGCCGAAGGCCAGCGCTTCCGCTTGCGCGAAAACATTCGCCATCAGCAAATCGTGCTGGCTCTTGATGGGGCTCAAGGGCTGACAGAAAGCGATGAAGTCGCACGGGATCAGCTTCGTTCCTTGATGGATCAGCTGATAGAACGAGTGCTGTCCATCGGTCCCGGGCTCGCCCCAGATGATCGGCCCGGTTTGCCAGTCAACGTGATTCGCTTCGAGATCGACGTGCTTGCCGTTGCTCTCCATCTGCAACTGCTGCAGGTACGCCGGAAAGCGTTTCATGTTGTCGGAGTAAGGCATGACGCCCACCGTCTGCGCGCCGAAGAAGTTGTTGTACCAAACGGTCAGCAGTCCCATCAGCGCGGGCAGGTTTTTCTCCAGCGGTGTGGTGCGGAAGTGCTCGTCTATGTCGTGGAAGCCGGCCAACAGCTCTTCGAAGCCCTTAGGCCCGACCGCGATCATGGTCGACAAGCCGATGGCCGAATCCATGGAGTATCGGCCGCCAACCCAATCCCAGAAGCCGAACATGTTGGCCGTGTCGATGCCAAACTTCGCCACGCCCTCGGCATTGGTAGAAACGGCGACGAAGTGTTTCGCGACCGCATCTTCGGTTCTGAGCGCATCCACGATCCACTTGCGAGCTGTGGCCGCGTTGGTCATCGTCTCCAGAGTGGTAAAGGTCTTCGAAGACAGAACGAAAAGCGTCTCGGCGGGATCGATGTTGTGGGTTGCGTCATAGAACGCAGCGCCATCGACATTGGCAACGAAACGGAAACTCATCGCCGGATCCGTGAAGTCGCGCAGCGCGATATAGGCCATCTCCGGGCCAAGATACGAGCCGCCAATGCCGATATTGATGACGTTCTTAATCCGCTTGCCGGTGTGGCCTTTCCATTCGCCGCTGCGCACGCGCTCGGAGAACTTTGCCATGCGGTCGAGGACTTCGTGCACATCCGCTACGACGTCCTTGCCGTCGACCTCGATCTTCGTCCCGCGCGGAGCACGCAGGGCGACGTGCAGCACGGCACGGTTTTCGGTGATGTTGATTTTCTCTCCGCGGAACATAGCATCGCGGCGCGCTTCCACTCCACGCTCGCGAGCGAGCTGCACCAGCAGCTTCATGGTCTCGTCCGAGATGCGGTTCTTGGAGTAATCCAGGTACAGTCCCGCGCCTTCGGCGGTGAAACGTGTGCCCCGCTGAGGATCATCCGCGAACATCTGCCGGAGATGAATGTTCTTGATCTTTTCGTAATGCTGCTGAAGGTCTTTCCAGGCGGGCGTGTCGATGGGGCGCTGCGTGGTCATCTTCGCTTCCGGCATGTGTGCTCCTTTAACTAAAAAGTCGGCGAATTATTGCTTTGTATCAGTGCACGACTTTAGTCATGCCAAAAAGCGCAGGGGAAGAGTCGGGCTTTAGCCCCCCTGCACGTATCGCCGCTCTCGCGGCTCGCGTCGCATTTCTCGCGCGTGCGGGGGCTTCCGCCCCCGCCTAAATTCATGCCGCCGCTTCGCGGCTTGACCTATTTCAGCGCCTTGCTCTTGCTTTCAATCGATTCGAGCAAGTCCTTCCAGGAATCGACGAACGACTTTGCGCCATCGGACTGCAAATCGGCCGCCAGCTTCGTGATGTCAATTCCCGCGCGGGTGAAGGCCATCAGAAGCTGCTCGCAATCGCCGCCATCGCGTGGAACCGCCTGCTCAACCTTGCCGTGGTCCGCAAATGCGAGCAGCGTCTCCTCCGGCATGGTGTCGATGGTGTTGGGCGCGGCGAACTGGCCGATGTACATCACGTCCGAGGCCTTCGGATCCTTCGTTCCGGTGCTGGCGAAGAGCAACCGCTGCGGCCGCGCACCCAGGTTTTCCAGCCGCTGCCACCGCTCCGATTCCAGCACATCGCGATAGGCTTTATACGCCTGCAGCCCGATCGCGGGACCCAGCTTGTTGCGGAGTTCGGCAGGAACCTTGTCCATGGTCGACTTGTCCCAGCGGCTGATGAACAGCGAAGCCACCGAACGCACGTCGGGGCTGAGTCCGGCTTCCACGCGCCGTTCCAGGCCGCGCATGTAAGCATCGGCTGCGCCCATGTAGTGATTGCGATCGAACAGCAACGTGACATTTACCGAGACGCCGGCGAAGATGGCTTCCTCGATGGCGAACCTTCCTTCCGGTGTTCCCGGAATTTTGATCAGCAAGTTCGGCCGCGCCGCCTGCTTGTGCAGCTTCTTCGCGACTTCGACCGTTGTCTTGGCGTCATAGGCCAGCAGCGGCGAAACCTCGAGCGACACCCAGCCATCCACCGTTGCCGTGCTTTGGTGAACAGGAGCGAACAAGTCGGCTGCGCGGCGCAGATCGTCGATGGCCATCTCGAAGAATGCGTCTTCGGTGGACCTTCCGCTCGACAGCAGGCGCGCCATATCGTCGTCGTAGGCGTCGCTCTTGCTCATCGCGTGATCGAAAATAGTCGGATTTGACGTCAGTCCGGTGACGGACAATTCGTCGATATAGCGTTTAAGAGTACCGTTGTCGAGTATCTGGCGCGTGATGTTGTCCAGCCAGAGACTTTGGCCTAGGTTGTGCAGCTGCTGTGTGGCTTTCATATTAGTTCCGCTCATACCTTAAAGATTCGTTTTATGCCCCTTGAGATGCGGCTTGCTTCATCGGCAGAAAATCCGTTTTCTTCATATGCAGCATGTCGGCAATGCGACGAATGCTGAAATCCGCGGGTGAGTACTTGGCGTTCGCCGTTTTATCGGCGGCGTAATGACCCTGCTGCACGAACACTGTGGTAACGCGGTCTTTCCAAGTGTCCTTGATGGCCTGCAAGAGCCGCAGCTTGTCGTCCACCATGACGTAGTGCTTCGAGGGATAGAACTTCTCCACCCAATCCAGCTCGCGTTCTTTGTGGATAAAGATCAGCACATTTCCGCCAAAGGCGCGCCATAACCCGGTTTGTTGCACCTTCCGCGGCTGGAAGACGGCGTCGCCATCGGACAGGATCGCGGCCTTGCCCCACCGCCGGCATTGATCGACCACATTGAGAGCGCCGGGAAAGACGTGCTTGGGGAAGGGATAATCGATCAGCCAATTCGAGACGCTCAGAAAGCGCGGGTCATGCATTTTCTCCAGGCGGTAACGCTCGAGAGCACCGAGGTAATCGGCATAACCCATCTCTTTGCGCAGCTCCTCGTAAATCTCCAGATAGCGTTGCCGCGCCGCCGATCCGAAGTGTCGCCCAATGTGCCCGAACAGATCGTTGGACATGCGATCGTTGTCGAACAGCGTGTTGTCGACGTCGAAGAGGAAAACCAGCTCGCGCTCTGCTGCTCCCGATGACGCGCTGGATTTCCCGCTTTGCGATCGTGCTGCTTGCTTTGGGCTCATCTAGTGTGCCGCAGCCTGGTATTTGGTTTCGTCCTGCGCCGGCTTGGGCTCGATCCACGGACCATCGCCGCCGATGAGCTGGTTCGATTCATCCGGGCCCCAGGTGCCGGGCTCGTAGCCATACGCCGGTGTCACGTTATCGAGAATGGGCTGGACGACGCGCCACTGCGCCTCCACCAGGTCCTGACGCGCAAACAGCTCACCGTTGCCGTGCATGGCATCGCCCAGCAGGCGCTGATACGGCGGCATCTCGTTGGTCGCATGGCTCTTCAAAAGCAGCTCCACGTCCTGGCCGGCCATGCGCTCGCCGGGCACCTTCACGCGCACTCCCAACCCTATGCAAATGTCCGGGCTGACGCGCAGGCGCATGTGCGAAGAGCGCAACGGCACCAGCTCGTGATAGGTCTCGCGCGGTGGGCGCTTGAACTCCACGATGGCTTCCATGCAGGTCAGCGGCATGCACTTGCCGGCGCGAATGTAGATCGGAACGCCGGCCCAGCGCCAGCTATCGATGTACAGCTTGACGGCGATAAAGGTCTCGACGGTCGAACCAGGAGCGACGCCCGGGACCTCCCTGTAGCCGTTGTATTGACCGCGCACCACATCGTTGGGTCCAAGCGGCCGGACTGCTTTCAACAGTGCTGCCTTGGAGTCGCGATCGGCTTCGTGATCTTCACCGGTCGGCGGATCCATGGTGAGGTTGGCCAGCACCTGAAGCATGTGATTCTGCACCACGTCGCGCAGTGCGCCGGTCTCGTCGTAGAACTTGCCCCGGTCGCTCACGCCAAAGTTTTCCGCCATCGTGAGCTGAATGCAGCGAACGTGATCGCGGTTCCAGATGGGCTCGAAGATCGGGTTGGCAAAACGGGTGTAAACGATGTTCTGAACCGGTTCTTTGCCCAGATAGTGATCGATGCGGTAAATGTTTTCTTCGGGAAAGACCTTGTGCAATGTGCGGTTGAGCTCGAGAGCGGACTTCAGATCATGGCCAAAAGGCTTTTCGATCACCACTCGCGCATTATTCGCGCAGCCGGCTTTCTGCAGACCCTGCGCCACGGTTCCGAACAGGCTGGGCGGCACAGCCAGATAGTGCAACGGCGCCTGTGACTTGCCCAGTTGCTTGCGCAGTTCGGTGAAGGTTGCAGGATCGGCGTAGTCCCCATCAACGTAATGCAGCAGGCTGCTCATCTTCTCGAACGCCGCCTGCTCCAGACCGCCATGTTGTTCCAGGCTGTCCTTGGCGCGTTCCTTGAGTTGATCCAGCGTCCACCCTGCCTTGGCTACGCCGATGATGGGGACGTTGAACCCTTCGTCACGAATCAGATCTTGTAGCGAGGGAAAGATTTGTTTGTAGGCCAGATCGCCCGTGGCGCCGAAGAATACGAAAGCATCCGACATTCCGTTTGACATTGTTGTCCCCGTTTACGTGGGTTGTAGCCTACCCCAAATCAGGTACTAATTGCCTTTTGCCTGATCCATCGCCTGCTTGGCCGCCGCCACAACATGCTCTACCGTGAAGCCGAAGTGCTCCATCACGACTTTCATCGGCGCCGACTCGCCGAAGGTGCTCATGCCGAGCACAACGCCGTAACGTCCGGCATAGCGCTCCCAGCCGATCGGTGACGCCTCTTCGATCGTCACGCGAGCGCCGATCGACGGCGGCAGCACGCTGTCGCGGTAAGCCTGGTCCTGGGTTTCGAACAGCGGCCACGACGGCATGCTGACCACGCGCACCTTTACGCCTCCGGCCGTCAGTTGCTCCGCTGCCTTGACGCAAAGCGCCACTTCGCTGCCGCAACCGATCAGAATGACGTCCGGCTTGCCATCGGCAGCGTCGACCATGATGTATCCGCCCTTGGCTGTTCCGCTGGCCGCAGCGAACTTCGTCCGGTCATAAATGGGCAGGGCCTGCCGGCTGCAGGCGATGGCGTACGGACGGTCCTTCGACGACAGCGCCATGCGATAGGCTTCCACCATTTCGTTCGCGTCCGCCGGACGGATCACCATCATCCCCGGAATAGCGCGCAGCGAAACCAGTTGTTCGATGGGCTGATGGGTCGGACCATCTTCACCGAGGCTGATGGTGTCGTGTGTCCAGATGTGCAGCGCAGGGATTTCCATCAGCGACGAAAGCCGGATGGCACCGCGCGCGTAGTCGGTGAAGATCAGGAAACCCGAGCCGAACGCGCGCAAACCGGTCAGCACCATGCCATTCACGATGGCAATCATGGCATGCTCGCGGATGCCGAAGTGGAAGTTGCGGCCCTTGTAATCTCCCAGGCTGTTGGCCTGGAAATCACCGGCGAACTCGAACTCCAGCCGCGTTTTTGTGCTCGGATACAGGTCGGCGGCACCACCGAGCAACCACGGCACCTGTTGCGCAACCGCGTTCAGCACTTTACCGGACGCGTCGCGCGTCGACATGCCGCTGGCGCTTGCCGCAAATGTTGGCAGCGATTTTTCCCAGCCGGCAGGAAGATCGCGGCTGTGCATGCGCTGAAGGTTGTCGGCCAGATCGGGATATTGCGCCTGGTAGCGCGCGAACATCCCGTCCCATTCTTTCCGCAACGTTGCGCCGCGCGCGCCCATACCGCCGGCAAAATGCTCGCGAACCCCGGGCGGAACGACGAACGACTCATCCGGCGAAAAACCGAAGAACTCCTTGGTGAGCCGCACTTCTTCCGGACCAAGCGGCTCGCCATGGGCCGCGGAGGTGTCTTGCTTGTGCGGCGCGCCGTATCCGATGTGGCTGTGCACGATGATCAGTGTGGGCCGATCGCTGGCCTTGAAGCGTCCCAGCGCGCGATCCACGTGCTCGACATCGTTGGGGTCGCTGACTCGCGTGACCTCCCAACCGTACCCCATAAAACGCGCGGCGACATCTTCGGTGAACGCCAGGTCGGTGTGTCCTTCGATCGTGACCCGGTTGGAATCGTAGATCCAGCAGAGATTCGACAGCTTCAAGTGTGCCGCCAGAGATGCCGCCTCGCTGGAAACGCCTTCCATCAGGCAGCCATCGCCACAAAGCGCATAGACATTGAAGTCGAAGAGTTCGAACTCTGGCCGGTTGTAGGTCGCAGCGAGCCATTTTCCCGCCAGCGCCATTCCGACGCTGCAGGCAAGGCCCTGTCCCAGCGGACCCGTGGTCGCTTCCACGCCCGTGGTCCAACCGTATTCCGGATGTCCGGGACAGCGACTGCCCTGCTGGCGGAAGCTCTTTAGGTCGTCGAGGGTCACAGCCTCGCGATCAACGCCTTTGTAGCTCGCGTTCGCCGCCTTAATTCCGGTGAGATAAATCAGCGAGTACAACAGCATCGACGCGTGTCCGGCGGAAAGCACGAAGCGGTCGCGGTTCGGCCACCATGGATTCTGCGGATCGTAGCGCAAGGCGTGCTGCCACACCGCGTACGCGGTTGGAGCTGCTCCGAGTGGCGTGCCGGGATGTCCCGAGTTGGCCTTCTGCACGCCGTCGATGGACAGTGTGCGAATAGTGTTGATAGCCAGCTGATCCATCGTGCTGGTTGACGCTTCGCGTGCCTGTTGCGGAATCATAGGGTCATCCTCGATTAACTCTTGCTTGCTACGGAGAGATAACAGTTGCGGTAACTAGAGCCTAACGATGAGGTGCGGGGAATTCTATCTCAATTCGCAAAATAAGCAAACAAAATCATCGAGAGTTGCTGGCGCATTCGCACCAGCTTCGAACATTTAAGCAGGTTGATCGTGACTTTGAATAAAGGCGATGGCCTGGCGCTCGGCCCAGCGCCCGTCATATCCATTCGGATTGGCAAGAAAGGCGCAATGTCCACCGTGCCTGGTTTCCACAAAGGTGATGTTTGGATTCCGTTGCAGCTTCTGGCGCGTCTCCGGAAGCACGCGAATGAAAGGGTCATCTTCCGCGTGCAGTACCAGGGTGGGGACGGATATATGGTCCAACACATTCGCGGAGGCGGCCCGCGTGTAGTAGTCCTGGGCGTCGAGGAAACCGCTGTAGGGCGCCGTGACGTAGTCGTCAAAATCACGTAAGCTGCGCACCGAGCCCATGTCGCGCGCTCCGATGTTATATCGCTCCGGATACAACGCAGCTTTCCGCAACACGCGCCGTCGCAGTCCGCGAAGAAACTTCCACTCATAAACGCGATTGGCTGGGCTGTGCAGCGCGTCGGCCGAAGGTGAGAGATCCATCACCGGAGAGACACCGACTGCAGCGATGACCTGCGGCGGCGCCTGCCGGCCCCATTCGCCAAGCAGCTTCAGGACAAGATTGCCGCCCATGGAATACCCCACGAAAGCGAGCTTTTGCAATCCATCATCGCCGACGAGTGTTCGCGTAATCGCGCCCACGTCGCCGGACATGCTGGAGTTGTATAACGTAGGGCCAAGATGCTCGGTGTCGCCACAGTTGCGCATGTTCATACGGACGACATTCATTCCGGCGCTCCAGGCCTTGCTGCCTGTGCCGATGACGTACCGCGATTCGCTGGAGCCTTCGAGCCCGTGCACGATGATAAGTGTCATCGCCGTCTGCCGCTCGACCTGCCAATGACAATGGCAGAGCACCTGGACATCAGGTTCTACGCTAAAGAGCCGCTCTTCGGGGGCGGGCAGCAGATTCTGCCGCGGAAGAAAATTGCCGACGATGGTTTGCGCATGCCCCCCGGTAACGAAGCGCCTCGGCTGGAACGGTTCGACGGCAAAGCTACGTTTCTTAGTGTGAATAGTCGCCATCTTCCCCTTCGCACGCCTTCCGCAGACCCCACCTGTTGATCCCGCTTCACTATCTATAATAGCTGTTGTCTTACGCGCCTCAGCGGCGCTAGGCCAGGGCAACACGTTTTCGATTGGTCCTTCGCTATCACCGCGCCGACCAAACGAGAGCCTCGCCGCGCGGTGATTCCAGCAAGTCTTCCAGCGCTGTACTTCGCTTGTAAGATAGCTTGATGCCGAATGCCTTATCCGTCAGGCGACTGTGCAAGGCATATGGAGAGACGATCGCCGTCGACGGCATCTCATTTGAAGTCCGGCACAACGAGATTGTCGGCCTCCTGGGGCCGAACGGCGCGGGCAAAACAACCACGATCAGCATGGTCCTCGGTGTCCTGTCGCCGGACACCGGAGAAATTGCGGTCGAAGGCATCGACCTCGCGAGCCACCGCTCGCAAGCCCTGGAGCGCACCAATTTCGCCGCCATCTACGCACCGTTGCCGGGCAATCTGACGGTCGAACAGAACCTGCGCATCTTCGGACGGCTCTACGGCGTGGAGAATCTCACCGGGCGAATCACCGCACTTCTTCAGCACTTCGATTTGCAGCGCTTCCGCAACGTGAAGTACGGCGTGTTGTCGTCGGGCGAGCAGACCCGGGCATCACTCGCGAAAGCAATGCTGAATTCGCCGCAGCTTCTGTTGCTCGACGAACCTACAGCTTCGCTCGATCCCGCGGTGGCGCGCGACGTGCGCGACAAGATCATCGACTTTGTGGCTCGCAGCAAGGCGGGTGTGCTGTGGACCTCACATAACATGAGCGAGGTGGAAGAAGTCTGCAATCGCGTGTTGTTCCTTTCTCGCGGGCGAATTCTGCTGGATGGCGACCCGAAGGCTCTTCCCGCGGAACACGGCAAACCGAACCTGGAAGAGCTGTTCATCAGCGTGGCGCGCGAACCTCTGACACTGGAGGCCCGATGAATTTCACGCGCACATCCGCTGTTGTGCTGCGCCAGTTTTACCTGATCCGGGGAAGTTTCTCGCGGGTTCTGCCGCTGTTTGTCTGGGCCGGCATCGATATTGTGCTCTGGGGATTCATCACCAGGTACCTCAACGCCATCACCGATTCGCGCTTTCGATTCGTGCCGTCGCTGCTGGGCGCTGTCCTGCTCTGGGACTTCCTCACCCGCGTGATGCATGGCGTGACCATGGCATTCTTCGAAGATGTGTGGTCGCGTAATTTCTTGAACATTTTCGCTACACCGCTGCGCATATCCGAGTACCTGAGCGGGCTCGTACTATCCAGCATGGCCACAAGTTCCTTTGGGTTAGTTGTGATGGTGGCGTTGGCGACTGGACTCTTCGGGCTATCGTTTTTCGTCTACGGCCTGATGCTCGTGCCGTTTTTTCTGGTTCTGTTCATGTGCGGCATCGCACTCGGAATTTTGGGGGCTTCCGCAGTACTTCGGCTGGGACCCCCAGCCGAATGGTTCGTCTGGCCAATACCCGCCATCATCTCGCCCTTTGCCGGAGTCTTCTATCCAGTGGCGACTCTGCCGCGCTGGATGCAGTATGTCGCACGTATTCTCCCGCCCTCTTATGTGTTCGAGGATATGCGCGCGATTGTTCAGGGCAGGACATTTTCCGTGCGCGGACTTGTCGTTGGTGTAGGGCTGGCCGCCATCTACATCCTGCTCGCCTGCTGGTTCTTCGCCCGCGTGTATCGATATGCAGTCCGCACCGGACTCATCGCTCGCTACAGCGCGGAAACAGTAAGTTGATCCGCCTTTATTTGGCCGCGAGGAAATTCAGCTTCGGGACCGAGGAGATCAGCCCGATCTCTTTCGACAACTCGAAGAAGAGTGCGAGCCCGTCACAGCTTTGCGCGTCGAGGTCGTAGTGGATGTTGACGCTGAGATACTGCCGAATCACGTCGCGACGGATGCCGAGCCTCGGCGACCACTCCTGCGCGATGATTTCGATGTTGGCCGGTTGCAACCCATGCTCGCGTGACTGCTGAAAGAGCCGAGTCAAATCCAATTCGGCCGGTTTGCGAGTGAGCGAATCCTGCCGAATCGCCCAGAAGGCGAACACGAACGCCTTACCCGTGAACTGATGCCACAGATGAGCGAGGTCGTAGGTGCGATAGCCGGCATCTTCGGGCACCTGTAAAGCCGCGTCGCCGATCAGCAAAGCAGCATCATGCTCGCGCAGCATTTCGGAGAGCTGCGGTGGGCGCGGGTGGAGCTCGCGCGCTCCGCCCAGAAATTTGGCGAAGAGCACTTGTAGCAACGCGACCGAGGTTCGCGATGAGGTGTCGGCCGCGACCGTTCGCACCTCTGCGATGCTCTTCTTGCTGACCAGCAGAATCGAGCGCACCTCATCTTTCGAGGCAATGGCAATGTCGGGAATGATGCTCAGCCCAGGAATCTCGGCATAGGTGAACGCCGGGATGATTCCGATATCGGCCTGGTTAGCGGCCAGTGCAGCCGCGCAGGCCGACGGAACCGTGTACTGGATTTCGAAGTGCTGGCCCGCGTCTCCATGTTCGAAATCCCACATCAGCGGAGCGGTGTTAAGGAAGGAAATGGCAGAAAGGCGCAAGCCGGACATGAATCTTTGAGTCTAGCAAAAACGTGTCGTCAGTCGGGCCTGTGATGGCCGTCCTTGACGGTAACTTCCCAACCGGTTACTCTGCGCAACGTCCGGACCCAGGCGGACCAGGAGCTCCTAATGGACCTCGAGGCGCCGGTCCGCAGCGAAGACTACGCTCTCACTCACAAATTGCAATGGCTGGCGCTGTTGCTGACGCCTGGAGTCGGCGCTGGTCGAGCGCGCAAGCTGATCGATCAGTTCGGCGAAGTCGGCCGCCTGTTCAACGCGTCTCTCACCGAGCTTGAGGCAGCCGGACTGCCGGCGGCAGCCGCCCAAAGCATCGCGCTCGGCAAATCACTGGAGCTTGCTTCCGAGGAATACGATCACGCCCGCGAACAGGGCGTTTCAGTCATCGTTCGCGGCGACGCGGAGTACCCGAAACGCCTGCTCGAAATCTACGATCCGCCGCTGGCGCTGTATCTCAAGGGCAACGGGGAAGTCATTGATAGCCCGGGGGTTTCCGTCGTGGGTACCCGGCATCCGACGCCCTACGGCGTGAGCATGGCGGAACGACTGGCCTGCGACCTGGCGGCGCGTGGGCTCATCATATTTAGTGGGATGGCGCGCGGCGTTGATACCGCCGCGCACCGGGGCGCCCTCAATGCCCACGGCAGAACCGTGGCGGTTTGGGGAACGGGCATCGATGAGGTCTATCCCAAGGAAAACCGCAAAATCGCTGACCAGATCCTGGAATCCGGCGGAGCTATCATCACCGAGTTTCCACTCGGAACCTTCCCGGCGCCCCAGAATTTTCCCGTACGCAACCGCATTATCAGCGGGATTTCACTTGGCGTCCTGGTCATTGAAGCCGCCGAATACAGTGGGACTCGCGTAACTGCCCGCTGCGCCCTGGAGCAGGGCCGCGAGGTGTTCGCCGTTCCCGGCAACGTCACCAACAAGACCTCCTGGGGCCCTAACACATTGATAAAACAGGGGGCTAAGCTGGTCGCAACCTGGGAAGACGTCTGGGAAGAGCTGCCCACCGATGTGCGCCTGGCTTTGACTCCTCCCGAGCAGTCTGCATCGACCAAGCAGGCTGCAGCATCACTGTTCGACGGGGCGCAGTTGCCGCCAAGCGAAAAACGAGTTCTGTCACTATTAAAGGTTGACGAGTCTACCCACATCGATCAGATCGTCGAACGCTTGAATGCATATTTGTCCTCTTCCGAGATTTTTGAGGCCTTGTTCGAGCTGGAACTAAGCGGCCGGATACGAGCACTTCCCGCGAAGTATTACGTGAAAACGATGTAGGTGAAGGACACGGTGAGCGCGAAGCTACTTGAAGTAAAGCGAAGGTTGCATGGGTTGCTCAGGCGAGTACAGCGGGATGCTCGTTCTTTGGAGCAAGTCGCTGCTACGTAGAGGGTTAGCCGAGAGCTGAGGGCTGAAAACTGAGGGCTGGAGTCCATCGTCGTTTTGCCGCCGCTCGTCGCCCGTGCTAGCTTCATAAACTGTAATCCCGCAATATTGAGGTCCCATTGGCAAAAGGCTTAGTCATCGTCGAGTCGCCTGCCAAGGCGAAGACGATCCAAAAATACTTAGGCTCGGGCTACGAGGTTGAAGCCTCGCTCGGCCATATTAAAGATCTACCCAAGAAGTCTCTGGGCGTCGATCTCGATAATGATTTCGAGACCGAGTACGTCGTCATCCCCGGCAAAGAGAAGGTTGTTGCCAAGCTGAAGAAGCTGGCAAAGACCGCCGATGCCATCTATCTGGCGCCCGACCCGGACCGTGAAGGCGAGGCGATTGCCGCCCACCTGGCCGAGGAGCTCGGGGGCGACCGCGTCGATGGTAAGAAAAAGAAGAAGAACCCGATCGCCATTCACCGCGTCACCTTCAACGAGATCACCAAGCGCGCCGTGCAGGAAGCCTTCCAGCATCCGCGCAAAATCGACACCGACCTGGTGGACGCGCAGCAGACTCGCCGCGTCCTCGACCGGCTTGTCGGCTATCAGATTTCGCCACTGTTGTGGGACAAGGTGCGCCGCGGCCTGTCCGCGGGGCGCGTTCAGACGGTGGCTTTACGCCTGATCGTCGAGCGCGAGCGCGAGATCAAGGCTTTCGTCAAAGAGGAATACTGGACGATCGACGCGCATCTGCAGGGCCAGAAGCCACCGGCATTCGACGCGCGCTTCATCGGCATTGGCGATGAGAAGACGCCGATCCCTAACGAAGAAGAAGCCAAGAAGATCACTGCGGCGGTTGAGAAAGCCGACTGGGCGGTCCGCTCCGTCGACAAACGCGAGCGCCGCCGCAGCCCGGCCGCACCGTTCACCACCAGCAAATTTCAGCAGGACGCCTCGCGCAAGCTGCGCTTCAGCGTGAAGCGCGCGATGATGATCGCGCAGCGCCTGTATGAAGGCATCGATCTCGGCGAAGAAGGTACCGTCGGACTCATCACGTATATGCGTACCGACTCGCCGCAAGTCTCGAACGATGCGCTGGTCGAAGTTCGCGAGCTGATCGGCAAAGACTTCGGGCCGCAGTTCTTACCCGAGGCGCCGAACACATATAAGTCAAAGAAAACCGCTCAGGAGGCGCACGAGGCGATCCGACCGACCTCCGTCGCGCGCCATCCCGACGACGTAAAGCAGTATCTCCAGGAAGATGAGTACAAAGTTTATAAGCTCATCTGGCAGCGTTTCGTTGCGTCGCAGATGAACCCCGCGGTCTTCGACCAGACGACCGTTGACATCGATGCGAAGAGCGGAGCTACGAGCTATCGCTTCCGCGTCACTGGCTCCGTTTTAAAATTCGAGGGCTTTCTCAAAGTCTATGAGGAGTCGAAGGATATAAAGGACGAAGAAGATGAGGCGCTCAAGCACAAGTTGCCCGAGCTGGTGGAGGGGCAGAAGCTCACGTTGAAAGGACTGAAACCCGAGCAGCACTTTACCGAACCGCCGCCGCGCTTCAACGAGGCGTCCCTGGTGAAAGAGCTGGAAGAGAAGGGCATCGGCCGCCCGTCAACGTACTCGGCGATCATCAGCACCATCCAGGAGCGCCAGTACGTGCAGAAGGTCGGCGGCAAGTTCATCCCGACCGAGATCGGCTTCGTGGTGACTGACCTGCTGGTCGCGAACTTCAAGGACATCTTCGATCCGCAATACACTGCCCGGCTGGAAGAAGAGCTCGACGAGATCGAAGACGGCAAGGAGCGTTGGACCGACGCGCTGGCCGAGTTCTACAAGAAGTTCGAGAAGGAACTCCGCTATGCCGAAAAGCATATGGAGAACGTCAAGCGCATGGAGAAACCCACCGACGAGAAGTGCGAGCGGTGCGGCTCTCCGCTGGTCATCAAGTGGGGCAAGCACGGCTCGTTTTACGCGTGCAGCGCATACGACAAGACCGACCCCAACAGCTGCACCTTTACCAAGGAAAATCCTATTGACCTGCCCGATCTCGATTCGGCCGACGTGCAGGAGACGACGCAGGAAGAGTACTGCGAAAACTGCGGCCGTCCGATGGTGCTCAAGCGCGGACGTTTCGGGCAATTCATGGCGTGCACGGGATATCCCGATTGCAAAACCACGCGGCGGCTCGATCAGGGGAAGAAGATCCCCGACATTCCGCTGGAAGAAAAATGTCCGCAGTGCGGGCGCAATCTGCTGTTGCGCCATGGACGCTACGGCGAGTTCATCTCGTGCAGCGGCTACCCGGAATGCAAGTGGGTGAAGCAGAACTACATTGGAATGAAATGTCCGGACTGCAAAACGGGCGACCTGGCCGAAAAGAAAGCCCGCCGCGGCAACATCTTCTACGGTTGTTCAAATTATCCCAAGTGCAAGTTCACGTCGGCCTATAAACCGGTGGCGGAAACCTGTCCTGAGTGTGGCAGCCCTTACCTGCTGGAGAAGACCCTCAAGTCAGGTACTTTCATCGTCTGTCCCAATAACAAGCGCAGCGAGCCAGAGGAGCCCAAGAAGCGCGGCAAGAAAAAGGCAGGGGATGAAAGCACGGTTAAATGTGACTATTCGCGGGAAATCAAACCCGAGGCCGTAGCATAATAGTCAGATTGCAATAGTCAGATTGCAAGGCCCAATTAGCCCGGCAATCCTACGCCGGCTGAAATCCAAAAAGAGGGGTGAGATATGGCAGGAAAACTAAAAGATGCGACGATCCTTGCGCACCTGGTCGTCGATGACGGCGTCAAGGCGGCCGAGTTCTATCGCGATGCCTTCGGCGGCGAGATTGCGGGTATTCACAAGACGCCTGACGGTAAGGTGATGCACGCCGAGGTCATCATCGGCGGCGCGCGCCTGATGCTCGCCGATGAGTTCCCCGGCTGGTGCAGCTCTCCCAAGACGCTTGGGGGTAGCCCCGTCGTGATCAACTTGTATGTCAAGGAAGATGTCGACAGCCTCTTCAATCAGGCTGTTGCCGCCGGTGCCCAGGTCCAGATGCCGCTCTCCAACCAGTTCTGGGGCGATCGCTACGGCCAGATCACCGATCCTTTCGGGCATCGCTGGGCGCTCGGCCAGCACGTCGAAGACGTCGCTCCCGATGAGATGGAGCGCCGTGCCAAGGAAGCCTTCGCTAAAATGGCCGACTGCGTCAAAGCCTAACTTCCGTCAATCGATTGCACAATCAACATTGAAGGGCCGTCATCTGGGCGGCCCTAATAACCTTCACTCTGCCCAGGAGGATACATGTCACAAGCCACCCATCATGATGCCGAACTCATTTTGAAGCTCTACGATCTGCGCCGCGAACCGGTCATGCGCGAGGCGCGCAACTTTTTCGCCAGCTTCAACCCAGCGTCTCCCGACGAAATGCTGGCGATGTTCTTCGCGTTCGAGAAGAAGGAGAATGCCTACCTGCGCCAGGTGCTCAGCTACTGGGAGATGGTCGCGGCGCTAGTCAACCACGGGACCATCAACGCCGCCCTGGCACAGGATACGCTGGGTGAGATGATTTTCGTCTACGCCAAAGTTCAACCGTACGTGAAGGCCGTACGCGAGAAGCTAGGCACGCCGGAGTTTATGCAGAACGTGGAGAAAGCGGTGGAAGGCACGCCGGAAGGACGCGAGCGGCTGACGCGGCAGCAGAAGCGCATGGCCGAGTTCGTGAAGATGATGCAGGCGCGCGCCGCCACGCAGGGATAACGTTCTCTTGTGAGCAGCCAACCGGGGCCAGCCTGGCCCCGTTTCTACTTGAAGCTCCGAAGTCTCACGTTCCCGCAACCTCTATGGGTGGGCGGCTTCGCTGGCGTGCGACACCAGTTCGAAGTACAACTGTTGCGGCAGCGTCGTATTCCAATGGCCCGTCAGCTTGGCGTAGCCGGTAAGTCCGAAGAACACAAGCGCAATGACTGCCGCAATCGCCCATGCCGGAACGGTTCTCGTTCGCGGGACCGCGGTCACCAACGCGAGCGCGTCTTGCGCCGGGCAGACTGCGACACATTCGAGGCATCCGGTGCATTCGGCGGAGCGAATCTGGACCAGCTTATCGACCGGTAAGCTCGACGGGCACGCCTTGGCGCACTTCCCGCAATCGATGCAGGTCTGCTCGTTACGCCAAATCCGCGTCGGGCTGAAGATCGAAACCAGCCCCAGCAGCGCTCCATATGGACACGCGTAGCGACACCAGAAGTTCTGCACGAAGATGGAAGCAACGATGAGAGCCAGGAGGGTCAACGCCGCTGCCCCCCCGAGATAGCGGAAGAAATTCAGCATACGGACGTCGACGATCAAGGCGTACGGCTCGTTCAGGAATGAGACAATTGCGGGCGCCGACATGGTCGCAACTGCATATCCAAAGAAGCCGAGCAGCAGATACTTTGTCCCACGCAGTGGGATGTCTAGCCAACGCGGCAACGAGAAGTTACGCCGAAAGGTATATCGTCCCAGCTTCCATAAATATTCCGAGACCGTGCCCACCGGACACAGCCAGCTGCAGAACGACTTGCGCAGCAAGAACGAGATCAGCAGAAAAGCAAGGATGAGGAAAAAGCCCGCGGGATGCACAGCGGGCAGTTGGCGGCTCAGCAGCGCGCACTTGAGCTGCATCAAGCCCTCGATCGGCAGCCAGCCCTCAACCCCGGCCGGCCGCGCTACGGCCCGTGTCTGGCCCAGGCTTTCGGCCCATCGCACCCAGAAGTAGAACTGAAGGCCGATGCAGAGGTTAAGCAGGAGAAACCCGAGCTGCACCGCCAGCCGCAGGCGTTGCGAGTAATCGCGATCGCGGCGACGAGCAAGTTTCTTGACCTCCTTACGAGGGACAGCTTCGATCACGGGGCTCGGGTCGGGCTGTTCTTCGATCGCTGCCGGACAACTGCTCATGCATCGAGGCTATCCGTTGCCGTCACATGCGGCTATGACTTAGGTCACAATGTCGAGCTCTGCGACTACGCCTTTTGTACCGTCTCCTGTTTTTCGATCACGCTAACCTTCAGCGAGCCACTGGCGTGCGAAAACGATAGCTCCTGAATGACGGTCCCCTGACAAAGGCTGAATTCGAAATCGCGACCGATGGCCACCGTGGGCAGCGACAGGCGCGAGGTATGAGCGCAAAGAGCCTTGACACTACCGCCCACCATGTTGGCAAGTTCGCCGGCGGCGTCGCGTACATCCTGCTGCGACAGCTCGCTTGCATCCATGCCGGTAAGATTGGCACAGGCCCGGCGCGCCAGTTCCAAGCTCACATCTAAACGCACGGCGCCCTGCCAGTCGCCCACGATCTGCACCGCCGACGCCACGTACTCGGCGCCCGTCCCGAAGCCGGCAGCGGTCTGGCAGGGCACGAGCTGCATGCCCGCCATGGCGCCGAAAATGTCGTCCACGATTGTCGTCAACTCCGCGCTATTAATTTCTGTCAACATGCAATCACCGTTCCTTTATTCGGTAGCAGGTATAGCCCCCGGTTTGGACGCGCTCGAATTCGCTGTCCAGATTCAACGTGGTCTCGGCGCAGCCCAAGAAGAGAAATCCATCGGGCGCAAGCACGCGGCGAACCCTCGCCAGGATTTCCTTGCGCGTCACCACGTCGAAGTAAATGAGCACATTGCGCAGGAAAATAATGTCCGAGTGCGGCGCGGCGACCCCCCAGGGTTCGGCCAGGTTCAGGAACCGGAAGCTCACCATATCGCGAACCTCGGGTTTCAGCTCCCATTGCAGTCCCTGCTGCACGAAGTAACGCGTCAACAGCCGGGCGGGCAGGCCGCGGTTCATTTCCATCTGCCGGAACACCCCGTTCCGTGCACGCTGCAGCACGGTGTCGGAGAAGTCGGTAGCTACGATGGAGAACTTCCACTCCGCCACATCGAAGCTCTCCCGTACCGCCATGGCGATGCTGTACGGCTCCTGGCCACTGGAGCAGGCCGCACTCCAGATGCTGATCTCGTGCCGCGCTGCCCGCCGCTTCATGAGTTCTGGAACTACCACCCCGGTCAATGCCGCGAAGGGATTGGCGTCGCGAAAGAACCATGTCTCGTTGTTGGTCATCGCGTCCAGCACCTTGCGGTGCAGTCCGCTGAATTTCTCGCGCCGCAGAAGGCACACGAGCTCCTGCAACGAGGCGCAGCCGTGCTCGTTGACCAACGGCGCCAACCGGGTTTCGGCCAGGTACTCCTTGCCGGAGTCGATGACGATGGCGGTGTGGGCCCTGACCAGCGTCCGCAGATAATCGAAGTCGAGCGGGGCCAGGCTCATGATGCCGTCCTTGCGGGCTCGAGCCTGCGCATTGCGGCAGCGGGCCGGAAAGCGGCCACGCGCTCCACAATGCGGCCGGCGATTTCAGGCAGCGGCAGAACGGCATCCGCCAGTCCCGCCTTGGCCACAAAGCCCGGCATCCCCCACACCACGGAACTGGCCTCGTCCTGCGCGACGATCTGCGCTCCCGCATCGGCCAGCATCTCGCAACCGCGCAGGCCGTCCTGGCCCATGCCGGTCAGCACCACGGCAAGCACGCGATTGCAGAACAGAGGCGTCAGGGAGCGGAACAGCACATCGACCGACGGGCGGCAGGAATTCTCCGGCGGAGTCTGGGAGAGCTGGAGCTTCTGGGTTGCGCCATCGGCGACGACCGCCAGATGAAATCCCCCGGGCGCGACCCAGATCTTGCCCGGGTGCAGAACCTCGCCCCCCGCGGCTTCCATCACCGGCAGGGGGCAAAGGCTGCTTAGGCGCTGCGCAAGAAAACGGGTGAAGGCCGGCGGCATGTGCTGCACGATCAGCACCGGCACAGCGAAATCGGCCGGAAAGCCAGGCAGCACCTGCGCCAAAGCGTTAGGGCCGCCCGTCGAGCAGCCGATGGCGACTACGTCGACCCGGCCGGCAATGGCAATCTTGGTGCGCAGCCGCGGTGGGGCGCTGCCGCCGGCCGGCGAGGCAAAGCCCCGGGTCGCCCGGCTCAAGGCCTTGATCTTTGGCAACAGCGCCTCGCGTATGCGATCGCGAGCCAGGGTATAGTTGCCGAGTTCGACCGGCTTGGCGACATAGTCACTTGCACCCAGTGCGAGCGAATCAATGGTCGCCTCCGCCCCGCGCTCGGTCAGCGTGCTGAACATGATGACCGGAACGTCCGAGCGGCGGGCGCGCAAGGCACGCAGCGTCGCCAGCCCGTCCATCACCGGCATCTCGATGTCCAGCGTGATTACGTCGGGTGCAACCTGCTCCAGCAGGTTGAGCGCAATCTGCCCGTTGGCGGCGTAGCCGGCGACCTCCAATGACGGGTCGGACCTTATCACCTCCGACAGCACCCGGCGCATGACTACCGAGTCGTCGACCACCAGCACCCGAGTTTTGCGCTTGTCGCTCATAGGCCCAGCAACCGCAGCTTGTCCGCCACCACATCAAAGGTAAACGGCTTCATGATGTAGTCGTTCGCGCCCGCCGCCAGCGCTTCCGACATCTGGTCCATGCCGGTTTCTGTTGTCACCATCATGATCTGCGTACGGTCATGACGCGGCTCGGCACGAATGCGGCGCAGCAGTTCGAAGCCATCCATCTCCGGCATGTTCCAGTCAATGAGCATGAGGTCGAAGCCGCTGTCTACGGCCAGCACGCTCAGTGCGTCCAGACCGTGCTTCGCCTCGCTCACTTCAAAGCCATGCTTCCTGAGCGACATGCGCAGCAGCGCTCGCATTGCCGAAGAGTCGTCTACTACCAGGGCTCGCATCTCAGATCCTTTCAAGCACGCCGGATGAACTCACCGCGGAAGCACGGAATTCACGGAACGAATTTGAATTCCTGGATTCCGTGTTTTCCGTGCTTCCGCGGTGAAAATGACTTTTTCTCCTAGTACTTGAACTGCGCGATCAGTCCTTGCAACTCGGCCGCCATGCGCTCCAGCGCCTGCGCCGACTTCTGCGTATCGTTAGCGCCCGCAGTGGTGCTGCGCGCCGCTTCAGCGACCCCCGAAATGTTCTTGGTGATCTCCGAGCTGCCGTGCGCCGCCTCCGCCAGGTTGCGGCTGATCTCGTTGGTGGTCGCGCTCTGCTCCTCGACCGCGCTGGCAATCGTGTTCTGAATATCGTTGATCTGCACGATCACGCTGCCGATTTGCCCGATGGCGTCCACCGCACCCTTGGTGTCCGTCTGGATGGCCTCGATCTTGCGGCTAATGTCTTCGGTCGCTTTGGCGGTTTCCTTGGCGAGTTCCTTCACCTCGTTGGCCACGACCGCGAAGCCCTTGCCTGCCTCGCCGGCGCGCGCGGCTTCGATGGTCGCGTTCAGGGCCAGCAGGTTGGTCTGTTGCGCAATCGACGTGATGACCTTGATCACCTGGCCGATCTCCGCGCTGCTCTGGCCCAGCTTGCTGATGGTTTCGTTGGTCGCCTCCGCCGATTTGACGGCGGTGGTCGCCACCCGCGTGGCGTCAGCCGTGTTCTTGGCGATTTCCTTGATGCTGGCGCCCATTTCGTCGGCGCCGGTCGCCACCGTCTGCACATTGCCGGCAACTTGCTCCGAGGCCGCAGAAACTACGTTGGCCTGGGTTGCGGTCTCGTCGGCGCTGGCGCTCATCTGCTGGCTGACCTTGTTAAGTTCCTCCGCCGATGACACCAGGGCAGCGGCATTGACCCCGATCTGCTGCATGGCCGTGCGCACCTGGGTCGCCAGCGCATTTACCGATGTACGCAGCTTGCCGAAGTCGCCGGCGTATTCTGTGGTGACCTGCGTGGTGAGATCGCCGCCCGCCAGCTTGTCGAGCGTGGCGCTAACGTCCTGCAGCGGGCCAACCACGGCGTCGAGGGTGGCATTGACGCCCTCCACAATCTTGCGGAAGTCGCCACCGTGCTTCTGGGCGTCGGCGCGGGTGGAGAGCTTACCTTCCAGCGCCGCCTGCACCAGCAGATTGGCGTCGGTGATGAGAGCTTTGAGGTGCGTGCGCACCTGCTCGATAGTGTCATTGATGAAGGCTTTCTTGCCGGGGAATTGCTCCAGCGGCGCGTCGAAGTTGCCCCTGCCGAATTCGGCGATACACGCCATGGCCTTCTTCTTGACCATGATGTGGCCTTGCACCATCCCGTTCACGCCCTCGGCCATGGTGCGATAAGCGCCTTCGAACTTATCGATGGGAATGGCGGCATCGATGTCGCCGGCGTTGTGCGCTGCGGACATACGCTCCATCTCCGAAATGAACGATTTCACGGTGGCGCGCAGCCGCTCGATGTTGTCGTTGATAAACGCCTTCTTGCCCGGAAATTTCTCCAGTGGCGCATCGAGGTTGCCCTTGCCGAACTCTGCAATGCAGGCCATCGCCTTCTTCTTGACCGCGATGTGACCGGCAACCATATCGTTGATCCCTTTGGCTACCTCCTGGTAGATCCCGCAGAACTTGCCGGCATCGATGGTGGCGTCGATGTCGCCGAGTTCGTGCTGCTCGGCCATGCGGCGCATCTGTTCCGTCAGCGAGGTGATGGTGGACATCGTGTCGAGGAGTGCCGGAAGGAGAGCATCTTGTTCCGAGCGCCTGCCGATGGACCGGACCTCCGCCAGTTCGTGCTGGAAATCGCCGGCAGCGACGTTCTGCAAGCGGCGCACTACCGACTTGATCCGGTCGCGCACAGCGTTGACGCCTTGTGCAACTTGCCCGAAGACCCCCGGATAACCGTCCTTGATGTTTACGGTGTGGTCGTTGAGGTCCAGCCTCTTTAACGCCTCCGCCGTCTCCGGCAAGAGGCCAAACAGCTCGCTGCACTGGTTGAGCTTGTCCTTGACTGCCCCCAGCTCCCCCGGGAACTCAGCGGTAATCCTCTGGGGAATCTCTCCCTGGCTGAGGCTGGCGAGATACTTCAATACGTAAGACAATGGCGCGGTGAGGGCATCGAGGCCATCGTTGAGCTCTTCCAGTACGCGCCGCTCTTCAGCCGTGAAGTCGTCGAGGCGCGCCCGTTCATGCACCTGGCCGCGCTGTACGGCGGTCATAACGCGGTGCAGTTCGGCCGCGAAATCCGGCTGAAGAAGGACACTGGTGGCGAGCGTGTCTTCGCCGTTCGTGCGCTGCTTGTGAACTCCGTTGCTCTTGGTGTGCGCCTGAATCATCTCTGCTCCTTGTCAGGGCTCACCACCATTGGTGTTCGCCCCGAATTTGTTCACCACGGAGGCACGGAGGACACGGAGTTTTACGAATCTTGCGGATAACCGTGGGAGGCTGTAATAACGCGGTTAACAGAACTTTCAAAACTCCGTACCCTCCATGCCTCCGTGCTGAAATAGATTTTTTTACGCTGCGTGCGCGCCCGCGACCGCCACAGCTTTTTCGGTGTCGAGCAGAAGCAGCAGCTTGTCTTTCAGCTTGTAAACTCCTCGTATAAACTCGCGTCGCCGCGTGTCCAGGGTTTCCGGCGGGTTTTCGAACGACTCTTCTTCCACCTCGACGACGTCGCCGATTTCGTCGACCAGAAGGCTGATGGGCCCATCGTCGCGCCGGATCACGACGTTCATGGGAAGCCGTCCCGCGTCGCGGGCCGCGAGCTCCAGCTGCCGGCGCAAGTCGATGGCGGTAACGATCTGCCCGCGCAGGTTGATCAGCCCGGCAACCACCTCCGGCGCCAGAGGAATAAGGGTCATTTCCTGGTAGCGGATGACCTCCTGCACCTTTTCCACCTCCACACCAAAGAACAGCTCCTGAAGAAAAAAGGTACACAACTGACGACGCTGGTTCATGCCCGCGCTCCTTCCAGTCCCCCCAGCCGCTGCTCGGCCAGCAGCGCGGGAACATCCAGGAGGTCGGTCACCCGCTGCTGGATGACGGCAGCTCCCTTCAGCATCCTTGCCTCCTGCATGGGCTGGACATCCACGGCCTGCTCGGCGATATCGAGGATCTCGTCGACCACCAGCCCCACGCTGCGACCGTTGGCCGAGTACACCACCACTTGCAGCAGCTCGCCGTCCACCGACCCGCCATAGCCGAGCACCTGCGCCAGTCGTATCAGCGGCATGATCTGCTCGCGGTACTGAATGACCTCGCGGCCGGCGTAGCGTTCGGTCTTCGTCGCCGGGAACTCCTCCAGGCGCGAGACCAGCGAGAGCGGCACGGCCATGCGTCCGCTCTTGCCCAGGCGAAACAGCAGCCAGGACTCGCGGCGCGCGTCGGCTTCAGTGGCCGAAGCAGCCCGCTCCGCCAGCGCCTGCTCACGCAGCTCACACAGCACTCGCGCCATCTGGGCCAGCCCCAGCACATCCAGGATCAGGGCCACGTGCCCGTCGCCCATAATGGTCGCGCCGGCAAAACAAGCTACCGACTTCAACTGCTTCGAGAGCGGCTTCACCACAATCTCTTCGGTGTCGTTGATTTCGTCGACCACCAGCCCGAATTGCCGGTCCCCTGCCTGCAAGACGACAATGTTCACCGACTCGCCCCGGCGCTGCGTATCCAGGCGCAGCTCGCGGTCAAGGTCAACCAGTGGCAGCAGCTGTCCGCGCAGCCGGTACACCGGCGCGCCGTGGATGTTCTCGATCCCCGCCTGCTCGCCATCCAAGCGCACCAGCTCGATGAGGCTCACCTGGGGAATGGCGAAGCGTTCGCCGCCGCTGGTGACGATGAGCGCGGGGATGATGGCCAGCGTGAGTGGGATCTTGATCTTCAGCATCGTGCCTTTGCCGCGCGTGCTTTGCAGGTCAACCGCGCCGCCGATCTTCTCGATGTTGGTCTTCACTACGTCCATGCCCACGCCGCGGCCGGAGACGTTGCTGACCTTCTCGGCGGTGGAGAGTCCAGGCGCGAAGGCCAGATTGAGCACTTCGCGCTCAGACATGCGGGCGGCGTGGTCGGAAGTTATGAGGCCCTTGGCGATGGCTTTGGCTTTCAGCTTGCCGGTGTCAATGCCCGCGCCGTCGTCGGAAATCTCGATATTGACCTGGCCGCCTTCGTGAAATGCGCGCAGCAGCAGATGGCCCTCGCGCGGCTTGCCCGCGTCCGCCCGCCGCTCCGGCAGCTCGATGCCATGGTCCACGGCGTTGCGGATGATGTGGGTGAGCGGATCCTTGATCGCCTCGATGATGGTCTTGTCCAGTTCCGTCTCAGCGCCCTCCATCTGGACTTCGACCCGCTTGCCGCAACCCATCGACATGTCCCGCACGATGCGCGGCAGCTTGTTCCAGACATTCCCGATGGGCTGCATGCGTGTCTTCATCACGCCCTCCTGCAGCTCGGTAGTGATGAGGTTCAGCCGCTGCGCCGTGCTCAGGAAGCCGCTATCCTCCCGGCCAGCGGTGAATTGCAGCACCTGGTTGCGCGCCAGCACCAGCTCGCCCACCAGGTTCATAACTTTGTCCAGCAGAGCGACGTCGACGCGGATGGTGTTGCTCGAGACATCGCGGTGATCGCTCTGCACCTTCAACCCTTCGGCGACGGCTTGAGGACGGGCTGCGCCGGCAGCAACCAGCAGCTCGCCCAGCAGTCGCCCATCGCCTTCCTGCTGCAGCTCGGCCGCCGCCTCCACGTCATCGGGCTTGCAGATTTGCTGGGTAACCAGAATGTCGCCCAGAAGGGGCGGCAGAACGGGCTGCGGGCTCGCCTCCGGTCCGGTGGGCGCCGCCGGTTGCGTGTTTTTCGCGCCCATCACCGCGTTCAGCCTGGCAACTGCACCGGGGCCGTCCGCCTCGCCCTCGCCTCCGCTGGCCGCAATCTCCTGCAGCATTCGGCGCAGCACATCGGCCATGTTTAGCAGCGCAGTGGCGATCTCCGCCGACAGCAGCAGGCTGCCGTCACGCATGCGGCTGAGGACGCTTTCGCCGGCATGCGCCACGCTCACCAATTTTTCGTAGCCCAGCACCCCTCCGGTGCCCTTGATGGTATGGATGGCGCGGAAGACGCTGTCCAGCAGCTCGCGCGACGAGCGGTCGTTCTCCAGCGCCAGCAGGTCGCGGTCGAAGCGGTCAAGCCCCTCGTTGCTTTCCACCAGAAACTCCTTGATGATTTCCTCCATTCCATCCATTGCGTTGGCCAGTTCATCGGCCGGCGGACTTGCATTCATCGAAGGCTCCTTCGTGAAAAGCGGCGGAGTGCGACACAATTCGACTTAGCTACCATCGGCGCTGCCGTCGACAATCGTTAGGCACTCGGCGGGCCAGCAGTGCGCCTCGCCTTCCGACCCGGCGGGCACAAGTCGACGCCGCTAGCGAACCCGGTAACTCGTTTGGCTGCACGACTTAGACAAAACGCAAGAGCTGCTTCCGAACGGAATGGATTCTTAGAAAGTTCTGAGACGCCTCCGGGCACATGCCAAACGCTGGGAACTCTAAGTGTCCAAATGTGGAAACCTTAATGACGGCGTGACATCTGACTATCTGGGCCGTCACTCATGGGTGGACTTCGCCTCGCAAGGGGGCGACAATAGAGAAGCATCGGCAACAATCTCGGCCGATTGGGGTTTCAAGTAAGGGGTTTCGACAGCCGAAGTGTAGTTGGCGAAAAGGTGTCAGTCATGCGTTCCGCAATTCGTTGTAGTTTCGTTGCACTCATCATCGCAACTCTGACGTCGCTCGGTGTGGCGCAAAGCCAAGGCGGGTCGACAAATGCGTCAACGCAGAGTTCCCCCGGGCAGGACGCTTCGGCGCAGACGGCCAACTCGAATGACCAGTACATTCCCGACAAGCCAGAGAAGAACGCTCCGTCGCCCGATGCGATGAAGAACATCGACGCCATCGGCAACCGCAACGTGGGTTGCGATAAAGGTTTCGGCAACTGGTACTCGTTGGACAAGCAGGTCGCGATGGGCCGCCAGTACTCCCAGCAGGTGGAACACGGCGCCAAGATGGTGAGCGATCCCGTGGTCACGGAGTATGTGAACCGGATCGGCCAGAACCTGGTGCGCAACTCCGATGCCAAGGTGCCGTTCACAATTAAGGTCATCGACACCGACGAGATCAACGCGTTCGCGTTGCCCGGCGGCTTTTTCTATGTGAACTCCGGCTTGATTCTTGCGGCCGACAACGAAGCCGAACTGGCAGGGGTGATGGCGCACGAGATCGGACACGTGGCTGCCTGCCACGTGGCGCGCGAGCAAACGCGCGGCAATATCGTCAATCTCGCCAGCATTCCGTTGATCTTTGTGCCCGGCGGCTGGGGCGTGTACGAAGCTTCGCAGGCAGCGCTCGGTATCGGCGTGCCGCTCACGTTCATGAAGTTCTCGCGCACCTTTGAGGCGCAGGCCGATTTCCTTGGCATGGAGTACATGTACAAGGCGGGCTACGATCCGCAGTCGTTCATCTCGTTCTTCGAGAAGATCGAGGCGCAGGAGAAGAAGAAGCCGGGCGCCGTGGCTAAAGCTTTCGCTTCGCACCCCATGACCCCGGACCGGGTAGCAGCGGCACAGAATGAAATGCGCACCGTGCTGCCGCCGCGTCCCGAGTACATTGTGGATACGTCTGAGTTTGAGAACGTGAAGTCGCGTCTGGCTTCGCTGGAGAATCGTCACAAGGTGCAGAACGACAAGACGAATGGTGACCGTCCGACATTGCGGCGGGCCACTGCGGACAATCCCTCGCCAGACAGCGGCAGTGGAAGCGGCAGCCAGGGCGGCGACGACCGGCCTACGCTGAAGCGCAACGACGGCTCCGGTTCGCAATCGTTCCAATAAGGCAGCGGAGCGGGCTCGCTTCGGAGATACCGGTTCACTACGGAGCACACAAAAGTCACGGAGAATTCTTGATTTCGTTTCTCCGTGCGTTCGGTGGTTCTGTGGCGAGAAAAAGCCTGAGCTAGAGTCCCGCTATTCAATAATCGCCAGCGTATCGCCGGCGTTCACGGTCGAACCCTCGGCCGTGAGAATTTTCTGCACTTGGCCGTCCTTGGGAGACTTGATCTCGTTTTGCATCTTCATGGCCTCCATGACGATGATGCCCTGACCAGCTTTTGTTTCGTCCCCTTCGCTGACCAGAATGCGAACGATCTTGCCGGGCATGGCGGCCTTTATTTTTTGCGGCCCGGCCTCGGAGCCAGCGACGGCGCGGCGCGTTCGCAACGAGCGTGGATCCTGCACGTCGACAGCGTAGCGGGCGCTGCCGATCACCATGTGCAACTCGCCCTGGAGCGAGCGCTCGCGCTTGATCTCATACGCCTTGCCGCCAACCAAAACAGAGAGCACATCGCGCGCTGTGAGCGCAGCGTCGATTTCCATCTCCTGGCCGTCCACTTTGCACGACCAGAGCTTCTCGCCTCGCGTCACTTCGACGCGGTGGGTTTTGCCGTCAACGATAATGTCATACGTCATCTTGGCCGTCTCAGGGAATTCCTCTTTACGGACGAGAAACGCCCAGGTCTTTGTATATCCGCCCCGCCGTTGGATTCTTGATTTCCTTATGCCGCGGAAGAGTGGCCGTGCGCTGCAGCCTCGGATTGCAATACACGGATATGCTTACTGCCTTCCCCAGGAGAGTACATCCGTTCGCTTCGAGATCGCGCACAAGGTCGAGACGCTTCAACGACTAGGCGACGATCCTAATGGGTTCCCGAGTGATTCGCTTGCCCTGCTCCGGTTTCGCCAGTTCACGATTGGCTGCGAGCAGTAGTGAGATTGCGTCTCGCAGGTTTTTCGCGCGCTTCTTGCAGGGTGTCGCCTTCTGAAATCGCACCTGGCAAATTCCTCAACGTACGCGACGAACCCTCCGCCATCGGATTTGGGAACTTCCTCAAAAATCGCAGTAAACATCATTTCCATGTACCACTCTCCAAGCAGACTATAGTCGCGGTCAATTGGCGATTCATCCCCCGCGCAGCGCCTCCGTGCGGGCCATTCGCTTCCAACTCGAGACCGGCGGTGCCCCCGATGCGTTGCCATTCATCGGCGCGGTCGCCGCCGCTCCCGGCAGCGTGGTCTGCGGATCGGTCGAGGCGAAGATTGCCGCGCCCACAGCCGCGATTATGGGCCGGCGCACGTCAGTCTCGTTGCTAGGCTTGGTCAGCAGGCGATCCAGAAATCCGGTATCGATGTTGCCCGCCTGAAAGTCCGGGTCTTTCAGGATGCGGCGGAACAGCGAGATGTTGGTCTTGATGCCGCCGACAAAATACTCGTACAGCGCGCGTAGCAGGCGGTGGATGGCTTGTTCGCGATCCTCGCCATAGCCCACCAGCTTGGCCAGGAGCGGATCGTACTCGATGGGCACAGTCCAACCTTCATACATGCCACTATCGCGCCGAATTCCGGGACCGGAAGGCGAGATCAGCCGCGTGATCTGACCCGGCGATGGAAAGTAATTGTTATCAGGATCTTCGGCATAGATGCGGCATTCGATCGCGTGCCCACGCAGGCGAATTTCTTCCTGCTTGAAGGGCAGTGGCTCGCCCGCAGCCACGTGCATTTGCAGATGCACGAGATCCATCCCAGTCACGAACTCCGTGATCGGATGTTCCACCTGCAAACGGGTGTTCATCTCGAGGAAGTAGAAGTTGCGATCTTGATCGACCAGAAATTCAACTGTGCCTGCGTTCTGATAACTGGCAGCCTTGCCGACGCGCACCGCGATCTCGCCCATGCGGCGGCGCATATCGTCATCGACGATGGGCGAAGGCGACTCTTCCAGAACCTTCTGATGGCGTCGCTGCACCGAACACTCGCGCTCGCCGAGGTAAACGACGTCGCCATGCTCGTCGCCGAAAATCTGCATCTCGACGTGGCGCGGGTTGATGATCAACTTCTCGATATAGACTTCGTTGTCGCCAAAGGAGCGTTGCGCTTCGCTGCGTGCATTCTCGTAAGCCGAATGCAATTCTGCCGGCGACACCACCATGCGCATGCCTTTGCCGCCGCCGCCGGCAGCCGCTTTCAGCATCACCGGATAGCCGATTTGCTCCGCCAGTCGCTCCATCGCGTCCAGATCCAGGCCGCGCTCCGAGCCGGGAACGAACGGCACGCCCGCACGCTTCATATTCTGCCTTGCCCGCGTCTTCGAGCCCATCATCTCCATGGACTCCGGTGATGGACCGATAAACTTCACGCCTGCATCGCGGCAGGCGCGGGCAAAATTCGCGTTCTCGGAAAGAAAGCCGTACCCCGGATGAATGGCTTCGGCGCCACTGCGATGAGCGACATCGAGAATCTTCTCGACGTTCAGGTAGGACTCGCTCGCGGTGGCCGGCCCGATGTGGTAGGCGTAATCGGCCTTGCGGACGTGCAGCGACTTGCGATCCACGTCGGAGAAGACGGCGACCGATTCGATTCCCATTTCGCGGCAGGCACGGATGATGCGCACCGCGATTTCGCCGCGATTGGCTATAAGAATTCGCTTGAACATGAATACATCCAACACCGCTTACGCCAGTGGCATGGACGAAGGCGGCTTCAGGAATCCCTGCGGAGGCTCGGATGGGCAATTTCGAAGTGTTCCGCAGAAACTTGGATTCTACTGCATCGGTCACCCCCGCACAGTGCAAATGTCACACGTCTTTGTGACCACCCGGCGTCGTCGTCGTGGGCGTCACTCCGACGCCGCGTGTTTGTTAGACTGCCAACACCCAACTTCCAGAGGTCAGCCCGTGCAAGATAGCCGACAAACCGAGAAAGGCCTGGATCAGTCTGCAATCCGCCTCATTGCAGGTGTCATCGTGATTCTTGGCGCGGCCCTCCTGACAGCGCACGGACGTCCCGCGCAAACTCAGGTGGCGGGCGGCTCCGGCGCCGCTCCTACCGCAGCCGAGAAATACAAAAACATCAAGGTGCTGAAAGACATTCCCGCCGACCAGTTGATTCCGACCATGCAGTTCATCAGCGGATCGCTGGGAGTGGAGTGCGGCTTCTGCCATGTCGCGGGCCCGGATAAGCGGCTGGAGTTCGACAAGGACGACAAGAAAGAAAAGAAGACCGCACGCGACATGATGCAGATGATGTTCGCCATCAACAAGAACAATTTCGAGGGCGAGCGCGAGGTCACCTGCAACACGTGCCATCGCGGATCGCCGCACCCGCAGGCGATTCCGGCGGTCCTGACTGTGCCGCCGGAAGCCCCGGAGGCGCACGACCACGGTCAAGATCCCGCGTCGCTGCCTTCCGGCGCGCCGGTTCTGGCGAAGTATATTCAAGCCATCGGCGGACAGACCGCGCTCCACAAAGTCTCGACGCGCGTCGAAACCGGGCAGGCGCTGATACCCCAGGGTGGCGGGATGCCGATTACGATTTACACCAAAGCTCCCGATCAGCGCGTCTCCGTGATGCACACTCCAAAGGGCGAGAACGTGACCGCCTACAACGGGCACGCCGGCTGGCTTAACTTCCCCGGTGCGCCTCCGCGCAAAATGTCGGCTTCAGACCAGCTCGCCGCCAAGCTGGACGCCGAGGTGTTTTACCCGACGGAACTCGAGAAACAATTCACTGAACTGAAGCTCGATCCGCACCCCGACAAGATCGGGGACCACGAAACCGATGTGGTTCTTGGCCTCACGAAAGGGCAGCCTCCTGTGAAACTCTACTTCGACAGGGGCTCCGGACTGCTGGTGCGCATGGTGCATTACACCGACACCGCCCTAGGCCTGCTTCCTATACAGTTAGACTTTGCCGACTATCGTGAGGTCGGCGGCGTGAAGACGCCGTATCGCTGGACGCTCGGGCGCCCGAGCGGCAGCTTCACGATTCAGATCGATAAGGTCGAGCAGAACGTGGCGATCGATGAGGCACTATTCGCCGAGCCAAAGTTCGCTGCTCCGCCGCCAATGGGGTCTGCGCCGGGCGGACACGCAACGCCATCGGGTGCGCCGCACGGACCTAAGCCCCCGCAAGGCTCCGTGCCAAGCGGAGGTGCGCCGCCGAATCCCTCCTCAGGGTTGTAGCGCCGGTCTATGGTACGAAAGCAAAGCAAAACGCCCCTCCATATGGAGGGGCGCTGTTGTTCCTAGCAGACGATTCGTGCGCTACTGCGTGCTCTCGGTGGTCACGATGCCGGTGGGACCGGCCTTCTCCGCCTTGGCTTTCTTGGTGGCCATGGTCTTGTCGACCCAGTCGTCGGCGGTCTTCAGATCGGCCTTGCGGGCGTCGGGATTGTCGCACTCATACTCGGCGCGCTGGCGATACATCAGGTTCAGATAGGCCATCGCGTCGTCATAATCGGGACGAAGCTGCATGGCCTTCTGCAGATTCTGAATGCCGTCTTCGACCTTCTGCGTGTTCGCTTCTTTCAGCTGCTCACAGGCCTTCTTGTCCTTGAGTTCGTCGGTCGGCTTCAGGCCAAGTTCGGCGCGAGCTTTCTGGTCGGGCTGGTAGGCCTGCATCCAGTCGATGACGGCCAGGGAGTAGTAGGTCTCGGGATCGTTGGGATCCAGCTGCGCGATCTTCTCGTAGTACTCCTTGGCCTGAGGGAATTTCTTCTCCTGGAAGTACATCGAGGCGATGCCCTTCAGGCTGTGGATCTGCTGCTCCTTTGGCGGATGCTGGGCCAGCACCTATTTGAAGATATCGATGGCCTGATCGGCATAGCGATTGTTGTCGGGAGAATCGGCGCCGGAATGTATTGACCCATGTACGCGGTCGCCAGATAAAGGCGGGCATTCGTCAAGCTGGGATCAAGTTGGACCGCGTCTTTGAAATCTTCGATGGCGTCTTCGTATTTTGCGTTCTTATAAGCCTGGACGCCCTTGTTGAGTTGGTCGCGCGCTCGCAGCTTGTTGCAACCTACCGACGAAAGCAGCGCGAGCAGAACTGCAAGCAACGTCAGTACCCGTCCGGCTCTTGTTCATGTTTGATATCACTCTCCGTGCGCGTGTTCGGTAGCGCAGAAGGGCGGGACGATGGTTATCGTCCCGCGCATTCCGCAAAGGAGGAGTGCTGCCCGAACTCCGTTCCTATGGTTTAACCGCCGGCTTCGATCTTGGCGGTGATCAGCCCAACCTTATCGACACCGGCCGAGTGCGCGATGTCGATGACCTGCGCCACGTTGTCGAACGGCAGTTCGGTGTCCGCCTTCACGAACATCACCTTCTCCGCGCGGGTCTTGAAGATGTCGTTCAGGCGGCCCTCCAGGTTCTCCCAGGTGACGTCGTCCTGGTTGATCTTGAGCGCGGGCCTGTCGCCCGGCCCTTTCAGGACCTGCACGACGATGGTGCGGTCGTTGTTCTGCTGCTGTTGCTGCTTGTCTTTGGGCGGCTGAGGAACCAGCGCGTCCAGTCCCTTCGGCGTCAGCGGCGTGATCACCATGAAGATGATCAGCAACACCAGCAACACGTCAATCATCGGGGTCACGTTGATGTCGGCTGTATAACCACCGCCGCCGCCCCCGATTGCCATTGCCATAACTCAACTCCTCACTGGGCGCCCGCGCCGGAACTTCCGCCGCCGGTCGGCGGCTTGGTGCTGGCGGGACCCGCGTGTTTCTGCTCGGTCAACAGGCCCACATCGTCCACGCCGGCGGCGCGGACGTTATCCACCACGTCCACCACGTAGCCGTACTTGGCGCGCGAGTCGGCGCGAATGAAGATCCGCTTGTCCGGCTTATTGGCCAGGCGGTCCTTCACCTTGTCGGTGAGCTCGTCCAGCCTTGATGCGGTCGGTGCCGAAGAAAATCTGGCCGTCGCGCATGACCACCACCAGCAGCGCGTCTTCCTTGTCGGCGTCCGGCATGGGCGTAGGGTTGTTCACCTTGGCCATGTCGACGCTCTCGCCCTTCTGCAACATGGGCGTGATGACCATGAAGATGATGAGCAGCACCAGCATCACGTCCACCATCGGGGTCACGTTGATGTTGGAATTGACCTTGCTGCCTTCGTTGCGTATTGCCAGTGCCATAAGTTCAACCTCCTCTCGGCTGGAGCCGCGTTCGGCTTTACCGAGCTTCTCCAGTTACCGGCGAACGCTACGACGCTTCAGGAAATAGTCGATCAGCTCGCTGGAGCTGTTGTCCATTTCCACGTCGAAGGCTTCCACCTTGCCGGTGAAGTAGTTGAACATCATGACGGCCGGAATGGCGACGAACAGTCCGATAGCGGTGGTCACCAGGGCTTCGGAAATGCCGCCTGCGACGGCGCCCAGACCGGTAGCCTTCTGGCTCGAAATTTCCTTGAAGGCGTTCAGAATGCCGACCACGGTGCCGAACAGTCCGACGAACGGAGCGGTGGAACCGATGGTAGCCAGACCGCCCAGGCCGCGCTTCAGCTCGGCGTGAACGATGGCTTCGGCACGCTCCAGGGCGCGCTTGGAGGCTTCGATCTGCTCGCCGGGAATGTCGGCGGAATCGCCGTGGGCCTTGAACTCCTGCAGGCCGGCGGTGACGACCTTGGCCAGGTGGCTCTTCTTGTTGCGCTCGGCAACCTTGATGGCTTCGTCGATCTTGCCCTCACGCAGCGCGCCGGCAACGGCGGGAGCGAAGGCGCGCGACTGCTTGCGGGCCGCGCTGAACGCCATGGCACGATCGATCATTACGCCGATCGACCAGCCTGACATGATGAACAGAATGACGACCACGATCTTGGCCAGAATACCCATCTGCTTCCACAGCGAGACGGGGTCCCAACCGATTTGCGCTTCCTGGAAAACCCAGGCGGCAGCCGTGGGAACGTGGCTGAGAGCACAGAATGCAATGTTAGCTAGGAACATGAGTTGAGTTTTCCTCCTCGGAACTTTCGGTTACAGCAGCACACCTGAGTTACTGCGGGATCCAAACTTGCGGGCCCGCTCTGCGCGCATGGCAGAGCAGGCTCGGGACTAGTGCAAACTACGTACGTCTTCGAAACCCCGACCGGATGACGCCAGCAGCACGCACCGGTCTGAAACTTAGATGCAAAACAGCGCCCGTCGTGAAAATTATTCACCCGACAACGTGAAGTTCACGTTGATCGTGGTTTCCACCTCGACCGGCTCGCCGTTCAGGTAATACGGCTTGTACCTCCACTCCTTCACCGCTTCCAGGGCCGCATTGGTCAGCATCGGATGTCCGCTAACCACGTGCAGGTTCTGGATACTGCCGTCCTTGCCGATGAGCGCCTGCAACACCACCGTTCCCTGAATGCGCGCCTGGCGGGCCAGGGGCGGATACGTCGGCTGCACCTTGTGGATCAGCAAGCCCTGCGAGACGCCTTGCGATACGCGCACGCGCTGTGGCGTAGCGACCTTGGGCACGGCCGTCGGCACGCTGCTCATCACGCTGCCCAGCACGCCGCCCATGGCGCCTCCGGGAACTCCGCCCGGAACGCCGCCCACAACTCCCGCCGGACCGGCGCTCGGTGGCGGTTCGTCTTCCTTAATCATCTGAATCTTCTTCGGAATGGCCGTCGGCGTGCGCAGCTGGCCGTTGTCCAGCTCGCTCTGGATCTTCTTCACCACGACCGGCGCAGCGGCCGGGGGCGGTGGCGGCGGCGGCGGGGGCGGTGGCGCCGTAAGCATCGTCATGAGCTGCTTGGTCGGCAGCGCCTCGGTGAAGATCAGCGGCAGCAATACCAGGACGCCCAGAAATAAGATCTCCAGAATGAAGGAGATAACCGTGGTGGCGCCACGCTTGGTCTTGAGTCTTCCGCCCGATTCTACAAGGCTGTCTTCAAACATACCGGTTCTCCGAAATGTGCTGTTAACTTAGACACCGGAATTCAGGCATTTGTGCCCGGAAAAGCATAGCAGCCACTGGAAATTTTAGGGCCGGGAGACGCAACCTAAGACAAAAATGGCTGCCGGGAAATGGGCGTCCCGCAGTATACACCTCGATAACGGACTTGCAATAGGACGCAACGCTCGGGCTGCAACCGGGCGCGCTATGCCTTGACCTTCACTTTCTCGCTGGCTTTTCCGCGTGCCGGAGCCATCTTCTCGGCTACGGCCTGCCCTGCCCGCTTGCCGCGCCAATCCTGGTACGCCACCAGCATGGGAGCAGCCACCGCGATCGATGAATACGTGCCGATCAGAATTCCGATCACCAGCGCCAACGAAAAACCGCGCAGCACTTCGCCGCCGAAGAGATACAACGACAGCACGGTCAGGAACGTCAGGCCCGAGGTCAGGATGGTCCGGCTCAGCGTCTGGTTAATGCTCTTGTTGACGATGTCGGCCAGCGGCTCGCGGCGCAGCAGCTTCAGGTTCTCACGAATTCGGTCGAAGACGACGATGGTGTCGTTCATCGAGTAGCCGATCAGGGTCAGAATGGCGGCAATCACCGTCAGGGTCATTTCCCTGTCGAGCAGCGAGAAGAAACCCACGGTGATGATGGTGTCGTGGAAGCAGGCAACCACGGCGGCAATGCCGTAAATCAGCTCAAACCGGAACCACAGGTACACCAGCATGCCGGCCAGCGAGTAGAGCGTGGCGCGAACGGCCTGCGCGCGCAGCTGGGAGCCGACCTGCGGGCCGACGATCTCGACGTTTCGCACTACGAAATTCGAGGTGAAGAAGTCCTGCTGCAGTACGCTGACCACTTCCGGCGGCGCCACGGACTTCAACTCGTCCACCGAATTCAGAATGCCGCCGCGCTGCTTGTTGCGATAGTCGTGATCTGGCCGGCGATGGCCGTGTAGCGCTGCTCCGCATCGGTACCCAGGTGTAGCGGATCCTTGTTCAGCAGATACAGCGACAGGGTCGATGCCCCGGTATTGTTCAGGTCCTTCTTGCCCGAAGCCGCATCCTGCTTGGGCTCAAGGGCGCTGATGATGGTGTTCTTGCCCTTGTCGAGGGCCGCTTCGCTGGTCTCCTGCAAACCGAGATCGACCAGCACCTCGTTGTCATACGACGGACCGAAATTCTGGATCTTGGGATCGTGCAGCCCGGCGCGATCCAGGTCTCCGCGGATATGGTCGAGGTTCGGCGTCTGCGCGAACTTCACGTAGACCAGCGTTCCGCCGCGAAACTCCACGCCCAGCGGAATGTGATGCCAGAACAGCATGGAGCAGATTCCGGCGACGCTGAAGATCAGCGAGAAGGCAAGGAAGTACCACTTCTTGCCCAGAAAATCGATGTTGGTATCACGAAAAAATTCCACGCTTAAACCCTCAAAACCTTTTTCATCGACGAATCGATCGTCGCACCGCCGCTGCCGCGGCTAATACACGTTCGCCGCTCTTGGGGAGGTACCACCCGCCTGCATTCATCCCGCCGCTTTGCGGCGGGGACCGATGCGATTCGAACCTCGCCCTTGCCACGGACCCCGGTATTTGTCTCAACGAAAGCTAATTGCTAATTGCTGCTTCAAATGCTCAACGCTTCGCCACGCTGATGGCGATTCAGCACCGCTTCGAAGATCACGCGCGACACAAACACGGCCGTGAACAGGTTCGCCACCAGACCGAAGCTGAGCGTCACCGCGAATCCCTTCACCGGACCGGTGCCGAACAGGAACAGAATGACGGCCGACACAATCGTCGTCACGTGCGTATCGAAGATCGTACGCCAGGCATGCGCAAACCCCTGATCGACTGCCGACGAGGGCGTCTTGCCATGCCGTAGCTCCTCGCGTATGCGCTCGAAGATCAGCACGTTCGAGTCGACGCCCATACCGACGGTCAGAATCACTCCCGCAATGCCCGGCAGCGTGAGTGTCGCGCCGCTGAATCCCATGAACCCCAGCAGGATAACCAGGTTCAGCAGCAGCGCCAGGTCAGCGTTGATGCCGGCCGCCCGGTAATAGATCAGCATGAAGATCAGGACCGCGGCCATGCCGATGACGGCGGCGCGAACGCCGGCGCGAATCGAGTCGGCACCCAGCGAAGGCCCGACCGTCACTTCCTGCAGATATTTAATGCCCGCCGGCAGCGCGCCCGAGCGCAAGGTCAGCGCCAGGTCCTGCACTTCCTGCGGAGAGAAGGCTCCGGTGATGCGGCCCTGATCGTGAATCTGCTCCTGGATGGTCGCCACCGACTTCACGCGGTTGTCCAACACGACCGCCAGTCGGTCGTTGACATGCGCTCCGGTGAAAGCCGCAAAGCGCTTCGCACCCTCGTTGTTCAGCGAGAAGTTGACATCGGGACGTCCGTTTTCGTCTGTGCCCGCATCGGCCGAGCGCAGCTCGTTGCCGCTTACCGCCGCGGTCTTGCTGATCAGCCAATACGCTTCGTCGCTGCTCTGGTCCTGGCCATGTGCGCCGTTGCTGCCCTTCAACAGCACGGAGTCGGGCGGCAGAATTCCGCCATTGTCCTGCATCGCGGCCTGTTCGGAGGCATACGGCCCTTTGATGGCCTGCCGGATTTCCAGCATGGCCGTCGACTGCATGATTTCCTTCACGCGCGCGGGGTCATCCACACCGGGCAACTGCACCAGAATCTGATAATCGCCGAGACCGTGCTCCTGAATCACCGGCTCGGACACACCAAGCTGGTCGATGCGGTTGCGGATGGTCTCGATCGCCTGCTGAACCGCCTTCTTCTTGGTTTCCGAGGCGACCGCAGGCTTCATGGTCACCGTCCATCCGTTCTGCGCGCCCGACGCCAACTCGTAGTCGGAGTACTTATCGGTGATGATCCGGCGCAGGTCGCCGGAAGACTCCGGCGGAACGCCCTTGATCGCGACCACCTCGGGATGGTTCTGCGGATCGGGCTTGCTAATCTCGCCGTAGGCGATGTTGGCCTTCTTCAGGTCATCCTTCAGCTGATCGACGACGCGATCGGTATCGGCATTGATGGCGTCGTTGACCTGCACCTGCAGAATCAAGTGCGTGCCGCCCTTGAGGTCCAGCCCGAGGTGGATGCGGTTCTGGATCGCCTGTCCCAGACCAGCCGGGCTGAAACTGCTGGGAATGCCGATGATGCCGAATAGAAACACGATCAGCACCGCAATGATGAGAACCGTTTTGGTCAGAAGATTCTTGTTCATGAGAAACAGCAACCTGTTATGACGACTTGGAGCCCTCAGCTGTGGTTAACGTGACGATGGAGGAGCGCGCGACTTCCAGCTTGATATTGTCGGGAGGGACGCGTAGCACCACGGCGTCATCCTTCACCGACATGACGGCTCCGGTAAGACCGCCGCTGGTCACCACCTTGTCGCCGGGCTTGACCTGCGAAAGCATGGCCTGCCATTTCTTCTGGCGGCGCGACTGCGCCCACATCATGTAGGCGAACATGCCCAGGACGGGCAGCAGAAATATGAGGAACTGCGGCCCACCCGCAGCCTGCACAAACATTGCCAGCATTATCATCTTTCGTTCCGTTCGGCCCCGCGACCTTCCGCTTCGGGCAAACGCACCTTTTGCCCGCGACGGACTTCCTCTTTAATTTGTCAGCGCTTGGTCAGGCAGCAGACAAACCTTCATCCCTCGCGTCCGGAGGCACTTGGGGATGTTTGGGGACTTCCAACTGATACCAGGATCTCCGGCCCAGGCTGCGCAAAACGCGCCCGCAGCGGGCGGAATCGGGCAGCGTCGCTGCGCGATTTCGGAAGGCTTTTCCCTGATTTGCTATTCTAACGCGCTTTTCTGAATTTCCGTAACCCCCGGACGGGAAAATCTGATCCTGCCAGTTCGGGCGGCGGGGTTCACCACAGAGGCACAGAGACACAGAGGTTTGTTGGTCTTAGAGCCTGGAAAATACTAAAGCCACGTGTCGCTTTCAAAGATTCGCACAAATCGCCCTTTCTGACTGTGCCGCACTATTTTCTGTCTTCTTAGCTCCTACCTCCTGAAATCGTTCCTTTGTTCCTCTGTGTCTCTGCGTCTCTGTGGTTATCCAAATCTGGCATCGCGGTACTCACATTTCAACCTGAGTAGCTCTCGTCCCAAGCTGCCGAACAGCCATTGTCCGGGAATTCGCATCCGAACGAGTTGGAATTCAGCTTACAAGCTGAGTTCCTGCACAGTCCCGAAGTTCAGCGAGTGGTCTCCGTGAAAGCAAAAACTGTTCTCCTGATTCTCGGCTCTTTGTTGCTGCCGATTGCGGCCCACGCGCAGACGTATGAGATCAATGGGCAGCAGCCTCAGGCGCAACCTTCCCCGGCCAATCCTGGCGGCAAGCAGAAGAAAGGCCAGCCGTCCGCGCAAGCCGGCAACGGCGAAAGCGGTATCGGATGGGGCAGCAGCATCGAAGTAGGGCGACTGGCCCGGGCCGCGGAAGACGCGCTGCGTCGTGGCAATCCGTCCGCCGCCGCCGATTACGCGCAACGCGCGGTCAACGCCGCTCCGCAAGATAACAAACTCTGGTTCCTGCTTGGCTACACCTCACGACTGGCGGGGCGCTATCAGCAATCGGTTGAAGCCTACGAGCACGGTCTAAAGGCTGCTCCCGGCAATCCCGACGGAATGAGCGGCCTGGCGCAAACCTACGCGAAGATGGGCCGCACCGATGACGCCAAGCGCCTGCTCACCCAGGTGATTCGCGCCAATCCGGGCCGCACCAACGACCTGCTCGTCGCCGGCGAACTCTACATGCGGACAGGCGACACGCAGCAGGGCATCAATTTGCTGCAACAGGCCGAGTCGAAGCAGCCCAACGCCCATGCCGAGCTGATGCTGGCGGTCGCGTATCTGAAATTGAAGCAGCCCGATCGCGCCAAGCAGATGCTCGACCTGGCCAAGAAGCACTCGCCCGGCAACGTCGAAATTTTCCAGGCCGCGGCGAATTACTACCGCGAGGAGCACGATTACAAGGGCGCGATTGCGACGTTGAAGAGCGCGCCTCGCCAGTCGCCTGAAGTTCTGGCTGACCTCGGCTACACCTATGAGCTTGACGGCGACAAAGAGGAAGCTGCCGCCGCCTATACGAAAGCCGCGAACGCGAAGCCGAAGGAGATCAGCTATCAGTTGAGCGCGGCGCAGGCGCAGCTGCGCGTCGGCAACTTCGACAAGGCGCGCGATTATCTTGCTCGCGCCGCCGCTATCGATCCCAATCACTATCGCCTGCACGCCATCCGCGCCCTGCTGGCGAAAGAAGAAAATCGCCAGACCGACGCGATTAACGAATACAAAGCTGCCATCGCCGCGCTGCCGGCGGGCGGCGTGCCCGAAGGTCAGCTCTATCCCATTCAATTGCGGCTGAACCTCGCCGAACTCTATCGCGAGTCCGGCGATGACGATGCGGCGCACCAACAGATTCAAACTGCGGAAAACGAGATCAACAAGCTGGATGTGCAGGGTCCGGCGAAAGCCGAGTTCCTGCGCGTGCGCGCGTCGCTGAAGCTGTCCGACAACGATCTGAAGGGCGCCGATGCCGACCTGGTCGAAGCTCGCAAGCTTGATCCCGATAACGTCAACATCCAGTTGCAGTACGCGAACCTGTTGTGGAAAGAGGGCCACAAGGACGACTCGCGCAAGCTCTATGACGAGGTCCTGAGCAAGGACCCGACGAACCGTTTCGCGCTCGAAGCGATGGGCTACCTCTATCGTGAGGACAACAACCCCAAGCTGGCGGCGGAGTACTTCAACCGGCTCGCCAAGGATTATCCCGACGACTACGTTCCGTATCTCGCGCTGGGCGATCTCTACACGCAGACCATGGAATTCCCGCGCGCCGATGAGGAATATCAGCAGGCGTACAAGCGCGCGCCAGAGAATCCCATCGTCATCGCCAACGCGGCCAACGCCGCCATTGAGGCGCAACAGATCAAGTTGGCCGCCGAATGGGTGAACCGTGCGAAAGGTAAAGTCGCCGATGACCCGCGCGTGATGCGCGAGCACGAGCGCGTCCTGCTGCACGAAGGCAATTACGCCGAGTCGGCGAAGCTCGGGCTACAAGGTGCTGCAAGCAGTTGCCGAAGGACCGCAACGCATCAGTCTATCTTGCGTACGACCTGTACAACCTGGGCCGCTATGACGACGCGCTGGCGATCGCCGACAAGTACGACTCGATTCTGCCCAACGAGCCGAACTTCCCGCTGCTCGAAGGCCACGTCCACAAGCATTCGCAGCTTCTCGACGAAGCTGTCGACGATTACACGCGCGCCATTCAGCGCGATCCCAAGATGGTGGAAGCCTACGTGAATCGCGGCTACACGCTGAACGACATGCAAAATCCGCAGCAGGCGGCGCAGGACTTCCACACTGCGCTGAAGCTCGCGCCCAACAACGGCATCGCGCACCTGGGGCTGGCTTTCAGCGATCTGCAACTGCGCCAGGCCAAGGAGGCGCTCGACGAAGGCGCAGGAAGCGCAGAAGCTGATGGGCGAATCCGGCGCGACGCATCTCGCGCTGGCCACCGCATACCGCCAGCGGCATCTGCTGGCGAAGCGCAGTGCAGGAATATCGAGGCCGCACTGAAGTACGCGCCCAATGATCTCGGCCTGCACCTGGCGCTGGCCGACACGCTGTACGACATGCGGCGCTATCAGCAGTCGATTGACGCGCTGAATGCGGCCCTCGCGATCTCGCCCGACGATCCGCTGATTTACGGCCGCATGGCGCATGCCTACGCGCATCTCGGCAATCGCGACGAAACCCTGCGCTACGTCGAGGCCGCCGAGCGGACGGGCGGAAACCAATCCGCCATCCTGCTGGACACCGGCGACGCGCTGCTGACGCTGGGCGACCAGAAAGGCTGCCATGGATCGCTTCGCGCGCGCGCTGGAAGCGCCCGATGCCAATCGCGTCGAAGCTCGCCTGGCCATCGCGCGTCTGATGGTGAAGTACGGCCACGACGAGGACGCGAAGCAGCAGATCAGCCTGGGCTTTGCCGAGAGCCGCATTGGCGAAGCGCCGCCGGTCACCGCCGACAATCTCATCGAAGCCGCCAACCTTCTGCTGGCGATGCACGACTTCGATCTTGCCACGAAGTATTTCCAGAAGGCCGAACAGGCAGGTGCGTCCGACGAAGTGGTCGACATCGGCCTGGCCAACACCTATCTGGCGCAGGGCAAGACCAAGGAAGCCGACCAGCAACTCGCGATGCTCGGCTCCGACCCGTCGTCGAACCAAAACTACGACTACTTGCTGGCGCAGGGCGAGGTCTACCGGCAGCGGCACGAGAGCTGGAATGCGCTGACGGCAGCTCTCGCAGGCCAGCCAGCTTGGCGGCGACCGAGATCGCCTCGCCGGAAGGCATGCAGGTAGCCTGCGAAGAAGGTCTGCGCGTTACCGACCACCTGAGCATGTCGACCAACTTCACTACCGGCGGCCTCTACGACGATTGCACCATCTACGTGCTGGACCAGCAAATCTTCGGCCTCTGCCAACAAGAGCACACTTCTGCCGCCGCCGCGCTCCGAGCAGGAATCGCTGTGGACCACGGCTTATCGCTACCACTTCGACAACGGCTTCCCCATGCTCACCGGATTCTTCCAGGTCCGCAATGCCAACGGCCCGTATTCGCTGCCGCAGGAAGCGCTGATCATTAACCGCAACACCTTCGACTACAACTTCAACAGTGCACTGAATCCGGTGCTGCATCTGGGCAACGACTGGATCGCCTTCAACACCGGACTGCAATTCACCCTGCGTCGCGACAGCTCGCGCCGCAGTACGAGAACCAGAACCTGTTTCGCCAGTTCGTCTACGCCAACAGCAGCTCTTTCTGCAATTGGCTGTCGTTCAATGGCAGCGCTGTATCACGAAGCGGGTCCGTTCACGGCGACGTCCTACAAACAGAATTCCAACGACGTCGGGAACACGCTGCAGTTCACCGTCGGGCGGCCCTGGGGCAAGACCGCGCTCGTCACCGGCTACACTCGCCGCGATCTGACCTTCAGCCCGACGCCAAGCCAGTACTTCACCACGTCGGCTACGCCGGCCTGCAGCATAAATTCGTCGAAAAAACTGACGGCCAGCCTGCTTGGCGAATACATCCGCGCCTGCGCACTGCAGAGACACCTTATGGGCCACGGCCCATGTCCTGCGTCCGGTCGGAACGATCCAGTACAACTTCAATCCCGCCTGGAGGGCGGATGGCCAGTTCGCCTACGAAGGCGGCCGGAACGTTTCAGCATATGACAACATGTACAGCAGTTTCTTCATCAGTTACGTGAGACCGATTCACCGCTCCTTCGATGATGACGCCGGGGATTTTCAGCTCGTGTATCCCCTGCAGTTTTCTGTTGGCTTACAGGCAGAGCAATTTCCGAATTTCACCGGAATTGCCACAAGCGGAACGCTGATTCGTCCCGTCTTTCGCCTTCAATTTTCTGACCCAGGGGAGTTCATGAAGATTTGTCTGGTTACAGCTTTCCCACCCAGCCGGAGAGGGCTGAACGAATACGGGTTCCATCTCGCACGGGAGCTGCAACGCGATCCTCTGCTGAGCCTCACGGTCCTGGCCGACGAGTTGGACGGCAACCGAGCCAGGAGCTGGACGACTACGATGTCGTTCGCTGCTGGCGCTTCGACGCACTGTCCAATCCGGCGCGCCTGATGCCGCGCCATTCACGACATCAAGCCCGAATGTCGTCTGGTTCAACCTGCTGTTTTCGACATTCGGAAGCAAGCCTGTGCCCGCATTTCTCGGACTCGCGCAGCCGGCCATGTCGCGGCTGACCGGGCACTACACTCATGTGACGCTGCATCACCTGATGGACAACATCGATCTTGCCGATTCCGGCGTGCGCTTCCCGCGCACTTTATCGCGCCGCGGGTTCGCTGCCACGCGCATGCTGCTGATGGCGAACTCCATTTCGGTGCTGTTGCCGGTGTATCGCCGCACGCTGATCGAAAAATATCGCGGAGAAAATGTGCACTTCCGCGCGCACGGAATTCTCGGCGGACGTCCCGAGCCGCCTGATTTCTCGCCAGCGCGGCAATCCCGAGCACCGCATTCTCGCCTTCGGAAAATGGGGCACCTACAAGCGGCTGGAGTTGTTGATCGAAGCCTTCGAGCGTTCGGCGAGTCGAGATGCCCAATGTGCGCCTGGTCATCGCCGGCGGCAATCATCCCCAGACGCCCGGCTATGTCGAATCGTGGCGGACAGTCTGAAAGACAATCCGCGTGTCGAATTTACCGGGTATGTTGCGGAAGAGGACATTCCCAAGCTCTTTCCACGGCCAGCGTCTGGTGCTGCCGTATTCTTCCGCCACTGGAGCCAGCGGCGTAGCCCACCTTGCCTGCGAATTCGGCGTCCCAATCATATCGGCCGGTATCGCCGACTTTCGCGAGATGGCCCTCGACGAAGGTCTGGCGGTCGGCTTCTACGAGACTGGCAGCGCGCAAAGCCTGGCGCTCGAAATGCAGGAGCTTCTGAGCGATCGACAAAAAATGCGCGAGATGTCCGAACAAAATTTCTCCGCCGCTCTTCGCATGACGATGCCCCAGATCATCCGGCAATATCTGCGCTCTTTTGACTTGCAGCAGAGAACCCGGGCCTGGAACCGATCTCGCGCTTCCGGCGAATTCCCTCGTGGGTGCCTTCGCGTTCGGCAATTTTTCGCGCGGCTGCGCCCAGGTGGCAGTCATGGACATAAGGGCCATTCTGCTGGTCTCCGTCTTAAACGACGATGCCGGCGCCACGGAAACCGTAGGTGGCTACCGATCGCCTACCTCGACGTCTCGGCCTGCCCGTGATCGAGCGCGTGTTGCGGCGACTGCGGCAATTTGGCGTCTGCAAGACAACGCTCATCAGCGATC
>CAVVDN010000034.1:0-181888 GCA_963747045.1 uncultured Acidobacteriaceae bacterium | reverse complement strand
CGAGCGGCACAGCGCGATCGAAAGGTCAGGGTGTCATTCTCAAGGCTGACCTGGACGTGAGCAGAGTTCAGCCGGGCCAGTACTTTCTTGGTATCCGACAACCAGGAGAGGAATGGACCCGGTACCCCGTTCGTGTGATTTGACCGAAAAATCATCCGGTTCCGTGGTGGAGGGTGACCGCTGGTGAGTGACGGCGAACCCAGAACCGATCTTGTGGCTCGTTGCGCAGCTTGCCCAAGGGAACAGCAAAAGGAATTAAGAGATGTAGAAGGGAAAATCAGTTGGGGACTTTCATCCTGTTAATTTGAACCGCTGTGTGTTCCGAACAGTTACCGTTTCCGCGCGGAACAGTAGTTCTCCTTCAAACGACACGCCATCTTTTCGTTCGACACTATAGCGGAGCTTTCCCTCGAACGTGCTGTGCTGAAAAAATGAATGGCTACTATTGGCAATCAATTTCAGCGACGCATGAGTGATCTGAACACTGAATCCCGTCGAAAATAACTTCGCCCCCAGCACGGGATATTCGTGTAGTTTCGTTCCTGATGAGGAAATAAGAGCAACCTCGTGGACGCAAAACTCCTGCGACGATTTAAGGATCAGCTTGTTGACCTGCTCGTCTCCCTCGACCGCCGACGTAATTTGAGTCTTTGGTTTCCATGACGCCGCTTCAGCCTTGCGTACTAGTATCTCGTGCTCCTTTTTCCCAGCGATCACCGATTCTTCTTGTTGTTGCCTGAAAGCCTCTTGCGTCTTAGCGAGGGAGGCGAGCACGTCATAAACGGCCTGGATTTTGCTTTTCATAATTCGGCCCGCGACGGATCGTGTACATTGCGACGAAGAACGAAACGATGCCTGCGAGGGCGACACTCCCAAAAGCACCGATGAGTGAGACTTCGTTCGGTGTAAGCTGCACGAACAAATACTACGTCATATTCCCGAACCGCATTGATAAATTCTCGCCGAGTTTGCGGTATTCGCCTTTTATTCGCCTATAATACCTCGTGAGAGGCGCGATGTGGGACTCAAAATTGGCGGTTTCCAAGATCACCCGGATTGGCCCAAGATGGGGCCGTCGCTCCTTATAGCCACGTGTCTCATCCTTGCAATCCGCACCGCAAAATGGGCAGCGCGATCGTCCGATTCAACAGCGAGCAACGTAGATCTCGAAACCGAGATCGAGCACGCGGCATATCTCGCTGGCCGCGTATTTGCCCGGCTCGTTTCAAAGCATCCTTCGATTTTTCCGAACGCGAAAAAGCCCTGGTACCAGCCGGACGGGGAGGATGAACCGAAGTGAGAATTTGCGGGTCAACTCACCCGCTCAAGACCGTCGCACGCCTTCTGCAACCAGCTAATCCATTTGAACGATCGAATTCAGGTTCGAAGCGGCGTTTTGCTGTTCCGCAAGGCAGTCCTATACTGCCCGCGACAGCATGGCTCTTGCGTCCTTCAGCCCGTCCATTCCGGTGTGCCGGGAGCGCGTGGTTAGCGTCCAGCGGCAGGAGGAGCCTGCTGCCTGTGTCTTCGCCAATCAAACCAAGCTTCTGTTGCCCCGTTTTCTCGCGAAGTCTGTCGCTGTCGGCGACGAAGTCACGTTTCCGATTCCAGCACCAGATGCAGTGGGCCCGGAAATCCTCGTCACCAAGAATGCCGTCTCCGAACCGAGCCGTTATATCTACCAAGCGCCGATCGGATACGTCAGCCAGCCGAAGCAGGACAAACGAAATCAGCAGCTTTGTTTCTGCCGAGGTTCACCGAGGAGGCCTTGGCGTAGCTACGGTATTTCTGCCATGCGAGGTCCTGCGCGAGTACTTCTATCGCCTGCCGCGTACGTCCGACAGAGTCGATCATCCCACCCTGTACGAAGTGTTGCGTATCCCGGCCAGCGCTTCGCCCTCTGAGCTTCGCGTGGCTTTCAAGCTGCGTGATCTGGAGCTAAGAACGGCGGGCGTGCTGCACAGAGAGCGAGTAGCACTGGAGCGGGCATTCAACATCGTCGGTCAGCCGGAACTGCGCGCTTGCTATGACGCGCTGCTGGCCGATCCCGAAGCACCGGCCATATTTCCGTATGGTGGGTTCGGTTCTCTTCTCGTTGCCGGCGAACCTTCCCGTGATGGACAGACTTTCTTCGCCCGCCGCATCCTCGCGTTTTCACCAGATCTCCGGCGCCGGCGGTTCCATGTGCCACTGCGCAAATGTGATTTCTACGACGACCGGGCACTGTGCCGCGACGTGCGTCGCAAGCTGGAGTTTTGGCTCGATCCAGCCGCCCTACATACACTCTGGGACCGCACCTGGAATCAGTGGAAGCATCTGTTGGGAACCAAGATCGAGGTCGAGGGCACGTTCGTACAGAGCGGCAAATACCGCAAACGTCGTGAGCAGTGGGAGCTCGTTACCTGGGAAACTGCGTTGCCGAGCCGGCTGGAGGTCAAGCTGCCGCCCGATTTCCAGCAGCAAATGGAGTCTGCCAAAGCTACCTATCATCGCTTCGGCCAGTACTCGCGAGCATTGGATCAGATCCGGCTGCGCCTGGAACATCGGGCGGTCGAGCGAGCGGAGCTGCAGCGAATGTGTTCCGAGATGCGTATTCCGAGTGACTTTGATGTCGCCCAGATCAGCTGGCGCGCCGATTACGATCCGTTCTTTTATCGCCAGCTCTCACGCCGGTCCCGCCTCATCTATCTGTTTCGGGAGGAATACATTTTCGACGTTGAGAAAGCCGTCGTCGTCGAAACCCCTCAGCTCGGCCACGCGACGTACGTCTTCGCCAAACCCCGGAGCATGGATAGTTTTCTTGCTCTGTATACAAAGATCACGAAGGACGACATTCGGCGAAACCGGGACAACGCCGCCGAGCGGCTGGGCTTTCTCGGCCGCGTGATTCACGGCACCAATCCCAAGGCGTGGCTCAAGGAAGTCAGACAACGCATCGGTGAGAAGATCGATTTCGCGGCGGCAGTCGAGTGAATCACGGACTGATTCGCAACACATTTTCCTGGGCATTCGCATTGGGCCGGCTGCTTCGTGCGCATGCGTGCTGTGACCAGTCAAAGTGTGATCGGTGAAATATTGCTAGCGCAGAATTGCTGCTCGTCGCGCGGTCGGTGCTTCGACCGACAGGCCACTAGGGACGTTGTAGCGGGACAGCTTGGCCAAGGTCTTCTTCCCGCGTCTTGAATACTCACCACCAAATCCCTCCACAACACGCGGCGCCCGGTCTGCTCACATGATGAGGCCGTTTGACGAAGAGTCGATTTGAAGCTAACAAGAGCACATAAATGGCGCGACCATGTCCGGCCGTGGAGTCTCGAGCGGAACCTGGTCCGGCGACCCGTTAAACGTTCTTGCAGCGTCTTGGGGCGGTTACGACTGCATGTTAACGACGTCCATCGCCGGCGAAGTTGGCTGGGCTAGTACGAAAGGCAACAACCATGGCAAGCACGAGTTTCAGCAGACGCGACCAGATGTCGACCGGCATTCGAGCCAATGGCAACGACGCTGCGAGTCCAGTCCTGCATCAGGTTGCTCCAGCAGGCGAATCAGCGGTCCACTCCATCCCCGATCAAGGCACGGTGCCGCCATTCGTGACACAAATTGGTGCAACATCCGGCGGAGTCGAAATGATAAACTCCGCAGAGTTGGCGAGGAGGCTGGGCGTGCCCGAAAGTTGGGTGCGCTCCCGCAGCAACCCCAATCGTACTGCCGACCCGATCCCTCATTACAAATTCGGACGGTATGTGCAGTTTCCTTGGGGCAGCGATGTGCTGCGGGTTTGGCTCAATCGTCAATTGGTGAGCACGGACAGGGCAGGTCATTCAAGGAGAAATGAATGATCCAATCTGTTCGATACCAAATAGGTCATTTGTACGAAGATCACGGAGCGTGGTTTGTGCGGTTTCGGCTTGGCATTCGGCAAGCGAACGGTTCGGTGAAGATGCAGCGGACAGCCGAGCGCCTGGGAAGCGTTGAAGACTTCGCTACCAAGGCGGATGTTGAAGCTGTCCGAATGGCGTTCATGCAGAAGGTGAATGGAGCTCAAACAAGCCCCCACCCAAGCATGACGTTGTCTGAGTTCTCCGAACAGTTCTACCTGCCGTGGGTCGAGAGGGAGCTTCGCGCGAGCACGTACAAGGGTTACCGGGATATCTGGAACCTTTACCTGTCCGAACGCGTCGGCCAGATCCGCCTGCGCAGATTCAGAACCGTGGACGCGAGCAGAATGCTTCGCGCTATTGCGGACGACTGCGATCTGACGAAGACCACGCTGCAGCACATTAAGTCCGTGCTCAGCGGAATCTTCACGCATGCGAAAAATGAAGGCGCGTACGACGGAGAGAACCCGGTCGAAGGCGCAAGAATTCCCCAGAACGCACGCGAACCGGGAGAGACTTACGCTTACAACCTGGTCCAGATTCTGCGCATTCTCGAGGTGCTGCCGTTGCTGCCCAAAGCAGCTGTCGCCACGGCTTCATTTGCGGGACTGCGCGAGGGCGAGCTGCGCGGGTGGAGTGGCCGGATTTTGCCGGCGACAGCTTACCGTCAATCGCTCGATTTGGAAGGCTGTAGTCAACAAGCCCAAGACTCGCGCCAGCCGCCAGTCCGTTCCGGTGATCCCAACCTGGCCAAGATCCTCGACGAGTATCGCGCGTCCATGCACAACCCGGGAACCGGAGTGATGTTTCACTCGGGCAACGGGGAGCACATGGATATGGACAAGCTTGCCCAGCGGGTCATTCGTCCGGCAGTCGAGGCCTGCGGCTTGCCGTGGTATGGCTGGCACGGTTTCCGTCGTGGCATTGCGTCCAACCTGTACGAGTTGGGGGCCAATGACAAAATCGTTCAGCGGATTTGCGCCACGCCATGCCGCATGTGACCAAGGAAAGGTACATCAAGGCGTTTGATCCAGCGGTCATGGAAGCAATGCAGCGAATGCAGGTGGCAGTGAATTCGCTGCAGGCTTGGCCAGCAATTGGCCAGCAGACGAATTGACGGGCATGTAGTAAGCTATTGATATCACGCCGCGGAGAGGTGGCCGAGTGGCTGAAGGCGGCGGTTTGCTAAACCGTTATACGGTCAAAAGCTGTATCGGGGGTTCGAATCCCCCCCTCTCCGCCAGCAAGTCTTGATTATCAAATCGACAACCACTCAGAAGGCCAAGCAGCCCAGTGCTTGATCTTTGACTTGCGTCGCTTTCGGCAATGCGAGCGACGACTTCGGACGTAGCTGGCGTTTTGCTTCCGTTAGCTCTTCCGACCCGTCCATGCTTTTCCCGAACTTGTTGTGCCCAGAGCGCGACTCTCCGAGAACTACTGCGCCTTCGCGTCCTGAACCTGCTGGTGCACATCCGCCGTTGTTACATCTTTCAAATGGCGGGGACGCGCGGGTTTGGCGCAAGCGGCCGGCGGGTTCACCATCTCCTTGACAAACGTGCGGTGTGGCACTGTTCGCGGCTGCAGCGGCGACCAGTACGAATCCTTCGTAATCAGCGGTTTGTGATGCTCGATGATCTGATTGTCGAGAATCTTGATCCCGCATTGCAGATTATTCTTCGGCTGCAGGATGGTCCGGTTGGGATCGTTCTTGGGAAGCTTGCGGTCCACTTCCCAATCAAAATCGCAACCGTAGGTTTTCTGATCCTCAAAGGTCAACTGCAATAGCCCCTCGCTGTGCACCGGCTGGCCTGTGATCCTGTCGACCTTGGCCATTTGCGGATGGCGAACGTTGGTCGTCGGATTGAGCCCGGCCTCGGCACCCGCCAGCGCCTGGAAAAAGTACGCCCAGAAGACGCGCTTGTCGGTGTCGTTCATATGATAGAAGTTGGGGCAGAACTTGCGGACGTCATGCGGCACTTGGGACGACAGCATCTCCGGTGGGACGGCCTGCTCAACGAAGTTGTCCCATTTGGGATTCCAAGTGTTGCCGCCCAGCTCGGCTTTCTTGGCGTCGATGGGAGTCGCGGGCGCGGGCTTGGTTTCATCGGAGGCAACAGGCTGCACGGACGCGGCTTGAGGGGCATTGGCCGGTTTGGCGTTGCTTCTGGTGAACGCGAAACCCGCAGCAAGTACGAGTGCGCCAGCTAAGAACAGTTTGGTCCAGGCTTTCGACACAAAACTTTCTTGGCCCGACAGTTTCGGGCATACAGCTTTGACGCCATATACCGCAGGCATCGTTGCCCAAACCGTGCTCCCGGATTTGTAAAGCTGTGTTGCGAGGAAGCGAATAGCGACATCGTATTTGTTGTTAAAGATATAAGTTCCAACATGGAAGTGGCCATTTTGTAGTAAGACAGTGGCTGGAATATCAGGCGCGTTTTCGAGGCCCTACATCCAAACAACCTATGCAGGCTTTGGCCGAGCTCAGCGAGCGTATTGCCGCTACTACTAAAAAGACTGAGAAGGTCGCGCTCGTCGCAGAGTTCTTCCACGCGAGCGACGCGAGCGACGCGGCGATTGCGGCCGTGTTTCTCTCCGGGCGGATCTTCGCTGCCTTCGACGAACGCACGCTACAGATTGGCGGCTCGGCGCTGTGGAAGCTGGTGAGCGAAATCACCGGTGCGCGTGAATCGGCGATGACCGCGGCGTATCGCAAGCGCGGCGATCTCGGAGCGGCGGCCTACGACGTCCTGCTGGGAGGCGCACCGCGCAAATCGACGCTCACGCTGCAAGAAATTCGCGTCACCTTCGATGAAATTGCGCAAACGCGCACGCCGGCGGCCAAAGCTGCCGTCCTCAGATCGTTGCTGGAACGCGCCACCGCACTGGAAGCCAAATACATCCTGAAGATCATCACTGGTGAGCTGCGCATCGGGCTGAAAGAAAGCCTGGTAGAAGAAGCAATCGCCAAAGCCTACGAAGAGCCGCTCGCCGCCGTGCAGCGCGCCAATATGTTGCTGGGTGATATTGGGAGCACGCTCCTGCTCGCGGCCGAGCATCGTCTCGACGACGCGCGCATGCGGCTGTTCCATCCCATTGGCTTCATGCTGGCCAGCCCCGCCGAGAGCGCCGAAGAGGCGTTTCGTTATTTCGAGCATGCGCAGGTCGAAGATAAGTACGACGGAGTCCGGGCGCAGGCGCACTGCGGCAGCGATGTGCGGCTCTTCTCGCGCACGCTTGATGACATCACGCCGTCGTTTCCGGAACTCGCGGGGCCGCTCAGCGAGTTCGCCAACGACGTAATCCTCGATGGCGAGATTGTCGCATGGCGCCACAACGAAGAGGGCGGTCATGCTTTGCCCTTCGGTGAAATTCAGAAGCGGCTCGGCCGCAAGCAGGTGAGCGAGAAGCTCATCAAAGAAGTTCCCGTCGCCTATGTCGTCTTCGACGTCATCTACGCCGATGGCGAGCTCGCGCTCGACAAACCGCTGTCCGAGCGCAGGCAGGTGCTCGACCGCGTTTTCGCCGGCGCAACCCGCGTCGCGCCGCGGCCGGTCGTCAATGCGCAAGGCAGTCTGCTGCTGGAACCGGAGATCGCGGAAGAGCACGCCGCATCCGGCTGGGTGCTGCGCGCGCCCTCCATGCGCGCCGACTCGCCCGAGCAACTGAAGCAGTTCTTCGAAGCAGCCATGGCGCGCGGCAACGAAGGCCTCATGATTAAGGACATCAACTCGCCCTATACGCCGGGACGGCGCGGCCGCTGGTGGCTGAAGTTGAAACGCGAGCTGGCCACGCTCGACGTGGTCGTCACCGCCGCGGAATTCGGGCACGGAAAGCGCATTCACGTGCTCAGCGACTACACCTTCGCGGTGCGCAAAGGCGAAGAGCTGGTCAACATCGGCAAAGCGTATTCCGGGCTCACCGACAAAGAAATCGCGGAGCTAACGCAGTGGTTGCTGGCGCACACCACTGCCGACCACGGCCACCTGCGCGAAGTGGAACCGAACATTGTGCTCGAAGTCGCGTTCAACGCCATCATGCGCAGCGACCGCCATGATAGCGGATACGCGTTGCGGTTCCCGCGCATCGTGCGCGTGCGCGATGACAAGCTGCCCAAAGACATCGACACGGTCGAAACCGTCGAGCAGATTTACAAACGGCAGCACGGCAGATAGCCGTCAGTCGATCCGCGTCTTCTTGGCCACCAGACGCTCCCAGCGGTGCCACGGCAGCAGCGCTCGCAATAGAAGCTGCGTCTTGACGTCGGGCCCGATCAGGTAGCGCAGTGTGGGATTCGGATCGTTGGCGATCCGCACAATCAGTTGCGCCACTTCGCGCGGATCGCGGCGCTTCGATGTGCGCGACTTCACGAACTCGACAAAGCGCTGGCTGCGCTCTTTATTAGGCGACGTATCCGCCATCGCCTGCTTGCCGATGACCAGGTTGCGCTCCCAGATATCGGTGTCGTAATCACCAGGTTCGACCAGCACTACGCGAATGCCCAGCGAATACACTTCGATGCGCAGCGCCTCGCTCCAACCTTCCAGTGCGAATTTCGACGCGGCATAGCTGCTGACCAGCGGTGCAGCCATGCGGCCGGCAATGGAAGCGATCTGAATGATGTGCCCCGACCGCTGCTTGCGCATGATCGGCAACACCGCTTTGCTCATTGCAACGTTGCCGAAGAAATTCGTTTCCATTTGATGACGGAGTTCCGCCAGGGCCATGTCCTCGGCAAATCCGCCGGTGCTGAAGCCGGCGTTATTCACCAGCACGTCGATGCGGCCATGATCACGCACGATTCCGTCGACAACGCCGGACAGTGAATCCATCTCGGTGATGTCCACTCGCCGCAGGTCGAACCGTTCGCGCACGCCGGCCTTTTGCGCGGCGTCCTCCAGCCGGCCACTGCGTCCGAGGTCGCGCATGGTTGGCACCACGCGATAGCCGCTGAGCGCCAATTCGACCGATGTCAGTAAGCCGATGCCGCTCGAACTCCCGGTTACAACCGCAACTTTGTTTGCCATGGTTTCGCCTCCGCCGACCCCAGTGCCCCGCCCCGCCAGGAACGCTGCTTCCTCCGCCGAATTCCTCAGATTGCATCACAGTGCACAAACAAGGCCATTCGCGGACAAGCGTTTGCAGTGGTGTTTGCAATGCGAGAAGATAGAAGTTGATTCAAAGTGACAAAAATACTACCTGTCTCAGCGATGCCTTGTATCAGGGCACGGCTTCAGCCGTGCCGGTAGAGCGCCTGTTGAATCCGGGCTGTGGCCCCTGTTTCCAGCGTGCACGCGCTAAAGCCCCGCTCTTCGGATACCCTCATTCGGCACGACTAAAGTCGTGCCCTGATACAAAGCGTGCTTCGGTCGACCCACGATTGACTACCACTGGATTCGAGCACGCATACTTTCTGACGAAACGGAACTCATAGCATGCCAACTGATAAGAATAAGGCCGGAGCCGGCGAAATTGATCCGGCAAAGGGAAGCTCGGGATCATGATTCCCGGCATGGGTGCGGTTGCGACCACATTCGTCGCCGGCGTCGAAGCGGTTCGCAAAGGCATTGCGTCTCCCATCGGATCGCTCACGCAGATGGGCACTATTCGCCTCGGCAAGCGCACCGAAGGCCGCTCGCCCAAAATTCACGACTTCGTCCCCCTCGCCTCCACTCAACGACCTCGTCTTCACCGGCTGGGACATCTTCGAAGATGACATGTACTCGGCCGCGGGCAAAGCCGGCGTGCTCGATCGCTCGCTGCTGGAGCAGGTCAAGCCGTTCCTGTCTTCCATCAAGCCGCGCAAAGCCGTCTTCGACAAGAACTACGTGAAGAAGCTCGACGGCCCCAACGTCAAGAAGGGCAAGAACAAGATGGAGCTTGCCGAGCAGGTGCGCGACGACATCCGCGAGTTCAAGCAGTCCAGCGGCGCCGACCGCCTGGTCATGATCTGGTGCGGCTCGACCGAGACCTTCATCGAGCACGGCCCGGCGCACAAAACCATCGAGGCGCTGGAGAAGGCGATGCACGCCAACGACGAGAGCATTGCTCCCTCCATGGTTTACGCATACGCCGCGCTGAAGGAAGGTGTGCCCTTCGCCAACGGCGCGCCGAACCTCACGGTCGACATCCCGGCCATGCACGCGCTGTCGAAGCAGATGCAGGCGCCCATCTGCGGCAAGGACTACAAGACCGGCCAGACCCTCATCAAGACCATCCTCGCGCCTGGCTTCAAGGCGCGCATGATCGGCCTGAGCGGATGGTTCTCCACGAACATCCTCGGCAACCGCGACGGCGAAGTGCTCGACGATCCCGGCTCGTTCAAGACGAAGGAAGAATCGAAGCTGTCGGTGCTGGAGCACATCCTTCAGCCGGAGCTGTATCCCGAGCTGTACGGCAACATCTGCCACAAAGTGCGGATCAACTACTATCCACCGCGCGGCGACAATAAAGAGGGCTGGGACAACATCGACATCTTCGGCTGGCTCGGCTATCCGATGCAGATCAAGGTCGATTTCCTCTGCCGCGATTCCATCCTGGCTGCGCCCATCGTGCTCGATCTGGTGCTGTTTCTCGACTTGGCGAAACGCTCGTCAGCGCTGCGCGGCATTGGCATCCAGGAGTGGCTGAGCTTCTACTTCAAGTCGCCGATGACGGCCGAGGGACTTTACCCCGAGCACGACCTGTTCATCCAGTCGATGAAGCTGAAGAACACCCTGCGCCACCTCAAGGGCGAAGAGATGATTACGCACCTCGGGCTGGAGTATTACGACTAGGCGATGAACCGAGCCGCTAGCGGCGGCTTCAAACTATGCCCGGTGGCGCGCAATCCCCAAGTGCCGCGCAATCTCCCCGGGCCTGAGGCGTGTTGGCGGCTACACCCCAAATCCGTCCGCCCGCGAACATCGGCTCGCGATCGGAATGCATTCGGTCTTCATCTCACCTTACAACTAGACAAGCCGCTGAAAAACTCCGAGCTGCCGCGTCTCTGGGAGTTTTCCTGCTCGAGGAACCTTGCGTTACCTCTTCGCGGAATTCCACAAGTAGATTCATTATCAACTACTTGAGTCGTGTTCTCGGGTGCCGGCTTTGTCCTCTCATCAACTTTGTTATTGACAATTAAACGCTCATATTTTATGCTCCTATAACGCTAATAAATGCATCCAACTGTTAGCGGGCCGAAAATGGCCGCAAGACTTCTTAGAACGTATGGAGGATGAGAACCATGACTGTATTGACCCGTTGGGACCCTTTTCGTGAACTGAATGCTCTCCAGAACCGCATGAACCGCCTATTTGAAGAGCAGTACGGCGGTGGCCGCGATGAGTCCTTGCTTGCCGGCGCGTTTGTGCCGCCGGTCGACATCTACGAAGACGAGCACGGGATTCAGCTCAAGCTGGAAGTGCCCGGCGTCGACGAGAAGGACCTCGACATCAAGGTCGAGAACAACACTCTCACCGTCAGTGGCGAGCGCAAGTTCGAGAAGGAGGAGAAGGAAGAGAACTTCCATCGCGTGGAGCGCCGTTATGGCAGCTTCAGCCGCTCCTTTACGCTGCCCAACACGGTGAGCACAGAGGATGTTCAGGCCAACTACGAAAACGGCGTGCTGAAGATTCGCCTCGCCAAGCGCGCCGAGGCCAAGCCGAAGCAGATCAAGGTCAACATCGGCCCCAAGGGCGCCGAGGGTAAGAAGCCCGAAGGCACGACCACTCCGGCTGCGAAGGGCCAGGTGGCCTGATCGCTGATCTGCAAACGGCCATAAGTTTCGCCCCTCGGGACGGTTCCTGATGGGAAACGAACTGGGGAGTTCAAGAGGAGGCGCGGCTCGCTGTGCCTCCTCTTTGTTTTGCCGGAAGGAACTGCCGATGGGCGAAAGTAATTTTGCGAGCCGCAACCTGCTGCTGCGAAATCCAACCGTTGGTCATGGCAATCGAAGAGTTCGAGATTCAGCGTTTCAGTCTGGTGTCCAGCCGCACCTTCGATCAGGTTGTAAGCTCACTCGAAGCCGCGATCGCGCATCCGGATGTACGGGCGTTAAGCCGCGGCGTTGCGGGCGCCCGCAACTCTGAGGAGTTGGAGCAACTCGTTGGTCAGGCTGTCGGCTCGTCGGAGTTAATGGAATTTATGCGCCTCGATATCGGCGCGGTGCTGCGGCTGTACGGCGGTGAGCAGGCGCCGCGAAGTCTACGGCTACTAGTCGGCAACCCTCTCATCATGAAGCGTATGGTGGAGCATGTGCCCGACGCCGCGTCCTACGCACCGGTAACCCTACTCGATCGATGAACGCGCCGAGGGCGTTCACCTCTCCTATGATCGTATGGAGGGCTTCCTGGCTCCGTATAGAAACGCAGCGGCGTCGAAGGTAGCGCAGGAGTTGGACGTCAAAATAGAAAAGTTGCTGGCCGAAGCCGCGGGATGAGGCAGCATCCGATCGAAAGGCATGTTGGGCGTTAGCCAACGGCCAAGTGCAAACTGCTAATCACTGAGGTTTTCTTATGGCAATCCGTTGGGACAAATTGACCGTTAAAGCGCAGGAAGCCATGCAGCGGGCGAACGATCTCGCCAGCGAGCACGGCAATCCCGAGCTGCAGCCCGTACACATTCTGACCGCGCTGCTTGAAGATCACGAAGGCATCGTCGCCCCGCTGCTGGAGCGCGTCGGCGTGCCTGTGCCCGCGCTGCAAGGTGAAGCCATGCGCGAGATTGAAAAGCTGCCCAAAGTTTCTGGCAGCGGCGCCACCCAGGCGCATCTCTCGGACAACGCCTCCCGGCTGCTGGAAGACGCGTTCAAGCAGGCCTCGAATTTCAAGGATGAGTACGTCTCGACCGAGCACCTGCTGCTCGCGATGTCCAAGCTGAAGCGTGATCCGGCGCAGGAGATGCTGACGCGCACGGGCGCGACCTACGACAACGTATTGCGCGCTCTGACCGCGGTTCGCGGCAATCAGCAGGTAACCGATCAGAATCCCGAGGCGAAGTACCAGGCTCTGCAACGTTACGCCAAAGATCTGACCGAGCTGGCGCGGCAGGGCAAGCTCGACCCCGTCATTGGTCGCGACGAAGAAGTCCGTCGCGTGGTTCAGGTGCTTTCGCGTCGCACCAAGAACAATCCTGTGCTCATCGGCGAACCCGGCGTCGGCAAGACGGCCATCGTCGAAGGCCTGGCGCAGCGCATCATCTCCGGCGACGTCCCCGAGCAGTTGAAGAACAAGCGCGTGGTCTCGCTCGACCTGGGTGCGATGCTGGCGGGCGCGAAGTATCGTGGCGAATTTGAGGATCGCCTGAAGGCGGTGCTGAAGGAAATCGAGCAGTCGCAGGGGCAGGTCGTTCTCTTCATCGACGAGCTGCACACGCTGGTCGGAGCAGGCGCGGCCGAAGGCGCCATCGACGCCTCGAACATGCTGAAGCCGGCGCTCGCCCGCGGCGAACTGCGCGCCATCGGTGCAACCACGCTGAACGAATATCGTAAGTACATCGAGAAAGACGCCGCGCTGGAGCGGCGCTTCCAGATCGTCTTCGTCGGCGAGCCCAATGTTGAAGACACCATCGCCATCCTCCGCGGACTGCGCGAAAAGTATGAAGTGCATCACGGCGTGCGCATCAAGGATTCGGCGATCGTCGCCGCAGCCACGCTGTCGCACCGCTATATCTCCGACCGCTTCCTGCCCGACAAAGCCATCGACTTGATCGACGAAGCCGCGGCTTCGCTGCGCATTCAAATTGACTCGATGCCGACCGAGATCGACCAGCTCGAACGGCGCGCGACACAGCTTGAAATTGAGCGCCAGGCGCTGAAGCGCGAAGATGATCCCAACTCGCGCGAGCGTCTCGCCACACTCGAAAAAGAGCTGGCGCAAATTCGCGAGAACGCCAACGCGCTGAAGGCACGCTGGAAGCAGGAGAAGGAAGCCATCGCAAAGATCCGCGAGCTCAAGGAGCGCATCGAGCAGCTCAAGCTCGAGCAACAGGACACGACGCGCAAGGGCGACTATAACCGTGCCGCGCAACTGCAGTACGGCGAAATTCCGCAGCTCGAAGCGCAGGTGAAACAGCTCAGCGCACAGATGGAAGGCAAGGCTCGCGCATGCTGAAGGAAGAGGTTGACGAGGAAGACGTCGCCAAGATCGTCAGCAAGTGGACCGGCATTCCGGTGTCGAAGATGTTGGAGGGCGAGGTCAAAAAGCTGGTCACGATGGAAGAGCGCCTGAAGGAGCGTGTCGTTGGCCAGGACGAGGCGGTCTCGCGCGTGTCGAATGCCATTCGCCGCTCGCGTGCCGGACTGAGCGACCCGCGCCGTCCGATCGGCTCGTTCATCTTCCTCGGCCCCACCGGCGTCGGCAAGACCGAGCTGGCGCGTGCGTCTGGCCGAATTCCTCTTCGACGACGAGCACGCGATGATCCGCATCGACATGTCCGAATACGGCGAGCGGCATTCGGTCTCGCGGCTCATCGGCGCGCCTCCGGGATACGTTGGCTACGAAGAGGGCGGACAGCTGACCGAAGCTGTGCGCCGGCGCCCGTACTCGGTCGTGCTCTTCGACGAAATCGAGAAGGCGCATCCTGAGGTCTTCAACGTCTTCCTGCAAATCATGGATGACGGCCGGTTGACCGACGGCAAAGGCCGCCACGTCGACTTCAAGAACACGATCATCATCATGACGTCGAACATCGGCTCGGCGTACCTGCACGACCTCACTACGCCCGAGCGTGTGAGCCAGGCGCATAACGAGGTGATGGAGGCGCTGCGGGCGCAGTTCAAGCCCGAGTTCCTCAACCGCGTGGATGACATCATCATCTTCAATCCGCTCGGCAAGGAGCAGTTGGCGAAGATCGTCGATCTGCGGCTCGAGGACCTGCGGAAGCTGCTGGCCGATCGCAAGATCTCGCTGGAGCTCACGCCCGCCGCGAAAGAGCTGGTCTTCACCCAGGGTTACGATCCGAATTACGGCGCGCGTCCGCTAAAGCGATCGATCCAGCGCCTGATTCAGGACCCGCTGGCTCTGAAGATCCTCGACGGCGAGATCCTGCATGGCGACCACATCGTCGTCGACATCGATAAGAAGAAGCAGCAACTGACGTTCAAAGTGGCGAAGCGCGTTGGCGAGCCGGCAGCAGCATTGAAGTGAGCCGGCTGTCGAAGACGGAGCAGCGGTGCGACTGGCTGTGGCCCAGGTTAGCGTCCAAAGAAAGGCCGCGAACCTGGAGCACCATTGATTCGTTTGTATCTTTGCGGGCCGCTGCGAGCTATCCGAACACTTCGCGTTCCAGATAGTGCAGGTCATTGCTGTCCCAGTAACGGGAAGACCAGGAGTCGTCCGTGTAGAGGAACATGCCGGCCTGCTTTGCCGCCTGCTGCTTCGACGCTGGTTGTGCAAGCACCAGCGGCTGCGACGTGCCGGCGGAAGGCGCTGGATTTATAGCGGCCGGGTTCGTTGTATTGGAGGCTTTGGCGGACGCCGCTTTCTTCTGCGCTGATTTCGTCATATTCCGACCTTTCTCGTGCTGGGAGCTTCTGCTGATCCTCTGCTCACGGTTTCAGCCACGTTCGGAGGCCTAACGTCCGGCACGCGCCGCAAACGAGCGCGCGGGGCGCTTTGCGCCAACCGTCTTCCTGGCCGACGCCTTCCTGCTTTCGACTTGCGGCTTCGAGGCCGCCTTCTTTGCTATTGCTTTGGCCGGAGCTTTCTTTGCGACCGCCTTCGTCCCCGCGCTCGTATTCGCGACCGCTCTCCCTGCGCCGGCGTTCGCACCGGCGGCTTTCGCCGGTGACTTGGCCGGGCTGCTCTTGGCCGCAACAGCCTTTTTCGGGTTCGCATAGCGGTCGAGAAAGTTGTAGTGGTCCACCAGCAATAGCGCTTCGATCGCGAAAGCCGTAGCGACATCGGCATCGTGGATCTCAAGCAGATTGTCCCCATTGGCCGCTTCGCCGCCGCTGGCCAGATTCGACGAGCCACAATAGACCACAGGGTCGGAGCCATTGATTCCGCAAACCACGAACTTGTCGTGGATCTCGTGTCCGGGCGGACTCGGCACCTGATCGAACGGCGGAGGCAGCGTCGTCTGTCCCGGCTTGCCCGTGACCAGCACGCCCGCCTTTGAGCCGGGTGCGTACAAGTGTGTGCCATCGGGCGCATCCGAAATTCCGTAGCTGTACAGAGACTCGTTTTTGTAGAGCGAGTTCAGCGTGTTGTACACCGGCGTGTTGCTGCCGCTAAGCTGCATCACCGCGAACAGCGTATTGCCGTTCTTGGCTTTTCCTTCCGCTTGGATGCGATCGGAGATGGCGCCGAGAATCTTGCTCGCGTCGCTGGTTGTATGCGGCGAGAAATTGACGCTCATCTTGGGGACGGTTGCCGGACCGGCATACGGCTGCGTCGCCAGCGCCGTGCCGGCAAATGCGCTGGCGGCGGCGTTACTGGTGTTCGGATACTTGCTCAGGATTTGCCAGCTCTCTTCAAATACCCGCGCGTATTCGGCAGCTACGTTGCCGTCGTTGAACACCAGTACGTGGTTGGCGTTCACGTAAAGTCCGGTAACCGAGAAATTGGTCGAACCGGTCAGCACCTGAATCGGCGTGCCATTCTTCGAGACGATGAAGATCTTGTCGTGGGAATAACGCGCGAAGCAGCCGCGCACGATGGCGGACTGGCCTGTGGCCTGCTGGCCGAAAAGCGTCGCGAACTGGTCCTCATGTTTCGTCTTGCCGTCTGGGGTGTGGTGCTCGCTGGAGTCGTCCAGGATGATGCGCATACGTCCCTGCGCAGCCAGCTTCAGGAAGATCGCGACCGCATCCGGTTCATCCAGATCGTAGGCGAAGACGTCGAGATGCAGGGTCGGGTCATTCAGGACGGCGTTGAGAACACTAAAGACCTGCTGCCGCGCGCTGGAGCCCATCCAGTCGTAGATGTCGGAGTACTTGAAGCTTTGCCCCTGCGCGTTGGCGCCGGCTGTCGCAGACGTATCGAACTGCAGCGGGTTTCCAGCGGGCTCGATGCGGCTGTTGCCGAAGTGGTGGGCAAAGGCCTCGGACTGCATATAGCCACGGGTAAAACCCAGCGAGAGATTTTGTTTCTTGAAGGAACCAATGGCAACCGTGACTTTGGCGCTCAACGAAGCGTCGAGTGGCTTCATCGCCTGGTTCGCGTCAAAGTATCTCGGCGTGACGGTGTAGATATAGTTGCCGGTTGCCGGACTGAGGCCCTGATGGAATGACCCGACCACATGTACCCAGCGATATTTTTGGATCGGCGCGTTGGCCGTGGAATTGGCCGGTTCGCCGGCGACTTGTGCATGCTTGGCTGGATTCTGAAACTGAAGTTCGTTCAGCAGATAGTACGCGGCCTTGCCTGGGGGCTGGCATCCGATGCTGAACCCCGCGAGGTTCTTAGTCGCGGCCGCGTTGGTGAAGTTGAACGCCAGTAGAGTTTTGTTGTCGCCTACGTAGGCATTAACAGTGAATGAACCACTGCTCGCACTCACACGTGCCATTGGGACCTCCCGAAGGTAGCGAAAAGCTATCGTGCAACTAGCAATGCTCGTGCCATCGCGGCGGGCACTCCGGTGTTTCCCGAACAGCCCGAATGCGCTTTTGCTTCCTCCCTTTGCGTGTTTCGAGCCTGCTGCAAACCCTCCTTCGCTCCGGCGGGACGCGCTTCAACGGCTAACCTTTCGGATAGTCCGAGTGTTGTTTCGGATAGAAGACGGGTGGAACAATCGAAATCGACGAACGATAAATCCAGTTTTACCGTACACATGCAGCGGTGATAGACCTGCGAAGAACCGTCTGGACTGATGGCATGAAGTTTGCAAGATAAGGAGCAACGCGAGCCATGTGGATGGTGCCGGCAAGTCGCCATCCGGAGATATCTTCTCAGCGCGGCCATTCGGGAGCACGATGGCCCGCGCTGAGAAGAATGGTGTGCTGAACCCCAAAGCGCCCCATCTTTCCTCTCCCTCAATTTCAAAGCAAGCCAGCTTTACACTCCGGCACTCGATTCCAGGCGTTTTCGAATAAGCCCGGCGTGCTGAATTCGCCTGCGCGTCAAAACCTGCCGCATTGCGCTTTCGCGCCTCGATTGCCACAATACTCGCGTGAAGCCCCTCTTCAACCTGAAGATCATCTTTCTCGCGCTGGTCGTGCTGGTACTTACCGGCATGGCCGGGTTTCGTTTCTTCGAGGGCTGGTCCTGGTTCGACGGCTTCTACATGGTGCTGACCACGATCAGCACCATCGGCTACGGCGAAGTCCATCCCCTGTCGCAAGCCGGGCGCTATTTCAACACATTCATCATCGTCGCCGGCGTCGGATTGGTGTTGCTGTTCTTCGGAGGCGCGACCCAGGCTTTGCTAGAATTCGAGCTGCAATCGGTATTCGGCAGGAGACGGATGGACCGCGAGATCAGCCGACTGTCGGACCACTACATCCTGTGCGGAGCGGGACGCGTTGGGCGCAGCGCCGCCCGTGAACTGGCCCGCAGACCGTTGCCCTTCGTCGTCATCGACACCGATGCGGCCAAGCTGGCGCGCTACTCCGAAGAAGGCTGGCTGACGCTCGTCGGGGATGCGACGAAGGCGCCCGTGCTGCGGCAGGCGCAGATCGAAAAAGCACGTGGGCTGGTCGCTTCGACCACAACCGATGCCACCAACATTTACATTATTCTCACCGCGCGCAGCCTCAATCCCAACCTGAACATCATCGCGCGAGCCAGTGAAGAAGAAGCCGAGCAGCATCTGCTGAAGGCCGGTGCGAACCACGTCGTCTCCCCCTACAACTTCGCGGGTTATCGCATCGCGCAGACCTTCATGCGGCCGCACGTCGTCGATTTCTTCGATACGGCGATGAATCAAAAGCTGCCGTTTGATATCGAAGAAGTGAAGGTGCACGCGGGCTCGCGAGTTGCCGGCCACACTCTGGAAAGTTCGCGCATTCGCCAGGAAATGGGCGTCATCGTGCTCGCCATCAAGGGAGAAGATTCGCATATGCGCTTCAATCCTTCGCCCGACGAAGTCATTCACGAAGGCGACCACCTCATCGCCATGGGCGAACCTGACGGCTTGCGGCGCCTGGAGCAATCGGCGGAGCGGGCATGAAGATCACCACCGCCGCTGAGATGCGCGAGATCGATCGCGTAACCACGGAGCGTTTCGGGGTGCCGTCCCTCACCCTGATGGAGAACGCCGGTAGCGCCATCGCTAACTTCATCCTGCACGAGCTTCCGAACGCGAACCGCGTCGTCGTGATCTGCGGCAAAGGCAACAACGGCGGAGACGGTTTTGTGGTCGCGCGCAAGCTGCACCGCGCCGGGCGTGTTGTCGAGGTCCTTCTGCTGGCCACGCATACCGATTTGCGGGGCGATGCCACGGTCATGTTCGATCGCTTGCCGCTGCGGCCGGTCGAAATCACCAGCATGCAGGAGCTCGATGCCGAATCTTCGCGCAGCATCGGCAACTGTGACTTGATCGTCGATGCAATTCTGGGCACGGGGTTCCAGCCGCCGGTGAAGGGCCTGTACGCCGCTGCGATCTCGCTGATGAATCGCAGCGCCAAGCCGGTGGTCGCCGTGGATATTCCCTCGGGCGTGGCTTCCGATCTCATGACGCCACAAGCCGGCGAAGGAATCGCGCGGGCCGATGCCATCGTGACGTTTACGGCGCCGCGCCCCGCGCACGTCTTCGGACAGCTTACCCGCGGGCCGCTCATCGTTGCGCCGATCGGCTCACCGCGCGAGGCGATTGTCTCCAGCCTGAACCTCGAAGTGACGACCCCGCGCGACTTCGCTGCGCTGCTCGCACCGCGTCCGCGCGACAGCAACAAGGGCATGTACGGGCACGCGCTGATCGTCGGGGGCTCGTTCGGTAAGTCCGGTGCGGCGGCGATGGCCGGCATGGCCGCGTTGCGGGCCGGCGCTGGATTGAGCACCGTCGCAACGCCCGCGCGCGTGCTCACCAGTGTGGCTTCCTTCGCTGCGGAGGTGATGACCGAGCAGCTGCCGGAGACTCCGGCCGGCTCTATCGCGGTATCCGCTGCCGAAACGGGGCGTTTTCTGGAATTGACCAAGCCGATGACGGTGGTCGCGATTGGTCCCGGCATCGGCCGCAATTCCCAGACGGTGCAGTTTGTGCATGAGGCAGTGCACCAGACAAAGGTCCCGCTGGTGCTCGATGCGGATGGCTTGAACGCCTTCGAGGGACAGACGCAACTGCTCGATGGCCGGCGGCGTCCGTTGGTCCTCACGCCGCATCCCGGCGAGATGTCGCGCCTGACCGGCATGACCATCAAAGCGATTCAAGCCGACAGGCTCAACGTGGCGCGCAACTTCGCCCGCGCGCATCATCTGGTGCTGGTGCTCAAGGGTGATCGCACAATCGTCGCGCTGCCGGACGGAATGGCGTGGGTGAATCCCACTGGCAACCCGGGCATGGCGACCGGCGGCACGGGCGATATCCTGACGGGCATGACCGCGGGCGTGCTCGCGCAGATGCCCAATGATTATGCGCGCGCCGCGATCGCTGCTGTCTACATGCACGGACTGGCGGGCGATGTGGCCGAAGAACGCATGGGCGAGCACTCGCTGGTTGCCACCGATCTGTTGGACGCGCTGCCGGAAGCATTCCGGCGTGCGACGCGGGCGCTGAGCGAACAAACCACGCGCATTGGATAAAAGATTGTAGCTTCACGCCTTCGGGTAGTGCGGGCCTTCAGGCCCGCGTAACAGGCCGCCTTCTGACGTGAAAGCCGGCTTCAGCCCTACAGCAGGTGTGCTGCCGCCTGAAGCCGGCTCTAGAACCGAAAAGATTGCGCTTACGCGGCGCTAAAGCGCCGCACTACCATTGAGCGCTTACCGCCATGCTTCGATTCGAGCACATTACCCACTCCGCTGAAGAGACGATGGCCTTAGGCCGCGAGCTGGCTCTCACGCTGAAGAGCGTGCGTCTGGTTCTGCTGCGCGGCGATCTTGGCGCCGGAAAAACCACATTGGTGAAGGGGATTGCGGAAGGCTTGCAGGCGGCCTCACAGGACGACGTCACCAGCCCGACGTTTACGCTGGTCCATGAGTACCGCGGTCCCGAGGTGCACATTTACCATGTCGATCTTTACCGCATCGACACGCCGCGCGAGTTGGATACACTCGGTCTCGACGAGGTTCTCAGCGAACCCGGCAATCTCGTGCTGGTCGAGTGGGGCGAGAAGTTCCCGCGCTTCGAGAACGAGCGCGATGTCGAGATCAGGATCCAGCGTCTCGGGGATCAGGAACGGAGACTCGTCGTAAGTCGATCGTAAGTTCCACCACGGAAGCACGGAATACACGGAAGGATGAAAAATGAAACCATTCCGTGCCTGCCGTGTTTCCGTGGTGCCTTCACCCCGGAGCTTCGCTCTTGACATCCAGCAGTCCGCGCTTCTGCCGGAACGGCAGGAATACCGAAAACGCGGTGCCGCTGTTGCCGTTGGTTGTGCGGCTCACGAAGTAAATGGTGCCCTCGTGTTTCTCGACTATGCTGCGGCTGATCCATAGCCCTAGCCCTGTACCTTTTTCGCCCTTGGTGGTGTAGAACGGCGCAAACAAGTTTCGACGAACGCCGGCCGGAATTCCGGGACCATTGTCCAGGATTGTTACCCGCAACCCGCTCACCGAAGGATCGGACAGCAAGCTCGACTCCCGCGAGTGCAGCAAGAGCTTGCCGCCTCGCGGTATTACTTCAATCGCATTGCCCACCAGGTTGGAGAAGACCTGCCGCAGTTCTCCGGGGAAGCCGCGCACGCTCTTGTCGGTATCCAAGCGTCTCACCACCTCGATGTGATTCTGCCGGATTTGCGGCGCGAAGACAGTTAAGACGCTTTCCAGGACTTCCGTGACATTCACCGCCACGGGGTTGCGCGATTCACGGTGGAAGGTGAGCAGTTGGCTGGTGATCTGCGCGATGCGTGCCACCTCTTCTCCCGCCATGGCGAGATATTGCGCCTGGGCAGGCTTAGGGTTGTCGTGTTGCAGCAGATAGACCAGGTTCGACACCGTATCCAGCGGATTGCGGATTTCGTGCGCGATGGTGGCCGACAGCCGCCCTGCCAGGGTCAAACGTTCGCTGCTGCGCAAGGTTTGTTCGGTCTGCCGCCGCTGCGTCACGTCGCGAAAGACCACGGTGACGCCCAGCACCTTGCCATTCCGGTCGAGGGTCGGAGCGGCGGTCAAATCGACGGGACACGTAGCTCCGTTCTTGTTGGTCAGTAGCAGCTCGTTCGGCATGGCCACAGCGCTGCGGGCGTTGGTCACCGAGGCAATCGGATCTTCGGCCGGCAACTGCGTGCGTTCGTCGGTGAGGCGCATGACTTCGCTGAACCTACGTCCTCGCGCCAGCGAATGCTCCCAGCCCGTGAGTTGCTGTGCGACTGGGTTGATGTAGGAGATAACGCCCGAAACGTCGGACGAAATGACGGCTTCACCCAGGCTGTTGAGCGTGCTCTGAAACCACTCACGGTCCTCGCTGGCCTGCCGCCGTTGTTCGGCCTCCGCCTGCAAATGGCGTTCGTAGGAAGACGACAGCGCGCGCAGCTCCCGCCGCGTGAGTGTGAACAGCAGGAAAGCGATGATCAAGGCCAGCCCCACCGCGGTGGCGATGACGGCTTCATTCAGAAGCTGGGCGCGATGCGAGCGTTGCGTGTGAAGCCTTTCTTCGGCGCCGATGAACTGGCGCTGGTTGGAGCGAACCTGCTCCATCAAGTCGTGACCGACAAGCAGCTCGGTGGCGACCGGAGAGCTGTTTCGCATGGCCTGCAGTTGCCCATCGGCCCACTGGATCCAGCGCTGGTCTGCGTTATAGGTTTCGCTTAGCCGCGCCTGTTGGGGGGGATTATCTTCCGTCAGTTGGAACAGAAAGTTGAACTCGTCCGGCAACCGCGATCTTGCCTGCCGAAAGGGCTCCAGGAAACTCGAGTCGTGCGTCAGATAGTAGGCGCGGAGATTCGTATCCATCTCCACCATCGAGCGGCCAAGCTGGCGGGATTCGGAGATGACCTTATCCGAGTGGTCGACCCAGCGCAGCGAGTCGGTAAGCACCAGGATTTCTCCTACCAAAATCACAGCCAGGCACACCAGCAACGCCACCGGCAAGGCGACGGTGCGGCGCAACAGGGCTTGGAAGCTGCGTTGGTCCATAGAAAGCAGCCGTCAGCACTTAGCAGTTAGCTTTCAGGAAGCCTCTGATAAGCCTGTCTTTGAAAGGGACGGTCTTCGGACCGTCCAGAGTCGCTCTTTTTAGCCGCTGAGGGACTGAATCGAAGCCTCCTTAGCTCTTAACATTCACTGGTATCATTCCCACACTGTAAATACTAAGTGCTAACGGCTAAATGCTAAATGCCGATTTTAGAAAAGCTTCATCAACCCCTTTGCCGGAAGATCCGGCACCAGAAACTTAATTCCGCTGAGCGCCTCGGCAGCCGCGTACCCACTGCGAACAGCGCCCTCCATCGTCGCCGGCCATCCGGTCGCAGTCCAATCGCCGGCGAGAAACAATCGCGGCCACGGGCTGCAGATGCGACGGCCGGAAGGCATCGCTGCCCGGCATTGGCGAAAACGTGGCATGGACTTCCTTCACCACGGTGGCCTTCGTAAGCTTGGCTTCGCGGACGGCGGGGAAGAATTCCGCCAGCTCGCGGACCGCGAGCTCGATGATCTCCTGCCGCGGCTTGTCCACCAGGGTCTTCGATGAGCTGACCACGAGCTCGAGATAGCTGCCCTTCTGCGCGGATTCTTTGCTGGTGGCCAGGATTTTCGATTTCTGGAACATCCACTGGATGGTGCGCTCCAGCAGTACAGCGTGCTCCAGCGGCGTGATCTCGCGGTCGAACCAGAGATGAATTCCGGTGATGGGCGACGATTCGAAATGCGCGGCGTCGCTCCGCAGGGTATCCATCTCGGCAGCCTGGGGAAGTATTTTGTCGATGCTGTTGAACGGTGTGGCTAGAACAGCGTAGTCGGCCGTGGCCTCGTCGCCGCCGAGGCAGAGCCGCACAGATTCAGCTCCAGCGTGAATGGAATCGACGGAGGCCCGCAGATGCACCTTGCCGTCGCGCGCCTCGATGTAGGCGGCCGCCATTCCGTAAAGATCCGATAGCGGCACAGCGGGAAGGCCCATCAAGCCGGCCGCTGGCGATTTCAGGAACGACTCGCGAAACACAAACGCGCCGTAGCGCACCGAAACGCGGTCAAGCTCCTCGTTCAGCGCGCTGACCAGCACCGGCGCCCAGAAGCGATCGATCGCGCGCCGGGTTTGGCCGTGGCGCTCAAGCCATGCCTGGAAGCTTTCGTTATCGTCGTGCGGCAGCGAAGGAATCAGCGCCAGCAGTGCGCGCGAGATCGCCAGTTTGTCGCCCACGCCGAGAACGGAGGATTGCAGGAAGGAAGCGCTGGCGTGGAATGGCGCGGGCAGCTTTCCCGGCTTCAGTGTCGATTGCTTGCCGCCGGGCAGGATGAACGTGATCTCGTCGTACCAGCGAATCTGCTGTTCGACGCCGACGCGGTAATACAGATCGACAAGATTGGTGCAGCAGCCGAGCAGCACGTGCTGGCAGTTATCGACAACTTCGCCGGTGCCCGGCAATTCGTACGACGAGGCGCGTCCGCCCACAAACGGGCGGCGCTCGAAGACTTCGACGAGATAGCCCGCGTCGGCAAGTGCGCAACCGGCAGCCAGGCCGGCGAGCCCGCCCCCGATGATCGCGACGGTTCCGCGGCCCACGTTAGCCCGAAGGACGGGCGAACGTGGGGCACCGCCGGGATTCTTACTCGTGACGTTCATCGGTAGCGCAACCAGCCTTTCACCATCACCGACAGCTTTTCGGCCGCGCTGAGCGATACGCGCTCGGAGAATACGTCATAGTTTCGCGCGATGATCTTCTCCAGCAAACGCCGGTAAATTTCGACCAGCGTCCACAGTGCGGCTTGGCTGTCCTCATTGATAAGCGGCAGCAAGTCTTCCGCAGCGCGATAGTAAGCGCGGGCGCGCAGCGCCTCGAACTCCATAAGCTCGCGCAAGGAGGGCGATACTGAACCGGCAGCCTCCGGTGGTGAACCAGTTGGGGCGGAAGAGCCGTTCGTGAGCACGTGTGCGTCGATGCCGAAGCGCTCGAAATCCTCGCGCGGCAGATACACGCGTCCGAGCCCCGCGTCCTCTTTCACGTCGCGCAGGATGTTGGTGAGCTGGAACGCGACTCCGGTTTTCTCCGCCAGCTCCTCGGCCCGTGGATCGCGATATCCGAAGATGCGGATGCAAACCAGTCCAACTACCGACGCGACGTGATAGCAGTAGTCGTAAAGCTGCTCGAAGGTTTCGTATTGCAACTGCGGAGCGGTGTCGTCCGAACGACTTGGAGCCGCAGAGTTTTCGTCACGGGGCGCTGCGATCTCAGGTGCTTCAGGTTCGCCCTGCTGTTGGGCTAACCTGGGCCCGGTCACAACGTCCATCCCGGTTCCTTCAACCAGCTTCTCCAGCCATTCCAGCGGAATGTTGTAGCGCTTCTGTGAATCGGCCAGCGCGAACAGCACGGGGTCATCGGTGCGCTCGCCGTCGACCACGCGGCGAAATGCATTCATCCACTCATTCAGCTTTTCGCGGCGCTGCTCGGGTGGAATCGACGGGTCGTCAGAGATGTCGTCGGCGCGGCGCATGAAGGCATAGACTGCCGACAAGGCATTGCGCTTGCGCGGGGGGAGCGCGAGGAAGCCATAGTAGAAGTTCTTGGCGGCCGATCGCGCGATGTGCCGACAGACGCTGTAGGCCGCCCGCAACTGGAGCGGGTGCTCGCTCACAGCACCCCGCTCAAGATGAGTCTTTCACCACGGAAGCACGGAATACACGGAAAAACAAAAATTAAGAAAACTAAAGTCATTTCCGTGCCTTCCGTGCTTCCGTGGGGAATACGCTTTTTCCCGCGAGTCGTTCGAGCGCGGCCCTTGCCACCAGCCAGAGCTTGCGCGGCTTGGAGATTGCCGGGCGGTTCGTGAGCACGTCGTAATTTTGGCGTTCGATGGCATTGAGGATTTCCAGACCACCGCGGCTGAAGAGTTCGATGTCGATGGCGAGATGCTTGTCGACTCTTGCGGCTAGCGGCAGGCCGCGCTGGAACCATTCGCGTGCGCGCGCTACTTCGAACTTCATCAGTTCGCGGAATTGCAGCGTCGGGCGGCGCTGCGCGATGTCGTCTTCGCTCACGCCGAATTTCGCGAGACTCTCCAGCGGAAGATAGATGCGGCCCTTGCCGTAGTCGACCGCGACGTCCTGCCAGAAGTTCGCCAGTTGCAGGGCGGTACAGGTGTAGTCGGAGAGCTGCTGCCGCTCGGCATCGCGATATCCGCAGAGATAAAGCACGAGATGGCCGACCGGATTTGCCGAATTCACGCAGTATCCGAGCAGGTCCTCGAATGTGGGATAGCGCTTGATCGTCTGGTCCTGGCGAAACGCGGTGAGCAGGTTGGCGAACGGCTCGCGTGGAATATTGAATTCGCGAATGGTTTCGCGCAGCGCGATGAACACGGGATGACGCGGGCTGGTTGTTGGCCCCTGGCTGCTGCCCCCTGACGCCTCAAGCCCCTCCCGTTCAAGGTCTTCAGTGCTCTTGCGCACATCCCGTAGCGGCCGCTCGACGAGGCTCAAGTAGGTCGCATTCAGCTCGGCTTCCCAGGCGTCGAGCAGCGCCAGTGCCTGCTGCGGGTTGCCGACCTCGTCGCCGAGATCGTCCGAAATCCGGCAATAGGCATAGACGTTATAGAAGTGCTGATGCAAATGCTTCGGCAGGAACCACGTGACAACCGAGAAGTTCTCGTAGTGCGAGTGCGCCAGCCGGGCGCAATATCGCTGGGCCTCGGCGAGCGACGGCGCGCGCTCGGGGATGGCGTACTCCGGCGGCAACGCCTGCCAGCCGGCTAGCGCTGAATCCGGCGGCGGAACGGAATACACCCGATTGTCGGTCGGAACCGAGGACATCTAGAAGATTGTAATTGTTGTGGACGAGGGTGTCGCCGCTGCCGCGGCTCAGGCTATACCCGGGGCTTGCACCCCGGGCTAAAACCATCCCGCCGCTGCGCGGCTGGCGCGCGGCCAAAATGCACTATGTTGTCCTTGAGAAAACTGTCCACTAACAATCGGCAATTGACAGCCGGACTTGAAACCGGCAACTGACAACGGACAACTGACTTTACGCCCCCGGAATAATCGCTGTCTTGATGTCGCCGTTGCGGTTGAGCATGTGGCGCAGGACCTGCTGCAAGCGCGAGAGCGGAGCCTCGCCGGTAATGTAGTCCTTGCCCTTGATCTTGCGCTCGCAGATCAGTGCGAACGCCTTGCGAACGGTTTCCGGCGTGTGATGGAACGTGGCCTTCAGCGTCAGCTCGTTGTAGTGCAGTCGCTGCGTGTCGAGCGCCACGGTTGTCCCGCTGGCGCATCCGCCGAAGAAGTTGACGGTGCCGCCTTTGCGAACCATGTCGATAGTCCACTCCCACGCTTGCGGACGGCCCACGGCTTCAATCACAACGTCACAGCCGCGACCATCGGGGGTAAGCTTGCGCACCGCCTTTACCGGATCGTCAACCTCCTGATCTGCACGACGGTATTCGCGCCGGCGCGCCGCGCGGCCGTTACTTGCGAATCGCGCTTCACGACGGAGATCACGTTGCAGCCGGCTCAGCTTGGCGACCTGCACGAACATCAGGCCAATGGGTCCGGCGCCGATAACGGCAACCGTATCGCCGATCTCCATCTTGGTTTCATGCAGCCCGCGCAGCACGCAGGCCAGCGGCTCGACGATCGCCGCCTCCTCGAAGCTCACCTGCTTGGGAATCGCCAGCATGTTGGTCTCGACAATGCGGCGCGGAATGCGAATGTACTCGGCGTAGGCGCCGTTGTTGAACAGCAAATCCTCGCAGAGATTTTCCTGGTGCTTGGAGCAGTAGAAGCACGCGCCGCACGGGGCCGAGTTCAGCGCCACCACGCGCATGCCCTTCTTGAAGCCGCGGACCTTGGGGCCAACTTCCTCCACCACTCCGGCCAGCTCGTGGCCGAACAGCGCCGGAGGCACGATCATGCGCGCGTGGTAGCCGCGCTGATAGACCTTGAGGTCGGTGCCGCAGGTCAGCGCAACCTGCACCTTCACCAGTACCTCACCTTCGTCCAGCGTGGGGATCGGAACCCGTTCGATCTTGACGTCCTCTTTCCCGTAGAGGACTGCCGCAGTCATTTGTCCGTTCACTTCAGTCCTTCCATTGGCTGCCCGGTTGAATCACGACCTTCATCGAGTCCGGCTTGGGGTGGGCTGCCAGACGCAACGCCTCAACGGCCTCGCTGAGCGGAAAACGGTGGCTGATCAGCCGCTCTAAATCCATCTCCCGGTCGAGCACAAAACGAGCCGACTCTTCCTGCAAGTCCACAGAGGCGCTGTAGGATCCCAAGAGACTCTTTTCGTCAACGCAAACTGCCGCCGGATCGATGGCGGCCTCCCCATGCTGGGTTTGCGCAAACAAGAGCACCCGTCCTCCGGGACGGGTCGCATCCATGGCCGGGCGAATCAGCGCCGTCCCGGCAACGGCAAGAATGACGGCGTCAGCCCCTCGGCCTTCCGTCTGTTCCTTCACAACCTGCACGGTGTCCGACTCGGAGGCGTCAATGTTTTCGTTTAAGCCAAACGTCCTACTTATTGTATGCCTCGGGGGGAGTAAATCGGAAGTTATAACCCGCGCCCCGCGCCGCCGGGCGAGTACCGCGAGCATGATGCCGATCGGCCCCTGGCCCATCACCAGGACTGTTTCGCCCGGCGTAAGTCGCAGCGTATCAATGCCTTTCATGCAGGTGTTCACCGGCTCGATAAACGACGCCTGCTCGAAGGAGATGCCGTCCGGGATCCGGACCACGCCATTACGCGCCACGATCCACTCCATCACCCGAACGTACTCGGAAAAGCCGCCGCCGCTGGCCTCGAAGCCGGCGGTTGCGCCGACTTTCTTGTACGTCGGACACTGGGCGAAGACCTTGTGCCGGCAGTAATAGCAATCGCCGCAGGGGATGTGATGGAAGACCATGACCCGGTCGCCAAGCTCGAATTGGGAGACGCCTTCGCCGACCTGGGCGACCACGCCCGTCGTTTCGTGGCCGAAGATGCGCGGCGCCGAGTGCGAGCCGGTGGCGATCTTCTTCAGGTCAGTGCCGCAGATGCCACAGGTGTGGACGCGGATGAGGATCTCGCCCGCGCCGATTGGTGGAACCGGAACGGTCTCCAGGCGGACGTCATCGACGCCGCGATAAACGGCGGCCTGCATGGTGGCGGGGGTGGGGCGTTGGTTCGTCGTTTTGTTGAGCTGGGTTGCCGTTGACATGTTCGTTGTCGGTTGTCAGTTGTCGGCATTCGAATAGTCACTTCGTCATTGTCGGCAGGTCAACCGACAACTGACAACCGGCTACTGACAACTGTCTCTCAATAGATGTTCTACCGCCTCGCATAGGTTCCTGCTGGCCAGCTCACTATTGGACTTGATTTTGCCTAAGGTCGTCCACCATTTCGGGTGCAGCGCGATGTAGATCAGAAACTTGCGCGTGGCGAACTGGCCATTCGCATCGATAAAGCGTCCCAGCGGCGGCATCACAAAAGCCGCGTCATCCGAGATGGCCTTCAGCGACGCAAATTCCACGCCGTGCTCTCGCGCAACCTGTGCGACCGCCGCGGCCTCCATGTCGACCACATCAGCGCCGAACTTCGATCTCAACTCTCGCTTGTCGCTTGCGTCACTCACGTCCTGCGAGGTCGCGAGCACCCACTCGCCGCCATTGATCGGATATCGTTCGCCAGTGGCAACATCCACAACCTCGCGGATACGGCCCACATCGCCGACCTTCAGTTCGGGCGAGATCGCACCGACGATGCCTGCAGAGAGCAGAAGTTTCGGCTGAGCATATTCAACGGCCACTTCGGCGGCGCGTCGCGCGAACTTCTCGCCGATACCGCCGATCGCGACGATTGCCTGCGGCAGTACGAAGACATCAACTCCGTTCACCTTCTGCGGCGCGATGTTGCCGATCAGGGGCGCGAGTTCCACCGGCATCGCAGCAACAATGGCAACGGGTTTGGAATTCGCGGCCAATTCCAGGGGCTAATGCCCTGACCTCCCTACGTCCCTTTCGGCACGACTGAAGTCGTGCCCCTGATACAAAGCAATCGAACCGACAAGTGACAACCGACAACTACTTCTACGCGTAACCGTTGCTTTTGAACCAATCCACGGCGCGCCTCAGTGCGTCATCGACGGGACGCGATACCCATCCCAATTCGCGCTCGGCCTTGGCGCTGCTGATGAACATCTTCTTGCGCGACATCTGCACCGCCTCGATCGTGGCTCTCGGCTCACGCTTCAGGATCCCGCCGACGACCATGGAGCCCCATGCTCCCGCGGCCAGCGCAACGCCGTAAGGAACCTTCACCTTCGGCGAAGGCAGCGCCGTGATCGCCCCCAGCTTGTCAAGTATCTGCTTGAGTGTCAGGTTCTCACCGCCGAGGATGTATCGCTCCCCGGGTCGAGCTTTCTCCATTGCCAGCACATGGCCATCGGCACAATCGACGACATCCACCAGATTCAGACCGGTGTCGACGTACGCCGGAAACTTGCGCCGCAGGAAATCGACGATGATCTGCCCGCTGGGCGTCGGCTTGATGTCACATTCTCCGACGGGCGTTGTCGGGTTCACCATCACCACGTCCTGGCCCGCCCGCGCCGCGCTCACGACCAGCCGCTCAGCCTGAAACTTGCTGCGCTTGTAGTCGCCGATCATGTTCGCCAGCGCAACTGGCGAATTCTCGTCGGTCAGATGTTCGTTGTTTCCGAAGCCCATCGTGGCAACGCTGCTGGTGTACACAACCCGACGCACGCCCGAATCTCTCGCCGCCTGGAGAATGTTGGCCGTGCCTCCCACGTTCGATTTGTAGATCTCCTGGCGATCAAGAGCCCAGAGGCGGTAGTCAGCGGCGACGTGAAAGACGAACTCACAACCGGCCATGCCTTTGCGCAGCGATTCGACATCCCGCAGATCGCCGGTGACGCGCTCGGCCGTCAGCTCGGCGATGTTGTCGAGCCGGCTCGTGGGGCGCACCAGCAGGCGCAGCTCAGCGCCGCGCGCCTGCAGTTGCCGCGCGACGTGCGAGCCCAGAAATCCCGTGGCGCCTGTGACGAAGCATTTCATGGTTCAGTGGCCAGTGGCCAGAAATCAGAAAATTCTCACGCATGCTAACGGCTCTTAGAAAGTAGCATTCAATGGCAGAAAACAGACGCTGCATTCTGTACTTGAGAGCGTCGTAGACGCGGAAGAGTTTAACCCAGCGCTTCGCGCTGGGTAAAGTGTAATTCGAGGAGGGGTGCCGTACGCGCGAGAGAGGGTCTGCCGTCCCTGCGGGACTCAACTCAAATTCAAGGGCCGCCCAGCTTTGAAAGGCTGGGCTAAACTCTTTCGCGCTTACAGCGCTAGTCCAGATGCAATTACCACGCTGGCTTCTGGAATGCCACCGGCTACTGGCCACTCGCTACTGATTACTGCTTCCGCACAATGCGCAAGCGCTCTTCTTCCGATTGCGCGGTGGTCTTGGCGTAGGTCGTCAGCGCCAGCAGCGGGAAGTAGTCCCGGTACATGGTGTACTCGAGGTAGAACACGCGCGGAAAGCCTGTGCCGGTGTAAAGCGATTCGTCCCACGATCCGTCGCGGCGCTGCGTCTTCAGCAGATAGGCAACACCACGCTGCGCGGAATCGCTGCGGGTGTCGTTGGCAGCGAGCAACCCCATCACTGCCCATGCCGTCTGCGATGCGGTGCTCGGGCCGACGCCTTTCGTGGTGGGATCGTCATACGAGCCGCAAGTCTCGCCCCAGCCCCCGTCGGGATTCTGCATCATGCGCAGCCATTCCGCCGCCTGCTGCACACAAGGTTCGTGATAGTCCACGCCCACAGCTTCCAGACCGCGCAGCACCAGCATGGTGCCGTAAATGTAGTTCACGCCCCAGCGTCCGAACCACGAACCATCTGGTTCCTGCTCGCGTTTGATGAACTCGACTGCGCGTCGCACGGACTTGTCCTTCAACGAATAACCGTAGCTGGCCAGGCACTCCAGCACGCGCCCGGTGATGTCCACGGTTGCCGGATCGAGCATGGCGTTGTGGTCGGCGAACGGAATGTGCTGGAAGATCATCTCGTCGTTGTCTTTGTCGAATGACGCCCAACCGCCGTCTTTGCACTGCATCGAGAGAACCCAGTCGATCGCGCGCTCGACCGACTTGGTGTGATAGCTCTCGTTGCTGGTCTTCACCCGGCTCAGCGCCAGCAGCACCTGCGCGCTGTCGTCCACGTCGGGATAGAACTCGTTGTTGAACTCGAAGTACCAGCCGCCGGGCGGGACGTTGCGATTCTTGACGTACCAGTCGCCGCGGCGCGTCACCTGCTTCTTCAGCATCCACTCGCAGGGCTGCACCAGTCGCGGATCGTTTGCCGACACGCCGCTCTCGGCCAGCGCGAACACCGCGTACGCCGTGTCCCAAACCGGCGACATGCAGGGCTGCATGCGGAAGGTCGTCTCCTCTTCGATGCCCAATTTTTCGAACTCATCCATCGCGCGAATGAACTGCGGATCGTCGAGCGAGTACCCCAGGCAGCGCAGCGCGATGATGGAGTTCATGATGCCGGGATAGATCGCACCCAAACCGTCGCTCATCTCCAGGCGCTCCAGCATCCACTTCTCGGCCATCTTCAGCGCGCGCGAACGCAGCGGCCGAACGTGTACGAGTTCGAAGAAATGCACGAGGCGATCCAGCACCAGGAAGAAATTCCGCCAGCTAATCAGTTTCTTCGACCAGTTCAACCGAAGGCTGCTGCTGTTACGGCCGCCCACAAACAATTCGTCGATGCTTTCCTCGGGCGGAATCTTCTTGAATGGCTTCTTGGCGTACGCAATGGACAGCGGCACCAGGATGGCGCGCGACCACGACGAAATTTCGTACAGGTTAAACCAGAACCAGTTAGGGAAGAGCACGATCTCCGGCGGAATTGCCGGGACCGCGTCGTAGTCGTACTGGCCAAGGAAGCAGAGATACAGCTTGCTGAAGGTGTTGACCTCGGTCACGCCGCCCATCGCCAGGATGCGCTCGCGCGCCTTCACCATCTGCGGATGGTCGGGGCTATAGCCCGCCATCTTCAGCGAGAAATACGCCTTCACCGACGCGCTGACGTTCGACGGCCCGTCATTGTAGATCGGCCAGCCGCCGTCTCGGTTCTGACGAGTGAGAATTTCGTGCGCGCACTTTTGCGTGCGAACCGAGTCTTCGGTTCCGAGCAGCCGATGCAGCAGGATATAGTCGGAAACCAGGGTGGTGTCGGCGCCGAGTTCGCCGCACCAGTAGCCGTCCTCGCGGTCCTGAATGCTGAACAGATATTGCCGCGCCGCATCAATGGCGGAGGCCACACGGCTCTTGATGTCGTCGATCTTGCCGAAACGCATTTCGGCTGGAGTGTAAGGGTCTGCCATTCGTTTCTTTACTCCGCCATCGCCGGGGCGGCGCCAATCGCCTCCACGATCTCGGGCGGAAGTCCGAAGCGCACGTTCTCCGGCATCACCTCGACCTCGCGCATATCGGTAAAACCCTGCTCCTCAAGGAACGTCACGGCTTCCTGCACCAGGATCTCGGGTGCGGAAGCGCCGGCGGTCAGACCTACGGTCTTCACGCCCTCCAGCCACTCTGGCCGGATGGAACGGAAGTTCTCGATGAGGTGCGACTTCGAGCCAAGATTGCGCGCAACTTCGACCAGACGGTTCGAGTTCGAGCTATTGTCCGAACCGACGACCAACAGCAGGTCGCACTCCGCAGCGACGTCTTTCACGGCCGTCTGCCGGTTCTCGGTCGCGTAACAGATGTCCTGCGCATGCGGCCCCTTAATGTTGGGGAACTTCTTACGCAGCGCCTCGATAACATGCGTGGTTTCGTCGAGGCTCAATGTCGTCTGCGTCAGATACGCGACGCGATTGGGATCGGGAATGTGCAGGTCTTCGACGTCCTCCGGCGCGTCTACAACTTGCGTCACCAGCGGAGCCTCGCCCAGCGTGCCGATGACTTCGTCGTGATCGCGATGTCCGATGAGAATGAGCGAATAGCCTTCGCGGGCGAACTTGACAGCCTCGACGTGGACCTTGGTCACAAGCGGGCAGGTCGCGTCGATGACCCGCAACTCGCGCAGCTTGCTGGCCTGCCGGACTTCCGGCGCAACGCCGTGCGCGCTGTAGATGACGCGCTCACCGGCGGGCACTTCCTCGACGCTGTCGACAAAGATGGCGCCCTTGGCTGTGAGCTCGTCCACGACGTAGCGGTTGTGGACAATCTCCTTGCGGACGTAAATCGGCGCGCCGAAGGTCTCCAGCGCGATGCGGACAATATCGATAGCGCGCACCACTCCGGCGCAGAAGCCGCGTGGCTTCAGCAGAAGGAGGGTCTTAGCTTGCGTTTCACTCATGCGGTCCTAACCACCTCGGTCGCGCGCAAAATCAACGCGACGTGTGTGGGGTCCCCAGCTGCAGTCAGTATAGGTTGGGATTTCCCCACAATTAGTTTAATTGTAACAGCGGGAGAATCCCCAACGTAACGGGCCGAACCAGCGAAAACACGCGCTGGAACGCGCAAACAAGGCACTTAGCGGTTAACGGCAGGGACGGCTTTTAGGCCAGCGTCCGGCCGACCCCAATCCAACATTCGCCGCCTTTCGGAGGCGGCTAGGAAAGTCTGCGCCGTGCAGTTCGGGTAGAGCTGGCCTTCAGGCCAGCGCCCAGCGCGTGCCTCAAGGTGAATGAGCCGGCTTCAGCCGGCGACACCCCCTCCTCAAAAACGTTAGATGTATGCAACAACGATCATGTGGCATGGCTGCTCCCTACCAGCTCGCCTGAGACTTCCTGCTGAATCGCCTTGTACAATGCTCCCGAAAGCGAGCGAACATGACCGGCAATGATCTGGCGAAGATGTACGAATTCAGCTACGCCGCAACGATGCGCAACTTGCAGGACCTCAGCAACGAAGACAGCCTGGTGTTGCCCGAGGGCGGCGGCAACTGCCTGAATTGGGTGTTGGGACACGTTGTTGCGGCCCGCGGCACGATTCTTATGCTGGCGGGCACGCCTCCCACGCTCACCGGGGAACGGCTCGCACCATATCGACGCGGCGGCCATCCCGAGGGCACCGACGGCTTCGTCGATCTCGCCACGCTGCGCGGTTGGCTCTCCGATACCCAGCAGCAACTGATTCCCGCGCTCGCCGCACTCTCCGAAGAGGACCTGAACCAGCTCGTCCCGGAAGAGCAGAGACGTTCTCCACTAACTGGCTCCATTGGCGACGCGCTCATTCGCCTGCACTATCACGAGGGCTACCACAACGGCCAAATCGGCCTGCTGCGCAGACTGGCGGGAAAAGAAGGGGCGATCAAGTAGCAACCAGCAATCAGCAGCTAGCAATTAGCAACTTGCAACTCGAGATTCCGTTAACGGTGATTTAAGGGTGCTCCGGCCCGCTAGATGCGCCGCGGATTTCACTAAACTGCTCACCCTGGAGAGCGAAATGAAACACTCGCTTGCTGGTGCGGAGGTCCAAGTGCGTGTCGTCTCGCCACTCCAAAGTTGCTTTGTAATCAGGGTCAATCGGTAATGTATCGCGGAACATTTTGCCACTCGGACTGAGGATCACCACATACCAATCCTCTTCGGGCCCGATCAGGTCAGTGAAGGCCACCCACTTATCGTCGGGAGACCATACAAATCGTGGATCAGCTCCTATGCCAATGTTGTGGGTCTGGTTGTCGCAGTGACCTCCCGCTCTTTCCGGCGGGTACATCAATACGTCATCATGATTGAACAGCACGGCGTCGTGCTCGGGAGCGTCATAGTCATCCGCCCACTCGCCGCCGTCTGCCGCCCACAGCCTGGCCGCGAAGAGGCGATTGTGCGACCAGACGAAATCGAATCCGCCCGACATTACCTGAACTGTCTTCCCTGACTGCGGATTCATCACCCAATACATGCAATTGGCGTGGCCGCACGCCAGCGCGCCGATGCGATGCTCGTCAATCCAGTCCAGGCGATCGAATTCTCGCGGGACATAGCCCTCGGGGGTGATTCGTTTCCGAACGTCACCTTCTAAACCCAGCAACACGATTTCTTCCTTGGGCGGATCGTTGGGTTGTGGGTGATCTACCACGTACATCAGATCGTTTCCGGAAGGTGACAGCGTCGGCAGTCTCTTTGGAATGCTGTCGTGCGTCAGTTGGCGCTCGCCGGAAGCGGTTTGCAACCAAATCTCGTTGTCTTTAACCGAGACGCTGCTGGATCCGCCAGGCGTTTGCCACAGAAACGCAGCCATTGCGATATATGCGAGGAACATGTTGGTTCCCTCGGTCGGGCCGACAACCGACAACGGACAACTGGCTACTGGCTGCTGTTCTTCAGCATCTGCTCCGCGTGCTTCAAGGATTCATCGGTCAGCTTCGCGCCGCTCATCATGCGCGCGATCTCACGGGTGCGCTCGTCGGCCTCCAGCGGGCGGACCGAAGTTTTGGTTCGTCCGGCGGACTCGCGCTTCTCGATGAGGTAATGCTGGTCCGCAAAGGACGCGATCTGCGGCAGGTGCGTGATGCACAACACCTGCTTGGTGCGCGAGAGCTGCTTCAGCTTCTTGCCGACCGCTTCGGCCGCGCGCCCACCAATGCCGCTGTCGATTTCGTCGAAGACGAGCGTCCGTTGATGAGAATCTGCGGGCGCCCCATCCTTTCGCTTCTGTTGCGAAAGGCTGGGATCGTGACCGTTGCGGCCGCGCTTCGCCTGCCCCGCCTCCACACTCGTCTTCAGCGCCAGCATGACGCGCGACAACTCGCCGCCCGAGGCGATCTCGTCCACCGGGCCGAGCGGCTCCCCGGGATTGGCCGAGATCAGATACTGCACCTGGTCAAAGCCGCGGCTCGTCCAGTTTGATTCTTCGTCCGTGCCGCTGACTTCGACTTTGAAGCGCGCCTTCATCGCCAGCTCGTTCACTTCGCTCTCGACCAACTTCTCCAGCTTCCGTGCGGCCTCGTAGCGTTTCCGCGACAGCGCCCGCGCCGCTGCAAGATACTGCTCGGCCGCCGCGGCCAGCTCGCCTCGCAGCTTGCGCAGCACCTCGTCCTTGTTCTCCATCTCGTTCAGCTTGCGCTCCAGCTCCGCACCGAGCGCGATCACATCCTCCAGCTTCGGCCCGTACTTGCGCTTCAGGCGATCGAGCGCTGCCAGCCGGTCTTCCACCTCCGCCAACCGCTCCGGCGAAGCTTCTATGCCTTCCGCGTAATCGCGCAGCCGCGCGCCGATGTCCTCGATGGTGATGCGGGCCGACTCCAGCTCCGGAATCGCATCGCGAAACTGCTCGTCGAAGCGGGAAAGCTCATCGATCTGTCGCGTAGCCGCGCGCAGGGAAGCCGCTGCCGAAGTATCGCTGTCGTAGAGCAGGTCGTAGGCTGTTGTCGCGGCAGCGCGCACGCGCTCGGCATTGGCCAGCACGCGCTTCTCGGCCTCCAGCTTCGCGTCTTCGTCGGGCTGCAGGCGCGCATCGCTAATTTCTTTTCGTTGAAACGTCCAGAGATCGAGCAGCCGTAGGCGATCGTGCTCGTCGCGCTCGAGATCGGCTATGCGCTGGCGCACCCTGCTCCAATTTTCGAAGGCGTTTTCGACGGCGATGTCGTCACTGCCGGCGAAGCTGTCCAGCAGCGCCAGGCGCGACGCGGCATCGAACGCCAGCACCGCCTCGTTCTGCGCGTGGATGACGGCCAGATGCGGCGCAAGCTGCTTCAGCACGGTCACCGTCGCTGGCTGATTGTTGATGAAGACGCGCCCCTTGCCGCCAGCAGAGATCTCGCGACGCAGGATCACCACCTCATCTTCGGCATCGATTCCGTTCTCCTGAAGCACGGCGCCGATGGCCGGTGCATCCGCCTCGAAGACCGCCGAGACCGCAGCTTTGTCCGCGCCGTGGCGGACCGCGTCGCTCGAGGCCTTGTCGCCGAGCAGCAGGGCGAGCGCGTCGATGAGGATGGATTTGCCGGCGCCAGTTTCGCCGGTGAGCAGGTTCAGACCGCGTGCGAACTCCACGGCCACATTGTCGATCACGGCGTAGTTTTCGACCCGCAGTTCCAGGAGCACGGCAGAATCCTAAGGCAGCAATTAGCAGTTAGCAACCTGGAAGGGTAGAGCGGGCCTTCAGGCCCGCGTCGAATAGTCAGTTGTTCGAGCTTAAGCCAGCTTCAGCCGGCGGCACCTGGTCGGCTAAAAGCCGACCGGGAACGTGGCTTAGCGCGAAACGCGGGCCTGAAGGCCCGCTCTCCCTGAACCATGTACTTGTGCGCGTGCTCACTTACGAATTCCACAGGGAAGGTTTATCATCGGTTTTCGCTAGCTGCTCGTTGCTAGTTGCTCGAAACCCCTTATGCCTGACCGCAAAATTCGCGTACTTGTTGCCAAGCCCGGCCTCGACGGCCACGACCGCGGCGCGAAGGTCATCGCCCGCGCCCTGCGCGACGCCGGAATGGAAGTCATCTACACCGGCTTGCGCCAGACGCCCGAGATGGTGGTCAACGCGTCGCTCCAGGAAGACGTGGACGTCATCGGCCTCAGCATCCTCTCCGGCGCGCACAACGCCATTGTGCCGCGCGTGATGGAGTTGATGAAGCAAAATCATATGGACGACGTGCTGGTGCTGGTCGGCGGCATCATCCCCGACCAGGACGTCGAAACCTTGAAGCAGGGCGGCGTGGCGGCGGTGTTTCAGCCGGGCACCCCGATGGACTCGATCATCGAGTTCATCCGCGCGAACGTGAAGGGCCGCGGCGTCACGGCAGGGTGAGGCAGTAGTTGGCATTTAGCACTTAGCAGTTAGCAAATAGCAGAGCCCTCCAGCGTTTTCGCACCTTGCACCTTTACTCGCAGGAAAAGTTTTGGCTAAATGCTAATTGCTAACCGCTTCTTCAGGATTTCCATGCAAATTCGAATGTTGTCGTTTCTGCTGTTCTTCTCTCTTCTCTGCGCGGCCCAAAGCAAAGACTCCAGCTCGCAGGCTTCTTCTGAAATGCCCAAGCAGATCCCGGCCTTCGACCTGACGGCGATGGACAAGACGGCCGATCCCTGCGCCGACTTCTATCAGTACGCCTGCGGCAACTGGATGAAGAACAATCCCATCCCCGCCGATAAATCGCGCTGGGGCCGCTTCGCCGAACTCGACGAGAACAATCTGTACGTGCTGCGCGACATCCTTGAGGAAACGCAGACGCTTAAGCAGCCCAACGCCATTCAGAAGAAAGTCGGCGACTACTACGCCGCCTGCATGGATGAGACAGTAATCGAGAAGCGCGGCGCCGCGCCGCTCACGCCGATGATGAGCCAGATCGCGGCCGTCAAGACCAAGCAGGAATTGATTCGGCAGATCGGCGTCATGCACCGCAACGGCGTTCCGGCGCTCTTTGTCTTCGGCCAGATGCCGAACATGCACGACTCGCGTGAGACCATCGCCAACATCGATCAGGGTGGCATCTCGCTGCCCGACCGCGACTACTACCTCAAAGACGACGCCAAATCCGTCGAGACGCGGCAGAAGTACGTCGCGCACGTGCAGAAGATGTTTGAGTTGATGGGCGATAAGCCCGACGTCGCGGCCGCCGAAGCCAAGACCGTGCTCGCGGTCGAGACGCAACTTGCCAAGGCCAGCATGGACCGCACCGCCCGCCGCGATCCCAAGACGCGCGACCACACCATGCAGGTGACCGAAATCGCTGCTGCGGCGCCCAACCTTGACTTCACGGAATACTTTGCGCAAAGCAACGCGCCGAAGTTCACCAGCCTGAACGTCGGCAATCCCGACTTCTTCAAGGCCGTGAACGAGCAGATCGCCTCGACCTCCGTCGACGACTGGAAGACTTACCTGCGCTGGCGCATCGTCGATACCTACGCTCCGGTGCTGTCGAAGGTCCTTCGTCGATGAGGATTTCCAGCTTCAACGAGGCTTACCTCTCCGGCCAGAAGGAAATCGAGGCGCGCTGGAAGCGCTGCGTCGCATCGACCGATCGCAATCTCGGTATGGCGCTGGGGCAGCTTTATGTCGACAAAGAATTTGGTCCCGAGGGCAAAGAGCGCACGCTCAAGATGGTGCACGCCATCGAACAGGCCATGCACCAGGACATCGGCCAGTTGACCTGGATGTCCGATACGACCAAGCAGAAAGCCTACGAGAAGCTGAACGCCATCGTGAACAATATCGGCTATCCCGACAAATGGCGCGACTACAGCACGGTCGTTATCGAGCGCGAGGACTTCGCGGGAAACTTCTCGCGGGCGCGCGAGTTCGAAGTCCAGCGCCAGCGCAACAAAATCTCCAAGCCCACCGACAAGAAAGACTGGGGCATGACGCCGCCGACGGTGAACGCCTATTACCGTCAGAACATGAATGACATCAACTTTCCCGCCGGTATTCTGCAGCCGCCGTTCTATGGCAAGACCATGGACGACGCGGTGAATTACGGCGGCATTGGCGTGGTGATTGGCCATGAACTGACCCACGGCTTCGACGATCAGGGGCGCAAGTTCGACGCCGATGGCAACTTCAAAAACTGGTGGACGCCGGAGGATGAAAAAGCTTTTGAGGAGCGCGCCACCTGCACCGCCGACGAATACTCCGGTTTCGTCGCCGTGAAAGATGACAAGGGCGAAGTGAAGCTCAACGGCCGGCTGACGCTGGGCGAAAACACCGCTGACAACGGCGGCGTCAAGCTGGCTTACCTGGCTCTGATGAACATCCTCGGCAGCACGCCGGTGAAGCCGATCGACGGCTACACGCCGCAGCAGCGCTTCTTTATCTCCTACGGCCAAATCTGGTGCCAGAACGTGACCGATCAGGAAGCGCGCCGGCTGGCCATCATTGATCCACACTCGCCGGGGCGCTGGCGCGTGAACGGCGTGGTACAGAACTCCGCGGCATTCGCCGATGCATTCGGCTGCAAGGCCGGCCAGCCCATGGCGCGCGAGAATGCCTGCCGTGTGTGGTGACAATGCACGGCAGCTCCGCAAGTTTTGCTCCTGAGGCTGCAGGCAGCGGAAGCGCGCTTACCGGCGAATCACGCCCGTCGGAATGGCTTTCCTACGGTGTGTTGCTATGCGGCGTGGGGGCTGCGGTTGCTTCTGCCTACCTCGTTTTCTCCACCTATTCTCCCCTGCCGAACTGGGATGAGTGGGCTCTGTTCGACCATCTGACCACCCATCAGGGCTGGTCCCTGGGATGGCTATGGGCGCAGCACAACGAGCACCGCTTCCTCTTCTCCAAGCTTTTTTTTCTTATCGACGTTTACGCCTTCCATGGCAGGCAGGCGTTTCTACTGGCCTGCATCTTCGCCGTACAGCTGGTGCAACTTGCCCTGCTGAGCTACAGCCTGCGCGTGCTTGGCGATCTGCGCGGCGCTGCATGGCGAACTGGCACCGGACTAATCGCATATTGTGTCTTTTGTCCCACGCAGCAGGAAAATTTCGTTTGGGGATTCGAGTTGAACTTCGTGCTGCCGGCGGCGATGGCCACCTGCTCGCTGCTGGCGCTGCTGTTGCACAGTCGTCGGCCGGGCGCGTGGCGGCTGGTGGTTTGTATTGGGGCGGCGACGGTCGCCACCTGGTCGCTGTCCAACGGCATGTTGCTCTGGCCACTGCTGTTAGTCTTGGCGCTCTGGCTACGCCGGCGCCGGACCGCAGTCGCGGTGCTCTTGGCGGCGGCGGCGAACATCGCCTGCTTTATGTATCACTATCAGCTGCCATCCGCGCCGAGCGGGCGTTTAGGGGCGTGGGAATTTCCCGGCGAGACCCTGAAATATTTCCTGGTGTACTTCGGCAGTACATGGCTGCGGCACCCCAGCGGTTGGGCGGCGGTAGGCATCGGGGCGACGGGAGTGTGCGCGGCAGCTCTGGCCATCGGTTACGTGGTGCGGCAAAGGCGCAGCGCGCTTCTTTTGCCGCTGGAGCTTGCGGGGCTGATGGGCTTTTGCATCGCCACCGCCGCGATTACTGCGTCGGGCAGGCTGCATCTGGGCGTGGCGCAGGCGGCTGCGTCACGCTACCAGACCTTCGCGTTGCTGTTCTGGTGCAGCCTTGGGCTGAGCGCGTTGTTTTACCTGGCCAGGAATTCCAAGCGGCTCGCAGCGGCATCTGCCGTGTTGCTGGCCATTTTCCTTGGGTTTGCCACGCAGGTGAGGCTGCCGTTCATCGACGCGCAATGGCACCAGGTGCGACTCAGTCTGATCTCAGCGGCGCTCATCAGCGGCGTGCATGATCCCGCAGTGCTCACGCAAGCCTATCCTGCAGCGAACATCGTGCTTCGCGACGCCGAGTACATGAAGCAGCATCGGCTCTCGATCTTCGCCGGCAGCGAGTACTCGCAATTTGGCCAGCCGCTCACGTCGGTTTATCGCCTCACTTCACCGGAGCGGTGCTCCGGCTACATCTCGTCGTCGCAGCCTGAGCCCAGCGACGCTGGCGAAGGAATGCGGCTGGCCGGATTTGCGTGGGACCGCGAGCGGCAGGCAGCGGTGAGAAGCGTCGTGGCCGTCAGCCAAGGCGTGATCAGCGGTTTGGGAACGAGCATTACCATCCCGGCAGCTTCCGCGAAGGCAACGCCGGACGCCGATGCGGCGCGCACCGGCTGGGTCGCGTTTTTGCGCGAGAAGGCCGCGCCGGCTACGCTGTACGGTTTGGTTGGCAAACATGGGGACTCGGCCTGCCCATTTGCAAGCGTCCCCGCGCCCTGACAGAACTCATCTTGGGTGCCGGTTTTCGAGTTGCTCCGATACTCTTCGTGGTGCGTGGTGAGAATAAAAGCTGAAGAACGACGATGGCTGACTACGCGAGCGCCGCTTGGGGTTGCGCTGATGTGCGCCTGCGTGACCACAGCGATGGTAAGGCCGTGGGCCAGCGAGACGAAGGCAGCTGACTCGGTGCTCACCGTCACCGACGCGGATAACGGCAAGAATATCGATCTGGCCTCCGGCCAGACGCTGCGCGTGAAGCTCAAGACGATCTCAGGCACGGGCTACGCGTGGACGCTGAGCGGCGACCCCGCGCCGCTGAAGCTGATCAAGACGCACACCGAGAACGGCAAGAGTCAGCGGCCGGGCGCGGGGCATATTTCGGTATTCGATCTCACCGCGAGCTCCGCGGGCTTGGCCAATGTGACGTTCGTCTATCGCCGCTCATGGGAATACAACGTTTCCCCGGCCAGGACCTTCACTATTCGGGTGAATGTGCGGTAGCAATACGCCGTTTGTGGTAGGCGCGTTTTGCGAGCACTTCCGCACCGGCGCAGGCTGCATGCAACGGTAGGTTGGTAAGTTGCTGACCCACAGCAACTTCTCCCCATTCCGGAAGCCTTCCCAGTTTTGTTCGCGCATCACAATCGGCTGTGACTTTGGTCGTTGCCCCTTGCCGGGGAAGAGTTAGAATAGAAACGGAATTGAAAATGATTTTCAACTTCATATTCGGCCGTCGCAGGAAAGCCGCTCCGGAACGGGGCAGCGCGTTGGCCGACCTCAAGGTCGGAGAAAGCGCCGTCCTGGCCGATCTGAAGTTGGCGCCCGCCGTCGCCGAGCACCTCATGAATCTCGGTTTCGTTCCCGGCCTGGTGGTCAAAGTACTGCGCAGCGGGCCGGGCGGCGATCCCCGCGTCTATCGCGTCGACGGAACCGAAGTTGCCATGCGCCGCGATCTCTCCCAGCACATCGATGTGGAGCTGATCGGCGCGCCCGCCTTCGGAGACTAGCCTACATGGGCGCTTCGACGATGAGCTGCCACGCCGCCGCTCCCGTCCACGAAACCGGCAGCGCGTACCGCACCGTTGCGGTCGTCGGCCCTCCCAACTCCGGCAAGACCACGCTGTTCAATCGCCTCACCAGGCTGCGCCAGAAGGTCGGCAATTTTCCCGGCGTCACCGTCGAACATCACACCGGCTATGTGCGCGACGCCAACGGCGAAGAGGTCGCGCTGATCGATCTGCCGGGCGTTTACAGCCTCATCCCCAAATCCGAAGACGAGAAGGTCGCCGTCGATGTGCTGACCGGCAAGATGCCGGGCATGGCGTCGCCGGACGCCGTCATCGTGGTGCTGAACTCCACCAACCTGCACACCCACCTGGTGCTGGCGGCGCGCGTCATCGCGCTGGGTCTGCCGACGCTGGTGCTGCTCAACATGGCCGACGAGCTGCGCAAGCAGGACGGCCATGTCGATGTGCTCGCTCTGGCGCGCGAGTTGGGAACGCCGGTTGCGCTTGGTCAGCGCGACCACCGGCGAAGGCCTGGAGGCCGTGCAGAATTTTCTTTCGGCGTCCGCGCCCTGTCCCGAGCCGCTGGAGCTGCCGGTCATCGGCTCGACGCGCGGCTATCGCGAGTGGGCGGTGCGCGTCGGCGACCAACGCCGGCTATCGCCGTCCCGCGACTCCGGTGTGGACCGCGCGGCTCGACTCGCTGTTCCTGCATCGCGTCTGGGGGCCGGTTATTTTTGCGGTCGTCGTCATCGGCGTTTTCCAGACCATCTTCGCCGTCGGCCAGCCGCTGTCCAACCTGTTGCAGAAATTTCTCGACTCGACCGGCGCGGCGATCGGGCATCACATGCCGTCCGGCATGTTTCAGTCGCTGGTCGTCAACGGCGTGTGGAAGGGGACCGGCTCGGTGCTGGTCTTCCTGCCGCAGATTCTGCTGCTGTTTCTGGTGATCGGCATTCTCGAAGATTCCGGCTATCTGTCGCGCGCGGCGGTCATCGCCGACCGCACCATGTCGCGCGTGGGACTGAACGGCAAGAGCTTCATTCCGCTGCTTTCGGCTTATGCCTGCGCGGTTCCGGCGATCATGGCGACGCGCACCATCGAAAGCAAGCGCGACCGCATCGCGACCATCCTGATCGCGCCGTTCATGACCTGCTCGGCGCGCCTGCCGGTGTACACCATGGTGATTGCGGCGTTCCTGCCGAGCCGGCCGCTGCTGGGGCCGTTCCTCGGCACGCGCGCCGTGGCGATGCTCGGCCTGTACGTGCTCGGCTTCCTGATGGCGGTGGCGACGGCGCGGCTGCTGAAATCCACCATCCTGAAGAGCAAGGACGCGCCGTTCATTCTGGAGATGCCGCCCTATCGCTGGCCGCGTTCCCTCGTCGCTGGCATTGCGGCTGGTCGATCGCGGCAAGGCATTCCTGTATCGCGCCGGCACGGTGATCATGCTGGTCTCGCTGCTGCTGTGGGCGGCGACGAACTTCCCCATGCATCACGGGCAGCCGCCGGAGGTGCAGAACAGCGTAGTGGCCAAGCTGGGGCAGAGCATCGAGCCCGTCATCCGGCCCCTGGGATTCGACTGGAAGATCGGCGTGGGCCTGGTGACCTCACTGGCGGCGCGCGAGGTCATCATCGCAACCCTCGGCACGCTGAATGGAGTCGATCCCCAATCGCACGCCGCCGATTTGCAGACTGCCCTGCGCCACGAACTGACGCCCGCAGGCGCGGTGGCACTGCTGGTGTTTTTCGCCTTTGCCATGCAGTGCATGTCCACGCTTGCGGTGGTGCGCCGCGAAACCAACGGCTGGAAGTGGCCGGCCATGCAGTTCACCTACATGACGATTGTGGCCTATGCAGCCGCATTCGCGGCCTACCGCATTGTGGGACATTTCTGGCGCTAGGGTGGCTGATGTGGGCACGGTTACCGTCCAAATGAAGGACGTGAACCTGGGGCACCGTTTTGAATGAACTCGCAAATCCTGCCCGCAATTTCCTTCGAGAACGCTGCCGTGTAATGCACCGAATCCACGTACAAATTCTCGCGCGCGTTCTCCTGCATATCGGCCAGCCATAGAACATCGGTGCCAAGCTTTCCCGCGCTCATGCATTTGCGCCATCAATGGATACCCGTACTCGGCGCGCACGAACCCTCCGAACGCCTTGTCGTTGTGCAGGAAGAAGTGATAGCGCAGGTCGTATTTGTACAACGGCATCGGCTGCCAGACGAAGACGGCGCGCACGCCGTAGGCGGCTGCCGAGCCTCGATCATCCTCTTGTTGGCCAGCCAGCGCTAAACCACCGCATTCAGTACCGCAGGATCGCCATAGTTCGGCGCGCTCGCCGCAGGCGCTGCCGCCGGCGGCTTGACGATCATTTGCAAGCCACTGTGCCGCGCGCACCATCGGCAAATCCGCCAGTGCATTCGACTCGACCTTTCCGTCCATGAATTGCCGCAGGTCAGTCGTGAACTTGGGCTCGCCGTCGGACAAGGATGAAGTCGTTCAGGCCGTCGATAAAGACAGCGACTTCGGCACGTCTCCGTACGCAGCAGTTTCTGAAACAGCGCCAGCTCCTGGCTGCTGAAATATGCCGGGCGCGCGAAGTTATAGATCGCGACGCGCTGCTGCGGGCCGCATTGCTGCATGTACGACGGGATCGTCTCATCATCGGGCAAATACCATCCAAACCCGTCGATCCGCCGAAGACGAAAACGTTGGTCTCGTCCGGCGACGTGGCGGCCAGGGCGCCTGATCTCTTCGATGCGCGGAAGCCCGCAGGATCGATGTTTACGAACCGCCCATGAAATGGGCGCTCGCGAAAGCCCGTCCAGGGCTCGTACTCGAACTCATGGTCCTCGCGTGGAGTCTCTTTCGAGCAGCGCGCGCACGTCCTCCTCCTTCCATCCCGGGTAGGCGGCTTGCAATTTATCGACAGTGGAAGTGCTCGGCTGAAGTTGAGCGCCGGATTGGGCGCAGGATGCTGGCGAAAGTCGGAACACAACGTACAACGCCAGGTTGATCAGCACCAGCAGCAGGACGGCGTTGAGAAAGCCAACCGCAAGTTCGATATACCAGCGCTTGAGCCGGGACGCAGGCATTCCCCGCTGCTCGCCGGATTTTCGGCCCGCAAGCCGACCAGGTTCGCGATCAACTGTGGCGCTCGGCAACCCCTTGTAGCCGGCCGTATGCGACCAAACATCAGGCCATGGCGAGCCGCACCGGTCGTTCCTCGACCCGGATGTCTCGCGGCCACGGAGACACCGGACAAACGGTTTTCGTGCTAGCCCGAAACTCTACAAAAAGTTGGCTTTCACGACAAGAGAAACTTCATAGCTCCGCCGCCAACCTCGATTACGGTTGCCAGTCGGGACTTCCAAGGCCTGGAATTTAGGGGTGGGAGCGAAGGAAAGAGCGAGACTTCCCGTCCGAGCTCGTTCCGGCGAATCCTCGGACGGGAAGCGGCGTTAGTTAGGGTTACGGCAGCGTTGGCGTGTACAGGTCTCTGTACCGATAGGTTCGATACGACCAGCCGGCGGCCTGCAGTTCGTAGACAAGATTGCCGCTGGCGTCCGACTCCACGGTCTCCGATGCGTCCGTCGGCAGGAACAGGAGCCCGCTTCCGAAGCTGGCGTAGAGCTGGTTCGACGACGAGGACAGAAGTTGTGCGCTGCCCAACGCTCCGTCGTACTGGCCGAGGTCGGCGGCCAACTGGATCCACACCGTCCTGGTGACCTCCGACACCGACAACACCATGCCGCGGCTGTGTCCGCCGCTGCACTGCTGAATGCGCAGGTCGCCGTCGTCGAACACCGTCATCACCTCGGTCGCTGCCAGGCCGCTTTGGAAGGCTGCGTCGTGCTGGTGGGTGAACCAAGGATAGACGTTGGGATCGCCGCAGGTCTGTTGCGGCGGATTCAATATCCTGAAGTCGCCGTACGGTCCCATGCGCCATAGCACGTGTCCGTCGCCCTGTCCGTTGGCGTAATCAATTTTGAAGACCCAATCCTGATTGCGCTCCGACAAGAGCAGATTGCCATCCGCGGTGAGCTGCACCGCGTTGGCGTGCGTCCAATCGTTCGCGGTTACGAAGTTCTGGTTGAACGGCGGGCAGCCCTCCGCCAGGTGATAGCAGACGTCATGCTGCGTCGCCTCGCGAGTGAGGTCCTGGTGCGTGAACGTGTCCCAAGCCCAAACCAGCTGCATGTTGTGGTCAAGGATGAGGATCTCGTCGCCCAGAATGTCCACCGGGTTCTGCTGCGTGCCGCCCTGGTACTGCGTCGAGACCTCATCGTGGCTGCCCAGCAGCAGGATGTTGCCGTTGGGGAGGATTCGCGTCTCGTGATTATTGAGCCCCGTCATCGTCGGATAGCCCTTGGCCGCCAACTGCTCATTGAGGATATTCACGTTGGTTTGCAGCAGCAGGTTGCCGGCGAGATCGAACTCCTGTAACTCGGTGTACGACATAGCGAAGATTAGGCCACCTGGCTCAACCCGCGTGATCAGCGTCTGTGCTGGGTAGTACCAGATGACGTTGCCGTCAAGGTCGGTCGCCGCCGGCCAGTACGTCAGGAACTGCCCGCTGGTGGGAACGAACTGGTAGAGCACGACCGGGTAGGCGGAATCATGTTGCGTCGGCCGAATATTGATCTGCCACCGCTGCCCAAGGGGAAAATTGGCGGGCAGGGTTCCGGTGTTGAACGGAAGGTCGGGTCCACTGTCCAGATAGTTCGTGCCGAATTCCTCCCAATGCATCAGGTACTCGTTCGAGGGCAGCATTCCCGCCACCAGAAAATTCGCGCTGGAGGAAGAGCAGGGCACCGAGTTGGTTATGCTAGTTGCCTGCGAGCCGTTCTGGTGGAAGCGCACGCGAATCGAGTGCCCGATGGTGCACGGCCCGGCACTGAACAAAGCCACCAACGGATGGCCGGTGACGTTCACCGCCGACTGCCCCGGCGCCGTCACAATGGGATGGATGACGTACTGCTGCGATACCGGCGGATAGATGATATAAGGCTGCGACGTGATATCCCGGACAACCACCTGCACGATGTAGGTACCCTCGACCATCCACGGCACCCAGACGAAGTTGTTGGGAAGATCGAAATCCCGGACGATCTGGTTCTGGCCCTGCAGCGCGGCGCTGAACTGGTAGTCATACGTGTGTCCCTGCTGGCCGCCTTGAAGGTTCGCCGTCCAGGTGATGCTGGTGTTGAGCAGTTCAGGGCTGGGCAGGCTGGGACTGAGAGTGATGGTCGGGTTGGAAGGCCGGGGAGCCGCCTCGGCGCTACCATCCAGCAGACCAACGGCAACAACCAGGGCAAGGCACAGCGTCAGCGCAGACACGAACCATGTGCGTACCATTCGCGTTTCCTTTCGGAATGATTTTTTTCTAACGAATTTCGGTGTGGCGACTGGCAGACAGCTGGAAAGTAGAACTCTTATACAGCAAGAACGTACGGAAGCGGAGCCAGATAAGAGCATTGTCCGAAAACAGTTTTGGATTTGATGGTTCGTCGCGCGGCATGCTGTCACAATCCCGCCCGCGCGGGTTCTGCTAATCTGGATGTTTCCGCAATACTCAGCTCTTATTCAGCGAAAGAAGGCACTCATCCGCTATGGCCGAATCTCCGATTACTCCGCGACAACAGGATTTCGCAACCTGGTATCAGGACGTCGTTCTGCAAGGCGACATGGCCGAGCCGGCCGAGATCGTCAAGGGCTGCATGGTCATCAAGGCCAACGGCTACGCCGTGTGGGAAGTGCTGCAGCGCGCGCTTGACGACCGCTTCAAGGCCACCGGCCACCAGAACATGTACTTCCCGCTGCTCATCCCGCAGAGCTTTTTGCAGAAAGAGGCCGAGCACGTGGAAGGCTTCTCGCCCGAGCTGGCGGTGGTTACCGTCGCCGGCGGCAAGCAACTGGAGGAGCCGTACGTCATCCGGCCGACCTCGGAGACCATCATCGGCCACTTCTTCGCCAAGTGGATCAAGAGCTGGCGCGACCTGCCGGTGCTGGTGAATCAGTGGGCCAACATCATTCGCTGGGAGCTGCGCACTCGCATGTTTCTGCGCACCACCGAGTTCCTCTGGCAGGAAGGCCACACCGCGCACGCCAATCACGACGAGGCGGTGCGAGGAGGTGCTGCGCATGCTTGATGTCTACGCCGATGTGGCCGAGAACGTCATGGCGATGCCGGTCATCAAGGGCCTGAAGACGCAGTCGGAAAAATTTGCGGGCGCGCTGCACAGCTACTCGATCGAGGCCATGATGCAGAACGGCTTTGCCCTGCAGGCGGGCACCAGCCACGACCTCGGGCAAAATTTCGGCAAGGCCTTCGACGTGCAGTTCCAGAACAGCGAAGGCCAGCTCGATTACGTCTGGCAGACCAGCTGGGGCGTGAGCACGCGCCTGATCGGCGGGCTCATCATGAGCCACTCCGACGACAAGGGCCTGGTGCTGCCGCCGAAGCTGGCGCCGACGAAGGCTGTCATGGTGCCGATCTATCGCAAGGATGACGAGAAGGCCAAAGTGCTGGAAGCCGCGCATCGCATCGCCAAAGATGTTGGCGCGAAGGTTGACGACCGCGAAGGCCAGACGCCGGGCGCGAAGTTCTTCCACTGGGAGCGGCGCGGCGTGCCGGTCGTGCTGGAGCTGGGTCCGCGCGATCTGGCTGCGGGCAATGTCGTGCTGAAGCGGCGCGACACCGGAACCAAAGAACCGATGCCGCAAGGCGATCTCGCCGGCAAGCTGCCGGGCCTGCTGGAGACCATGCAGCAGGAAATGTACGCGGCGGCCAAGCAGCGCATGAAGGACAATACGGTGCTGGCGAATTCGATCGAAGAGGTCGAGTCGATTCTGTCGGACGTCACCGCCGAAAAGGGCGGCGGCAAGTTCGTCATGGCGCACTGCGCAGACGGTCCGCGCTGCGACCTGCGCATGAAAGAGTTCAAGGCGACCATTCGCTGCATCCCGCTGGTCGATGAGTACGACGGCAAGGGCAAGTGCATCGTCACCGGCGAAGAAGTGGACCGGCGCGTGGTGATCGCGAAGGCGTATTAAGATCCTGGTTAGTGAATATCGTCCGGAAGAAGCGACTCGAAGCTGACTATGAGAAAGATCGGTGGACTAGTCCTCACTCTTTGCCTATTACATGCCGTCGGAGGAATGGCTCAGACAGCTCTAACGGCGCCTAAACGTCCTTCGGACGACCTGCAAAGCACGATGCATCTGGGACCCGTTCGAATCCTGTTTGGTTCAGAAGGAGTGGACTTCGCTCCTTATCTCAACCAAGTTACGAGCACCGTTCGCAAGAATTGGTATCAACTTATTCCGGCTGAAGCGCGTCCTCCCCAGCCAACAAAGGGAGAAGTTGCTATCGAGTTTTCCATCACCCCCGACGGCCAAGTTGTCGCTATGAGGCTTCGCACATCCTCGGGAAATATCCAGCTTGATCGCGCGGCTTGGGGAGCGATCACGGCCAGCGCTCCGTTCGCACATCTTCCGGAGAGGTATGCAGGCCCCTATCTGGCGCTGAGAATGTATTTCTGCTACAACACCGAAGAACAACTCGACTCAGCCTCAGACTCCAGAAATCCGCTTAGCGAAGGCCCGCTTATTTACCCGGCGGCCACACCACAAATTGCCACGGACGGGTTACAAGGCAACGCCCCTTCCGTTGAAGTTCTTAGCGACACTCAGGGCGTAGAGTTCGCTCCCTACTTGCAAAAAGTTGTTCGCTTCGTTCGGAGGAATTGGTATCAGATCATCCCGGATGAAGCGCGTTCAACGGAGTCGAAGAAGGGGAACGTGACGTTGCAGTTTTACATCATGCGGGACGGCAACGTGGCCGGTGTGCAACTTCATACTCCTTCGGGGGAAGCTGCACTTGATCGCGCAGCTTGGGGGGCAATCACCACAAGCAGTCCGTTCGCACCGCTTCCGGAGGAGTTTCATGGCCGATATCTAGCGCTTAGAATGCGTTTTTATTACAACCCGACAAAGTCGGACCTGCAGTCAGGCGCGATCAATACGCAATAAAATGAGCTCCGCACTCCCTCCCCAAAAGCTTGTCGGCAACGTGTTTTGACGGCTTAGGAACATAACCTATCCAGTACAGACGGTATTCAAACGTTTTGACGCTGGCGACCAACTCAAATACCGGATCGTGCATTAAAAGCGGCCGTTAGTACTTAGCATCTAGTTGGGATTGTCGCCGCGGCTAAGTGCTAAATGCTAACGGCCGCAACAATCACTTCCTCCTGCACCAGCGCCTTGTCTTCTTCTTTCGTTCCGGTCAGCTCAAATGAATTCGTCATCTCAGCCTTGCCATTTGAAACGCTGGTGATCACGTACGAGCAGCCAATCCAGTGCGCTTCCTCGAAATCGGTCTGCGACCAGCGGGCGGGGTGGTCGGGGTGCGAATGGTAGAAGCCGACGATGTCGAGGCCGAGCTCGTGGGCTTCACGCTGTGCGCGCACCAGTTCGCGAGGATCGATGTTGTAGCGGTTCTGCGGCGAATCTGTGCGGGTGTTGCCGCAGCGGATGGCCGATTGCACCGTACGACCATCGCCGTCCGAGGAGCCCAGCAAAATCCCGCAACATTCGTGCGGATAGGTGTCTTCGCCGTGCCGACGGATTTCCTCGTAGGTGGACTGGGAGAACTTCAGCATGCAAGTGTCGTGCTTCGCTTCGATACGGCGATTTCGTTTAAAGAACCGATTTCGCTTCGAGCCGACCGATTCGTTACGGAGCAGGCGATTTCGGTTCGAGCCGCCCGATTCGTTATGGAGCGATTTCGCTTCGAAGCCGACTGATTCACAATCTGGCCGAGCGATTTGCCTCGGGGCAAGCCGTTCGCTTCGTATCAGGGCACGACTTAAGTCGTGCCGCATTGACCATCCTTCTTGTCACCGAGCGGCCTTCAGGCCGCGGCACATGTCGCCGACTGAAGTCGGCTCAGGCCTCAAGAAACAGAGCGCATCGGCACGACTAAAGTCGTGCCCTGATACGAAGCAAGCACTTCTCCTCGGAATAAAATATTTCAGCAAATCGCCAAATGGATTGTCTCAGCAAAACAGCTAGCATCTACCAAATCGATCCCAAGGCCGTTTAAGAATGCATGAAACTCTGGGACCTACTCACCGTCACCGTCCGCCGCCGTGCCATCACAGATCGGATCGGCCGGCGTGTAGTCCGACTTGTTCTGCTCAAAGCACCACTTCACCTGCTCAGCGGAAAATTCGTTTACCACGCCGGCTGGAACATCGCCTTCGCGAATCTCCTTGAACTCAAAGCTCACGCTGCCGTCGGCCGCAACCGTGCCCAGCAGATACCCGTACACGTCCGTCTTGGCGAGACTCGAGAGGCCGCGATCGGCGGGCAGGCGGTACCGAACCGCGCCCGCACTGCCCATAATCCACCCCGGCAGCTCGTCGTCTTTATGGCAGACGGTATTGAAGGCCCGATCCATCACGAAATGCGAATGGCTGGCCAGCAGATATACATTCTTGCCCGTGTTCTTCTGCAACGCGTACAGCAGGGCATAGGCCTTGTTTCCGCTCGCCGTTCCCTGCGCCGATGCGTTCATGCTGTGCCCCGCCGATGAGCTGCCGGGCAGCGCGGCATGCATGCCCACCACGACGCTACGGATCACGTCGTTCTTCGCGTCGTTGGCCAGCACCATCTTGAACCACTTCATCTCGGTCGCGTCGAACATGTCGGGGGATGCGTTGTCCAGGCTGATGAAATCGACGCCGCCTTGGATCCAGTGGTAGTAGGTGGTCAGCAGGTGATTGGCAGGATTGTCGACCAGTCGCTGATGCTGCAACACGGGCGTATCAAGCCAGTCGGCGAACTGCGCGATGTACTGCGCGCGGGTCATTGGCGGGACCAGTTCGTGGTTGCCAATGCCGAGGAAGACCGGCAGATCGCCAAAGGGCACAATCTGGTGTTCGATGAAGTCGGGCCACGCGTCGGCGAAATATCGCGAGATGCTCGCCTTGGGATGCGTGCGGCGATAGTCCTCGTCGATGTTGGAGATGGCGCGGTAGTCGCCCAGATGCCAGTAAAACGCGGCGCCGCTGCCGCGAACTGACGCGGCGATGGCAGGCATCACGATGTCGCCACAGTTGCGCGAATCGCCCGATACGGCGAACTTCCAGCTCGCCGCCTGCTGCGCCGAGAGCGGCGCAACCAGGCAGACGATCAGCCCGGCGATAGCGGAGCAAAGGAGCGTTCTCGCAGGTCGGCTCTGGCCCATGATTCGAGGCCGATGATAAAGCAGTGCAATCGAGGTGGGCAATCGCAGCCGCACCGCCGACGTCTTGCGCGAAAAAGAGAAGCCTCCGCCGAAGCGGAGGCTCAGGAAAATCTTGGAATCGATGCTACTTCTTGGCCGTTTCGACCTTGGCGGCGTCCGCCTTGCCGGCATCGGACTTGGCGTACTTGCGGCGGAAGCGCTCGACGCGGCCGGCGGTGTCCACCAGCTTCTGCTTGCCGGTGAAGAACGGGTGGCACGCAGAGCAGATTTCCACGTTGATATCGCCCTTATGGGTCGAACGGGTGAGAAACACATTGCCGCAGGCGCAGTGCACGCGCACCTGATCATAGCCGGGATGGATGGCTGCCTTCATGAAGACTCCTAACTTGTTGGTCGCAAACCACAATTCTAACGGAAATCGCGCAATCCGGGCAAACGCAAGAGGCGTTAGACCAAACGCAATGGTTGGATTCCGCAGAAGCGAATTGGATTCGGGAGGCGGATGCCGCGGCAGCGGCGACACTCACCCTTCCGGCCCTCACCTCAGGCCCGCAGCCCCGTCGAAGACGGTGACTCCCCAGGCCGCCGAGGGTTACCAAAGTTTGGAATCGCACCAGGCGGGACGCATCCTTCGCTTTTCTAGCGAGTTATGCTGCACTGTTGGTTCAATCAGGAGTTACAATCAGGAGTAAGCCGGAAACATAAATCCGGCGGAAATGGGCAGCATCTAAGTGTATGAGGCGCGAGACTCGCGCCCGCCCCTTGTAAGAGGAGTTTTCAGTGAATTCGACGGTCAAAACAGTCGTGTTCTGGCTCGTGATCGTGTTGTCCGGCGTCCTGCTCTGGCAGGTCGTCAAGGGCGCGAACTCGGGCGCCAAAGAGCGCGACATCACGTTTTCGGAGTTTCTCTCCCAGGTTGACCAGGGCAACGTCAGTGAAGTGACGATTGTGGGCCCCGAGATCCGCGGCAAATTCAAGAACGACAAAGCCAGCTTCCACACCACCTCAGTCGAAGGCTATCCCGACATGATCAAGGAGATGCGCGACAAGGGTGTGAACATCACGGTCAAGAACAATCAGGGCGGCGGCTGGCCCACGTGGCTGCTGAACCTGGCGCCGTTCATCCTGTTGGGCGCGTTGTGGTTCATCATGATCCGCCAGATGCAGACCGGCGGCAACAAGGCGCTGTCGTTCGGTAAGAGCCGCGCGCGCCTGCTCTCCATGCAGCAGAAGAAGGTGACCTTCAAGGATGTCGCCGGCGTGGATGAGGCCAAGGAAGAGCTGAAGGAGATCATCGAGTTCCTGCGCGAGGCGCAGAAGTTCCAGAAGCTGGGCGGCCGCATTCCCAAAGGCGTGCTGCTGGTGGGACCTCCGGGAACCGGCAAGACCCTGCTGGCCCGCGCCGTGGCCGGTGAGGCGAACGTTCCGTTCTTCAGCATCTCCGGTTCGGACTTTGTGGAGATGTTCGTCGGCGTGGGCGCAAGCCGCGTCCGCGATCTGTTCGAGCAGGGCAAGAAGAATGCTCCGTGCATTATCTTCATCGACGAAATTGACGCTGTTGGCCGTCACCGTGGCGCAGGCCTTGGCGGCGGACATGACGAGCGCGAGCAGACCCTGAACCAGTTGCTGGTCGAAATGGACGGCTTCGAGTCCAACGAAGGCGTCATCCTCATCGCCGCCACCAACCGTCCCGACGTCCTCGACCCGGCGCTGCTGCGGCCCGGCCGCTTCGACCGCCGCGTAGTGGTCTCGCGTCCCGACGTTCGCGGACGTGAAGAGATTCTCCGCGTTCACACCCGCAAGATTCCTATCAACGATGATGTGGATTTGGGCGTACTGGCTCGCGGCACGCCGGGATTCTCCGGCGCCGACCTGGCCAACATGGTCAACGAGGCTGCGCTCGTAGCTGCGCGCCAGAACCGCAAGACGGTGTTGATGTGGGATTTCGAGCAGGCCAAAGACAAGGTATTGATGGGCGCCGAGCGCAAGTCGATGCTGCTCTCGGATGAGGAAAAAAAGAACACCGCTTATCACGAGGGTGGGCACGCGCTGGTCGCGGCAATGCGGCAGCATGCCGACCCGCTGCACAAGGTCACGATCATCCCGCGCGGCATGGCCCTCGGTGTGACCATGCAGTTGCCGGTCGACGACAAGCACAGCTACTCGCGCGACTACCTGGAAACGCAGCTGGCCATTCTAATGGGCGGCCGCGTGGCCGAGGAGCTGTTCCTGAACACGATGACGACCGGTGCGGGCAACGACATCGAGCGTGCCACCGATCTGGCGCGCAAGATGGTTTGCGAGTTCGGCATGTCGTCGCTCGGCCCCATCACCTTCGGTAAGAAGGAAGAACAAATCTTCCTCGGCCGCGAAATCAGCCAGCATCGCGACTTCAGCGAGGAAACCGCGATGAAGATCGACCAGGAGGTCCGCCGCTTCTGCGATGACGGTTACAACTCGGCGCGCCACATTCTGGAGAGCAACCGCCCGGTGCTGGAGAAGATTGCCATGGCGCTGCTGGAGCGCGAGGTCCTGGACGGCAACGAAATCCAGATGCTCATCGAAGGCAAGGAGCTGCCGGCGCGGGTGAATCCGAATGTTCAGCCGCCGAAGGAAGACGTGCAGCAGGTGCTGAAGCCCGCACCCGGCCAGCCCAACGTGGCTCCGGGAGAGCGTCCGGCGCAAGCGTAAAAGCAGCGGCCGGCAATTAGCATTTGGCCCTTAGCCAAAACACCTGGGGCGGCCCGATAAGGCCGCCCTCGTCTTTTTGCTAGTTGTGGTAGTGCGGGCCTTCAGGCCCGCGTCCAAGTCACCGTTCTAGACTTCGAGTCGGCTTATTTTGAGCAGAATTCGTCGGTGGTGAGGCGATGCGGCTCGAATACGTCCCGGTAGAGGGTAGTGCGGCGCTTTAGCGCCGCGTCACTCCCTTCGTTTCTTGAAGAGCCCGCTTCAGCGGGCGGCACTCTGCCGTCGGCTGAAGCCGACTCAAGCGTGAAAGGGAGCGACTCCAAAGCGGGCCTAAGGCCCGCACTACCGAGCAGCAAGAGCACCGCACCAGCTATTAGCTGAAGTTCCGCACTACCCAGGCAGAAAAAGCTATATGTGCCGGCCAATTTTCTGCCCGCGTGACAGCTTTGTCGCCGCCGCATTACTCTCGAACCATGGCCAAACCTGTTCCCATCGGCACGCGCGGCGCTGTCGAGCGCCGCGTCGAGTTTCACCACACACTCACGGCGTGGAGGCCAGAGCTTCCGCCGGTGCTCTCGACGCCGCACATGATTGGCTGGATGGAAGCTGCCGGCTTCGAGGCACTGCTCCCCTTCTGCGAAGGCGACGAGGTCAGCGTCGGCACCGCGATCAACGTCAATCACCGCGCACCCACGGGCATTGGTGAAACAGTGCGGTGCGAAGCCGTGCTGCAATCGGTTACGGGCCGCTTTCTGACCTTCCGGGTGACCGCGCAGAGTGGAGATCAGGTGATCGGCGAAGGCACCATCGGCCGAGCCATCGTCAGCAAAGGAAAGTTTGAAGAGAAGTTCCGCGCAGCAAAGTAAACTTACTCAACCCCAGACGCACAGAGTGACCTGAGCATAGGATCGCCCAGCCGAAACGAATCGGCTTCGTATCAGGGCACGACTTCAGTCGTGCCGCTGAGCGTCAAGAAGTGAGGGCTTTAGCCCCCGCACGCTGTACGCGGGGGCTAAAGCCCAGATTTCTTGGAAGCTTTTCTGAAGTCGGGCCCTGACACGAATCAACCAACCCTGGCGACAGTGATTGGTTGTCCCTCAGAACTACTTTGCCGCAACGCTCGTGTTCTGTCCGCGCTGGCAGGTTCCACCCTGCACTGACGTCAACACTCCGCCCGCGGCTGTGACCGTCTGGTTCCAGCACGCGCCGTTGGAGTTCGAATACTGATACGTCTCCGTGTTCGCCTGCAGCGTCGGAGTGGCATTGCCGCTGGCGTCGACATACAGGTTGTCCATCGGCGCCACCGCGTCGGAGAAGGTGCTGGAATACGTCGGGTCGCCGTTCAACTCCTGCAGCGCGCTCTCGCTGAAGCCCTGCGTGAGATGCGCGTACTGGTTATAGGAGCCGTCGGGATTCAAGGTGAATCCGTAGACCAGATTCAGCGGCCACGAGAATTGCCGCGTGTCGGTAAGGATGTTGCTGCCGCTGGTGGTGGTCGTCGAAGACGAGATGGTTGTGGTCTGGCCGATGGTCTGGTCGTCCACCGAGCCGTCCAGCACCACGTAATACTTCTGGTTGTTGGTGAAATCAATACTCTGCACAACCTTGGTATCGACCGTGCCATGCGAGGTATTCACGAAACCTTCCACCGTGTATCCGCGATTCGATACCACCGACACCGGGCCGCCCGCAGAGGTGCCGTTGTTGTAGATGTTCTCGGTCACCATGGGATCAGGCTGGCCGATGGAGTTGGTGGTCAGCGCTCCCGTTACCTGGGTTGAGTTCACGTCCTGATACAGCAGCAGGTCCGCGCAGGCGGAGAAGTACATGTCGGCGTTGTAGACGCTGACCGCGACGGTGTGCGGCTGTCCATCGTCCAGCATGCCCGCGAACGGCGTCAAATCGACGCGATACGGCTCGAAGTTCAACGTGTGCACGCCCGGGATCGGCCGCCATAGATAAGGATCGATGCCGCCGGTGAAGATCCAGGGATAAATCGGCGCCACCCCCGCCGGCTGTCCGTCGATGCTCACCTCAGCTTCGCGAAACGCCGTGTTAGGACAGCTGAACAGCTCGCCGGCAACATCGTTAGGAGCGCACGTATACCAGAATTCGTCGTTCTGTTGGCCCTGTGCGTAGACGTCGAGATAGGCACGCTCAACGTTGGTCGGCAGAGTAAACGTCGCTGCCAGCTGATCCGTGGACGAGTTCAGCGTCACCGTTCCGCCGGTCGGGCCGGCCGACATCGCCAATACCATGTTCGCGGTTGCGGGAGGGTTCTGGCCCTGCGGCACCGGATAGAACTGCAGGAACGCGCTGCCGTGAATGTGGCTGGTGTAGGTGTCGTTCACCAGATTGCCCAGGTCCACGCGCCCCTGCTGCGCCGCGGTGAACAGCGGGCTGTACTCGGTCAAATTGGTTTCGGTGCGCCACATGCGCTGCACGTTGTGCGACGGCTCAGGCGTGGTGCCGAAGAAAATGTTTGCGCCGTTCAGCCAGATTTCGGACGTGCGATCGAACTGCCGTCCCGCATCCACCGACCAGTTCGCCACCAGCACCACCGCTGCCCATGGTCCGGGACACCCTGCCGGCGGCGCGTAGTTGAAGTACTTCGAATTGAAGTCGGCGAAATCGAAGTTCTGAAAGAGCACAACCGTGCAAGGTGTGGTGCTGGGACGCGGTATCGGCGGATTCGCGGTGACCGTGTTTCCCGAGCCAAGGACCGGTACGCTCGGAGCCACATGGTTCTGGGCGAAAGCCCCGCAAGTTAGTAGAAAAGCAGCACTAAGGCAGACAGCGACTCGGCACACACGAAAGCAGGAAACGCGGGTCATGGAAGTACCTCGCTGGTTTTGCGGCGCACTGGCGCGCGCGGCAGGGAGTGTGTACAGCATAGTTGCTCAGCACGGCGATCACAAGATGTGACGATGGATTCACGGGAATGAAAGCAGGATTTGATAAGAACTCTTTGCTTCCAGTCAAAGCCGTGCTACCGTGTCCGTGCTCTAACAAACATTCCATGATCCTTCAGACCGAGATCTTTCAATTCGAGCCCGACATCACTGGAATCTCCTGCTCCGGCCGCTTCACCATGGGTACGCGCCTGAGCGAAACCGAAGGCCTTATCCACTCCCTCATCGAGAAGGGAATGCGCAAACTCGTGCTCGACCTGACGCACGTCGACGTCGTGGACAGCGCGGGACTCGGCGTCCTGATGCGGGCCTTTGGTGAATTGAACGAGCGCGGCGGACAGTTGCGAATCGCCGGCCCCTCCGAACAGGTGCGACGCCTGCTCCAGATCACGCACACGGCATCCATCCTGCCGATCGATGCCGAACTCGTGACCAGCGTGCAGAAGCTGCAACCACCGCACGAGAGCTCCGGCGCTTCTGCGTGAGTGACTAACGTGAGCCTTGTGCGTTGTTTTGCTGACGGATGGCGTTGGCGAGATATTTCGTCGCCGCTGCACGCAGCTCCGGGTCGCGCGTGACGCTCAGCGTTTTCAGGAAACGCGTGATCGCGGCGGCGTAGTTGCCCTGTTTCTGCTCATAGATTCCGATATTGAAGTTACTGACCGGATCGTCGGGATAGATTTCCGCCGCCCTGTAGAAGTGCTGAATTCCCTCCGCTGTGCGCCCATCCGCCAGAAGGGCTTTCCCCAGATTGTTTTCCGCCAGGAAATTACCTTCGCTAACGTTGATCGCGTGCGACCACAGGGTGATGTTGTCGCGCCAATAATCGATCTGGCGATAGCTGACGATGCTGGCTGCGAGCAGGACAGCGATGCTGACGCCGCGCAGCAGAACCGGAGAAATGCGCTTGCGTTCCGCCCACGCCGCCACGCCGAAGCAGATCATCAGGAACAGGCCGATGAACGGCAGATAGGCGTAACGGTCGGCGATGCCTTGTTTGCCCTGGTAGCCCACGCCCTCGAGCCCCAGCATCGGCACCAGCGTTCCGAGAAAGAAGAACCAGCCGACCAAAAGATAAGGCTGACTTCGTCGCAGTGCGATCACGGCCAGCGTGATGGCCGCGAGAAACAGCGCGGCAGCGGCGACGTACCATCCGCTGATGGAATCCGGGTGCGGATAAAACGGCGACAGGCGCACGGGCCAAAACGCTTTCCCGATGTATTGCACATACGAAACGAGAGCGTATTCAACTCGCAGCGACAGCGGATACCACATCTTGTTGCCGTCGGCCCGCTGCGCCGCCATGGTGATCGCGGCGCTGATTCCTGCCATAGCGAACAAAGGCAGCTTCTCCAGAAGCAAACGCTTTTTGCTATTCGCGATTCTCGAGGGTGCCCCAGGTTCGCCCGTCTTTTGGGCTGACCCGGGCCCCTCGTGATCAACAATCCTTCCCAAGGGCCAAAAATCCCAAAGCAGTAGTACGAAGGGAAACGTAATCACCTGCGGCTTCGACATCAGTCCAAGAACAAAAAGACCCGCGACTGTGAGGTACCGGCCGATTGTCGGTTTGGTGGCATACCAGCCATATGCGCCGAGAGCCAGCAGAAAGAAGAGCAGGCTGAGCGAGTTCTTGCGCTCGGCGATCCACACTACCGATTCGACGTTGATGGGATGCAGCGCGAATAACGCTGCGACCATGAAGCTTCGGCCGATGGAGCTGGTCGCGCGAAACAGGATCCAGAACAGCAGCACCGCGTTGATGACGTGCACCGCGAGGTTGATGGCGTGTGGGCCGGTCGCGTCGAGGTCGAACAGTTGATAATCGAGTGCGTGCGAAAGCCAGGTCAGCGGATGCCATGTGCCGACGCTGTAAGTGGTGAACGCCCAGCGCACGGTCTCCCATCGCAGTCCTTGCTGCACATGCGTGTTCTGCGTGACGTAGAGCGTGTCGTCGTAGTTGACGAAGTCGTAGCTGGTGACCCGGAGATACAACGCCGCCGTCGCCACTACCAGCAAAGCTGTCAGCGCGAGCGCATACCGGCGTGCGTGTCGGGTGTCTTTCGGCGCCGTCGACGATTGCGTGGTGTCACACGTATTTGGGTCAGCGGAGCTCAATGTGCGCCTTTTCCCAAAATGGGACCGCAGCGTCGGCATGCAAGTGGCTCGAAATAAATCGGTTACTAAATTGTTCCACGTGGAACAATTTTCGCGCGATGCGACGAATTCTAGCCTCTGGAAGTGATCTTCGCGAAGCCCACTCGCGAGATCGAAGCTCGAAACTCGAAACTGCTTTTACGGTCCTTGCAGCCTTCGCGCCTGATCGAAGCATTCGCGCGCCTGATCGGGTTCGTCGAGATCGGCGTACGCGTGCCCCATATTATTCAGCGCCGGAATTTGCAGGCTGGAGCGCGTCGTCAGGTAGACGGCTTGCTTGTAATGCTCGATGGCTGCGCGCAGGTCGCCGTGCTTTTGCTCGTAGACGCCGAGGTTGAAGGCGCTGATCGGATCTGTCGGATGAATCGCCGCCGCTCTTCGATAATGAACGTTCGCCTCTTCCGCCCGCCCGCGCTGCAGCAGGATGCCGCCGAGATTATCCTCTGCAATGTAATTGGGAGGCGTCACATCGATCGTGTGCTGCCAGAGGACGAGATTGTCTGCCCAGTATCCGATCTGGCGGCGCGCGATGAGGCTCAGCGTCAACACGACGATCACGCCGATGGTCGGCAGGATTACCGCCGGCAGATGCCTGGCGGCAAACCAGTCAGCGACTCCCCAACACACGATCACGAAAATTCCAAGCAGCGGCAGATACGCGTAGCGATCAGCCATCGCCTGGCGCCCGACCTGCACGAGTCCGATCATCGGCACGAGCGTTCCCAGAAACCAAAGCCAACCGACGATCAAATATCGATGGCGACGCTGCTCGACCGCCCACATGGTCAGCGCCAATAGAACGACGAGCGCACCATACACCTCCCACGAGCGCAGAGAACTTCCAGGGTGCGGGTACATGGGCGCGAGATGCAGAGGCCAAGCCGTCTTCAGCAAATACCGCACATACGAGACAAGCGCGTTCGACAGGCGAATCGACAGTGGCACCGCGCCCAGCGAGAGCACCGCGTTGCCCGATCTCTGCGCGAGCATCGTAAGCACCGCACTCGCAGCGGCGATCGCAAACAGCGGAATCTTTTCCGCGATCAACGGGAGGAGCGCGCGCGGCGCCAATCGTTCCTCGCTCGTCGCGGTTCGCCGTTCGCCAGAAATTTCACTCGAGCTTTTCTGGCGAAGCGCGAAAGGCGAAGAGCGGAAAGCGAATCTCTCGAGCGGCCAATAATCCCAGAGCAGGAGCACGAACGGAAACGTGATGACCTGCGGCTTCGCCATCAAGCCAAGCGCGAAGAGCACGGCGACCACAACATACCTGCCGACCTTCGGCTTCGCCGCGTACCAGCTATACGCGCCGAGCGCGAGCAGAAAAAACGTCATGCTCAAAAGCGTCTTGCGTTCTGCGACCCAGACCACTGGCTCGACGTTCAGCGGATGCACCGCGAAGAGCGCAGCGACCATCAGACTGCGCCCGGGCGCGCCCGTCGCCATCATGAAGACCCAGAAGACAAGCACCGCATTGAAGGCGTGCAGCACGAGATTGGTTTCGTGGTGGCCTTCAGGATTCATCTGGTAAAGCTGGAAGTCCAGCGCATGCGACATCCAGGTCAGCGGATGCCAGTTGCCCGCCTCATACGTTGTCAGAGACCAGGTCACCGTGTCCCAATCGAGACCTTCCTTCACATGCTCGTTGTCGGTGACATAGAGGTTGTCGTCGTAGTTGATGAACGGGTGCGAACGCGCGGGGTAGTAAACCGCGAAGCAGAGAATGACGAGCAGCAAGCCGAAGAGGCAGGCGCGCGTGGCGCTGTACGGTTTGGAGTCGGGGCGCGTGTGCACTTGCTGATCTGGTTCGAAGCCGACCGAACTCACCGGGCCCCCTTCCACGCTGCAAGAGTATAGCTGATTGGTCGACGTTCGCTCTTCGGGAATCGCGCTTTACTGCGCGAACGCGTAGTAGCCCTGGCGGGCGTGAACTTCGAGCGGCTGCGGTGTGCGCACTTCGACGCGCAAGGAGTGGAAGCCGGGCGTCGCGTGTTGCGGGGTGAAGGAGACGTAGTACTGGCTGCGCAGGTCCTGCTCAATCTGCGCGAACGCCGCATCCAGGTTCTTGCTGCCGCGTGCGACATAGACGCGTCCGCCGCTGGCTTCGGCGAGCCGCTGCAGTACGGGGTTCACGCGCGCGGTCGACTTCGGCGGACGAAGGGTGAGCGCATACACCTGAACTTCGCTGCGCATCGCCATCGAGACGACGTCGCGCAAGCCGTGAATGCTCTGATTGTCGTCGCCGTCGCTGAGCACGATGAGCGCGTGGCGCATCAGCTTGCCGTCGGCGCGCGCCTGCAGCTGAGTGTTGCACGCTTCGTACAGCGCATCGTAGAAGCGCGTACCCCAACCGGGCTCCTGCATGCGCGTGATGGCGCCGGACAACGCCTGGCGATCGTCGGTGGGCGCTTGCCACTGCCGATACTCGCCGCCAAACGCAATCACGAATGCGCTGTCGGCAGGCGGACGAAGCACGCGATCGAGAAACCGGACCGCGGCAGCTCGCTCTTCCGGCAACACGCGTTTGACCGAGTCGCTGGTGTCGACCAGCAATCCGATTTCGAGCGGCAGGTTGTCGTCGCGTTCGAATTCGCTGAAGCTCGCGACCGGTGACTGATCGTCGAAGACGCGAACGTCGGCGGGCGAGACATCTTTCACTGCGCGGCCTTGTCCATCGGCGACGGTGAACTGCAACCGCACCTCGGGAATGTAGCGGCGCATGGTGTAGTCCGGCGCATTCGCGGGCAGGTGATCGCCGCTCTCGGGCAGAACCGGAAGCAATGGGGACATCGGGGGCAAACGGTTCGGCGTATAGCTGGCGTCGGCGAGCGCAGCCGATGACCTGCCTTCGGGCTCTGCATTGCCAAAGCGGCCGTCAGCCCACTCGCCGACGCCAACCAAGGTGGCTCCGCAAAGCGCGAGCCACAACCCGCCGATGACCGCGGACTTCTGCACAATGCAAATATCGGCGGCGGCGAGCAGCAGCTTGAGAGCGAGCAGCGAGCGCGCGGCGCAGGAAACTGCGCTCACGCCGGCAACCAGCGCGATTCCGGGAGCGAGATTCAGGATGGGCCGCAGTACGCCGGCCGCAAGCCATACGATTTCGTGGAAGGCGGGCGAATGGATCCCCATATCCACCCCTATGCGCAACCTTAGTTGCGAATCCAGCCACTCCGGTTGTGCGGCAGTTTATGACAGTTCGGAAAAGTTGAAAATCATTTTCAACTTGGCGGGCAGGTGTGACCCGTTTTGAAAGGGCACGCCTTCACAGGCTGCTGAAAAAGTGGCGCAGCGGCGATTGTGCCGTCGGCTGAAGCCGACTCAGCCACTCAAATAAACGACTTGGACGCTGGCCTAAAGGCCAGCTCTACCCGAAACAGACCAGCGGTAGAGTTTTTCAGCGGCCTGTTCAGGCGTGCCGCAAGGGCGAACACGCACTCGGCTTCAGCCAGTGAGGGCGAGGTCCCTCGGCGCCCAAAGGCGACCCCATCTGTGTTTTCTGACGGCACGGCTGAAGCGTGCCCTTTCAAGGCCGGCTACAACAGCTCTGAAATCGCTCTGAGCCGGGCTACCGCAGTCCATCCCCCAATGGTGGGAGGCGTGGCGTTGCAGCGTTGCTTCCTGTAGTAACCTATGTCTAACGTAAGCAAGTAAATGCCCTCAGAAAAAGTCCTGATTGTCGACGACGAAAAGCTCGTCCGTTGGTCGCTGCGCCAGAAATGTGAGGAGTGGGGTTATCACGTACTGGAGGCCGACAACGGGGCGGCGGCGCTGCGCGTGGCGCACAACGAGTCTCCCGACCTCGTGCTGCTGGACGTGCGCCTGCCCGACGCCAGCGGCATCGATCTGCTGGAACAACTGAAGAAAACCGGCGATGCGCGCGCGGTCATCATGATTACCGCCGACCCGCAACTGGAAGACGTCAAGACCGCGCTGAAGCTGGGCGCCTACGACTTTGTCGGCAAGCCGCTGGACTTCGACGAACTCGCCGTCGCCGTCAAGAACGCGCTGGAGACCACGCGGCTGCGCTCGGAAGTGGAGTCGCTGCGCGGCGAGATGCGGCGCCGCACCGGCTACCACGATGTGATCGGCGTCTCGCAAAAGATGGCCGAGTTGCTGGGATTCGTGCACAAAGTCGCGGCCAGCGAGGCGACGACGATCCTGGTGCAGGGCGAGAGCGGAACCGGCAAGGACCTCATCGCGAAGGCGATTCACTACCAGAGCCGGCGCGGGGAAAAGCCGTTCGTTGCCATTAACTGCTCGGCGATCCCGGAGACGCTGATGGAAGCCGAGCTGTTCGGCCACGAGCGCGGCGCCTTCACCGACGCCAAGGCCATGAAGAAGGGCCTGTTCGAGATGGCCGACGGCGGTACGCTGTTCCTCGACGAAATCGGCGAGCTCTCGCCGCTGCTGCAAGCCAAGCTGCTGCGCGTGCTGGAGGACCAGGTCATCCGCCGTGTCGGCGGCGTGCGCGACATGCAGGTGGATGTGCGCGTGATTGCGGCGTCGAATCGCGACCTGGAGCGCGCGGTGCGCGAAAACACATTCCGCCAGGACTTGTATTACCGGCTGGCGATCATCTCCATCTTTCTGCCGCCGCTGCGCGAGCGCAAGGAAGACATTCTGCCACTGGTGGAGTTCTTCATCGGACGCTACAACCGCAAGTTCCGCAAGAGCGTCACCGGCATTACCGACGATACGCGCAAGCTGATGATGAAGTACGACTGGCCGGGCAATGTTCGCGAGCTGAAAAACGCGGTCGAGCGCGCCATGATTCTGGAAGAGGACAATCAGCTCAATCCCGATTACCTGCCGTTCGCGGTGGCACAAGCAGCACTCGGCGCTGACGGCGTTCGAGACCTCTTCCGGGCAAAATGGCGGCGGCGCAGGGCAAGCAATTGCCCGACGGGCGCAGCCTGCCCAAGCTCGATATTCCCGAGGGCGGTACGTCGCTGGAGGAAGTGGAGCGCGAACTGGTGGAGATCGCGATGTCGCAGGCCAACGGCAACCAGACGCATGCGGCCAAGCTGCTGGACATCAGCCGCGATGCGCTGCGGTATAAGTTGAAGAAGTTCGGGTTTATCCGCGCGGAAGAGGATGAGCCGTCGACCACGGCGTCAGAAGGGTAGAGCGGGTCTTCAGGCCCGCGTTTTGCGTGGAGAAGTCGCGCGACTCGGCTTCAGCCGACGGCAGGGTGTCGCCCGCTAAAGCGGGCCCGTTTTTTTAGTTCGTCTGACGCGGCGCTGAAGCGCCGCACTACCCGGCGGACCGTCAGGCTCAACCGGAAACTCCGCTTCGAGGCCGCAGCCCTGCCGTGCTTCTCGCCCCAGACTTCCCCGAGGCATACAATTGAAGCGACGGATGTCTCCCAGGCAGTGTCTGTTTACATCTAACGGGTTATCTACGAATCCATTGACGCGCGCGTAGCACGTGGCGTAAGGAGCTCCCATGCGAAAGCTTGCCATCGCGGTTGCCATCGTCGTCGTTCTCATCATCATTGTTGTCCTGGTGCTGCCACACCTGATCGACGTCAATCAGTACCGCGGCCAGATTCAGTCTGAGCTGCAGCAGCGACTGAATCGCCCGGTGCAACTGGGTGAGCTCTCGCTGGGGCTCTTTCCGGTGCGCATCGAGGCGAGCAACGTCGTCATTGGGGAAGATCCCAGCTTCCACAGCAATGTTCCGTTTGCGCAAGTCGGGGAGCTGGACGTCAGCGTCAAATTTTTTCCGCTGCTGAGCAAGAACGTCGAGATCGAAAGCCTGGAGTTGAAGCGCCCGAAGATTGAGCTGATTCGCAGTGCCCAGGGTGTGTGGAACTTCTCGACCGTGGCCAGCAACCCGTCGGCTGCGCCGGCGCCGGGCAAGCCGCAGCAGCCTGCGCCGTCGTCGGGAGGCGCGTCGAGCCAGTTTTCTTTAGGTGAGTTGCAGATCAGCGATGGGCAGATCGCCGTCACCGACTATCAGAAGAAGCAGCCCCGCTCGGTCTACGACCACATCGACATCACGCTGAAGAACTTTGCGCCGGGAGAGCCTTTCTCGCTCGACCTGACGGCGCACCTGCCGGGAAGCGGCTCGCAGAAACTCAGCCTCACCGGCGACGGCGGTCCGGTGGATAACGCCGACATGGCCAACACCCCGTTCAAAGGCACGCTGAAGCTCGACGAGGTTTCGCTGGCCGGGCTGCAGAAGTTCATGAACTCCAGCTCGCTGTCGGGAACCGATGCGGTCATCACCGGCACGGCCGATCTCAACAGCTCGAAGAGCGTGATGGCGGTCAAGGGCTCGATGAAGTTCGAGAAAGTCGTGGTGCACGGCACTTCGGTCGGCTATCCGATTACCGCCGATTTCGACGTTGCCGACAATTCCACCGGCGGGGTGCTGGAGCTGAAGAAATTCGCGACCAAAGTCGGCTCGACCGCGCTGACGGCGCAGGCGACGTTGACGCAGTTCAACAGCCCATCGCCGAACGTTGATGGCAGCCTGCAGTGCGATAACGCGAAATTGGATGAGCTGCTCAGCCTCGCGCAGGTGTTTGGCGTGAGCGCTGCCGACGGCATGACCGGCAGCGGCAATGTCAGCCTCAACGTGCATGCGAAGGGGCCGATCGACAATCAAGGCGCGTTGCAATTGAGTGGATCGGGAGCCTTACAGAACGCCACGTTGAAGCCGGCAGACTTCACGAAGCCGCTGCAAATCCGCACGGCGAATATCCAGTTCGCGCAGAACTCGATGAACCTGACGAACCTGAATGCCTCGCTGGGGTCGACGAACGCGAACGGCAACATGAGCGTTACGAATTTCCAGACCCCGCATATCACATTTGCGCTGAACGCCGACAAGGTGAACGTCACCGAGTTGGAGCAGATTACCGGCGGCTCGTCGCCGCAGCCGGCGAAGAAACGCGCCAGCAGCGACTGGAGCCTGTTGCCGAAGGCGGAAGCTGCACCGGCGGCGCAGCCGGGTCTGCTGCAAAACGCTACCGGCAACGGAACGCTGGCGGTCGGCACCATCAGCTATCAGCAGACGGTGCTGACCAACGTGCATTCCAACGTCGCATTGAATCACGGCGTGGTGCAGCTGAATCCGCTGACGTCGCAGATTTTCGGCGGCCAGCAGAGCGGCAGCATCACCGTGGACACGCGGCCGAACCCGATGACGTATCAGGCCAACATCAAGCTGGCGAATGCGGACGCGAACAAGCTGCTGTCGTCGGTGTCGTCGGTCAAAGACACGGTTTACGGAACGCTGGGCGTGACCACGAACGTCACCTTTGCCACGCCGGCGTCGGGCGACATTACGCCGACGCTCAATGGTACGGTTGCGATGACTTTGGCGAACGGAAAAATCATGAAGCTGGACCTGCCGGGTGAGCTGTCGAAGATCGGCAAGTTCGGCGGCGTCAGTCCCAAGGGCTACACGGCGATCTCGCAGATGTCGGGGACGTTCAACGTGCATCAGGGCGTCGCGCAGACCAACGATTTGAAGGCGGCGCTCGACATCGGCACCATGGCCGCGACCGGCACGATGAACCTGGTGAATCAGGGGCTGAACATGCACGTGACGGCGGTGCTGAACAAAGGCTTCAGCCAGTCGGTCGGTGGAAGCGGCGTGGGCGGCTACATGAACACGGCGCTGGGCAACAAGAACGGCGAGCTGGTGCTGCCGGTGCTGGTCACCGGAACGATGGACCATCCCATCGTCACGCCGGACATGGAGCAGATCGCGAAGATGAAGCTGAACAATATCCTGCCCACCGCCGCGGGCGTGCTGGGCGGCAAGGGCGGCGCGAGCAGCATTCTTGGCGGATTGCTGGGTGGTGGACAGCAGCCGCAGCAGTCGGGCGCCAAGCCCGCTCAGCCGCAGCAGCAGCAGAACATCAACAACGTGCTGAATGGGATTCTCGGCGGCGGGAAGAAGCACTGATCAGAAACGGTAGAGCCAGCCTTTAGGCCGGCGTCCCGGAGCCCGCCACAACTGGTCTGGCCTGGTCATTGGCAATGACCACGCCAGACGCACATTTACGACGCCAGCGACGCGGCGCTGAAGCGCCGCTCTACCCTCACGGCTTTATGGCGCGAATCTTCACCGCGGTTCCGTCGGGCAGCGGCTCGCCGGTGAAGTGCACCACGCCGTCGCGCACAATGCCGTTGATTTCCGGCACGACCGCGGCAACTCCGCCGACGTCGGTAGCGCTCACCGCGGGAGCCTTGTGGGCCACGCCGCGATCCATGGCGACGTTGGCCAGCCGGTCGGCTTCGCGGTTCTTCTCGCGCAGCACATGGCGGATCTCGAAGTAGTCGAGCTGGTCGATCAGCTTCATGGCGCGCCCGTGCAGCTCCTTCAATGTGGGACTGCTGACTTTGTACTCCCCCTTGATCTGCTTCACCATCAGCTCGGAATCGCTGACCACCTTCAACGCCTTGAAACCGTGGCGCAGGGTGTAGTTCAGCGCCGCGAGCAGGCCGGAGTATTCGGCGTAGTTGTTGGTCTGACGCCCGAGGTATTCGCTCAGGCTGGAAACCGGTCGCCCGACTTCGTCCTCGAAGACGACGCCGTAACCGGCGGGACCGGGATTGCCGCGCGCGCCTCCATCGATGTAGGCGATCAGATAACCCTGCTCCGAGGTAGTGATTGCCCCACCTATGAACTCTTGCGACCGGTAACGAGACTTGTCGGGAAACGGACGAATTGCCATCAGTGTTTACACCCCTTATTCATTCGATGCCCGCACACTCGAGCCAGTAGCGGGCAAAGTACGCGTTCCGAGCGGCTGACATTGGCCATCAGCGGCCCAGCGCCAGGCGCGTCGCCAGCCGTTCCGGCAGGTTCGCGGCCAACACTCGCGCCTGCGCCGCCTGTACATCGTAGGGCGTGCGGAAGAACGTCACCGTGCCCGGAAAACCTATGTCGCTTTCGTACAACGCGAACGCGGCGCGCCAATCGTTGTCTCGCGGCTGACCCACCGAGCCGGGATTGATCAGATAGCGCTCTCTGGCCAGCAGCGGCATCGTCCAATGGATGAAGCCCTTGGTTTCCTGAAACTGCGGCGTGAAATAGATGGGACGTCCGCCGTTGTAGATAAACCCGCCTTGCAGGTGAGTGTGGCCGAAGAAAATCAGATCGCTGGTCGGGGGCTCATTGAAGTCAAGCAGCGCGGTTGGAGCGCTCAACAGGTATTCGTCTTCGCCGCGCGGGGAGCCATGCACGAATTCCACTCCCTGCAGCCCCTGCTTGGTCAATGGCCCCTGCGGCAACTGGCGCAGCCACTCGGTGTGGTCCGGGTCCAGCGTGGTTTGCGTCCAGCGCGCCGACATCGCGGCGATGAGGTTGAATTCGGATAGGTCCGACAGGGCCGCACAGGCGCGATCATGATTGCCGCGCACCACCATGCCGCCCAGGTCGCGAACGCGCCGGCAAACTTCGTTAGGCGACGCATTGTAGCCGACAACATCGCCAAGGTTGACGATCTCGTCGTACTCCGGCGCTGCGTCCAGGCAGGCCTCGAGCGCCTCCAGGTTGGCATGAATGTCGCTGAGCAGCAGCAGCCGCATGGGTCAGCGCACCTCCCGCGCCACTACCGGGCAGCGCGCGAAATGGCCGGCTGAAACTTCGATCAGCGGAGGCAGTGCGACCGTGCAATTCGCCTCGCGCGAGGAGCAGCGGGGCTCAAAGGGGCAGCCGGGCGGCGGCGCTGCCATCGCGGGGACGGTGCCCTCAATGGTGCGTAGCGGCTTGGAGCGATCGGTGTGCAAGTTCGGAACCGAGTGTAACAGCCCGCGCGTATAAGGATGCGCGGCCGCGGAAAAGACTTGCTGCGCGCTTCCCGTTTCGACAATGCTTCCCGCGTACATCACGCTGATGCGGTGCGCGATTTGCGAGACCACCGCGAGGTCGTGGGAGATGAAGAGCATGGCCAGCGAGAATTTTTCGCGTAGGTCGCTGAGCAGGTCAAGCACCTGCGCCTGGATGGTGACGTCGAGCGCGGTGGTGGGCTCGTCGGCAATGAGCAGCGCCGGCCGGTTCACGACCGCCATCGCGATCATCACGCGTTGCCGCTGGCCGCCGGAGAGTTGATGGGGATAGTCGCGGGCACGGCGCTCGGCGTCGGCGATGGCGACGGTGCGCAGCGCCTCGATCGCTTGCGTCCAGGCTTCAGCTTTGGTGATTTTGTGCTGATCCGCCGCATGCGCCAGCACGGCCTCGGCAATCTGGTCGCCCACCCGCATCACGGGGTTGAGCGCGGCCATCGGTTCCTGAAAGATCATGCTGATGCTGGCGCCGCGGATCCGGCGCATTTCCGGCTCGGGCAACTCGATCAGGTTCTGGCTTGCGAATCGAATGCTGCCGCGGACGCGCGCTTGCGGCGGAAGCAGGCGCAGGATCGAGAGCGCGGAGACCGATTTTCCCGAGCCCGATTCGCCGACCAGTCCCAACACCTCGCCGGAGTCGACGTAGAAGCTGACGTCGCGGACCGCAGCCACGCCGCCCTGCGCGGTAGCAAATTCTATGTTGAGGCTCTGCACATCCAGAAGCGGAGGCACCGAACCATGCTAGCAGCTGAGGCGACTCCGATTAAGGCTGGTCTTGAAGGGGACGGTCTTCCGACCGTCCGCGGATGTCGTCTTTTCGATGGCGCCAAAAGACGCCGTTGAAAAGTCAAGGTGGGCTTTGCTTTGTGCCAGGGCAGGACTTCAGTTGGGCCGAACGAGCCCTTCTCACTCTCGGAAGCCGGCTTCCAGCGGCGACACACGCGCATGACGTCGTCTGGACAGCCGCTAAGAAAGTCGATTGATGCCTTGCTCGGGTAGTGCGGCCCGATAGGCCCGCGGTAACGCTGGGTTATCAGAGCCGGCTTTAGCCGCCGAGGCACCTCGCTCGAATCCGCAGGAATTGCGGCTATCCGTGTTTGGCGGAAATATACCTCAGGGCCTGAAGGCCCGTTGAATAATTGCTGCGGGGCGCGGCGCCTGAAGCGCCGCATTACCCGAACGGGGCCTTCCGATCCGTTTTTCAGCACAGCCTGTGAGCCGACTATAAACAAGACGAGCTGTTTTGGGACGACTGAAGTCGTGCCCCGATTCAAAGCATTGCGCCCCCAATTTTTTCAGCAGCGTGTTCAGCCGATGTGCTTAGTTTTATCGCACCTTGGCGTAAAGCACCTGGTCGAGGATGACGCCGTTCTTGATAGCACTTCGCTGCATGGTGCCCTCGCGCTGGAAGCCGGATTTCTCCAGCACGCGCATGGACGCGACGTTATGGGCGAAGGTCATGGCGAAGATGCGGACGACTTTGTAATAGTCGAACGCCCAATCCGAAGCGGCGGTAACCGCGCGCGTAGTGAGGCCGCGTCCCCAGAACGGCTCGCCCAGCCAGTAGCCCATTTCCAGGCTCAACCGCGCGATGTCGGTGCCTGGCTTGAAGCCGACGCCGCCGATCGCTTCGCCCGCGAACTCGATGGCGAAGGACAACGGCACGTGGTTGGCGCGGACATAGTTCAGATAGTCGATGCCTTCGCGCCGCGTGTAGGGGTGAGGGAACTGGTCGCGCAGGTTGGCGGCGATTTTGAGATTGTTGGCGTAACGCAGAAGTGATTCCAGATCGTCTTTACGCCAATCGCGAATGCGAAGATCGCCGAGGTCTAGCAGCATGAGAAGAGTTGTAGCCGGTTATGCGAGCCAGGGTCACGGCGCCCGGTTCCCGGCCGGTGTCAATGTTCGACGGGCTCCAATTCCAGTCCACCCCAGAAAAAGCCAAGGTCACGAGGATCGTTACCGACCGGCGCGGCCTTGTCTACAGCAATCGTCAGTTGATTGACCTCACCCGATACAAACCACGAGCGGTCTACTACATAGTCGGTGACCAACGGCCCGGCATTAATCGTGCCTAACGTGTGGCCATTCAGGATCATTTGGGCCGGTCTTCCCGCAAGTGCCGATCCCAGAACCTTCACCCGCACACGCAGAGCGGAGGTGAAATCTTTATCTAAACGAAAAAAGACCGTCGACTTCTTCGACGACCACACCAGCTTCTCGTCAGCGCCATAGAAACCGAGGTTGAAGGTCAGAACTTCATCAGGCTTGACGGCAAACGGGAGCTTAAAGAATGGATAGGGCACAAGCTGAAAATCAAACATCTTGTCATGCAGCAGCACACGACACGGAGAATTGCACTCTCTGGGATTGGGTTCCGCGGCCAGGTTGGTGAGAACCAGGTTGGTTAGACTGTCCATCGAGCGGCACACATTTTCCTTGCCGAATTGCATTTCCCAAACTCCATCGACACAGAAAGGACGTGCCTCGTGCTTCATGCGATTGGCGACGCCGGCAATGTCGGTCCAGTACTCTGCCGGAAAGGTGAAGTGCACGGGACCAACGTCGGCGGGAATGCTGTCATACAGCCGGTTAGTTTCAGGATCGCCGGTAAACGGATTCGTAAAAGAAGGCCGCGCGAAAAACATTGCAAAAGGAACAAGAACGCAAAGGGAATACGACAAAGTGGGACTTGCATTCAAGTGAATGCCATCGAGGATGAGGGCGGCAATGATGAACAGAGCGAGCAACTGCATTCCATAAACGAAGTAGCCATTGAAGTTTAATAACGGCCCTCCCATCTTGAGTGTCCAGATATAAAACAAGACGAGAACGACCGCGATTTCTAATGCCAGATATTTGTAGAACGCCGGAATGATTGCGTCAGGCTTTAGGTAGGTCGCGATCAACCCACCCAGCAGAAGGCAGCCTATACACCAGTAGAGAGCTACGTATGGTTTGGAGCCGCCCAGCGACATGATGTGAGTTGGCTTGGCATCGAGCGCCACTTCCGTATCGGAGATGTAGTCAAGGAAGCTGACCTCATATTTCAAGGCTATTCCAGGTGAGTGCTGAATTCCCCTATGTTGCGCCGAATAAGCCAGAATAGCCTCGATGTTATTAGGTTTGTTTAAAAGCACATCGGCGACGATCGGCAGTGCGAAGAGCACACATAACCCAAGGCTGATCGCCAGTTGGCTGCGGTGTGCTTTAATCAGAGGGCCAAGGCCCGTAGCTCTTCCATGCTTGAACCAGAACACCAGCAGGGTCAATATCCAGAATGTGCCGACAAAAAGAGGTTGGGCGGCGTGGCAATGAATTAAGAGTAGTCCGGTAAGAAACAAAAGCCAAAGCTTCGATAGCTCGCCAAAAGCAACCGCCGTGCATACGGTCACAAAGAACAGGAAGCAGAACATCAGAACGTGGGGCGGCCATATCGAGAAAATTGCCGACCCTGGAATGGTACGGTTAACTACATGAATGAAGAACAATGACAAGGCCACCGCGGCCGGTACGAACAAGCGCGAGCGGCATCGCTTCGCAAGGATGCCGATACTGCCGAACAGAAATGCTGTATTCAAGCAGATGATCACAAGCGTGTGGGCGTTCATCGCGGCGGGAACGATGTGCAGAACATCGTGAAGGAGCCATTCGCCAAAAGCGTAAAGATAGAAGAACGCAGGTCCGGGATGGTGAAAGCCCCAGCGCGAATAGTTTCCCAGTACTTCGTGAAAATGCTTCGCCCTTTCGATTTGTATGGCATTTACCGCCGAGTCCCAGTACTCCATGATGGGAGAGGTGAACAAGGCATGATTGATGGCGAGGATGAGAATCAGAAACGTTGCGGCGGCAAACAACACCGCCCGGGTGGTGACGCCGGACTCGCCGGACAACGGTTTGGGATGCTGGTTCTCGGGAGCGCCGGACCGGAGTGTCGCTGGGCCGGACGCTAAATCGGGTGAGGGCATTTCACTTCCCAGGAAGAGGTCTTGAGTACATCACTGGAACAGCGCGGCTCGCGAGGGCTATTTTGTCGCAAGGCCGCAGTCCGGGAACGCGGAAGAGCAGGATGAGGTCATGCGATCGAGGTACGGTCGCTGTACTCCTCGACTGCTCGGCTCGGCGCGCTAAACCGAGAGCACTTCTTTCTCTTTGCCCTTGGCCAGCTCTTCCATCTTTTTGATCTCGTCGTCGGTGAGTTTCTGTAGCTGCTCCAGGGCGCCGCGCTCTTCATCTTCGGTGATCTTCTTGTCCTTCATCGCCTTCTTGATGAGGTCGTTGCCGTCGCGGCGGATGTTGCGCACCGCAGTGCGATGCTCTTCCAGCACCCTGTGCAGGTGCTTCACCATCTCCTTACGGCGGTCTTCGGTCAGCGCCGGCACCGGCACGCGCACCAGCTTGCCGTCGTTCATAGGGTTGAGGCCAAGGTCGGCCGCGCGGATGGCCTTCTCGATGGCGCCGATCTGGCTGACATCCCACGGCTGCACGGTGATGAGTTGCGGCTCCGGCGCGCTCACGTTGGCCAACTGGTTGATCGGCATCTGCGAGCCGTAGGCGTCGACCACCACGCTGTCGAGCATGTGCACCGAAGCCCGTCCGGTGCGGGTGCTGGCCATCTCTTTGCGGAAATCTTCGACCGCCTTGTCCATGCGCGTTCGCAGCTGCGTAAAGCTGTCCTTCAGGGCGGGGATCGATGCCATCTGCACTTGTGCCATTAAGATCGCCTCAATTCGGGAGTTGCAAACTTGTGATTATAAACCTTGCCAGCGGGCGAGCGCGGCAGAGAGGACAGCGACCATTGCGACTACAGCGCTTCGAATCACTGCGGCCAGCGCCTTCTCCCATGCAAAACTGCAAGTATCTGGATCGCCTCGGACTTGAGTCGATACGCGATGATGTAAGGAGTATTGACGACCACCAGTTCGCGCGTGTTCTTCACCCTGCCTTCGCGCCCAAATTCCGGAAACACGGCTAATTGCCGCACCGCATCCATAATTCTGTCCAGGACACGGTCAGCGGCATTGCGATTTTCGGCTGCGACATTTTCGTGCGCCGCCGTAAGCTGACGCACGGCATTCTTCGTCCAGCATATGTTCACTTCTTGCGGTGCAACCGTGCGGCGACCTTCTCAACTTCGGAGTGATCCACCAGTTCGTCTGCGTCTGCCTGCTGAATGCCGCGATTAATCAATGCGGTGTGATATTGGTTCAACTCGAGGTAGTAATCAATCGCCTGATTCAACAGGTAGCTGCGATCGCGGTCTTGAATGGCGGCGAGGGCATCCAGCGCCCGCAACTTGCCGGCAGGCGCGCGAAAGCTGATCGTTTTGTGCATAATACGCCGTATTATACCGTATTACAGCGCCAGGCCGCCCCAGAACTGCAGGATCGCCTCCCGAGGTGAGATTGGAATCGGTCAGAGTAGGGAGGTCCTCTGCCCGCAGCCTTGAGTCACTTACGCTCAAGTTTTGGCGGCCTCACGTCCCTCGCTGCTATAATCACGATATTCATGGCACGTAAGCGTTTGATCCGCTCTACTACTGTTCTTTGTGTTCGCCGGGATGGAAAAGTGGTGATGGCCGGGGACGGCCAGGTGACGCTGGGCGAGGGCGTCATCAAGCACACCGCGCGCAAGATCCGGCGGCTTTATCAAGATAAAATCCTGGCCGGCTTCGCCGGTTCTACCGCCGACGCTTTCTCCTTGTTCGCTCGCTTCGAATCCAAGCTGGAGCAGTATCACGGCAACCTGGGCCGCGCCGCCGTCGAGCTCGCCAAGGACTGGCGCACCGACAAGATGCTGCGCTCGCTGGAGGCGCTGCTGCTGGTCGCCGATCAGAATCAGACATTTCTCATTAGCGGTCAGGGCGACGTGATTGAGCCGGACTCCGGAATTGCCGCCATTGGCAGCGGAGGGCCGTACGCTACCGCCGCGGCTACAGCGTTGTTTGAACATACGCAGCTGCCCGTGCGTACCATCGCAGAAGAGGCGATGAAGATCGCCGGCAAGATTTGCATTTATACGAACGATCGGGTGACGATTGAGGAGCTCTAAAAGCGGTTGTCGGTTGTCAGTTGTCAGTCGGCGCCGTGGCGGCGAACTGGTGATCGGCAACCGACAGGCTGCAACTGAATGGAGCCCAAAGGGCGAAAGTGGAATAGCCGAGCGCGGGAGCGCTGGGTAGAGGCTAATCCTGCCCCCGCGGGCGAACCGCAGGTCCCTTGGCTGCGTCCGCCGTGGAGGACTCCGCTCGGGATGACAAACATGGAATGCGGACATCCGAAACCGACAACCCACAACCGACGACTACCGATGACGGACAACCCGTAACGGACAACCGAGAACTGACAACTGAATTATGGCCATCTATCTACCCGCAACTGCCGACGAAGAACATCTAGCACTCGACGAGCTCACACCGCGCGAGATCGTGAGCGAGCTCGACAAATATGTCGTAGGCCAGAACCAGGCCAAGCGCGCCGTTGCTATCGCGCTGCGCAACCGCATGCGCCGCCAGAAGCTGACGCCGGATCTGGCGGAAGAGGTTATCCCCAAGAACATCATCATGATCGGCCCGACGGGCGTGGGCAAGACGGAGATTGCGCGCCGGCTGGCGAAGCTCGCCAACTCGCCGTTCATGAAGGTCGAGGCGTCGAAGTTCACCGAGGTCGGCTACGTCGGCCGCGATGTTGAGTCGATGATTCGTGATCTGGTCGAGATCGCCATCGATATGGTGCGCCAGGAGAAACTGGAAGACGTGGCCGACAAGGCCGAGTTGAATGCGGAGGAGCGCGTGCTCGACCTGCTTCTGCCGTCGATGCCGGCGCAGGTTCCGCCGAAGCCGAGCCATTCCAGTGATCAGCAACAGATCGGCTTCAACATCAACGCTGAGCCTATTCTCGCCGGCGAGCCCGGCTCGCGCACGCGCGAGAAGCTGCGCCAGCAACTGCGCGAAGGCAAACTCGACGAGCGCATTGTCGAGCTCGACGTGCGCGAACGCTCGACACCCGCTTTCGAGATCATCTCGAACCAAGGCGTCGAGGAGATGGACGTCAACATCAAGGACATGCTGCCCAACATCTTCGGCCAGCGCACCAAAAAGCGGAAGATGAAGGTCAGCGAGGCGTTCGAGTACCTCATCCAGGAAGAGGAGCAGCGCCTGGTCGACATGGACCAGGTCACGCGCATCGCCGTCGAGCGCGTGGAGAATTCCGGCATCATCTTCCTCGACGAGATCGACAAGATTGCCGGGCGCGAGGGTGGCCACGGCCCCGACGTCTCGCGCGAGGGCGTGCAGCGCGACATTCTGCCCATCGTCGAGGGCACGACGGTCAACACGCGCTACGGCATGGTGCGCACCGACCACATCCTGTTCATCGCGGCCGGGGCATTTCACGTCTCGAAGCCGAGCGATCTCATCCCGGAGCTGCAAGGTCGCTTCCCGATTCGCGTCGAGCTGCAGTCGCTGACGGTCGAGGACTTCATCAAGATTTTGACCGAGCCGAAATCGTCGCTGACCAAGCAGTACACGGCGCTCCTCGACACCGAAGGCCTGAAACTGGAGTTTACGACCGAGGCACTAGCGGAGATCGCGAACTTCGCCTTCCGCGTGAACGAAGGCACGGAGAACATCGGCGCACGCCGCTTGCATACCATCATGGAGAAGGTGCTCGACGTCATCAGCTTCGAAGCGCCCGACATGAAGGAGAAGCACGTGGTGATCGACGCCGACTACGTGAAGAACACGCTGACCGACATCGTGAAGGACCAGGATTTGTCGCGGTACATCCTCTGATTAACCACAGAGACACCGAGACACAGAGGTTTTGAAGGGGCGCGGCTTCAGCCGCGCCGCCTCAACGCTTTTCTTCATTTTGTCATCACGACGGGCTCCAGCCCGAGAAGGGATCTGCAGTTCGTGTGACTGGCAGGACCATGTACTCCTCATCGATATAATGCTCGCCGATCTTCAGCGCCTTGCTTTCCTTGCCCCAGGTGACGAATCCTAGCGATCGATAGAGCGCGACCGCGGCAGTCTGTGTCGTGGTAACGCTAATGAGAATTTGCTCGACACCGTCGACCTTCGCGGCGCGCTCCAGAACGGATTGCAGCAGTCTTCGGCCAATGCCCTTACCGCGCAGCTCGGCGTTCAGATACACGCCCCAGATGCGGCCTTTGTGACGTGACTTCGGCTGTGTTTCGCGCACGAAGCCGGCCATGCCCAGCAGCTTCCCGTTCGCAAAAACTCCCAGGACGAAGTTGCTTTCGGGATCCGCGGTCAGACGCCGGCGTATTTCATCATGGCTGAGTTTCAGGTGATCCTCGACCGACGAGCTGAATGCGGTAGGGTCGCGTTCGAGGGCTTCCAGCCGGCAGTGCCAGTAAGCCTCGACATCATCGGCGGTGAGAGCGCGGATTTCGACCCCGGTCATTACGATTTCGCCACGAACGAATTCACCACGGAGACACGGAATTCACGGAGCCAACTATTTCAACAAAACTCCGCGCACGCCGTGGCTCCGTGGCAAATGATTTTCGACAGCGGAATCAGAAGCGTTTAGGTTAGTCTTCCCCGACCCGCAGCACCGCCAGAAACGCTTCCTGCGGAATGTCCACGCGCCCGATGCGCTTCATGCGCTTCTTGCCTTCCTTCTGCTTCTCCAGCAGCTTGCGCTTGCGGCTGATGTCGCCGCCGTAGCACTTGGCGATGACGTTCTTGCGCATGGCGGCCACGGTTTCGCGGGAAATAATCTTGGCGCCGATCGCCGCCTGGATGGCGACTTCGAACATCTGGCGCGGGAATCAGTTGCCGCATCTTCGAGACTAGCGCCTTGCCGCGGTCGTAGGCGAAGTCGCGGTGCACGATGATGCGACAGCGCGTCCACCGGGTCGCCCGAGACCAGGATGTCGAGCTTCACCATCGGCGACTCCCACGCGCCGGCCAAGTGGTAATCGAGCGACGCGTAGCCGCGCGACACGGTCTTCAGCTTGTCGTAGAAGTCGAGCACGATCTCGTTCAGCGGCAGCTCGTATGTGCAGCATCACGCGCGTGCCGCTGACGTACTCGAACGCCTTCTGCTTGCCGCGCTTCTCTTCCACCAGCTTCAGAATGCCGCCGACGTACTCTTCGTTGGTGAGGATCGTCGCCAGAATCACCGGCTCTTCGATCTTGGCGATCTCGGTGGGATCGGGCCAGCGCGAAGGGTTGTCGATCTCCACCACGCTGCCGTCGGTGCAGCGTGATCCTGTAGCGCACGCTCGGGCGCGGTGGTGATCAGGTTGAGGTTGTACTCGCGCTCCAGCCGCTCCTGGATGATCTCCATGTGCAGCAGGCCGAGGAAGCCGCAGCGAAAGCCGAAGCCCAGCGCGACCGAGCTCTCCGGCTCGAAGAAGAACGACGAATCGTTGAGCCGCAGCTTCTCCAGGGCCTCGCGCAGCAGCGTGTGCTCGTGCGCGTCGACGGTGTAGAGCCCGGCGAAGACCATCGGCTTCAGCTTCTTCGAAGCCGGGCAGCGGCTCGATGGCAGGGCGGTCGTCGTCGGTGATGGTGTCGCCGATCTTGCGTGTCGGCAACGTTCTTGATGTTGGCGCGTCAGGAACCCGACCTCGCCCGCGCTCAGGCTGTCCACCGTCGACCGGCTTCGGGGTGAGCACGCCCAGCGTCTCGACCTCGAAGACTTCTGCCATTCGACCATCAGGCGGATGCGCTGGCCCTGCTGACGCATCGTCCCCTGAATGACGCGCGCCAGCACGACCACGCCGCGATAGGAATCGAACCAGGAATCGAAGATGCAGCGCCTGCAGATGATTGTCTGGCGCGGCCCTTCGGCGGCGGGACGTTGCTTGACGATCGCCTCCAGCACCTCGGGAACGCCCTGGCCGGTCTTGGCGCTGATCAGCAGCGCGTGCGAGGCATCGAGGCCGATGGCGCCTTCGATCATCTCCTTGGTGCGCTCGACGTCGGCGCTGGGCAGATCGATCTTGTTGATGACCGGGATGGTCTCGAGGCCGTGATTGATCGCGATATATGCGTTGGCCAGCGTCTGCGCTTCGACGCCCTGGGAAGCATCCACCACCAGCATCGCGCCTTCGCAGGATGCCAGCGAGCGCGAGACTTCGTAGCTAAAATCCACGTGGCCGGGCGTGTCGATCAGGTTGAGCTGATATGTCTGGCCGTCGCGCGGCGATGTACTTCATGCGCACCGCATGCGCCTTGATGGTGATGCCGCGCTCGCGCTCCAGGTCCATGGCGTCGAGCACCTGGGCCTGCATCTCGCGCGCCGTCAGCGATCCCGTGAGCTCGAGCAGACGGTCGGCGAGCGTGCTCTTCCCATGGTCGATATGGGCGATGATGGCGAAATTTCGGATGAGTGCGGGATCCATGAGAGGCGCGTGAGCTATATCGATTCTAACAGCCGAATCGCTCGGTTCGTTTCTCCCACTCTTCGCCAAAGGAAGGCGAAGGATGGGGCACACCCGCACGCCTCTTGTGACCTCACGCATCGCGCGCTACACTTGCGGCCATTCTTGCGCGCAATAGTTTGATACGGAGGACTATGGGTCAGCAGGGACGAGTATTTCTAATTGTCGCAGCGCTTGTGATTATCGTCGGCCTAAGTTTGCTCGTAGCCTGGGTGACCTTCGGATTGCTGGATTCGTCGGCCACCGCCGACGTAAGAGGCTACAAGCTGGGCGGTTCGATCGCGGCATTCGCCTTCACTTTTGGCGTGCTGACCACCGCGTTCTTCAGCATGTACAAGCTGTTTACCGCCAACGATGTTAAGGAGCTCTCCCAGCGCAAGGACGCCGAGTTCAAGGATTACGCGCAAAAGACGAACGAACAGCTCAAGGAATACGCAAAACGAGTCGAGGAACTGCAAGCCAAACTCATTCGCGGGGCGCCTTGTCCGGTCGGCTACACCATCGATGTGGATGAAAGGCATAAAGTCGTGTTTTCGCGTCCCAACGGTTGGAATCCGTTGGACGGCTATCTGTACAAATACGTTGAGCAGCCGAAAAAGGGCGACGTCTTCCAGGCGAACTTCAACGTGGTTTACAAGGACTTGTCAGAGTTGCCGGTGGAACAATTTGATGTCGCGCAGCCGGCGGTGCTGGATCGCTTTTACGAACAGGTACTCGATACCATCGCGCAGGGACTTCCCGGCGGAATCACGAAGGAGTACGTGACCATCGACGGGCTGAAGAGCGTCAAGTACATTAACACCCGAGCTGCGCCACCCCCGCAGAACGTTACCTTGCGGCAATGCGGCGTGATTGTTTATGTGCCGAGAGTGAGGGGCGCTTATATTTTTACGTTCACCGATGACGAGGCCGATTTCCTCGCCTCGAGCGAGGTGTTCAACAACGTGACCTCGTCGATCCGCTTCCTCTAAGGCGAAAGACCGTGGGACGCCTGGTTTCGCGCCTGAAGCCGGGCTGGTGATGTCGTAACACTGATTTCCCGGGTTGTTGCCTGCGGGCTTCACCGAATACACTCGTAGCAGGTACTTGAGCGCCCCCCATCAGGTGATATCCGCAAGCTCTTCCTAAATAACGTTGCGTAAGTTCGAACCCATTTCAGAGAGCGCGAGCGACACCACGCGCCTGCAACCGACGCCGCTGACCCGGCGCGAACTGCTTGCGCTTATGGGTAAGGGCGCGCTGGCCCTTCCCTTCGCGACCAGCGGATTGTTTGCCAAGTCCCGGCACCAGCAGGCCGTGCCGCCGGAGGAGCGGCTTAGCCAGGACGAACTGCTGGAGGAAATCGTGAGTCGCGCATTCCAGTTCTTCTGGAATGAGGCCGGCGCTCATTCGGGGTTGATACGCGATCGCGCGCTGGCCGACGGGGGGCCTGATCCGCGACGCACCGCCAGCATTGCGGCGACAGGATTCGGACTGGCGGCGTTGTGTATCGGCCACAAGCGCGGCTATTTGCCGCCGCACCAGATCGGCGCGCGCGTGGTGACCACGTTGAGCTTTCTGCTGAATCACGCCGAGCACGTCAACGGCTTCTTCTATCACTTCCTTGATGTTGATACCGGCAAGCGCGTGCGGCTGTCGGAGATTTCCCCCATCGACACGACCATCCTGTTGTGCGGCGTACTGATGGCGCGCCAATACTTCGACGACGAGAAGATCACTGTTCTAGCCAACGCAATCTACCGCCGCATCAACTGGCGCTGGATGCTGAACGGTGGCACCACTTTCGCCTTGGGCTGGACGCCGGAATATAAGTTTATTGGCGCGCGCTGGGACGTCTATTGCGAGCTGATGATGATGTACCTGCTCGCCATCGGCGCGCCGGCTTACAGCATCAGCCCGTCTTCGTGGAACGCCTTCTCGCGCCCGACGATGGAGTTCGAAGGCTACACCTACATCAGCGCCGCCGACCCGTTGTTCGTGCATCAGTACTCCCACGCCTGGTTCGACTTCCGCAATTTGCGCGACCAGTACGCCAACTATTTTCAGAATTCGGCCATCGCCACTTACGCCCACAAGCTCTTCTGTATTTCCGTTCGCTGGCGTTTCCCCGACTACGACGAAAACACCTGGGGCATCACCGCGTCCGACTCGCGTTGGGGATATCAGGCGTGGGGCGGGCCGCCCGAAATCGGCCGTATCGATGGAACGGTTGTACCTTGCGCCACCGCCGGCTCGATGCCGTTTCTGCCGAAGGAAACCATCGCCGTGCTGACGAACCTCTACAACAACTACGCCCAGCGCGCCTGGAAGCGCTACGGCTTCGTCGACGCATTCGATCCGCGCACAAATTGGACGGACGTGGATGTGCTTGGAATCGATCAGGGCATCAGCATGCTTATGGTGGAGAATTACCGCACCGGCTTCATCTGGGAGCATTTTATGAAGGCACGCGAAGCCCAGCGCGCCATGAAGCTGGTTGGATTTAAGCCCGTCGCGCAAGCCGCCGCCGCAACCTAGATTCGCCGCACCTTGCGCGCGGGACGGGGAAACGCTCGGGGCGTGCCGCGTTTTCCACAGCGGAACCCGGCTTACATCTAGGCAAGCTGGGCCTATAATGTCCAAGATTGCGTCCAGTCTATTTGCTGCCATGCTCCGGCATTGCTGACCGCTCCCGAGTGGCTGGTCGCGAAAACCATTTCTCAAATCCTCATGACCACGACCACCGACAAACGTAAAGTTCTCGGACGCGGATTGGAAACGCTGCTGCCCACGCGCCCTGCGCCGCACGCTCCGGGGCCCGTCGCTGTGGCGGCGAAGCCCGACGCTGACGAGGTCCTGCACATCGCGCTGGAGCAGCTCGACCACAACCCTTACCAGACGCGTACGGCCTCACTTGATCCAGCGGCGCTGGAGGAGCTGGCCGCCTCGATCAGGTCGGTGGGCGTCTTGCAGCCCATCGTCGTGCGTCCGGTCGCGGGAGGCCGCTACCAGGTGATTGCCGGCGAGCGCCGCTGGCAGGCGTCGCACATTGCCGGGCTGACGACGATCCCCGCGATTGTCCGCCAGGTTTCGAACGAGCAGGCGATGGAGATGACCATCATCGAGAACCTGCAGCGCGAGGACCTGAACCCCATCGAGCAGGCGCGCGCTTACGAACGTCTGGGGAGAGAGTTCGGATTGACGCAGGAGCACATGTCGATACGGACCGGCGCCGAGCGTTCGTCGATCGCCAATTTCCTGCGGCTGCTGAAACTGCCGCAGGCCGTGCAAAGCATGCTGGAGAAGGACCAGATCAGCCTGGGCCATGCCAAAGCGCTGATGCCGCTGCCGTCGCCGGGAGAGATCGAGCGGGTGGCGGCGAAGATCGTGGAGGACGGCCTTTCGGTTCGCCAGACTGAAGATACCGTCACTGCGCTCACGCATCCCCATCCCAAGGTGGTGAAGGAGCGCATCGTCGATCCCAACGTGCGCGAGGCGGAAGGCGCATTGCAACGGGCGCTGGGTTGTCGCGTGAAGATCGAAGACCGCAAAGGCCACGGAAAGATCCTGATCGAGTACGGCTCGCTGGAAGACTTCGACCGCATTCTGCAAGCCCTCAAGGTGCCGTAACCGTAATGTCCTACACATCGGCGACAGCGTTGCAATCCTTGCCCGATTTCGTTGATCTGGAATTAGCCCGCCGTCTGGAGATGGCGGAGATGATCTATCCCGACTGCGCCGATGCGCTTCACCGGTACGCTCCCGCCGACCCCATCGCCACCGAGAGTGTCGCGGGAGGCATTGCCTTCTTCGGGGGTGTGTCTTATCCCGCGAACCAGATGGTGGGCATGGGTCTGTACGGCGAAGTTACCGCCGCTGACGTGGACCGGGTCGAGGAGTTCTTCCGGAGTCGCGGCGTGGCCTCGACCATCGTGGTTTCGCCTCTGGCCGATGAATCCCTGCGAGTTCAGTTGGGCGAGCGAGGCTACACCATCGCGGAGTTCAATTCCGTGCTCATCCGCCGCATCGATGCGGAAGAGCTGTTCGTCGTGCCTGCCGGCGTCAGCATCGAACGCGTGACTCCGGAGACGATCCAGCCGTGGATGCGCACGATTGCCGAGGGCTTCGCCCAGGACATTACGGTTGCCGAGGACGTCTTTGGCGGATTCGCCGCGCTGCCGGGCGCTCTTCCGTTCCTGGCGCGCATCGAAGGTAAAGTGGTGGGTGGCTGCGGTGGACGGGTCATTCCGGAAGCTCGCATTGCCGCGCTGTTCGGCGCGGCCACATTGCCGGACTTTCGATGTCGCGGCGTGCAGACGGCGCTGATTGCCTGTCGTTTGCACGAGGCGGCGAAAGCCGATTGCGAGTACGCCGTCGTCAGCACACACCCGGGCAGCGGCTCGCAACGCAACATGGAGCGCCGGGGCTTTCGCCTGGCCTACACCAAAGCGGTCATGAGGCGCGAATGGCCGGAGAACGCGGATGGACATTGATGCTCTGCGGAGCTTCTGCCTGAAGTTCCCTCACACAACCGAGAATGTGCAGTGGGGATACGATCTCTGCTTCAAAGTGGATGGCAAGCTCTTCGCGGTGACTCCGCTCGAGCCCGCTCCCGTGCGCCTGTCTTTCAAATGCAGTTCGGAAATGTTCACCGAATTGTGCGAGCGTCCCGGGGTTCGGCCCGCGCCCTACATGGCGCGAGCGCAGTGGGTAGCGCTGGAGCAACTCAATACCTTGCCGGACTCGGAGCTCCGCGAGTTGCTGGCGGAATCGTATCGCCTGGTGTGGGAGCGGCTGCCGAAGAAGCGTCAGCAGGAGCTGACCTCCGGCAAATCGAATTCGCGCGCGGCCAAGCGCGTGAGCGCGACAGCCAGGAAGAAGAAAACCAAGCAGGCGAAGGCAGGCAAGTGAGGTTGGGATTCTCTCATCCGCGGGCTTGTGCCATCGCGGTTGCGGTGCTCGTGAGCTTGTGCCGGCCTGCGGCAGCGCAATCCACAGCGGAATCCGGCAAGTCGTCGAGCCACGAGCCGGTGACCGCGCTGGAGCAGAAGTTCTTCGCCGCTCTTCGCTCCGGGGACAGCGATGCGATTCTTTCCTACATTTCCGCCGGCGGCGTCAGCGTGGGTTCGAGTCCGCAGCACGAAAGCCGCGACGAAGTCGAGCGGCAACTGCGCTTTCATCATGGGCTGTACTGCAAGCTCTTCGACTCCTCCTGCATCGACGCTCCCATTCAGCTGGACAATTCGCAGCGTGCCTGCTCGTACCGCGAACTGCTGACCCACTCCGAGAAGGTGCACACTGCTGCCAGCGAAGTGACCCGCGGCGGCGTGCAGCAGGCGGTGCTGGTGGCGCGAATCGAGAACAAGCAATGTCCCAACGATAAGCTCATCGACTTCATCTTTAACCTCGATGCGGACGGCTGGAAACTGTTCTCGATACCGTAAACTCGATTACATGCTGAAGGTCGTTGGTGAGATGAACTCTTACGCTTTCGCTCGCGTATCAGGAAAGCAGCGGAAACAGGTCTGAACCAGCCGCACCGCGAGCGGCAGCCCCCGCTCCGGTAGTGAACAGTACCAGCCGCGGCAGCGGCGACATGCTCGTCTGTTCCACATAGGAGAATATCGATGGCCCGCAACAGAAGTCTGCTTGTGGCTGTGCTCGGTCTCACCATGTTCGCAGCCGCTGCGCAAGCTCAGGAGGTCCACAACGGGGAGGCGCTGTTGCGCGCCATGCACGATCGCTATCAGAACAACTGGTACGAAACGCTGACCTTCACCCAGAAGAGCACCACCATCAAGCCCGACGGCACGGAGCAAAGCGAGACCTGGCATGAAGCCGCGATGCTCCCCGGAAAACTGCGCATCGATATCGGACCGCTGGCTAACGGCAATGGCATAATCTTCGCCGACAATACCGTGACGTCGTTCAAGGATGGCAAGGTGGCCGGCACGCGTCCGCTCGTGCACATGCTCCTCGTGCTTGGCTTCGACGTCTATCGCCAGCCACCGGAGAAAACCATCGACGAAGTGAAAGGCGAGGGCTTCGACTTGAGCAAGCTGCGCGAGGATGTGTGGGAGGGAGAGCCCGTTTACGTCGTGGGCGCGGACAAGGGCGATCTCAAGACCAAACAGTTCTGGGTCGAGAAGAAGCGGCTGCTGTTCGTACGGCTCATCGAGCCTGACCGGCACGATCCGGCGAAAACTGCCGATTCTCGCTTCGCCGATTACCGCAAGCTCCCGGTCGGCTGGGTAGCTGCGCGGGTCGATTTCTACCTCGACGGCAAAGAAGTTTTTCGCGAGGAGTACTCGGACATTGAGGCGAATCCCAAGCTCAATCCTGCGATTTTCGATCCGGCACAGTTCACGAGCCAGCACTGGGAAAAGTGATGGGCGAAGCCGCGGTCGTTGTTTCACAATAGCGCAGGATGGATAACGCCCGCCTCACAGCACTCTTACAGTTGTTCGCTCCCGGAACCGTGCTTCCGGCAAAGCTGCTGGAGCAACTGCAGCTCTATCTGGACCTGCTGTTGCGCTGGAACGCGCGCATGAACCTGACCGCGGTGCGCGATCCGGAGCAGATCGTGACGCGCCACTTCGGCGAGTCGTTGTTCGCTGCGCAGGTGCTGCAACGGAACTTGGCAGCGCCGAAATCGCTGGGCGACGTCGGCTCCGGCGCGGGTTTTCCCGGCATTCCCATCAAGCTGCTGATGCCCGAAGTCCAGCTCACTCTGATTGAATCGCACAACAAGAAAGCTACCTTTCTGCGCGAAGTGGTACGCGCGCTGAAGCTCGAAAACGCGAACGTTTTCTGCGGCCGCGCCGAAGAGTGGGACGCCAAGGCGAGTGTGGTCACGCTGCGCGCCGTCGAAAAGTTTGAGCGGGTGCTGCCGGTCGCGGCTGGTCTTGTCGCGGAGCACGGCGTACTTTGTTTGCTGATTGGCGCTGATCAGCTTGCCGTGGCGCAGCAGCACCTCGGTGCAGGATGGCGCTGGTCCGAACCCGTCGCGGTCCCAGACAGCAATTCAAGAAGGATCTGTCTTGCGCAGCGCGCTGAGTGAGTGTCGTTGCTTAAGGTGATTGAGGATTTGCGGCGATCAAATTCATTCGCTTGCGATCACGCCACGCCCAGAGCGCAGCGCCGCCTACCAGCAGCAGGGAAAGCAGCGAAATCGTGATGCCGGCCCGCTCTGCGGCATCACGAGGCAGTTCCAGTATGACGTCGTAACTACCCTTTGGAACGGCGAATTCGATAAGACCATCCGCCGTGGGACGGACCGCCAGTTCCTCCGCGGTCCCTTCAATATGCGCCTGCCATCCCGCGTAGTAGAAGTGGTTGACCGTCAGCAGGCTGTCTTGCAGTGCATCGACCTTGATAACAACACGCCGTGGTTGCCAGTTTTCCACTCGCGATTCTCCGGACCAGTGTCTTCCCGCGAACCGGACCGTCTTCGGCGGGTGGCTGGCTACAAGGAAGTCGAAGGTAGAAAAATCTTCGGTGTTGAAACTCGACAAAGCTTTTTCATTGCCGGGAAGCGGCCACATCTCCGGTGGATCGATCCGGGTCCTCACGTATTGCCGGAACATTTCCAATCTTCCCGGAAGCGCTTTATTCGAGGCGGAAAAGGTATGCCGGAACGAACCGAGATCCACCGCCATCCAGCAAGCGAGCACCACGAAGAGACAGCTGGAAAAGACCCGAGCCCGCCGCTGCCGCAGGTGACTGGCCGCGAGCGCGAATAGAGCAGCGATGCAAACAACCAGCACAGCGTTCAGACGGAAGGGGTACTGAAGCAGCTTGAGCACCGGTACCAGCTTCCAAACCAGCAAGCTGAGGTTGGTCATGAGAAAGAAATACAACAGCGCCGCAGATGTCCAGAAAACTGTCGCAAGACGCAAGCGGCGCTCACCCTCGCAACGGCGGTTTATGACGAACAACAGGCCGACGATCGTCAGTTCCGACAATGCCAGGCCAAGGATTCGCGTGCGAAAAGCGACATTCCAATTGCTCGCACCCATGTCTTTGGGATGAGCGCCTCGCAGGTAGTGCACCATGTCCTGCAACTGACTCCAGTCCTGAACCAGCCACAGCATTTCGTCGCTGGTGGAGTGGTAATACGCGGTGTTCGCCTTTGACTGGTCCATGAGTGCCGGCACGAGGTAGACGGCGCTGAGCCCGACACCGAGCAGCAAGCTTGCGATCAGCAGCGCCGTATTCCCGGTTCGTTCTCCCGTCGCACTGAAGAACAGCACACAAGCCAGGGGGATCGGTGCAAAGCAGAGCGCCATCGTGGGATGCGACAGGATGGCCAAGGCAAAGCTGAGCGCAAGTCCGGCGATGGCCCATCTTGAGCCTTCAACGAGCTTTTGTGCGGACAACAAAACCAACGGAAACCACACGAAAGTCCACAGCTCTGCCAACGCGCCACGCATGTAGAGATCGACGACCAAGTGATATGGCGCGAATAAATAAATAGCGGCTCCCAGAAATGCTGCTATTGGTTTCGTGATCGAGCGCAACCAGAAGTACGCGCTGATTCCCGAGAGAGCCTCTCCCAGAATCATCGAGAATCCCGCCGCCAGCCAGCCCGCCTTCTGGTGTGAAGCGACCAAGGGCCAGAACAGCGCGGCGACAAAGTTTCCCAGTGGCGGATAAAAGAACCCCGAGGGTCCGCCGAACCCTCCGTTGACGTTGCTAAACCAACGGGGAAACCAATCGCCATGCCAGAACTGAGTGGCAAACTCTCTCGCCCAGCGCGCGTGATGGAAGCCGTCGTGTGAGAGGTCCGGTGCGCCGTGAAGAAACAGCGGCCAAGTCAACAGCAGGGATAGAAGCACGAGACCCAGAATGTGCAGGGCCATCAATCGCGAATCGCCAAGCATTTGGGGGCTGCTGAGCGGTCGGGAAGGCTGCGGCTTGGCGGTGGTGACCACAGACCAATACACTCCTGCATCGGATAGCGTTGCAAGGCATGATATCAGTCTGCGATGCTGCGCTGACTCCCGCGCCCATGCCGAGGACTTGCTACCGCAGTCGCGTGGGCGATCCGCTGAGCCGTTTACCCTGATGCAGACGGGAGAGTGTATACTCCCGCTCACGAATGTTGCGTGTTGCTGTTCGCAAAGCCGGATCAAAGTAACTTATCTGAAGCCATTTCACGTTTCTTCATCCAGGAGCATCGGAGGGTATGAGGGGTTTGCCCGCTAGAATCTTCCGCTCGGTGTGGGTCATGGTGTTGGTCGCGTTTGTCGTGCGTACTCTATGCACGTTGGCCACCCAATCATTCCGTTTTACCGGCCTCTGGGACCTCTTCGAAATGGCCAACCTCGCGCGCTCACTCGCCCTGGGCCACGGGTTCAGCTCTCCCTACCCGATTGAGACCGGTCCTTCGGCTCTCACGCCGCCGGTCTATCCCTGGCTGACGTCGCTGGCGTTTCGCGCCTTTGGCGTCTTCTCGCCCGCAGCCGGACTCACTATGGTGGCGTTCAACAGCGCAGTTTCTGCGCTCACGTGTTGGAGCGTCTATCGCATCGCTCGCCGCCTCTTCGGCGAGACGGTCGCGCTTTGGTCAGGATGGGCCTGGGCGTTGTGGCCTTACGCCATCTACTACTCGATTGGCTGGATTTGGGAGACGAGTCTCTCCGCGTTTTTGCTGAGCCTGCTGGTGATGCTCACGCTGGAGATGGAAGACGACGCGCGCCTTCGGTCGTGGCTCGTTTATGGCGTCGTGTGGGGAATCGCCGGACTGACGAACACCGCGTTGCTGTCGTGGCTTCCGTTCTCAGGATGCTGGCTTGTCTATCGGCTGCATAAGGCCGGCAAACGATTCGTCGTGCCCGTGGTCGTCAGCGCCGTCGTCTTCTGGATGACCTTGACGCCGTGGCTGGTGCGCAATTACATGGTTTTTGACCAGGTGATCTTCATCCGCGACAACTTCGGCAACGAACTGCGCGCCGGCAATAACCCACAGGCTGAGGGCTGGAAGACCGGAGGCTATGACGCATTTCGCAATCCCCAGCTGGCGGCGCTTGTCAGGAAGGTCGGCGAACCCGAAGTCAGTACGGAACAAGGCCGGCAGGCGAAAGAGTGGATTGCCGAAAATCCAGGCCGATTCCTGGTCATAAGTGTTTACCGCTGCTACTACTACTGGGCCGGCCTTCCCCGTACCTGGTCCGGTCTTCCGCTACCGCGATCGAAGCAGATCAAGAACCTGCTGTACTTCGCCTCCTCCTTGATCGCCTTTGCCGGATTGATTCTCGCGATTAAGAAGCGCCCGCGTGGAATCTTTCCGCTGGCTTCGCTGGTGTTGTTCTATCCGCTGACGTACTACATCAGCAATCCCGAGCCGCGCTATCGCCACGCGATTGAGCCGGAGCTGGTCATCCTCTCGGTATTTCTAGCTGTGTCGATTCTGGTTCCACGCATGGGGCGCCGTGACGAGGAAGCGGCGGCCCCGGTTCTAGCTGCTGAGCACTCCGCCGATTGAGCCCGTCCTGGCTTTGCGGTAAAGTGTAGGCGCTTCTGTCCAACCCGGGCCGGGCCTCTGATGTCCAAAAACTCCGCCAACCTGGACGTGCTGCGCGCGATGGCCGTGCTCATGGTGTTTTGTCACCACATCCTCGAGTACGGATATTTCTCGGAGCGTAAGGTCAGCGGGCTGGGACAGTTTGGCGTGCTCATCTTCTTCGTGCACACCAGCCTGGTGCTGATGATGTCGATGGAGCGCAACAGCGGGGCACTGAACTTCTACATCCGGCGCTTGTTCCGCATCTATCCGCTGTCGATGCTGGTGGTGGGACTGGTCACGGTGCTGCAGATTCCGTCGAATCCAGCACGCGAGTACGCTTTCCTCGGCAAATTCAACTTACTTTCGAATTTCGCGCTCACCATGAACCTGACGCATTCGCCGATGGCGCTGGCGCCGCTGTGGAGTCTGCCCATCGAAGTGCAGATGTACATCCTGCTGCCGCTGCTGTTTCTGGTGACGCGCACCTCGCACGCGTTGCGCAATCTGCTGCTCATCTGGGCAGCCCTGGTTCCGCTGGCATGGTTTCAGCCCTGGATGAGCGGCCCGCACAACGTCGTGCGTTTCGCGCCATGCTTCGTACCGGGGATCATTGCCTACGTGCTCATCGGCCGCTGGAGGCCGAAGCTGCCATGGTTCATCTGGCCGATGGTGGTTGTTGCCGCTTACGCCGCGTATCAATTGTTCGATCCGCGCGGCACGGGTTGGGCGGAGTGCCTCGCGCTCGGGCTGGCCGTTCCGTTCTTCCGTGAAGTGCAGGTGCCGCTGGTGCGACGAGTTGCCGCCGCGATCGCCAAGTACTCCTACGGCATTTATCTGTTCCACCTGATCGCGATTTATTACTGCTTTGACTGGATGATCGGCCCGACTTGGCTGAAGATCGCGGGAAGTCTGGCCTTCACCGGAGTGGCTGCGGTCGCCAGCTATCACCTGTTGGAAGAGCCACTGATCGAGTACGGCCGCAGGCTGGGACATGCGCTCGCGCCTCCGCAGCCCAAGAAGGCCGTGGCGCAGGTTGCGGGAACGTAAAGAAGTGTCCTACCGATGTGCTTCGTATCAGGTTTACTGCGCGGGAGCTTCGTCAACCCTGAGCCTGTTCTGATGACTGCTGATCCGGCGCAACGTGTTCTTCACCGTTGGCAACCGGTGCGCTCTTGCTCTTCGGCTCTTCCTCCTTGGGCGGAGGCGGAACAAAGTACAGTATCCGGTTGCAGTAAAAACAGGTGACGATCTGCTCGTTGCTCATCACGTCCTGGAACACCTGCGGACGGAGCCGGACGCGGCACGCCGAGCAGCTCTCGTCTTCATGAACCGCCGCCATAACCGAACCGCGCAGCTTGAGCACGCGATCGTAATGGGTCAAGGTCTCCTCGGCAACTCCGGAGCGTAGCTCCTTGCGATGGGCGGCCAGCTCCGCCAGTTCTTTCTCGTCCTCCGCGGTCTGCTTGCGAGCGTGCTCTTTCTCTTTCTCGTTCTCCGCCGTGTCGGCCTTCAGCGTTGCTTCGGCCTGCTTCAGCGTGTCCTTGCGCACGTCGGCGGCGACCATAATCTCCAGGATCTTGTCTTCGAGGCGAGAAATCTCTTTTTCCGCGTGCTCGATCTCGGTGAGCAGCGCCTTGTACTCCTGGTTGGTTTTGACCTTAAGCGACTGGTCGCGATACTTGCTGATCTTTTCCTGCTGATCCTTGATGTCGGACTCGTGCTTGCGGCGGGCGCCCTCGTCGGCTTTGATCGCGGCCTGCGCGGCTTCGACCTTCGACCTGGAGCCGGCCAGCTTGGCCTCGATCGCGACGACCTCTTTGGGCAAGGCTGCAATTTCGTTGCGCAACGCGGCGATGCGCGAATCTACGTGTTGCAGCTCGATCAGCTTTTGAATGTCGGGATGCATGGAGGACTGCTTGGATTCTAGCACGCGAAACCCCGCGCCAATCCGCGCCCTCCGCGAGCTGGGTTAAGGTTTTCGGCTTATTGAGTGCCAGTTGCAAAGCGGCATACCATTTGCTTATGCCACTTGAATTTGCGCGACTTCTTCTTGGCCTGATGATCGCCGCGTGCCACCGGCGCATCGCCGATTTCATTCTCGAACGCGAACGCTCGCTGGTGCTGGTGTTCCGCCAGCGCGGCTTGCCGTTGCCCGCCGCCATGAGCACCGAGACCGCGCGCAATCTGTATTTCTGCGTCGGCATTTTCGTCGTGCTCGTCGAATTGCTGCGCATTTATCAGATTGCGCATTGAGCAACGGTTTCCTCGCTCTTAAGATTTGTGCCGTCCCTGAGGGGACTCCAAATTGAAAGGCTCGCGATACCCAGCCCTTCCGCGTTAATCACTTTCGCCCCCGCGACGCTCGGCTGGCGCTCTTGATATAAACTTTTTCGCAGCATACTTCTCTTTCGGAGCCACCGTGAAAGCTCGCTGCGCTATGATTTTCCTGCTGCTCTTTTCCGCTTCACTTCTGATCGCCCAAGCCTCCGCACCGCAAGGTGAAAAGCAGCTGACCATCGAGGACCTGTTCCAGCCCGGCGGCATTCTCGGCCGCGGGCCGGAAAACGTGCAGTGGAGTCCCGATGGAACCAAGGTCTCCTTCGTGCAGCGCGACGACACCGGCCAGCACGGCGAGCTCTATTACGTCGATGTTGCGACCGGCAAGTCGGCGGTGCTGGTTGCCAGCGGCAAACTGGCTACGCTGGCGCCACCGGCGACCTCGACCGACGAGCGCAAAAAGGAAGCTGCGCAGCGCTATTCCATCGCGGCCTATCATTGGGCGCCTGACTCGAAGCACCTGCTCTTCGATTCCCTGGGCCAGCTCTGGTACTACAGCCTGGATAGCGGCACCGCCGTGCAGGTGACGTCAAGCAACGACCCGGCCTCCGATCCCAAGTTCTCCGCGAACGGCGATCGCATTTCGTATCTCCGCAAACACAACTTGTATGTGCGCCCCATCGACGGAGGTGTCGAGCGCGAGCTCACCAAAGACGGCAGCGATGATTTGCTCAACGGCGAAGTCGATTGGCTTTACGAAGAGGAGCTGTATTCGCGCAGCAATTACTTCTGGTCGCCCAGTGGGAAGCACCTCCTCTTCCTGCAAATGAATGAGAAGGAAGTACCGACCTATCCCATCACGGACTGGTTAGGCGTGCATGCGACGGTCGATCAGGAGAAGTTTCCCCAGCCCGGCGATCCCAATCCCGGCGTGCGGCTGGGAGTAGTCGGCACCGGCGGCGGCGGAAAAGTTAAGTGGCTTTCCACTCCGGCATCGAACGGTGCGCTCCCGCTGGGCAACGATCCCGATGTTCTGATCCCGCGCTTCGGCTGGGTGCGCGACAACGTGATCTGGGCGATGGTGCTCAATCGCGTGCAGGACCGCATGGTGCTGTACTTTGTCGACATCGACAACGGCAAGTTTCAGCAAATGATGACCGAAACCACCGACGCCTGGATCGACATGCATCCCGAAGTCGATTTCAGGCTGCTGCCCTCCGGCGACGGCTATCTATGGACGAGTTCACGCGACGGTCACAATCATCTCTACCTGTATCACTTTCGCAAGGAAGACCCGCTCGGTGGTCCGGCCGAGCTGGTAGTGCAGCTGACGAAAGGGAATTGGGAGGTCGAGAGCGTTGACGGCATCGACGAGAAGCAAGGCGTGGTTTACTTCTCGGCCAACGAAGGCGACTGGCGGCAGCGCAACGAATATGCAGTCAGCCTGGACGGGAAGAACTTCCACCGCATTTCGCAGCAGAACGGCAGTCACCGCGTCGATTTCGATCCCAGGAACGCGAAGTACTACGTCGACGCTTACTCCGCATTGACGACACCTCCGAACGTCTCTGTGTGCGCAATCGGCGGGAGCTGCACTCCGTTCTGGAAAGCGCGCAGCGTCGAAGCTTATAACCTGCTCACTCCGAAATTTGTCGAGTTCAAGGCGGCTGACGGCACCACCACGCTGCAGGGCACGATCCTGCTGCCGCCCGAAGGCGGACCGATGATCGCCAACGGCAAAGCGCCGCTGATCGTGAATCCCTACGGCGGCCCGGGCGCGCAGACGATTCGCGACGCCTGGCTGGGCGGCGATCTCTTCGACCAGATCCTCGCGCGTCAGGGCTTCGCCGTACTGCACGTGGACAATCGCGGCATGGGTGGCCGCGGCACCGCCTTCGCACTGCCCGTTAAACACAACTTAGGACCCACCGAGTTAGCCGACCAGATCGCCGCCATCAAGCAGACGCTGCAACAGTTCCCGCAACTTGACGGCAACCGCATCGGTTTCTGGGGCTGGAGTTATGGCGGCTACTTCACGCTCTACGCCATGGAGCACAGCGACATGTTCAAGAGCGGAGTTGCGGTGGCGCCGGTGACCAACTGGCTGCTCTACGACTCCATCTACACGGAACGCTACATGGGCCTGCCCAAAGACAACGAAAAGGGCTATCACGACAGCTCGCCGGTGAACTTTGCCGCCGACCTTAAGGGCAAACTGCTCGAGGTGCACGGCACCAGCGACGACAACGTGCACATGCAGAACACGATTCAGATGGTAAATAACCTGATCGATGCCGGCAAGCAATTCCAGCTCATGATGTATCCGGGCAAGACGCACGGCATCGCCGGCAAGGCCGCCCGCGACCACCTGTTCCACCTGATCGACGATCATTTCCTGGAGACGCTGGCGCCTGCAAAATAGGAACCAGGTTTTCCGGTCTAGAGAATGCCAAGCCTGCGCAGATGCGCGAAATCGAAATCACTCCTTCCGGACTCGGCATTCACTTTCCTGAGCTCGATGCCGATCTCTATATTCCGGCACTTCTTGAGGGTGTGCTCGGTTCGCGCAAATGGATGGCCGCACGGTTGGGAGCAGCCGGAGGCGGAAGGATTAGTGCTGCAAAGCGTCGTGCGTCACGGGCTAATGGCCGCCTGGGTGGTGGCCCTAAGAAAGCTGCCGCCCGCTAGTGTGGGCAGTTGTGTGCCCGAGTACTGCTAATCTGGAATTATGCTGAGATCCTGGGTTGCTGCGCTGGTCGTCTGCCTTGCTGCGACGCCATTGCTTGCTCAGAAGAGCGCTAACCGAGGCACCTCGCCGCTCGCTCCGCCGGGTACAAAAGTCATCACCTCGTTCGACCAGGACCACAATGTCGTCGGCTGGCTGGAGATATTTCCTTTCGAAAGCAAAATCCTTCACAACACCCGCATGATCCGTGTACTCGTTCCGGCCAACTATCTCTCGCCGCACAACGCGCACCGCAGCTATCCCGTGCTCTACATGCAGGACGGACAGAACCTCTTCGACGAAGCTACTGCGGCGCATGGCGAGTGGCAAATGGACGATACCGTCGAGCACCTGGTCGGCGCCTTCAAAATTCCGCCCATGTTCGTCGTCGGTATCGACAATGCCGGCGAGAACGGCGCTGCAGAGTACTTGCCTTATCCCGATCCTGAAAACACCGACGACAAGTCTGCCGCCAGCGAGAAGACCGTCGAAGGCAAAGACTACGCTCGCTTCCTGATGACCGAAATCATTCCGTTTATTCAGGCGCACTACCGCATCTCGCGTGGCACGCTGAACACCGGGCTGGGCGGCTCATCGTATGGCGCCGACGCCGCGATGTACACTGCGCTGACTCACCCCGGCGTCTTCGGACATCTTCTGCTGGAGAGCCCGGTATTGAATGTCGGCGATGATCAGTTGCTCAAAGACGCGCAAAAGGCCAAGCTGCTGCCGGAGCGTATCTTCATCGGCGTCGGCACCAGCGAATCGCTGAAGGGCGATCCCAAGCAAGCCGCGGAAAGGGTGCAGAATGTCGAAGAGCTGGAGAAGATCCTGCGCAAGAAGGGCATGACGCCGAACCGTTTGCGGGTGGTGATTGAAGAGGGTGGCGAGCACAATGAATCCGCGTGGTCGCGGCGATTGCCGGATGCAATGCTGTTTTTGTATGGGCAGTAAAAGAAGGGCGCCGGGTAATGCAGGCCTTTAGAGACTTGTTGCAACCTGCTTTAAACTTGCGTGGTGGATAAATAATCGGATTGGCGACGCGCAGCGCGGGACGATGTTAGGCGTGGGCGGCAGCCCACGTTCCATGGGGCAAAGTACGGGCCGCAGAACGGCGACACTGAGTCGCGACACCTCTCTCCAGGCGTGCCGTCACGGTGTGAGACTCTAGGTATATATTGAGTGGCCGTGACGCGGGCCAGCAGGCCCGTCTACCCTCTAGTACGGCGAGAACCCCAGCGTCTTGTCATCCTTCTCGACCCAGACGTGCGCTTTGTCTGCGATGCGCTCGTTCACGGTCACGACAACCACGACGCCGCTGGGGCTCGAAAACTGCGTGGTGCCGTGGCCCTTGGGAACGCCGGCGCCGTCGATGCGATGGCTCTTGATGATGCCCCACTCGCCACTGGGGCCCCAATCCTTCATGAAGTCGCTGAGGGGATAACGGGCGTACTGCTGGGGATGCTGTTTCCAGTCCGGATCATGCATCCAGATGCCGTAGGCTTTGTCGAAGTCCTGCTGCTGAAGGGCGTCGAAGAAGCGGTCCACGATGCGCTCTTCCGGCCAGTAGCGCATCTGCCACCAGACGATTCCGATGAGCAGTCCCAGAACGACCAGTGCAAGAATGATGGCCCGTTTTTTTCGGGCGCGCGCGGCGTCGTAGGGCTGAGCTTCAAAGAGCGTCATCGCAGAACAGTGTACTAGATGCGCAGCGGCGATGAAGACGCCGCAAAACGACTCGCCAAGGTGGCCACAGAGCGCCCGGAGTCTAAATTTTCAGACTCTCCGTGTCCTCAGTGATCTCCGTGGTGAAAAACCGTCGCGAAGAAACTGACGGTTATTACTTGGCGAGTTCCTGCAGGCGCTGCCCGGCCATCTGCGAGACCACACTGGCCGGGCTTTCTTTCTGCATCTGCTCATACAAATGGCGGGCTTCATCAGGCCGCGCCGTCGCCTCGTACAGCGAGGCCAGCGCGAATTGCGCGGTGCTCTTGCCGACGGAAACCGTGGGGTGATCGATCAACTGCTTATAGATGTCAACCGCCTGCGAGTTCTTGCCCACATCGTGGTACACGGACGCCAGTGCGAACTTCGCCAGGCTGGCCACTTCGGAATAACGGCTGGCTGCAACTTCCTCAAAATCCTTTTGGGCAGCAGCGTTGTCGCCGCTGTCGCGGGCCGTCACGCCGGCGAAGTAGCGCGCCACTGCGGCTGATTGGGTGTGCGAATACTTGTCAGCAATCCGCACGAATTCGGCATTGGTGGCCTTGCCGCGCTCGGCAGCGGAGGCATAGCTGGGCACGTCAGGCGTCGCCGCCATTCCGGCGGGACGGATTGGTTCGTTGAACTTCTGGATAGCCACCGAGAGTTGCTGCCGCGCCTGCTGGTCGCGATAGGTGATAAATGCCCACCCGCCGACAAGAATAGCCAGAATAATGATTACCACCGTACTGGCGGCAATCAATTTGGAACGGTTTTCTACCGCCCAGGAGATGGTTTCGGCGGTGGAAGTTGCAAACGCGTCCTGCTTAAGCTGATGTCGAGTATAACTGCGCACGGGTGGTCCTTCGTTGGAATGTCACACGAGGTGGGAAAACAGTAGTGTATCAGCCGGTGAAACCAGGGTCAAAGCGGGTTAGGCGTGGACTGAGCCGGGCTGCTCGGTTGGAGAGCGCCTTAAGACGTGCTCCAACCGCGTGGCTGTGCCTTAGTTCTTCCCGATGTGTATGCTGCCGTCACCTGTGGTGATCTCCAGCAGCGGTCCGCCGCCGTTCAGCTTACCGCGCACTCGCGTGCGCTCGATGGAGCCGCTGACCGTTACCGGCATATCCAATTCGATGTGGCCATCGCCCGTGTGGGCATAAAGCTCCGCCGCCAGGTCTTCCGGCAGCTTGGCTTCCACGCGGCCATCGCTGGTGTGAATCAGCCAGCCATTGTTCATCTTGGAGCCGGGCCGTACCGTCAGGTCGATGTGGCCGTCGCCGGTGCGCAGGTCCAGATCGGTAAACATGCCGTCGATCGACATGTGGCCGTCGCCGGTATGGCCGTGAAGGCTGCCGCTGAAGTTCTGCACCGTGATGTGGCCGTCCCCGGTATCCAGCCGTGCCTGGCCGGAGATGCCGTTCACTCCGATGTGCCCATCGCCGGAATGCAAATCCAGCGACGCCTGAGGTGGAACCTGCACCTGCACCCGCACACCCTGATGCATGCTGAAGTGAATGCCCCACTGATTCGGCACATGCACATTCAGATCAACCTTGTCGCCTTCCTGATGTTCGGTGACGCGCACTCCAGAGCTGCTGATGGTGTAGCCATCGGCAACAATGCGCACCGCGACCGTGTTACTCACGCCGCGATTCACTTCGATGGAAGCGTCGTTGGTGTCAATGTGCAGCGTGGGATTGTTGCCGACCTGATAGGACTTGTTCCATTCGTCGGCGGAGGCGAATACGCCCAGGAGTCAGAATCGAGAGCAGGAGAATCGGCAGCTTGTAACTCACAGTGCTCCTCCTCGCTGTGATACGAGAAGGAGCCTCTGCAAGTTCCGTTGCGAATGAGGAGAGTAAGAGGGCTCTTGCGGTGCCCGGGGCATGCGATCTAGCGGAGTGGAACGTCCCGCATGCCCCTTCTGAGCATCGCTCCCTGCTTGTTGGAATAGACGGGGGTCTGCGAAAAAGGTTATCGGGGTGAGGTCCTGTGTGGGTGAAGAAGTGTAAAGCCGAGTCACTCCAGGCTGCCCTGCTCGATGACCACGTTCTCTCGCACGATTAGCCGATGCGCCGCCATCTCGCGCAGATGGGGCAGCACACGCGAAACGTGCTCGTCGGTATCGACGAAGCTAATCACCACCGGCAACTCTCCTCCCGCTTCCACAAGATGAGCCGTGTGCACACTGCTTCTTCCCTGGAATCCGGCGACCGAATGAAATGCCACGGCTCCGGCGACGTTCTCCTGCCGCAGGTAACGCAGCACTTCCATGTGCAGCGGACGATGCTGCCAGCTGTCGCCCTCGGTGAGGTACATGGTGACTTGCACAGCCATATTCGATGCCATTCTACAACCCGCGCGCAATGGCCGCGCCCAGTACCACCGCCAGCAGGCAGAGCGCATTATTGCCAAGGATGTTGAGCGCCATCATCGCCCACTGGCCGCTCTCCATGGCGGCGAAGGTTTCGAAAGCGTAGCTGGAGAATGTGGTGTACGAGCCGCAGAATCCGATAGCCACCAGCATGCGCCAGCGCGGGTCGAGCAGCATGCGCTCGCCCGCGAGCACAAGAAAGAAGCCCAGCACCATGCTGCCGGTGAGGTTGACGATCAGCGTGCCGTAGGGAAATGAACTGGAGAACGCGCGCGCGACGTAGCCGCTTAGGGCGTATCGGGCGCTGGCGCCGACAACGGCGCCCAGGGCTATCCAAAGATAGTTCACGATGGAGACTCCATGCCTGAATGGTAGGAGTTATCAGCCCGTCGGGCGCTTACCGGCGAACTCCATCGCCGTAATCAGTATAACGTGACGCGGCGTTCGGCCTCAAGCTCTTCGCACTACAACTCGGATAACATAAGCCACATGACGTCTCCCGCTCCCATCCAGCACGCTAGCGAGCGCGTTCTCGAGTTCGACCAGCTGCGCCAACTGCTGGCGGTCTATACGGCGTCTCCGCTGGGACACTCGCGCGTGCTGCAACTCACTCCGTCGCGCGACCGCCAATGGATCGAGCGCCAACACCAGCTCACGGCAGAGCTGCGCGGCTATCTCAAAACCGGTGGGCGCTTCGATTTTCATGGACTGCTTGACCCGACGGACGTCATCAACAAGTCGCGCATTCGTGGCGCCGCGCTCGAGATCGCGGAGATCCGCCACCTGCTCCTGCTGGCCGACCGCGCAGCAGAGTGGCGCGAGATTGCGCTGCATCCCGCGGCCAACATCGCTGAAAACTGGAACGCCGTGCGCGACCTTTCGCTGGGCATTGCCGACTTCGCGCCGCTCCTGCGGCAGTTCGGCAACAAAATCCTGCCCGACGGCACGCTCGACGATCGCGCCTCGCCCGAGCTCGCGCGCATTCGCCGCGAGATCGAAAAACAAAAGCGCGCCATCCAGGAGTCACTGCGCGGCTATCTGCGGCGGCTCTCCGAAGGCGGCACGGTGCAGGACGAGTTGGTCACCATCCGCGGCGAGCGCTTCGTGATTCCCGTGAAGGTCGAGCAGCGCCGGCGCGTGCAGGGCGTTGCGCATGGCGCTTCGTCCAGCGGGCAGACGGTGTTCGTCGAGCCGCTGGAGACCATCGAACAAAACAACGACCTCGTGCGGCTGCTGGAAGAGGAACAGGCGGAGATCCATCGCATTCTGCTGGAGATGACGACGCGCCTGGGCGAATACGCCGACGCGCTGATCGCGGCTGTCGATACCCTGGCCGAGCTTGAGCTGCAATTCGCCAAAGCGCGTTTCGCCGAAGAGTATGACTGCGTCGCGGTGAAGCTGCTGGGCTCAAAGTCGGTTGCGGAGGATGCCCCGGCGGGAGACGCATTGTCGGGTGCCCCACTCATCCCATCCGTTGCGATGAGTGGGAGCGCCTGTGACGCGCTGGTCTTGCGCAACGCGCGCCATCCCTTGCTGGAGCGCACGTTGAAAGCTCGCAGCGGGTCCGTCGTCCCGATCACGATCGAGCTCGACGCCGATCACCGACAGGTCGTTATCAGCGGCCCGAATACTGGCGGCAAGACCGTAGCTCTGAAGACCGTCGGCCTGCTGGCGCTGCTGGCGCAATCAGGAATTCCGCTGCCGGCCGATCGCGCCGAGCTGCCCATCTTCGACGGCATCTTCGCCGACATCGGCGACTACCAGTCGATCGAGCAGAATCTCTCGACCTTTTCCGCGCATATCACCAATATCGATTTCATCTCGCACCATGCCACGCAGCACTCGCTGGTGCTGCTCGATGAGCTGGGCTCGGCCACCGATCCCGAAGAGGGCGCAGCGTTGTCCGTCTCCATCGCGGACTTCTTCCGGCGCGCGGCCTGCCTCAGCATCATCTCCACTCATCACACCGCGTTGAAGGTCTATGCCGCCAACACGCCGGGCGTGCTCAATGCCGCCGTTGGCTTCGACGAGCACACGCTGGGGCCTACCTACGAGCTGCGGATGGGCGTGCCCGGGGCCTCGGCGGGCATCAACATCGCCAGTAAATTAGGACTTAACTCCGACATTGTGGGCGAGGCTCGGCGTCGCCTGACCTCGCAAACCCAAGACGTCTCGCGCTTCCTCGATCGCCTGCACACCGACCTGCGCCACTTAGACACCGAGCGCTCCCAGCTTCGCGCCCGTGAGCAAGAGGTGTCGCGCGAACGTGACCGCCTCAGCCGCGAAGGACAGAAGGAACAAAAAGACAAGCTGCGCGACCTGGAGAAGAAGCTCGACAGCCTGCTGCGCGATTTTGAATACCGCGCGCGGGAGACCGTCAGTGCGGTACAGGACCGGGCGCAGGCGCTGAAGCTTTCGAAAGACGCCGACCGCCGCATCGCCAAGTTGCGGCGCGAATTTCGCGAGCAATTCGACTCGACGGTCGTGGCCCACACCTCCGGCGCAGACGCCGGCGACCCCAACGCGCAGCAGCACGTGGTCAAGCAGGTCTCCGTGGGCGACACCGTTCGACTGAAGTCGCTCGGCCGCGATGGCCGCATCCTGCGCTACTTCGACGACGATTCCTTCGAGGTTGCCGTCGGGCCCATGAAGATGAAGGTGGCGCGCGACGATATCGCCAGCGTGGTAGCCCGGACCGCAGACAATCCCGTCGAGGCGGCGCGGTCACGCGGCATCAGCGTTTCCCTGGCGCGTGAGGACGACAGCGCGCCCACCGAGATCAACGTCATCGGCCAGACGGTAGACGATGCGACGCAAGCCGTCGAGAAGTTTGTCGATCGCGCATTCCTGGCGGGCGCGATTCGCTTGCGCGTGGTCCATGGCAGCGGCATGGGCATTCTGCGCAAGGCGCTGCGCGAATATCTGCGCAAGCATCCTCACGTCGCGAACGTCAGCGAAGCGCAGCAGAACGAGGGCGGCGGTGGCGCGACCGTGGTGGAACTGAGGACGTAAAGCGGAGGTCAGTGGCGGGTGGCCAGTGGTCGGGAACCCGCAAATCGCGGTTCGCTCTGCGCCGCCTCCACTGCCATGCTCATATCTCGGCGCCGTTGAATGAGTCTGCGATAATTAACAATAGACGCGAGTAACGGTACGCGAATGGCGAAGAGCGAAGAGCGAAGAGCGGGTTCTTTCGGCGAAACCCTGAAGGGCTACTTCTGGTGGACCCATCCGCGCGGCAGCGTTCCCTACGACGTGATGGTCTCTCTCATTCTCGCGTTCATCTTCCTTGCACCCATTTGGATCAATTTTCGCGATAAACCACAGCCCCGCCCCCCGCACCAGACCGAGGTCGTCATGCGCCAGGACGGCGACGGGCTGGTGTGCACCGTCGATGCTTCAGCGGTTCGAGCGGGAAGCGATGCCCAAATCCGCGAGTCGCTTCTGCGGGTCATTGAGCCATTGACGGGCGGAGTGACCATCGACCGCTACACCGCCGTGCGCGACCGCGATCAGAACATTACGGCTTACAAGGTTTGGGCACATCGCTGAAAGCCGTTTGCGCGCTCAAGCAACTTCTGGCCGGAATCTGGTGTCACTCTTATAGGAAATATGAACAACCGACTGATCGCTCTCCTTGGATGGCTTTTGTTCTGCGCGACCCTGGCGGCGCCTGCGCAGAATCTCGACGCCGTGCTCAGCTCGATGGATCGCGCTGCCGCCAACTTCCACACCGTGCAGACGGACTTCACTGCCGACATGTACCAGAAGGTCGTTGACGAACACGACTACCAGAAGGGCACCATGTATTTCCGCAAGCAGGGCGACAGCATCGAGATGGCGGCTGACATCACCGTGCCGGACAAGAAATACGTGCTGTTCTCCAACGGCGTTGTCAGCTACTTCCAGCCGTCGATCGACCAGGTGACGCAGTACAACGCCGGCAAGAACAAAGCGGAAGTGGAGAGCTACCTGGTGCTCGGCTTCGGCGGCGGCGGCCACGCGCTGACGAATTCTTATGATGTTCAGTATGCAGGCATGGAGCAGGTGCAGGGCGTCAACGCGGCGAAGCTGGCGCTCACGCCGAAGTCGCAGCGCGTCCACAATATGTTTCAGACGATCACGCTGTGGATCGATCCCGCACGCGGCGTTCCCGTGCAGCAGCGCTTCGATGAGCCTTCCGGCGATTACCGCATCACCAAGTACAGCAACATTCGCATCGACCAGAAGATCCCTAACGATGCGTTCAAGCTGAAGACCGACAGCCATACGAAGATCGTGAAGCCGAACGGTTGAGAAAGCAGGGGTCAGGGATCAGGGATTAGGGATCAGGGTCCAGGGCATCAATTGGCAGGACGGAGTTCTGATCCCTGACCCCTAGTCCCTGACCCCTGACCCCTACTTCTGTTTCGAATTGTCCATGTGCTGCAGGTTCTGGGGATTCTGCTCCTGCGTATTGTTCTTCACTTTGTCGGAGTTCTTGATGAAGAGCACAGTCTTCCAGATGTCGTCGTCGGAGAGCACGCCGTCCCAGCCGGGCATACCGCTGAAGCGGATGCCGTACTTGACCACGTAAAACAGGTTGCCGTCAGGATCGTCAGGGGTGTGGGTCATCAGTTGCGGCACGCTGGGATAGAACTTTTGCCGCATCGGCGAGACCGGCTCCTTCAGGCTGCCGTGGCACAGTGCGCAATTCTTGTCATAGATGTCTGAGCCAGCCGTGAGGTTTTCCGCCGTGGGCTGAAAGGGATTCGCCTGCTTGGAGGCATGATCGTCGACCCACTCGTCGACCGACTGATTGGCGGTACGGCGCTCGAAGGTGCTGGGAACGTGGCCTACCGCCCGCGTGTCGAAATGGCCGGTGGTCGTGTAAACATAAGCGCCGCCGAAGACTACCAGTAAAGTGACGATCACTCCAATGATGAATCCGCGCATTGCTCTCCTTGAGATGTTGGACGATATACAGGGGAATTCATCATCCTACTACGACAGCCAGCAGAGATTAACCCGCAAGCAACTGGAGCCGATGATTGGAACGCGAACGCAAGTTGCCGAAATCCTGAATCGCCGCCGAGGCCTTTCAATCGCAATGATCCGTCGCCGGCATGCGGAACTGGGTATTCCGGCGGAAGTGCTTATTCAATCATCCCGACGGGGGGTTAGAACGAAAGGCCGCAAGTCCATCGCCAGGAGCAAAGGCGTGGTTTCGCTCGCATCGACGCGCACCGGAGCGAGTAAGAAACATCGCCTCGCCGGCTAACCAAGCAGGAGCCTCAATACTGCTTAAGCCGCCGCGCCTCGCGCACCACATCTTCCACCTTCGGCAGGAACACTTCTTCCAGAGGCGGGGAAAACGGCACCGGCGAATCCGCGGAGGCGATGCGCGTGATCGGCGCATCCAGCGCGTCGAAACATTCCTCATTGATCACGGCCGCAACTTCGCCGGCAATGCCGCCGGTCTTGGTGTCTTCGTGCAGCACGATCACGCGATTGGTCTTCTCCACCGTTTGCCGGATGGCCTCGCGATCCAGCGGCAGCACCGTGCGCAGATCGACCACTTCCAGCTCGATGCCTTCCTTGGCCAGGATCTCCGCGGCCTCCAGCGCGACGTATAGACCATCGCCGCATAGGTGATCACGCTGACGTCGCGGCCCTCGCGCGCCACGCGCGCTTTGCCGATCGGCACGGTGTAATCCTCTGCAGGCAGCTCTTCCTTGATGCGGCGATAAAGAAACTTGTGCTCGAAGAACAGCACGGGATTGTTGTCGCGAATGGCCGACTTGATGAGACCCTTGGCGTCGTAAGCGCTCGCCGGACAGACGACCTTCAGCCCCGGCGTGTGCGCGAAGTAGGTCTCGGGATTCTGCGAATGAAAAGGTCCGCCGTGCACGCCGCCGCCCGACGGTCCGCGCACCACCACGGGCACCGGCGCGCCCCAGCGAAAATGCGCCTTGGCCAGCAGGTTGGTGATCTGGTTGAAGGCGCAACTGATGAAGTCCATGAACTGGAACTCGGCCACCGGCCGCATGCCGGTGAGCGCCGCGCCGAAGCTGGCGTTGATGATGGCCATCTCCGAGATCGGTGTATCCACCACGCGCTCCGGGACCGAAGCGGTCGATCAATCCCTCGGTGACTTTGAACGCGCCGCCATAGATGCCGATGTCCTCGCCGATGCAGAACACCGCGGGATCGCGCTCCATCTCCTCCCAGATGCCCTGGCGGATGGCTTCCAGATAAGTCACTGCTGCCATGAAATTTCCCGTCCTCGCGATTCCATCACCCAAATGAGGCGCACTTGCCGGGCCTTCCAGCCCACGTTCCAACGTGGTAATGATAAACGTTGAGGGACTGAGGTCGGCGACCTCAGTCCCTCAACCCATCTCTTGTTTGGCGCTGCCTGACGCAGGCCTGAAGGCCTGCTCTCCCCATGAGCTACACCACCCGCGGCCCGCTCACCTTTTGCGAACTGACTGAGGCGCTCGCGTGCTGCGTCACCGTGCGCAGATCGGAGCTCTCCTCGGGGCCGAGCCCGATGCGATAGAGCAGATCGACACAGCGCTCATCGCCGCGAATCCCATCATAAATCGGGCCAACTTTCAGATAGCACAACAGCGGATCGCGCGCCTCGGCGGCCTTCTCCAGCCACTCAAAGGCGTGCTCCACATCTCCCATGCCAAGAAAAACCATCACCCACGAGATGGGCGCGACATAGGCCTGCGTTGCCGCGGCGTTCAATTCTTCCAGCAGCGTGAGCGCCTTTTCTTTATTGCCCGAACCGCCGTAGCACGAGGCCAAGGAACCCAGCAAGAGCGGATTGTAGCCGGAGAGCTGGTGTGCCTTCTCCAGTTCGGCAATGGCCTCGGGATATCTGCGCTGCTGCTCGTAGTTCAGCGCCACCACGACGTGTGCTTCAATATCGTTGGCGTCGAGTTCGAGCGCGCGCTTCACCTGCTTCAACGATGCTTCGTAATCGCGGCGATAGTGATACACGCCCGCCAGGTACACATTCGCCGGAACGGACAGCGGGTCGCAGGCCAGTGCCTCACGAATCTGCGCTTCCGCTTCTTCCGATCGGCCGGTCTGCACCAGCAGCACGTTGTAATAGACGTGGGGCAGCGGCAGCGCCGGCGACAACTCGATGGCCCGCAGAAACTCGCGCTCAGCCTCTTTCCAGTTCCAGTCGTACCACATGTTGATAATGCCCATGGAGGCATGCGCCTCCGCCAGGCTATCGTCGGCAGCCAGCGCCTTGGCGGCCGTCTCTTTGGCCTTGGGCCACGCTTCCGTCGGAGGCTCCAGTCCCCACGACGCCACCGACACGTGATAATCGGCGATCCCAGCCAGTGCAGGCGCGTAGTTGGGATCGAGTTCCAGCGCTCGCTGGAAGTACTCCAGCGCCTTCTGGAATCCTTCGGGGGTGCGCTTGTTCCACTGGAAGCGGCCGCGCAGATACAAATCGTAGGCATCGAAGTTGTCGGTGTAGCGCTTCACCAATGCGCTGCCCGCCTTCGATCCCAGCTCCACCTTCAGCAGGTCGGCGATGGAGCGCGCCATCTCGTCCTGGACCTCGAAGATGTCGGTCATGTTGCAGTCGAAGCGCTCCGACCACAGCACCACCCCGTCGCTGACGTTCGTGAGCTGCACACTCACGCGAATGCGATCGCCAACTTTGCGCACACTGCCTTCGACCACCGTCGAAACCTTCAGCTGCTCGCCAATCGTGCGAACGTTCTGCGCTTTGCCTTTGAACTCGAATGCCGATGTGCGCGAAACCACTTGCAGCCCGGGAAGCCGGGAAAGCGCATGGATGAGCTCTTCGGTCAGGCCGTCGATGAAGTATTCGTTTTCCGAGTCCGCGCTGGGATTGCGGAAGGGCAGCACCGCGACGGAAGCGTGCGGCCGCGGGGCCACGGTGATCACCGGCGCCGTCTCGGTGCGCAGGGTCAGAGCGCGCAACGCATCGACCAGTTCGCCGGCATTCGCGGGGCGCTCTTCGCGCTTCTTGCGCAGCGCGTGGCTCACGAGCTGATCGATGGCCGGCGGCAGGTCGGGACGCCGCGCCCGCAGCGACGGCGGCTCCAGATCCATAATGGCGCGCATGATGGTCGCTTCAGTCTTCGACTCAAAAGGACGATCGCCCGCCAGCATCTCGTAAAACGTCACCCCCCACGACCAGATGTCCGTGCGGCCGTCCAGCGGATCGCCACGCAACTGCTCCGGCGACATGTACGGCACGGTGCCCACGACGCCCCCGGTGTTGGTCAAACCGACATCGTGCGGGAGCTTGGCCAGCCCGAAGTCCACGATCTTTACTTCGCCGTCGGGCAGCAGCATGATGTTGGCCGGCTTGATATCGCGATGCACAATGCCCATGCTGTGCGCCTTGGCCAGTCCCTGGGCCACCTGGGTAGCGATGTTGACCGCGTACTTCAGCGGCAACGGGCCCTGTTCCAGGCGTATGCGCAGGTTGTCACCGGGACACAATGCCATGACGATGAACAGGTCACCCTCGGTGGTCTCGCCGAAGTCGTGAATCGTGCAAATGTTGGGATGGTCGAGCAGGGAAGCCGTGCGCGCCTCGCGAATGAAGCGCGCCCGCTGTTCGGGGACCGCCGCTACCTCGCGAGAGATGAATTTTATGGCGACCGGGCGGTCGAGTTTTATGTCCTGGGCTTTGTAGACCAAGCCCATCGCGCCTCGTCCCAGTCGTTCGACGATGCGGTAGTGAGAAATAGTACTGCCAATCATCCGTTTGGCCCCGGAGGAAGCAGAGTGCTGATTTGCGAGCAGCTTATTGTAACGCTTCGCTGGCGACACGGGTGAGTAGACTGACCGTCTGAAAGGCGCTGATACCCATCAGCGAGTGGTGCTCCTCGGTCAGCGGCAGGGCATCCAGGGCGTGATCGAGATCGTCGCGATGCTGCGGATCGAGCTTGCCGTGCAACGTCAGATTGCTGAAGGCGCGGCGCGGCACCCCGATGCGATCGGCGGTTTGCTCGAAGAACTCAACGTCCGGCGGCGTGCCTTCCAGCACCGCAATAAATCCCAGCAACGCGACTGGATGCACGTGGCGAATCCAGTAATATTGCGCTCCGGCGAGAGCCGCGGCAGAAGGCGACGGGATCCGCTGCAACACCTCTTCGCGTTTGAAGCCCAGGGTCGCGAGATCGTCGAGCACCCAGTCATCGTGTCCCGTCTCTTCCGGAATATGCTTGCGCAGATACGCCAGCATGCCTTCCGCAACCGGCTCGCGATCGAGCATCTTCTCGCAAGCGTCGGCCGCCGCCTTCATCAGCGGCACGCTGCAACGAATCACCGAGTGATTGAGGAAGAGGAACTCGGGATAGATCTCGCGCAGCCGCGGATGGGTCCAAAGCTTTTCCGCCACCTGATCCAGAGGCGCGCGCACCAGACGAATCTTGTCGCGCAAGCGCCGGCTGTGACTCAGATGGCTCATCCCCTGGACTTCGAACGTAGCGCTAGTGGCCATGCGGTTGCGTGTCTGCCTAGAAAACGATTCCGACCGTGCGCTGGCCCGGAGTCGGGGACGGCGCCACCGTGCCACCGGGATTACAGTTGCTCACCAGAAAAGGCGAAGTAACGCCGTTGAACACGTTGATCAGCCCCTGCACATCAGCCGGTTTCAGGGCGTTGATCGTCGCGCAGTCGGTCGCATTCGGCATGTTCGACGCGAGAATCAAACCCGCATCCATCAGAAGTTGAACATTGGTCTTCATAAGAAACTCCAGAACTCTAGACTTTAATTTCCGTTGTCCCCAGAGCCCAACTAAAACACGATACCGAGCGCCGCGCCGCGCTGGGCGCCGCCCGCTTGCAGCTTCTGGATAAACTCCGGCGTCAGCTTGCTGCGGATACTGATCAGCGCCGATACTTCATCAGCGGTAAGGCTGTTGATGACGTCTTGATCGGACTGGCTGAGGGCCGCGCCGCCCGGAACAATTCCGGCATCCATAAGCCGTTGGATATTTCCCATACCAAACCTCCTGGGCTGCCTTGGTTGGAACTGCGTTGAACTTCAGTGCAGAAGCTGGCGAGAGTGGCGTCCGCCGCTTCCATTTTGGCAAGTTAGATTGAAAAGCTCAGGCCAGGTGCATCGCCTTCCCGCAGCCGCCCATTTCTGGGTCACGCTATCTAGCCGAGCTTATGAGTTCTGACAAACTATCACAAACAGAGCCATTGTCAAGGGGGGACCCGCAGCTTGCCGGCCCAGGGTTGAGCGATGGTGATTCGGCGTGCGCCGGAGTGGACTGTCCTCGTAGATTATGGTGGATCGAAAGAGAATTTCCCGCGCTCGCCGCAGCCCCAACGGACTGGTATTTACTGTCGAGTTCGAACGCGAGGAGGATGGCCGCTGGATTGCCGAAGTACTCGAGCTGGCCGGGGTGATGGCTTACGGCCAGTCGAAACAGGAAGCTCTCATCAAGGTTCAGGCGCTGGCGTATCGCGTGCTCGCAGATCGCATTGAAGCCGAGGGAGCGCCTCAGCCCGAGGTTCGCTTCGCCGTCGCTTGACGAACTGGCCGAGCGTCAAGGCTCGCATTGTCTTTCGCCTTCTTCTGAGGAACGCTGGCAGATCAAGTCGCAAAGGGGTTCGCATGTGCAACTGATTCACCCAACTCGCGGTGAATACACGTGGGCGTTCCATGAATCGGAAGAAATTGCGCCACGCATGCTCGCGAGAATCGCCAAGAAAACCGGCCTCGCCCCGGCTGATCTCTAAGACGCTGCTTCCGCTTTTTCTCGGTTTTCCCTGAAGAAATACAGCATGTCCAGGCTGATGGTCTCGGCGCGCGCTTCCCGCAGCAGGGTGGTCACCTGTCCGCGATGATAGGTCCCATGATTCACCACATGCTGCATCAACTGCACCAGAGGCTGAGAGTAGGCATTTCCGCTCATGTCGTTGTAGCTTAATGGCGCGTGGAGCTGCTTCTCATCCAGGCCGGCAATAAACTTCTGCCGTTCTTCGTGCAACGAGTCACAGAACGCCCTTAGCTCGGCGACGGTAGCCAGATCCAGCGGAGGCGGAGCTCCCTCCGAACGCAACGTCTTCCACGTATCGTAAGAAACGCCTCTCACCGGTTCGCTCACAACGGGAGACTTGCCGGTCCATCGCTTCAGCCAGATCCATTCCGCCGCGAGGATGTGAAATACCGACTCCCAAATCGATGGGAAGCTGCTGTGTCTTTGCGCGGTGAACTGCTCCTCGCTCAGCGTCTCTAATACGCCAAACATACGGAGATTCGCCCAGCGGTTGTAGGCATAGAGAGTCTGAATGTCAGCTAGGTTCATTTTGCTTGTCGATGGAGATTCTTGCCGTATCGCCGCCGGCCGGGTGCCCCAGGTTCGCTCTTCTGCTGGGCTAACCTGGGTTCGCGAAGCTATTGTATCGCCGCCGGCTTCTGCGCCATCAGTTCTTCGAAGCGCTTGTCAGTGCGCAGCGTGGCAAACTCACTATCTGTATAGACCAGATTGATGTGCTTATAGCCATCTTCCATGGCTTTCCGCAGATACTCCAGCGAATGGTCTACGTCGCCGGCCTGCGCGTACATCTTCGCAACCATGAAAGAGAAAGCGGCGCGGTCCTGGGGTGAGGTGGTCTGCGCCATTACCCCAATGCGCGACACGCGGATGAAGATATTAGGATCGAGCGTAAAGGCGCTCTTGTACTCCTGCGCCGCCATTTTGTAGTCGTGCTTGGAGAAATACGAAGTGCCCAGGTTGTAGTAAAACACCGCGTCATCCGGGCGGATCTTAATAGCTCGGTCGTAGTCTTTGATGGCCCGATCATACTTCTGGTTCATCTGCTCGATGTAACCGCGATTGTTATAGCCTTCCGGAGCGTGTTTATCGAGTTTGATAGCATGCTCGAAACATTTCTCAGCTTTGTCGGGGTGCTGGAGCAGAAGATAAGCCATACCTTCCTTGTTCCACAGTATGGCGGTAGGCTGCTTTTTCAGCGCGACACGATAGAAATCGATAGAGTCAAGGTAGCGCTTTTGCAGACGCAACTGGTCGCCTTGTTTTTCCAACTCTGCGGCAGAGGCGCTGCCGTCGGGAATCGACGACAATTGCGCGCTGTTAGCGGGCGCTGGCTGCTGCGGAACATTTTGCGCGGAGATTAAGGCGACGAAGCAATCCCAATGCCGGCGAGAAGCAACATCGAGCGGAGACGAGCCATACCCACCCCCTCGGCCCCGAAACCCTGGCTGGACCATCCTCAGTTGCAGACCAGGTAAAGAGCCCTTTGTCTAATAATAGACCTAATGGGGGTTCGGATTGTTCCCATTTTCGGGGCTACCCGTCCCGTTATTTTGCTCTTCGTCCCCATGATCACCCTTGCCGAAGAGCCGGCTGAAGAATCCGCGCTTCTTTTTCTTCTGCTGCGCCTCTTGCGCCTCGGCGCTCCCGCCGTTGCCCGACGGCTGACCAGGCGGTCGCTGCCCCGGGCTGGCGGCCCGTTGGTCTTGGCAGGCGGAGCCGCTACCGGCGGCGATCCCAGTCCGAAGATCCGGGTGAAGAACCCGCGATGATCGCCGAAGCTCTGATCGCAGGTTTCCTTCGGCTCGGTCCCGGCGATGAACGCGACCGTGTAGTCGTCCGGGCAGGACGGCGTCGCCAGCCGGTTGGTCACTTTGTCCAGAGTGACGTTCACCACGCCCGAGGGGCGGTGAAGTCTTTGGTGTTGGAGTACTGCGGCAGCTTCACCGCCCGCTTCATGAACTCCGCCCAGATGGGCGCCGCCGTCGTGCCGCCCATCAGCTTTATGTCGGTGTAGTCGTCGTTGCCCACCCACACGATGCACAGCAGGTTGCTCGTGTATCCCGCGAACCACGCGTCATGCGAGGTGCCGGTCTTGCCCGCGGCCGGAGCCTGGAATCCGCGCGCCCGCACCGGATAGCCCGTGCCGTTGTTGACCACCGCCTCCATCATCGTGGTCAGCACGTAGGCCACGCGCGGATCGAGCACGTCCTTGCTCTGCGTCTCGTAATTGTTCAGCATGTTGCCGTCGGCGTCGCGCACCGACCTCACCATCAGCGGAGCCAGCTGCGTGCCGCCGTTGGCGAAGACCGTATACGCGCCCGCCATTTCGATCGGCGTCGCGTCGTAGGCGCCCAGCGCGACCGCCGGTGTGCCGCGCGCGCTGGTGATGCCGGCGAGCTCGCCAGCGCCGCCACCTTGTCGAACCCGACCTCCTGCCCCAGCCGCACCGTCGCATTGTTCAGCGACAGCGCCAGCGCGTAGCGCGCGGTCACCTCGCCGTGGAAAGTCTCGTGATAGTTGCGCGGCTCGTAAACGTCGTCGCCGATTGGCGATGCTCACCTGCGAGTCGTCGATCAGGCTGGCCGGAGTGAAGATCGCCGCTGCCCTCGGTGATCGTGCCCGTTCTCCGGATCGGCGCTGCTCGCCGTCAGCGGCTCGCCCGGTAATCGCGGTATTCACCGCCGTCGCATAGACAAACGGCTTGAAGATGGATCCCGTGGGCCGCTTGGCGATCGCATGATCGAGCTGGCTCAGGCCGTAATTGCTGCCGCCGACCAACGCCAGCACCTCGCCGGTATGCGGATCGAGCGCCACCAGCGCCACCTGCGGCATGGGGCCGGTGTCCATCTTTACTTCCGTATGCGCGTCCTTGCCCGTGCCGACCTTGATCTTGTGCGTGCGCCGCTTCTCCACCTGCTCGTCGACAATCTTCATGCCGACATCGACCGCCTCGGCCGCCGCGCGCTGCAAGTCAGGATCGATCGTCGTGTAGATGCGCAGGGCGTGATCGTTCAGCTCCTGCTCGTTGAACTGCGAGGAGAGCTGGTCCTTCACCAGGTCGACAAAGTACGGCGCGTCGCTGGCCTCCACGTTGGGCGCGGTCAGCTTCAGCGGCGACGCCTTGGCGCGGTCGGCCTCATCGCGCGTAATCGCGCCGGTCTCGACCATCGAGTCGAGCACGAGATTGCGGCGGTCCAGTGCGCGGTGCGGATGCTTGTACGGCGAAAGATAATTCGGCCGCTGGATCATCCCCGCCAGCAGCGCCGCTTCGGGCAGCGTGAGGTTGCGAACGTCCTTATTGAAGTAGGCGCGCGACGCCTCGCCGAAGCCGTTGATGGTGAACGAGCCGCGCTGGCCGAGGTACACCTGGTTGGCATACATCTCGAAGATGCGCTGCTTGGAGAACTTCTGCTCCAGCTCGATGGCAATCATCATCTCGCGCAGCTTGCGCTTGAACGTCTTCTCGGGCTGAGGAAGAAGCCGCGCGAGAGCTGCATGGTGATGGTCGAGCCGCCCTGCCCGTGCCGGCCTTCGCGCAGGTCGACCAGCGCCGCCTCGGCCAGGCGGATAATAGTTCACGCCGCTGTGCTGGAAGAAGCGCCGGTCCTCGATGGCCAGCACCGCATTCACCAGCACCGGCGGGAGGTCCTGGAACTTGATCAGCTCGCGCTTGGAGCGGTCCTGCGCCTTCGAACAGCGCGGTGACCAGCTGCGGCTCGAGCTCGTAGGCGTCCAGCTCCTTGCCGCCTCGCCGGTGCCCGGTGATCGACCTGAGTTTCGCCGTCAAAAGCGCAGCACCGCGCCCTCAGAGCCGTGGAACGATTGCGGCCCGGGCACGATCTCCAGACCGCCGCGCATCAGGGTGTAATGGCCGATGGGCGAAACGCCCTTGCCCCCGCTTTGGGACTCGGCTTTTCGGGGTTCGAGGCATCTTCTTCGTGCGCGATCGGCTGCCCGTTGCGGTCAACCTCGCTGTAGCCGGCGCGGCGCAGGTCCGCGGCAATCTCCGCCGCATCGACCTTCTCGCCGACGGCAAGCACGCGGGGCCGCGCGTAAATCTTGGCAGCGTTGCTGAAGACGCCTCCGGCCATCCGCCGGTCGACCAGCCGCTCGTACTTGATGTAGAAGTAGGCGAAGACGCTCATGAAGACAACGGCCACAACCAGAAATGCCGCGACCACGATCTTCACCGCCGGATCGCCCAGCGAGAAGTGCTGGACGCGTGCCGTCTTACCGGAGCGGCGCGAACTCTTTCCCGATGGGCGCGCCGCCCGCCGGTCAGGAAGTTTGAGTTTGATTGCCACGTATATAAATGCGCAGAGAACCCGCCAATGTTAAGACGGCAGATGGCGCCTTCGTTACCTTAGATGCATCGCGCCTGAGGAAATCCTGCCACTTGGCTCACCTGATAACGCGCGCCGCGCACCTTCAAGGCGAGCCTCAGAAACCACCAAAGCACGATTATTGTAAAGCAGCCTGTCGAGCGGCGTCTCTGGGGTCGGACAATCGGAAAGCGATGAGAAGCCAAGTCATTGGCTGACAATGGCTACGTCGAGACTTCGAGGTTCTGCGCCCGCGGCAGCGCAAGGTGGAAGGAGTTTTCCTCGCCATCCACACAAATCCACATAGCTGCACCATTAATAGGCGTTGAACGCGTCTTTCGGCGGGCCTAGAGTCACGTTTGAGGCGGCGCCAAATTTCCATTTTGGCGGCCTGCGCTCCGTGCGCGGCCTGGACCAAACTGGTAAAATAATCACAAGATATTGTATTAGGGTCTTGACTTCCACAATATGTCGGGCGTAGTGTTCCGCCCAGTTCATTTTTCGAGGTGGACGAAATCGTTCCTCCTCGATGGGCCTAAGCGGCAGAGGTGACCGCGGCGGCGATAGCAATCAGCTTAACGAAACGGCTCACAGCGTGGCGCAAGGTCGATTGTTTGAATGGTGCGAGCAGTCGGGCCGAATCCAAGGCAGACTCCTCCGAAGGTTGTGGCGAACGTGATTGGGCCCGCTGCTCGCGCCTGAGTGATGGTTGTTGAAGCGAACCGACGAAGTCATCGCCTAGACGATGACATCTGCGGTGTCCGGATCCTCAGACCATAACCGGTGTCGAGGTGAAGGTGCTCCTTCCCAAGTCCGATTCGTCCGCTGCGGCGCGAGCCGCAGGCGGATTTCATTTGCGGTGACAGTAGTTCGGGGCCCCCAACGAGCGCCACTCGCCGCGGCGAGCGGTTGTTGGGGTGGTAATCCGGGGGCTTCTTCTCTGCCTGCGATACGCGAGCGAGAGAAGAGGCCCCCGCAGCCTTGTGGGCAGGTGGAAAAACGTCGATCCTTGACGAGCTTTACTGCAGGGACTGATAGGCCAGCTTCCGTTGGTATCGACGCTGGAAGCGTATTGCAAGAGCGCCGTAGGCGCGAAAGAGTTTAGCCCAGCGCTTCAGCGGTGGGTAGGCGGAACAAATATACTGAGTCCCTTTAGGGACGACATACGAACTGCGGGAGTTCACTCCCGCGACATCTTCAAGGCATCCATATCTCTTACGCATCAGGAGCAAGCGAAATGGCCGACATAACGACGACGACAACGACGAGCGCTCTCTCAACGAAGACTGCGCCCGGCCAGACCAAGACCAAGACCGCACCCGGCCTCACCTTCAAGCGCTACTTCACCAAGGCCGGCGTCTCGCCCTACGACGAGCTCGAGTGGGAGCTGCGCACCGCGCAGATCACCGACGCGCAGGGCGGCGTCATCTTCGAGCAGAAGGACGTCGAGGTGCCCAAGGACTGGTCGATGACGGCGACCAACATCGTCGCCAGCAAATATCTGCACGGCCCGCTCGGCACGCCCGAGCGCGAGAGCGGCGTGCGCGCGCTCGTGACCCGCGTGGCTGAAACCATTCGCGACTGGGGCATCGCCGGCGGCTACTTCCGCACCGCCGAAGACGCGGCCATCTTCCACGACGAGCTCGCGCACCTGCTGCTGCAACAGAAGGCCGCGTTCAACTCGCCGGTATGGTTCAACGTGGGCTGCGACCGCATCGAGCCCAACTCCGACGCGCAGAACTGGCACTGGAATGCCGAGACGCAGCGTGTCGAATTCGGCGCCGTCGGCTATCAGCAAGCCGCAGTGCTCGGCCTGCTTCATCAACTCGGTGAACGACTCGCTCGACTCCATCCTGACGCTCGCCAAGACCGAAGGCATGCTCTTCAAGTGGGGCTCGGGCACGGGCACCAACCTGTCGCCGCTGCGCTCCTCAACCGAGTCGCTCTCCGGCGGCGGCACCGCCTAGCGGCCCGCTCAGCTTCATGAAAGGCTTCGACGCCTTCGCCGGCGTCATCAAGTGCGGCGGCAAGACGCGCCGCGCCGCCAAGATGGTCATCCTCAACATCGACCATCCCGACATCGTGGACTTCATCGAGTGCAAGCAGAAGGAAGAAGCCAAGGCGTGGGCGCTGGTCGAGCACGGCTACGACGGCAACGGCCCCGACTGCGATGCCTACTCGTCCATCTTCTTCCAGAACGCCAACAACTCCGTGCGCGTCACCGACGACTTCATGTACGCGGTCGTGCGCGACGGCGAATTCTCCACGCGCTCCGTGAAAGACGGCCGTCCCATCGCGACCTTCAAGGCGCGCGACCTGCTGCAACCTGATCTCCGACGCCACCTGGCACTGCGGCGATCCCGGCATGCAGTACGACACCACGGTCAACCGCTGGCACACCTCGAAGAACACGGCGCGCATCAACGCCTCGAACCCGTGCAGCGAGTACATGTTCCTCGACGACTCGGCCTGCAACCTGGCCAGCCTGAACCTGATGAAGTTCGCGCCCAACGGCACGTTCGATGTCGAAGCCTATCGCCACGCCTGCGCCGTCGTCATCACCGCGCAGGAAATTCTGGTCGACAACAGCGGCTACCCCACCGAGGCGATCGGCCGCAACTCGCACGACTATCGTCCGCTGGGACTCGGCTACGCCAACCTGGGCGCGCTGCTGATGGCCGCGGGCCTGCCCTACGACTCCGACGCCGGCCGCGACTACGCCGCCTGCGTCACCGCCATCATGTGCGGCGAAGCGTATCTGCAGTCGTCGAAGATCGCCGAGCTCTGCCAGCCGCTCGCGCCGGCAACGACATTGACCGTCTCAGTTGTCATCGCCGGTGAACGACGACTGCTCTTGCTGACAACCGACAACCGACAACCGACAACTGCCCCGGCGCGGCCTGTCCCGGCTGGTACATCAATCGCGAGCCCTTCCTCGACGTCATCCGCATGCATCGCGCGTCGGTGAACAACATCAACCGCACCAACGTTCCCGCCGCGCTCTACGAAGCCAGCAAGGACACCTGGGACGAAGCGCTGAAGCACGGCGAGAAGTTCGGCTATCGCAACTCGCAGGTCACGGTGCTGGCGCCCACCGGCACCATCGGCTTCATGATGGACTGCGACACCACCGGCATCGAGCCCGACCTGGCGCTGGTGAAGTACAAGAAGCTGGTCGGCGGCGGCATGATCAAGATCGTGAACAACACCGTGCCCGCCGCGCTCTTCAAGCTGGGCTACACCGCCGACCAGACCAACGCCATCGTCAGCTACATCGACGCCACCGGCACCATCGAAGGCGCGCCCGCCATCAAGGACGAGCACCTGCCCGTCTTCGACTGCTCCTTCAAGCCGACGAAGGGCACGCGCACCATTCACTACCTGGGACACCTGCGCATGATGGCGGCGGCGCAGCCGTTCATCTCCGGCGCGATTTCGAAGACCATCAACATGCCCGAGAACGCGACGGTGGAAGAGATCGCCGAGGCCTACATCCAGGCGTGGAAGCTGGGGCTGAAGGCGGTCGCCATCTATCGCGACGGCTCGAAGAAGGCGCAGCCGCTCAGCTCGATGGGCTCGGCCACCGCGAAGTGCAGGCAAGCGAGTGCGGTTGCCAGGTCCGCTGGCAGTCGGCGAGTCGAAGAGCCCATCGACGAATCTGCCGCCCCGCCGCGCGCCGTCCGTCATCGTCTGCCCGACGAGCGCCTCTCCATCACCCACAAGTTCAACGTGGGCGGACACGAGGGCTACCTCACTGTGGGACTCTACAAGGACGGCATGCCGGGCGAGATCTTCATCACCATGGCCAAGGAAGGCTCGACCGTCAGCGGCCTGATGGACAGCTTCGCCTGCGCCGTCTCCATCGGCCTGCAGCACGGCGTGCCGCTGAAGCTGCTGTGCGAGAAGTTCGCGCACACCCGCTTCGAGCCCTCGGGCTGGAGCGGCAATCCCGACATCGGCTTCGCCAAGTCGATCATGGATTACATCTTCCGCTGGCTGCAGCTGCGCTTCCTCACCGGCCAGCAGCAGGCGCTCTTCGACGGCCTCCGCCCCAAGTACGTCAACGCCCCGCCGCCGGGCACGCCGGACGAGAACGGGTACGGACAGAAGTCCTTCGGGGATTTCAGTCGAGATCCCCAATGAAGGGTGTCATCCGAGCGGAGGGCGCCCGCGGTTGGCGACGCCGGAGCCGACGGACCGACAACTCGGCAAGCCGGCCACATCCACGCGTCCGACGCCCTGAAGGAACTGATCGACATGGGCGACGCCCCCGTCTGCACCGTCTGCGGCGCCATCATGACCCGGAACGGAAGCTGCTACCGGTGCATGAGCTGCGGCAGCACGAGCGGGTGCAGCTAGGAGGCCAGAACCGCTAGGAAGCCAAGGAAGAGAAGAAGAGAGACGAGGGCACGGAGAGCGCTCCGTGCCCGATTCCTTTGGGCGCCAGGTCAATCTGAGCGTATACCGCGATGCTAAATGCCGACAATCCGGAGACTGTCACGTCTTTGCTGCTGCTCAGAGAGATTTGTCGAGCGCGATCCAAGCCGCTCGTGATGTGGGTTGGGGCCGGTGCAAGCCGTTGGCTCGATTACCCTTCTTGGAAGGACGCCGCACTTGCCTTCCGATCAGATTTCTTCAGTATCTTCCGCCACACCTTTGATAATGACCGAGCCATCAAATTCTTGAATGCTGAAAATTACCCGGCACTGTTCGAGTTGTGCCGCAACCTCGACGCGGGCCGTTATCACCGGCTTCTCACTGAGATGTTCGGGCCAAAGTCGCCAACCGCCCTATATGACAATTTCCTGGCCCAGCTTCGCGGCTTTTCGCCATTGTCAGTCGTAACCACCAACATCGATGAGGCACTCGAATCGAGACTGCCAGAATGCGCCGTGGTGCAGCGTAGCGATTTGGCTCGACTCGGTGACCTACTGCGTAACAAAGAGGGCTTCCTAGCTAAGCTGCACGGAAGCACAAGCGCAATCAGCTCGGCAGTGTTTACCACGGGCGATTACGAGCAACTACTCAGCGATTCTTCCTATCTTCATTCGCTAGACCTGCTATTCGGGTCGTCTACAGTGGTATTTCTCGGATATGGACTGAGAGATCAATATTTAGTTGATCTTTTGACAAGGCAGGGTAGAGATTTCGCTCTCTTTGGGTCGGGTCCCCATTTCGCTGTTACCACCTACCCTGTCACTTGTCCATCGATACGTCGAATTGACTATCACATAAAGCTTTACCCGGATCATCGTGCTGCCGTGACAGTCCTCAGCTACATGCGGCAGACTATCGAATCGCAAACGCGGGCAGCGCAAGCTAGTCCCAGCGTTGTTGAGGCGCGTCGTGATCCTGCCACTGCCCCAACTAGAACGGCATATTACATCTCCGATATTATCCCGCCGGGAACTTCGCAGACTTACCACGTCTTTACTGCGAAGAGTGAAGCAGGGAGCGAAATCAAGGCAACGATAGGTCTTGGTTTTACGAATGATGAAATCCCGTTTCGAGCTTCAACCGCAATGCATGATGTCGCGGTTGGGCTTACGTGCTTTGATATTCTTAGTTTTCCGGTTACATCGGTCGGGGCCGTGCATTCTGTACTCGGTTCGGAATTATTTTGGCGATTAGTGGAGTCCGACATCGTAAGTTTCGTCCATCTGGTACATACGCCGAGCGTTGTAAGTAGGCCCAGCGACGTCATGGGCGATTTAAGTATAGTGTCCACAGCAAAGGATGTGCACTATGGTACGGATATACTTAGAGGAGTCATTCGGAAACAGATCGCACCAGCTGCCGGTAAGGAGACCATAGCGGACAGATTGCTGGACAATCTGGAGAAAAAGACCGTAGTCTACGACAAATCAGAACAGATAGAGCTTCCCAGTCTGGTGAGAGGAGCCTTACTGATGCCGGCGATATCGCAACTTTTTGGGATTAGCGACGCGATATTGCCTACGCAGGTTCCTTTGTGGTTGGTGTTTTCTTACTTGCGCCTGGCCCATCTAGTCCAAACATCTGCCGTCTGCTCGGCTTTTGGCTTTCAAGCGACAAAGCTACCTTTCGGCGGCGTGCAACTTACCAGTGCTGCGTTCAGCCTGCAACCCCCTGAGGAACACGCTGACAAGTATGCGAGCTATATCTACTCGGGCCGGTTTAATACCGATCTAGGGACATTGCTCTTGCAGAATCTCAACTTAGTTAGAGATATTTTAACGTTTCGTGAGTCGCCTGAGGGTGAAGCATTTCGTCGGGAGATCAGGGATAAATTACTCGAGGCTCGCGGGACCGAATTCCAGCCTTCCGTTAATGCCGGACTGCATCGGAGCATCCCGACCGCCGTTCTCGAACGAGCCTATGACAAGTTATCTATGTTAATGACTCCTGAGGTTCGGTCATCAGCTGTTCCTGCCGTTTGGTCCGAGGTGCAACGCTCAGACAACTTCACGCACTATTGGCGACAGAAGAGCTTGCGAATTCTTGGCGAGTTATGCGCATCCGCCCATCTGCGAAAGGACGACCCGTGCATATGCGGATCCGGCGAGAAGCTTCGTGTATGTTGCTTACGGCCGCTTAAGAACTGATTTGGAAGATGGGACGGGTAGCCTGGTGCCCCAGCTTCGGCCTTCTATTGGCCTAACCGGGGAACACGCGGGACGATCCTGCAACCCCAGGTTAGCGTCCAAAACAAGGACGCGAACCCTTCGGCAAGCTCAGGGCAGGCTCTGGGGCACCTACATCCTTCCACTTCCGGCGAACCGCAGGTCCCTCGACTCCGGTCGCCGCGGCGACCTCCGGTCGGGATGACAAATCAAAACAAGAATCGGGACGCGGGGCTGAGGCGCTGCCCTCGCAGCCCGAAGGGCGCCACAATCGTAGCCCAGCACGTGAGTGCTGGGAAAACGTGCCCCCCAAGAATTTCGGAGTCCCTTCAGGGACGACACAAAAAGCTCGTGTTGGTCAAAACGTTGGACGCATGATTGTGCCGACCTCTGGGCTCGTGCCGTCCTGACGGACTCGCGCTGATCGCGCGAGTCAACCCAGCACTCACGTGCTGGGCTACGATTGTGGCGCGCTGCGCGCTCCCGCTCCGATTGACGCGCGAATCATCGCTCCCATTGACGCGCTACGGACACCCCCATTCACGCGCGAATCCTTTGGTATCGGGCACGGCCCGTCACGTGGTTCTGTGATTTCGGATACGGCGTACGAATCGGGCGGGAAATCACAATGGCTGGATGGGGCACACCTACACCTCAACCTGGTTTCACGTTGTTTTCTCGACTAAGGAACGCCGCCCGGTCATCAAGGAGCCGGAGAAGCTCTGGGCGTACATTGCCGGAACGGCCCGCAACCTAGACTATGAGCCGGTGGCCGTTGGCGGGACGGAGGACCATGTGCACATGCTGCTGCGATTACCAGCCCACACTCCTGTGGCCGAGGCCACGCAGAAGCTGAAGGCGAACTCGTCCAGGTGGTTAGGGGAGAATGGCACCTGGTATGGATGGCAGCACGGGTATGGGGCATTCACGGTCAGTGCGTCGAATGTGGATGGGGTAAGGCAGTATGTGCAGAACCAGCCGGAGCATCATCGGCGGCGTGGCTTCGAGGAGGAGTTCGTGGCGTTGTTGGCGAAATCGGGGATTTCGTTTGATATCGCAGAGGTGTTCGAGTAGGCGGCGGATGGCGCACCTTTTCTAAATGAATGGGACATGCGTTTGTCTTCCACTCCCGGCCAACAGCAGGTCCCTCGACTCCGCCGCTACGCGGCTCCGCTCGGGATGACAAATCAAAATAAGAACGGGAACGCGGGGCTGAAGTAGCTGACTTCACCAGCCGGGAGCGACCTGCGCCGGCGCTCACCTCTGTGCTATTCATTTCGGGAAATGTCGGTTACCTTCGGTCGCAAATCGCTCGCCAAGCTATCGCGCCTGGTTCGGCTGCGGCTATGCTGGAAGCGCCGAATCCAGTGTTCGGTGCCGTATGTCGCTCCACGCCTGGGCGGCGGGCTCTTTCCAATTCTTACGCCGAGAACATCATTCGCGCCTTGGTTACCCTATTCCCGACTGTTTTCAGCGACTTGGAGGGTAACATAGGCCGGGGGGGGAGGGGTCTAGTTACGTTACCATCTAAAGTGGCTGTGGCTCAAGCAAGACACCGCGGGAGGTATCGCTTATGCGGGCGGGTGGCCGGGTGCCTCACTCATTCCTGCTTTTGGAATGGGTGGGATCGGTCGTAGCCTCCCACACATTCGAAAACACGAATGTGTGCAGCACCGTATCTGTTCGCCATTCCAGAAGTACCGACTGCGGGCGGGTCGCCCAGGTAAAAGGCAGGAGTGTAAGAACTTCTCTGGAAACCCCATTTCTGCCAGGTCGTGCTACCCGTTAAACCATGTAAGTGCCTGATTGCGTGAGCACTTCCTTGCGGCGCGACGTTTGCACGAGCAGAGCTGGAAGGCTTCAACTCATGCAAACTCTTCAACGGTCGGGTTTCGCGGCGGCGAACTCGCAATGGGTGCGCGCGTTCGCCTGGTTCTTTACTTGCCATCATCGGCAGCTTAGTCGCGTAATGACGATCAGCGACGAGACCTTCCAGGTGTGCCTCTCCTGCGGACACCATGTGCCGTATTCCTGGAACGCCATGTCCCGCGTGAGCGGTGCGGCAGTCCGACAAACGGCGGATGGCCTGAGTAAGCCAGTGCCGACGAGTCCTCTGAGTTCTCTGGTTACCAAAGGCTAATCACTGCGGCCATACTTTCGTAATCTTGACGGCAATGAGAAACGCGATAGCCTGATAGGTTGGGCTTCGTGTCCAATGCCGCGAGGAGGGTCCCTCCGGCTGCAGTTCTTTGAAAATCAGGTCTCGGTGCCGGACGGCGGCTACTGTTCTCGGTGCGATTTCCCCGGAACGGCGGACCTAAGTCTTTGGGGCTCAGATGGGTACGTGTAACTACAGGGAAATCAAATGCTTGCAGATTGCTATCTTTTAGAATCAATCACTTACGAGTCAAAAAGGGGGAGGGGGTCCCCCGTCTGATCGCCAGTGGGTTGGCGCCCCTTTCCGCGGGCGCTCCCGCTGAGGGTGACACCTCGAAAGAGAAGGCGCTCACGGTCAGGCCAGTAATCTAGTCGGCTTCCCCGCTTTTATAAGGTAAAGTAGTCCGGTTCCTCGCCGTTATAGGTGAGACAATAGAGGTATGACTTACTACAAAGTGGAATTCCGGACACAAGCTGCCGTCCAACCCGCGCCGAAACGGTTTCGCACGGAAGAGAAAGCCGAGCGGCACGCCAGGAAAGTGCTGGGCATTGTCGACGGCGGCAGCCTGGAATCGAGGGCGACCATCCTGCCCGTGAGCAAGAACCGGACAGAGCTGCCATGATCTGCCCCAACTGCAAGGGCGAACTATCCAAGGTCTGGCACCCGAAGCAAGCTTCGCAGATGATCTCGATCGGCGATGCGCGATGGAACTGCAGCACCTGCGGCGAGGCGTTCACCAGCCAACAGTTGCGCCCTGCCAAGCGACAAGCGAAGACCGTAGCGGCGCCGTCCGAGCTGGTCTAAGGGATTAGCGCGTGGATCTCACGTCGTCGCGCGGCGCGTGCCGGCGATGAGCAGGATGACTCCGGCTCCGCAGAGCACCGCACCTACGGCCGGAGGCAGCTTCTGGCTTTCGTGCGTGGTGATGCCGATGGTCGCGTCTCCTACCTTTGCACTGTGCGAATGGCTCACCGGCACAGGAACAACGAAGGAAAGTACTCCCAATATCAAAACCACGACGCCGATTATGACTAGCAAACGCATGCCGACCTCCTCGAACAAAGTAGGATGCGTTTTGCCGGTGGCGTGATCCGCCGGGTCTCCCACACATTCCTGCCGTTGAAACGAGGCGCCCGACGAAAATTATTCCGGTCCTTCGAAAAACGGGATACACTTTCCGGCGCTTGCAAGGTCAATTCACGCTGAGGAGGTAGTTATGCTGGGAGATCTGATCGGAGAGAGCATAGGCCGGAGAATTGTCAGAAGGGTGCTCTCAACCGAGCCGCCGACGGTAGAGGTATCGTTTGAGGACAGCGGTCACATGCTGGGCGTTGCAACGCGGGGCGTGGGCACGTACACGTCCGTCATCCGGCCCGACGGCTCCATCCAGGGCGAGGGCAAGGGCATCATGACCACCGAGGACGGTGAGGGCATCACCTGGACCGGCACGGGACTGGGCAGCTTCGGTCCCGGAGGCGCGGTGAGCTATCGCGGCATGCTGTTCTATCGCACCAACTCCCAGAAGCTGGCGCGACTGAATAATGCGACCGCAGCGTTCGAATACGACGTTGACGCAGACGGGAATACCGTCGCGAAAGCGTGGGAGTGGAAACAGAGTCAATCGGCAATAGGCAAATCGGCTTAGGCGGACGGGCAGCCGGTTCGGAGTTTCGGACGATTTCGAGCGGGCCCCTGCGCGTAGAATGAAAATATGTCCGAAGTCGCCTACATCTCCAACGTGCGCATCGAGCGGGTGAAGGGTCCGTTGCGCAGGGCTTTCCTGCCGGGAGAGCCGCAGCCGGTGATGTTCAGCGTGCATGGCGGCATCGCCAAGCACTATGGCATCGACGAGAGCCGCCTGCCCGAAGCCCACGCCGCCACCATCGACTACGTGATCGCCGCGCTCGGCGGTTGACTGCTCGGCACCTTTGCCGGCGCGCTGTATGCGCGCAACATCGGAGTCGATGACAGTCGCCTCAGCTGTGAGGTTCGCGGCGAAGTGGAAGACGAAGGCGGCGTGCTGATCATCAAGCGCGTGCATTGCAAGCACACGCTGCGTAACGGCGATCCCGACGCGGTGCGCGAGACCGTGGAACGCGTGCACGGCATCTACGCGCAGAAGTGTCCCGTCTACCGCTCGCTGATTCCTGCCTTCGCCATCACGTCGACCGTCGAGATCGTCGCCGGTGCCTAGGCGACAGCGGAGCATGGTTTACGCAGGTAAAACAGCAGCGGGAGCAGATCCCCAGTAACTTTGAACGAACGCGCCGCTCCGACCATAATGGAGGCAGGCGATTCCATGACGGTCACGATTAAGAAGCACGGCATGTTGCGGCGGCTGTTTCACCTGCCTGTGTATCTCTATCGCTGGCGCCTGGGTTGGCTGCTGGGACATCGCCTCCTGCTGCTGACGCACCTCGGGCGCCGCACCGGCCTGCGGCGGCAAACCGTGCTGGAGGTGGTCCAATACCGCAGCGACGGCCCCGAAGTTGTGGTAGTGAATGGCTTCGGCCGCGACTCCGACTGGGTGCGGAATATTGAAGCGAGGCCTGGTGAAGAGGTGACGGTCGGCCGGCGACATTTTGCGGCGTCACATCGATTTCTGGACGAAGAAGAAGCGGCCGGCGTCATGCGCGATTATGAGCGGCGGAACCGTTTCATCGCTCCGATTGTGCGTCGTGGGCTGAGCTGGCTGCTGGGATGGCCGTATTCCGGCAGCGAAGTCGACCGCCGCCGGTTAGTTCGCCAGCTTCCGCTGATTGCCTTCCGGCCGCTCGCGCCCTCGATTGCGAGCACGATCCCAGCACGACGCAGCGCATGAGCAAGCTCGGCTGCGGAGGACGCTGCGTGCCGCTGAACGGTGTTTTTTGGTGACAAATTCCAGGCCGGGCCGTTGTATTCTGACGCGCGCCGTTCAGGAGACAGTATGGCCGGTCCCAAGAAGAGCAGCATCGCCCCGGAGAAGGTGGAGCTGTACGACAAGTTGATTGCGACCCATCCGAAGATTGAGCGCAAAGGCGCGGACAATCCCTACACCGCGCTCAACGGCAACATGTTCACGCTGTTGAGCGCGCAAACCGGCGGCCTCGCCATTCGCCTGCCCGAGGCCGAGCGCGAGAAGTTCATCAAGAAGTACAAGACGAAGCTGTTCGAGGCTTACGGCGTGGTGATGAAGGAGTATGTTGCGGTTCCGGACGCGCTGCTGAAGAAAACCACAGAGCTGGCCAAGTATCTGGACCTCAGCTACGAATACGCCAGGACGCTGAAGCCCAAGCCGAGCAAGAAGAAAGGCTGATGGCTGAAAGCCCCGCCGCGCCTAGTGTCAGACGAGATTGCCAAGTCCCACGTCGTGGTACATCTCAAGAAGGTGGCAGCGCGGGCACATGACCAGGCGCACCGGCAGGGCACAGTTGGCATTGATGCTGGCGCCGGTGGCTTTCTGGGTTTGCGGGTCGGCATGACCCGGCACTCCGAAGGTGGCGTCCAGCATGGTTCGGTCGGCATGGCACTTGGGACACTCGATCTTGATTCCGACGGCCATGAAGCGATCCTCCAGGAGCAGGCAAGTAGCTCAATGTACCATGCAATGTCGTCAATGTGGCGCTGTTTGCAGACATTGCGGCAGTGGGATAGGGGACACTAGTTTGCCAACCCCCATCGCTTTTTCGCGACGAAGGCCTTCTGGCTTTCTGGGATAATTCCTTTAGCTCTGGCGTCGGCAGACCAACCGGCAACTGGCTTCCACCGGTTGGCGAATCCGCATCGGCCGTTCTTCCCGGCAAATCTTCGCACCCTGGACTTGCCAGCGCGCTTGTTGCGCGTGCGCGGTGTGCCAGTGATTCGTGTCTGCTCGCAAGGTAAATCGTATGAGCCCTCGCAAGCAGCGCGTGGTGCAACGGCCGAACGCCAAAATGGTTATCGCACATCCATTTACTCCCACAGCTAACCGTCGGCTGAACGAGCTGATCGGATTCCTGGTCTTCGTCTTCGCGATCCTCCTGCTCCTCGCGCTGGTGTCGTACTCGCCGCTCGATCCTTCGCTGAACACCGCCGCGACTCCCCTTGCGGGCCGTCCGGCGCACAACTGGATCGGGGTTGTGGGCTCGTACGGAGCCGATCTTGCGCTGCAGGGCTTCGGCGTTTCCGTCTTCCTGCTGCCGGCGTTCCTGGCCATGTACGCGCTGAGCTGGTTTCGCTCCCGCCCGATGAGTTCGCCATACGTCAAGACATTCGGAGCGATCGCGCTGGTGGTATTTCTTTCCGGATTCATCGGACTGCTGCCGCGAGCGATCTACTGGAAAAGCGTGGTTCCGTCGGAAGGATTGCTGGGCCGCATTGTCGCTGACGCGCTGATTCACTACTTCAATGTCATCGGCGCCTACGTAATCTGTGTTGCGGCAATTGCGGTGGGATTGTATCTCTCGACAGCCTTCTCCTTCGGGTCAATGCAGGTGTGGTCGAAGACGCGCCTGGGATTTGTGTATGCCTGGATGGACCGCTTCACCGATTGGCGGATTGAGCGCGCCCGCAAGAAGGAGGCTAGGGACCTTGAGAAGAAGCGCGCCGCCGCTGCCAACGCGAAGCCGGTTGTTACGGCACAGCTTGTTCCCAAACGCCAGGCAGGACCCACTCAAGCTTCGCTTGAACGGGATACCCAAGTTGAAGAAGGACCTGCGGCGGCGCAAGCCACCACGCTTCCAGCCGTGCCGTTGCCGTACGCGGCCCCGACGAAGACCGGCATCGAGCGCATGTTTGGAATCGAAGACAACCCGGCGCAGACATCAACGCCGGAACCTGCGCCGGTTGCCGAGGAGATCGCCGTCACCTCGCGCGCCGATGCCACGCATCACGGTAAGACAACCATGCCGAAGCTGGTCGGCAGTTTCAAGCTGCCCTCCACGACACTGCTGCATCGTCCTGACGAGCACAGCGCAATCAACGAACTCGAGCTGAAAAACCTGGCGCAAGTGCTGGCCGAAAAATGCGGCGAGTTCGACGTGCGCGGCCAGGTGGTGCAGATCAATCCTGGCCCGGTGGTGACGACGTTCGAGTTCAAGCCGGAAGCCGGTATCAAATACAGCCGTATCACCGGCCTTTGCGATGACCTTTGCCTGGCGCTGCGCGCCGAAAGCATTCTGATCGAGCGCATGGCAGGCAAGTCGACGGTAGGAATTCAAGTTCCAAATCACGAGCGCGAGACCATCTGGCTGCGCGAGGTGGTCGAGGCGCAGGAGTTCATCGGCTCGAAGTCGAAGCTGACGCTGGCGCTGGGCAAGGACATCAACGGGCGCATCGTCACCGCCGACCTGAACGCAATGCCGCACCTGCTTATCGCAGGCTCGACGGGTTCGGGGAAGAGCGTCGCCATCAATGCGTTCATCATGTCGATTCTGTACAAGGCGACACCGCAGGAGGTGCGGCTGATCCTCGTCGATCCCAAGCGGCTGGAGCTGGGCAACTACGAAGGTGTACCGCATCTGCACACGCCCATCATCACCGAGCCCAAGCTGGCGTCGAATGCGCTGCGCAACGCGGTGCGCGAGATGGAGCGCCGGCTGAAGGTGCTGGCGGAAAAAGGCGTGCGCAACATCGACCAGTACAACCGGCTATTCGAGGGCAGCTCGGGAAGCCTGTTCGACGATGAGAGCGACGAGCGGCCGCTGCCCTACATCGTCATCATCATCGACGAGCTGGCTGACCTGATGATGCTTGACGGCCAGAATGTTGAGGCGTCGATCACGCGGCTGGCGCAGATGGCGCGCGCTGTCGGTATTCATCTGGTGCTGGCGACGCAGCGACCGTCGGTGGATGTCATCACCGGATTGATCAAGGCGAATTTTCCGGCGCGTATGTCGTTCCGCGTCGCGACCAAAATCGATTCACGCACGATTCTCGACGCCAACGGCGCCGAAGCGCTGCTGGGCCGCGGCGACATGCTGTATCTGCCGAACGGCTCGGCGCGTGTGCATCGCGTGCATGCGCCGCTGGTGACGGAGAAGGAAATTGCGGCGGTGGTGGAGTTCTGGCGCTCGCAGGGTGCAGCTCAATACGAAGAGAAATTCCTGGAGGCTCCGCGTGAAGATGCCGACGCGGAAGGTCGCGGCGGAGAGTTTGGCGGCTCAGGTGAAAACGACAACGATGAGCTCTATCAGGATGCGGTGCGCATTGTGCTGGAGTACGGCAAGGCGTCGACTTCGCTCTTGCAACGGCGCTTGCGTATCGGTTATGGACGCGCAGCGCACCTGATCGATCTGATGGAGAAGGATGGGCTCGTGGGTGCGGCCGATGGGCCCAAGCCACGTGAGTTGTTGAAGCGTCCCGACTGGCTGAGCGAAGTGGAAGACGCGATGCGGTAAGGCAGAGCGGCGCTTTAGCCCCGCGTCTAATCGTTCACAAACTATGAAACGAGGAGCTGAGGTCAAGACCTCAGCTCTTTCAAGTGTTCTGCGCTTGAAACGCAGCCTAAAGGCCCGCTCTACCATCGCCCCGCGGCAACTGCTCCGCTCCTCCGGGCGAGATGAGCTGGCCTCCGGTGATCACCTGTCCTGGTGGAGTTTGACGCGGCATGCCGGGTTGCGGGCGTGAACGTCCGTAGGCACGATAGGCGTAAATGACAGCCAGCAGCGGGGCGGCCAACAGCAGTCCCCAGAAGCCGAAAATCAGGCTCAGAAAAATCGGCACGGTCAGCGAAGCCCAGATGGGCACGCGCGCGGTGCGGCGCATGATCGCGGGTTGCAACAGCAAGCCGTCGACCACGACAACCACGCCATACAAGATAAGGACGTAGAGAAAGCCTTCAAAGCCGTCGGAGAACAGCGCGGCGAGCGCCGGACCGAAGAACGCCAGCACCGGTCCGAAATGCGGAATGAACTGGAAGAACGCCGCGAGGATCGCCCAGAATGGCGCGAAGGGCACATGCAGATACCACAGTCCCGCCCACCAAAGCGCACCGATGGCCAGCGAGTTGTAGCACTGTGCGATGAACCACCGCTTCAGCGCGTCGCCGGTGATGCCGATGTGGCGTGAAAAGCGCATGTCTATTCGATGCTAAGCCTTATAGGCGGATTGTGGAACCGCTCAGCGGTTGAGAAGTTCAGGACGTAACGCAGAATGAGCCCGAAGGGCGAAAGCCACCGGGGTCAGGAGTTTCTCGCGATGGCGCCATCTAAGCACGCCGTTATAATGGAAGCAGGCTAATTGCTAGCTGCTTTATGAAATTCGGCGTCATCATCTTCCCCGGCTCCAACTGCGATCACGATGCCTTTTGGGTCATCGAGAACGTCGCGAAGCAGCCTGTCACCTTCCTCTGGCACGATTCGCCTGATCTGCAAGGCTGCGACGCCGTTATCGTTCCCGGCGGGTTTGCTTACGGCGACTATCTCCGCACGGGCGCGATCGCGAAGTTCTCGCCGGTGATGGAGTCGGTGCGGAAATTCGCCGCCGATGGCGGACTGGTGATGGGCATCTGCAATGGCTTCCAAATTCTCTGTGAGGCTGGACTGCTTCCCGGCGCGCTGATGCGCAATGCGGGATTGAAGTACGTTTGCAAGCCCGTCCACGTGCGCGTGGAGAGCACCAACACGCCGTTCACACAGCAGCTCACAAAAGGGCAGGTGCTCGAGATTCCCATCGGCCACATGGAAGGGAACTACTTCTGCGACGAGCCTACGCTGGCCGAACTGAAGGACCAGGATCGAATCGTCTTCCGCTATAGCACAACTGCCGGCGAGATTACGCGGGAGGCGAATCCTAATGGCTCGATCGAGAACATCGCCGGAATCTGCAATGCAGGACGAAACGTTCTGGGCATGATGCCACACCCGGAGCGCGCCAGCGAGCCGGAGCTGGGCATGACGGACGGAGCGAAGGTGTTTCAGTCGCTGGTCGCGTCCATGGTCGCGAAGTAATCGCTACGGAAGCAAGCTTTTTCTTACTAAACGCGTCTCTTAATTCGATCAGCTTTGTATCAGGGCACGACCTTTCGTCGTGCCGAACGAAACTGCACCTATACTTTCGGCTTTAGCCCTTGTTGATCAGCTTGCAGGGGCTAAAGCCCGGTCAATTTGCGCTTTGCCGGGATGGCTGAAGGCGCGCCCTGAGGCGAATCTCTGTCCCACTATCTACGGCATTTTCGTTACTGTCCACACGCCGGCGGCGCCGGTTCGAGTGTTACGCCCTGCAATGCCGGCTGACTCTGCCGCGTAAGCTGCGCGTTGACTCCCGGCAAATCCTGCTTCATTAGCTCCGACCATTGCTGTGTCAGCTTCGTTAAATCCTGGCAGTAGTCGTGATAGGCGGTGCGCATGGCATTGGTCGGAGCCGCGTCGGCCTGGTTCACGGTTTCCGAAAGCATCGAGAGCTCCGAATTCATGAGCGTGAACGTCGGCTTGGGCTTGCCCAGACCACCGAATCCGCGTTGAATCTCGCCTTGCAGCTTGCGCACTTTCGCGTTGAAATCGTTGACGGATTTCAGAGTGTCTTTTGCTTGTTCGTTCTTCTGCAGCGCCGCTTTTCGCTGGTCAACTTCGGCTAGAAACTTCGCCGCCTGCTCATGGTAGGCGTAGCTGAGCGAGATCAGGGAATCGACTTGCCGGTCGAAGGCAAGCTGCTGCTCGAGCGCAGCCGCGGTTATGTTCACGCGCGGATCCATCGCCACCGTCAGCGGCTGCGAGTGCGTCCTGCCGTTCACCGTGAGCCGCACATCATAGTTGCCCGGCACGACGAACGGTCCTTGCGGCTCGGCGTGTGTGCTCTCGTACAACGCCGAGATGGGATAGGTGTGCTGCACGGCATCGGGCGCGTTGTAGCGGAGATCCCAGACGTAGCGATTCAGTCCCGCATTCTTGGGCAGCGGCGTCGGATGATACAGCCAATAGTTCGGCACAGGCGGCGGCTCTTCGGAGTGCATGGGCTGCGGTTTGCTCGATAGCTCGCGCACCAGTTGACCTTTCTGGTCGTAGATGGCGATCGTGATATCGCCGGCGGGCGCCGACTTGAAGTAATAGTCGATGACCGCACCGGTGGGCGGATTGTCGCCCGCGGGCATCTCCGGCGGCAGCGGCGTGTCCTGGTTCATGTCGTTGCGCACGCGGATGGCGGTCGCAGGACGGAACAAAAAAACGTTCGAATTTGCGGTGGTCTTATCGAGTTGTCGCAGCGGGCTGAGATCGTCGAGAATCCAGAACGCGCGGCCGTAGGTCGCGGCCACGAGATCGTTATCGTGGACGACCATGTCGCGCACCGAGACGGTCGGCATGTTTTGTTGCAGCGAACTCCAGTGATCGCCGCGATCGAAGGAAACGTAGGGCCAGTTTCCGTGCCGGCAAAGAGAAGGTTGTTGTGCTTCGGGTCCTGACGCACGACTTTCACGAAGCTGAAGTCGGGAATGCCGCTGACGACTTCCTCCCACCTCATGCCGTAGTTGTTGGTGCGGAAGATGTGAGGCCGGAAGTCGTTGCCGAGGTGGTTGTCCACCGAAACCCATGCGCCGCCGGGATCGAAGTGCGAGGCTTCGACCATGGTGATCTCGGAAAACTTCTGCAGACCGGGCGGTGAAACGTTGAGCCAGTTCATGCCGCCGTCGGTGGTGAGCTGAACTACGCCATTGTTCGTGCCAACCCAGATCACACCAGCACGCAGCTGCGAGGGAGAGATGGTAGTGATGGCGCGGCGATCAGGCGGCCGCAGCGTTTGCTCCTCTTCCTGCGACTTCGGTTTTTTCTCCTCGGCTTCCTTCGTCTTCTGTTCTTCTGACTTTTGTTCCTCGGGTTTTTGCGCTTCGCTCCTTGCCTCCTGCTCGGGCGATGGCGGGGCCGGCTCGCCCGGGCGCGCGGTCAGGTCGGGGCTGATCTGTTTCCAGGTCGCGCCTTCGTCGCGAGTTTCCAGCAGGAACTGCGTGCCTTCGTAGAGCACGTGCGGGTCCTGCGGCGAGAATGCCAGGGGAACGTTGGTTGCGGTGCGATAGTCGCCGTCGCGGCTGACGTTGGGCGAAATGACCTCGACTTGCCGATTGCTGCGATCGATGCGCCACAGCCCGCGTGCTTCGCCGCCGCAATAAACAATATTCGGGTCAGTGGGCTCGGCACAATGTAACCGAATTCGTAGCCGCCGAGCGGGTCCCAATCGAACATGGTGATCGCGCCATAATCACCGCGGCTGAGCGTGGCCACCGCGCCGCTGTCCTGCTGCGTGGCGTAGATCCAATATGGCCAGCGGTTGTCGGTAGAGAGATGGTAATATCTGGCCGGTCGGCTGGTTGTACCACGAGCTCCAGCTCTTGCCGCCATCCATGCTGACGGTCGCCCCCTGATCGCTGCCCATAATCATGTAATCGGAGTCAGTGGGATCGATCCACAGCGCGTGATTGTCGTCGCCGCCGGGCGCGCCTTTGTACGATTCGAAGGTCAAGCCGCCGTCGGTCGAGCGATAGAGCGAGGTTTGCGCGACGTACACAATGTCAGAGTTGTGCGGGTCGAGGAAGACCTTGCTGAAGTAGCCGTTGCCCATCACGCGCGGGTCCTCCGTGATGCGCTTCCAGGTGCCGCCAGCGTCGTCGGAGCGATAAAGGCCGCCCTGCATGCGCTCGGAGACGATCACGAAGACGCGCTGGCCGTTTGGCGAAACGGTCACTCCCATGCGGCCGAGATGCGCGTCAGCTAATTCGGGGATCGCGACCGGCGTCCAGGTCTCGCCGCCGTCCGTGGTCTTGTAGATGCCGGCGCCGCCAGTGCCGAGCAAACCTGCGAACGGCACATCGGGTGTCACATAGTGGTACCACATTGTGGCAAAGCCGATTTGCGGGTTGTCGCGGGCGAAGGAGATGTCGATGGCACCGGTTTTGTCGTCCTTGTAAAGGACCTTACGCCAGCTCTTGCCGCCGTCGGTCGTCTTGAAGACACCGCGCTGGTCGTTCGGTGCGTACGTGTGGCCGAGTGCGGCAACGAAAACGACGTCTGGATTTTTCGGATCAACCCAGAGCGCGCCGATATGCCGCGTGTCCTCGAGTCCGATATGCTGCCAATTCGCGCCGGCATCGGTGGATTTCCAAATGCCGTTGCCCTGATTGACCGCGCCGCCAACATTACTGACGTCGCCGGTTCCGATGTAGACGATATTGGGATTCGACGGCGCGACGGCGATTGCGCCGATGGAAGCGACACGTGCCTTGTCAAAGATGGGCTTCCACACCATGCCGCCGTCGGTGGTCTTCCATGCGCCTCCGCCGGCAGTTCCCATGTAATAAATCGCAGGCTGGCCGGGCACGCCGCTGACGTCGGTAACGCGTCCGGCGCGAAAAGGTCCGACCTGGCGCCACTGCATTCCGGCATAGAGCGAAGGATCGTACTGCTGCGCCTGAAGGCTCGGCGCGAGAGTGAGAGTTGCAAGTGTGGCGACGATGGCGAGAATTCCACGAAGCGCAATCGAAGCAGGCAGCGCGCGGCTGCCGCGGGCGAGCGTCATTCCTCCTACCCCCAAATGGAAGAGCTTACACCAGAAGGCTGGGCTCTCTCATTGCGACTGGGCAGGGTTTGCAGCGCGCACAGCCTCCTGGCACTCGCGGGCGGCTTTTACCAGGGGATCGATGTCGGGATCAGAGCGCAGCTTTTCGAGCAGCGGATCGGTGAGCAGATTGGAATAAGCGCAGTAATTGTTATCGATGGCGCTCTCCAGCAAGTGCAGTGCGGCTTGTTTCTTGCCGCAGTATGCGAAGAGCGCGCCTTCGTTGTACCAGAGTTCGGGATCGGGCTCGGCGGGATAACTCGTCTCCGCCTCATGCGCCAGGCGGTCCAAGTCCGACGCGGGACGCAGGTTGAGGCACGACTCGAATACGTCGCGATGGTAGCGGGCGGCGGTCGGCATCTGCTTCACCGCCTCGCGCGCCTCGGCCACTTTGCCGGCCCGCAACAGCAGATAGGGCTTCACGTACGATGCCCACAGCGAACCCGCGTCCAGGCGGACGAAGTCGGCGGCGCGATCGGTCTGTCCCAGGTCCATGAAGGGCCAAGCGCAGGAGCGGAAGATGTAATTGCCGGGGTCGAGCGCGACGGCGGTGTTGCACTCGTTGGTCGCCTCGGGCAACATACCGGCATAACGATAGACATAGCTCATGACAAAGTGAGCCTGCGCACTTTCCGGACGGCGCTTCACCAAGTCCTGCGCCGCCTGGTAGGCCTTACCCAATTGACCCCGCTCGACGCTGTTGTTAATCAGCTGGCCGGCTGCCAGCACCAGATTCGGGTCCAACTGCAGCGCTTTCTCGCACGCCTGGTTGGAAAGCTGGAACATGGTCTCGCCGCCGTCGGAGAAGGTTGAGTCGTAATAGGCGCGCAAGCCGAGTTGCTCCCAGGCAGGAGCGTAATCGGGATCCTCCTGAACGACATGCTGCAACACCGCAATCGCATCCTTGTTGGGGCCAGGGTCGTGGGGCAGTGCCAGAGCATGAAGGTAGAGATCGTAAGCCTCCGGATTTTTCGGACGTGTGCCGGTCGCGATGGTTGCCCCAGTCACACCCAGGGTTGGCAGCAATCCCTGGCGCAGTCGCGCCGCCAAATCGGACTGCAACGCGATCAGGTCCAGCGCCGGCGCGGTGAAGCTGGTCTGCCAGAGCAACCGATCGTCGCGCGCGCCGATGGCTTCCAGCGTCACCAGCAGGTTCTCGCCCTGCTTGAGGAAATGTCCCGTGAGGACGGTGGCCACATGCAATTCGCGGCCAATTTTCTCCGGATCGACATCGTTGCCGGAATACTTACGGGTGAGCGAAGAGGGACGCACATCGAGCGTGCGGCTGTAGGTCAGGACGTTGGCGATTTCGTCAGCCAAAGCGTATCGCAGGAAGTCGACGCTGACGTCGCCGTTCACGTTTTGCAACGGCAGCACGGCAATGGTGTTCTTCGGACCGGGAGCTGCGCCCGGGCGGTGCTTGAACCACCACAAACCAGCGACGGTCAGCACCATAATCAACACGCCGCTCACCGCCAGCAGCAGATACGTCTGCCAGCGGCTGGTGGACTCGAATGTGCTAGTCGCAATGCGATAAGGAAACGGCGAGCGCAGGCGCCCGCTGGCGCTCAGATCGGGCTCCGTCTCGCGTTTCAGCGCCTGAAGATCAGCCTTGAGCGCGACCGCGCTGGGATAGCGGTTGCCGCGATTCTTCTCCATGGCGCGGCCGATGATGCCTTGCAGGTCGGCGGGCAGATTGGGATTGAGCTTCAGCGGTGGGATGGGCTTGCGATTGAGGACAGCCTCCAGCGTGGTGACCGTGTTGTTGCCGGCGAAGGCTTTCTTGCCCGTCGCCATCTGATACAGCACGCTGCCCAAAGAGAAGATGTCGGTGCGCGGATCAAGCTCTTCGCCGCGTGCCTGCTCGGGCGACATGTAGACCGCCGTCCCGAAGATGTCGCCGGAGATGGAAAGTGGATCGTCAGGCGCGACGTATTCGCCTGTGGCAAACGCCGGCGCCATTTTCGCCAAACCGAAGTCAAGGATCTTAACCTGCCCGCTCTTGGTGATGAAAATGTTGGCCGGCTTGATGTCGCGGTGGATGATGCCTTTTTCGTGACAGGCGACGAGGGCGTCGGAGACCTGGATGCCGATGTCGAGGATTTCTTCTACATCGAGCGGTTCGCCGCTGAGAAGCCGGTCCTTCAGGCTCACGCCTTCGAGCTTCTCCATGACGATGAAGGGCTGCCCGTTGGAATCGTCCTCGATGTCGTAGATGGTGCAGATGCCAGGATGGTTGAGCTGGGAGGCGGCGCGAGCTTCACGCACGAAGCGTTCCAGCGCTTTAGGATCGGTGGCCAGGTCGGTGGGAATGAATTTGAGCGCGACGTGACGGCCCAGACGCACGTCTTCGGCGTCATAGACCAATCCCATGCCACCACCGCCGAGTTTTCCCACGATGTGATAGTGGGAAACGGTCTCGCCGACGACCATCCGCCAAACCTCGCCGCTCGCGGTAATGTTAGGCCGCGTGACAAATAGGGTCAACTTGATGAGTAGTTGTCAGTTGCCGGTTGCCAGTTGCCTGTTGAAGCTGCCGCTTCGTCCAAGTCTGTTGCGCTGCGGCCGAAGAGATGAAAACGGAGTTGCTGCTCAGAATAAGTCCGCTGCAAACCCGCGGCGATGGCTATCGCGCGGCCTCCGCTCCCTTCGCGGCCTTCATCACGCTTTTTTTCATGCGCAGGTCTCCGGCCCAGTAAAGGCTGAGCTCGTGACCTTCAGGGTCGTTGAGATAGGCGTGCCGCCAGCCCCAGGGCATCATCTGCGGCATTTGTGTGAAGTAAAAGCCGCGCTTGCGAAGCTTGTGGCAAAAGCCGTCGAGGTCGGGGACTTCGAAGTAGAGCCGCACGCCGTCGCTGGTTACCGAAGCGCCCGGGCCGGCCTGGTGCAAGGCGATCGTCCCATCGCCGCCAGGGGCGAGCATTCGCGCGTAGACCGACCTGCCCTCGTGGCGAAAGTCCTCGATCAATTTGAAGCCGAGCCAGTCCTTGTAGAAGGCGATCCCGCGCTCCACGTCTTTCAGATAGATCATGGCGTGGTTGAAGCTCAGCTTGCCCTGGTCACCGGATGTGGCGGGCGGCTTCTGCACTGGCGCGACGGCCGGCTTCGTCGTCGCCGCGCGCTTGCCGGCCGCTTTCCCGGACGGCGCGCTTGATTTCTTCCTTGCGGCCGCTGCCTTCTTGGCTGGAGTGCGTTTTGTTGCGGCTGAACTCGCCTTGCGGGCTGTGGCTTTCTTCGGGGCAGCTTTTTTCTTCATCGATCACCGCGATCAGGGACGCTGAACGGCGAGCATCCTGGTAGACCTCGCCGTTCGCGTAATGTTAGGCCGCGCTGCCGGTATGGTCAAACACAAATGCGAATTCGGCGCGCCTGAAATCCGCCCCTTACGGGCGGCTCAGTAGATTCCGGTGCGATAAATAATCCACCAGCTGACCAGCAACGATGCGAATGTCTCCGCGACACCCCACCAGAAGGGAAGAAAGAAGGCTCCGCAGCTCAGCAGGCCAAACAGAAGCCAGAACGATTTCTTTTGTGAGTCCAACAGTGCTTTCTGTGAATTCGAATCAGGGCTGCTAATCCACCAGGGACACGGGAGTAGGCTCTTCCTCCGGCATCGGGATGGGAACGATCGTCAGGACATCGGTCTGTACCTTGTCCCACTGCTGGATGAGCAGGCCCTTGTCTTCAAAGAGCGTGCGAATATTGGCGGAATCCCAGCGCACGACTTCTTCCAGGACAGGCACAAGTATAGCGAGCGCACTGTCGCTAATGACGGAGCGCCGCGCGATGGGCGCCAGATACTTGTTTTCCGAGACCGCGATGGTGAACCCGTCGCGCCGGTTGACGTGCAGCATGACATGAATGTCGGAGCTGCCGTCGCCCACATACACGATACGGTCGGGACCCACCTTCAAGTTCTCCAGCAGGCGATCGATGACCGCTACCTTGCCGTAGCCGGCTGTCACCTGCTTGATACGCTCGATGGCGCCGTCTTCGTTGTATTCGAACTCGGTGCCGTAAATGTGCTCGGGCGGGATGATGCCCTCCAGCGCCGAGCGGATCACTTCGACCGGTCCAGCGGAGATGACGTAGAAATCGAAGTGGAAGCCCGGCACTTCCTCCGACAAGTAGCGGTAGAGGAGGTCGATGTTGGGCTTCAGCCGAACGTGCTTGCCGGCTTCGTATAAGTGTTCGCGACGCACACGAGTGCGGAACTCCGGATCATGCAACAGCAAGTACGCCAGTTCGCCGCCCTGCTGCACCAGATTCAACGCCGTCATCCCGGCGGTCTTGCGCTCGAATTCGCTGGTCGAAATGCCCAGCAACTCGGCCAGAACATAGCCCGAGTCGTTGAAACTCAAGGTCTGGTCAAAGTCACTGGCGAATATGTAGCGCCTCTTCAATTGTGCTTTCTCTGTCATGTCGAAATCAGGTTTATACACCGGCACTATGCGCCTCAATTTGTTGCTTGTGTACAGTATTAGATTCGCTGCGCTGGTGAGGGATGATGAATTTGGGGTAACCAAACCCAAAGCGCTTTATATGTTCAGCTTAGCTGGACGGATTCTACTCCGCTTCGCGCCAGGTGTAGCCACACATCAGGCACTTCCAGTGGCGCGTCGCATCAGCGGGAGGCTGGGGGAAAGGAATGGCGCCCGACCACAATGCGATCTGGCGCGGATCCGGGGTTTTCAGCGCTCCCGTTGCCGGCGCGCCGGTCTGGGGATTGGTGCTGGTCACCTCACGAATCTCCAGCGATTCGCACTCAGGACAGCAGGCGACCTCTTCCAGTTCGTCATCATCGTCTTCGATTTGACCGATGGTCGCAGCGCCTGGCTCCTCCGGCTCGAAATCATCCAGCACCTCGAGGGCGCGTACTACCTGGCTGTCGGGCACTTGCAGACGAATGCCGCCCAACGCCATGCCGATGTGCCAGTTCAAGGCGTGCATGTTCTCGTCGCAGACAAACGCCGAGACCCCTGCGGAGACGAGTTTGCCCTGCGCCAGTTTGGCCTCGCCCAGGCTGAAAAATTTCGAGATGGTTACCAGTTCTTCCGGCATAACAGCTCTTGAGTTTTGTTGCTAATAACCCCAATCGAACTGAGGCGTAATCTTATCCCAAAGCCTAGGCCAGCTTTATCCGCGAGTCAATTCCGATAAATGCGCGCGACGGGTGTGTTCGGCGATACCTTCCAGGATCTGCATCGCGGCGGCCAGTGAGCGCCTTCCGTCTTCCAGCGTCACCTCGGGCACAGAACGCTCGCGAACCGCGCGCAGGAAGCTGCTGAGTTCCGCCCGCAGAGGCTCTTGCTGTTCGACCTTGGGCTTTGAAGGTGTGATGCCCGGAAAGGCACTGGCGGCCACACTGGCGGGATTGAACGGGTCGAGTTCGAGAGCGTCCGTGGGCATCTCCTCGACGCTAAGTACCAGCACGTCCTGGCGCGAGTAATCAAGCGAAACGTACTGGTGCGGCTGGAAGAAGCGGAGCTTGCGAACGCGCTCGGTGCTGACCCGGCTGGCGGTAAAGTTGGCTACGCAGCCGGATTCGAATTCCATCCGCACATTGGCGATGTCCACTTTCTTCGAAAGGATTGGGAGGCCGACGGCGCGGACCTCTTTGACAGGGGAGTTCACGAACGACAGCACAACGTCGAGGTCGTGGATCATCAGGTCAAGGACCACGTCGATGTCGAGCGAACGCGGAGTGAAGACGCTCAGCCGGTGCACCTCGAAAAACATTGGCTGCGTGATGAGCGGTACCGTAGCCCGCACGGCCGGATTGAAGCGCTCGAGATGACCGGTCTGGGCGATGCGATTGCATCGACGGGCGAGCGCAATCAGTTCATCGGCCTCGACGAGTGACGTGGCAAGCGGCTTCTCGATGAGCACGTCGACGCCGTTCTGCATGAGCTTCCGACCGACTTCGAGATGCGCGACCGTGGGAACGGCGACAGAAGTGGCGTGAATGCCGGCAGCAATGAGCTCGTCAGCGGTGCGAAAAGCCTGGACGCCAAATTCCTTAGCGATCGATTGAGCGCGTGCGAAGTCCGCGTCGGCGATACCAACGAAGTCGATCTGCTGTGATGGGTCGGCTGCGAGGTCGCGATAGACGCGAGCGTGGTTGCGGCCGAACACTCCACAACCAACGACTCCGACGCGCAGAGGATCAGGCATCTCGCGATTGTCGCCCATTGTCACGCCACGAGGCAAAAAGGCGCTCGCGCTCCCGCGGCCATTCCTCGCTCAACAGGGCCCAGCGGTCGTGATCGCGCCAGTCGCCGTCGATGAAGAGATAGCGCGGGGAGAAACCTTCCTTGCGAAATCCCAAGCGGGAGACGAGCTTACCGGAAGCGATATTGCCGGGCTGAACGTTGGCCTCCAGGCGATGGAATCCGAGTTCGCCAAACGCTTGGTCAAGCACGAGAGCTAAACCTTCCGTCATGTAGCCCTGCTGCTCGAAGCCGGAGAACGCGTAGAAGCCGAGGTAAGCACTGCGAAATACTCCCATCACTGGCTCGCTCACGTTCACGACGCCGGCAAGCTGGCCGCCAGAGTTGAGGCGAATGAGAAACGGGACCGTTCGGCCACTGCGGATGCGGCCCAGATACCCCGAATACTCTTCGTGATTTTGCGGACAGAAAATCCAGGGCCGGTGGAGAGTCTCGCTGAGGCGCACAGCGTCAAGGAACTCCGATTCACACTCGAGTGTTGGGCTGTCCAGATGGATCCGCGGCGTCATCACTGTCATTCACGGTGCGGAATATGGCTGGAGGCACTCTCCGCGATGATGCAGATTCCAGCCTCATTCGCTGCGGCCAGCGCAGGTTCCTTGTCCAGCAGCAGGCAGCGACCGGCGTCGAGCGCAAGGCAGCTTGCGCCGGCCTGCTTCATGGTTTCGATGGTGTGCATCCCGATCACCGGCACATCGAAGCGCATATCCTGATGCGGTTTGGCGACCTTTACCACCGTCAGCGCGCGGCTGAGAGTTGAAGGCGTTTCCCCGAGAGACGGCGACTTCATGATCTCGCCCGCGCGCAGGATGGTTGCGTCCGTGCCTTCCATGGCTTCGACGGCAACACATGCGGCCTCGGCAATCACCACCGTTTGCCCGATGTCGAAGCGCGCGAGATGATCTCGCCGAGAACAACACGACAACCGCCGAGAACAACACGACAACCGCCGAGAACAACACGACGACGTCCGAAAAGAACTGGACACTCGCCGCGCACGAGGGGACGTCGGCCGTCGAGATTGCGCGACTCGCCGAGCACAAGGGGACGTCGTCCGTCAGTAACGTCCGAGTCGCCGAGCGAGGGCGTACCGCGAGATCCCGAGAGCCGCAGCTGCCTTGTTCATGTCTTTGTCTCGCCAACTATTGGCACTGCCCGCCGATGCATATCGTCGTAACACCTGGGCATTCCCAGTCGGCATTGCATCCGGCTACGCACGTTCCGTTTTGGCAGATCTGGCCAGACCCATCGGTTGTCGACGAGGGACATGAGCGACGTTGCGCAAGCAGCTCCTCACGTCGAAGGCCCGCGCCGAGCAGACCACCACGCGTGCATTCCTTCAGTGGCTGGGGTCGACGCACTTGGCGTCGTTGAACCGTCGCCCATCCGCGGCGACACATGGATCGGCGTATGCGCAACACGCAGCGCCGACCTTGACGTACACCATCACCGCCGCGCAAGCGTCCTTGGAGACCTTGGGAGCTGGACATGCGTCGGCCGCGGTCGCGGTTTCCGTGGCGGCAGGTGTAGAAGCTGTTGCGGCCGTGTTGGAGGATGGCGCGGCTCCACACCCAGCACCTGCAACCAGAACCAGCACGCGAATCGACTTTGCGAGGATGCTCATGCTAGTATGAACGTACCAATCTCGACAAAGTTCTGCAAGTCGCGGCTCGCCGCTCAACGTCGCGGGTGGGTCGAACCGGGCGAGCTGCCGCATGTCGTCGATGTAACGGCCGCGGCACCACTTGAGCGCTGGCGAGCTCGCTCCGTGCGACCGCATCCGAGAGCGAGAACGTACCGTCCGCACGCGTGTGCGCCACGAGAGTCACCATCTGCGGCACCCTTCATCGCCGACCCAAGAGTAGCGAAGGAGAGGGCTCGCGCGCCGCGCAGGGCCTCCCTCGAGGATTTCGCGATCCACCCATCCGCGCCAACCCGGCCGCGGCTTCGCCACGAACTTGAACTTCGTGCCGACGGCGGCCCCGACCCAACGACCGCCGAGCCTGGCGCCCCTGCTGCTCAAGTTCGCGGATCACGGAGGCCGTCTTGTCGTCGATCGCGATGAGGACCTCGGCGGGATGTTCCTCCGCGTACTTCAAGAAGGCTTCCGCTCGTTCGGAGCCGAGCGACGCCCGCATGGCCGACTCGACCGCGCGGTTGTGCGGCGCTCGGGGAATCGACAAGTGCGCTTGAGGGGGTAATGTCTCCGCCGGATGGAGAAGGTGAAACCACCCTTGCTCGTGTCGCCGCAGGAGCGCGCGGAACACTTCCGCGCGCTACGCGAGCGGGCGCGCGCGAACGGATGGTCGAGCGGCTCTTCGCATCGGCTCGAAGCGCGTAGCGAATGGCCGTCACCATACGCGCCCGCGCTCGCTTCGCGTCGTGACGAAATCGAGGCGGGGGTCGGTCGCGTCGAGTGGTCCGAGTACCAAACGGCGTATTCGGACGGCGCGGCGGTACCGACGGATCTGCGTCGGCTACTGTTCGGTGATCTCGAGTCAGCGATGGGAGCGGCCGACCACCTTTGGGCCTCGCTCTGTCATCAGCACGCGTATCTGTCGTCGGCGGCGTTGCCCGCCTATCCGTTCATCGCGCTCGCGCTGTCGCACGCGCCGGAACGCCTTGCGGTCGAGATCCTCGACATCATTCGCGGCTTCGCCACGGTCCGAATATCCGAGTTCGGGATCGATCAACACGCGTGGCACGACTCAGCTACGCAAAGCGATGCGGGTCGATCGGAGCCTCTTCGCGAGCTCGCGAGCGACGAGAACGAAGACGTCCGCGATTTCGCGCGGCAGATCCTCGAGGCGATGCCGGGTTGAGGCAACGACTACGTGCGTCGTGCGGAGCTGCGACTCGAAGCGCACTTCGCGCCCGCGCTGGAGACGCGCGCGAAGGCATACACTTTCGTCGTTGGCCCGCGAGCGGGTATTTTCGAGCAGGGTGTGCTCGGCCCACGCGACGCTAGGACCGCTTGTTCTCAATTGGACCGCTTGTTCTCCTTTGACTCAGCACCAAAATAGACTCTGAACCGGTGGCGTGGGCAAGGGCTTTGGCGAAGTTCTTTTTCGTTTCTTCGTTTGGGATTCGGCAGTGAGCTTCGATTTCATGGAGCTGTCCTTTCTCGCCAAGCTCGCGCGCACGGGCTCGCCAGTGCTCGTGCTCGGCGAGAGCGGCACGGGAAAGGAAGCGTGCGCCAACGCGCTCCACGCGCTCTCCGGGTGCGGCGCGTAGGTGTTCGAGGTCGCAGAGAAGTCGAAGGACGCTCCGGCCCGCCGGTCGCTGCGCACGGCACCGGGGAGATCGTCGCCCGACGTGACCTTCGACCCCGCGTTCATCGACGCGATGCTCGACCAGGCCTATCGGACGAACGTCAACGAGATGCGCACGATGATCAGCGCGTCCATCGCCGAGTCCCGCGACGGCGTGCTGCGCAAACCCACGTCGCCGGACATCCAGTGGCGGAAGCGCCGCACGATCGCAACGGTGAAGTGCACAGTCGAGGAGGCTCGGGCAGCCGTCGCTCGCCACGACAACAACAAGCAGAAGGCGGCCGATGAGCTGGGCCTCTCACGGCACCAGTTGAAGCGCTGCTTCAGAAGCCGGCGTAGTAGTCCTACTTCAGCTTGCCGAACTCGGCTTCGGGCGGCGTGCGCGGATCGCTCGAGTCGCCGCCCACGCAAGCGACGTAGTCAGCGGTGGTGATGAAGGTCGCCAGGCAGGTTCGCTGCACGGTCGTGACTTCCGGTGGCTTGTACGTGCAGAGGGCGTACTTCTGGTCCATGTAGGCCTTGGTCGAGTCGCCGCTGCTTGGCAGGTCGGACATGTGGACCGACCCGAGCTTGGTCTGCACGGCTTTGCACTCCTCGGTCGTGAGCGTCACCTTCGGTGAAGGCGGCGTGGGCGGGAGTGGCGGCATGAGCAGGTACGCCGCCCACGATGGCCCAACGAGCTTCGCGAGCGAGCCTTGCGGGATGGGTTTCTTGTCGCGGATGGCCTCGAGGATCTCGGTGACGGGCAAGCGCTTGTCGGTGGCCTTGGTGTCCTCGTCCTTCAGCTCCTGCTGGTCTTCCTTGGTGAACGAGGCCTTGAACGAGATCTTCACCGTGCGGCCGCTCGTCGTGACCTTCATCAGCGACAACGCCTGGAAGTACGTGTCCGACACCGCGACGAACTTGTGCTGGTGGATGCTCGACGCCTGGTCCTTGCCGGCCTTGATGAGCTTGGGAGCGTTGAGCTCGATTTGCGACTTCCAATCGCTGACGAGCTCCTTCACCGCGCGCTCGGCGGACGTCGCCGCCTCTTCGTCGCGCGTGACGAGGATGAGGTTGCCCGCGAGAACGCCGCTGTCGACGTAGTCGGGATCCGTCTCGAAGGCGATGGCGCGGATCTTCGCGTCGATCTCCTCGATGAGCTTGCCGTCCGACTTGCCCGGGAAGCACGCTTGCATGAAGTCATCGCGCGACTTGATGGCGCCCGTGTCGGTCGCGGTGCCGAGGCTGCCGAGCCCCGTGGTGCCGCTGCCGGTCGTCGTGCTCGAAGGCGCGGACCAGTGGATGCCCATCTCCGACGCCGCGAACTCGCAGGGGTACTCGAGGTAGTCCTTCGACGTCTTCGGCTCGGCCTCGAGCGACACCTGGGGAAGGCCCGACGTCTCGGTGAACGCGTCCTGAAGCGCGGCGACGCGTGTGCCGAGCGTGGCCTTCGGGACGATGAAGCCTTTCGAGAACTCGTCGAGCGCGACCTTCGTGCCCAAGAACCACGTGCTGCCGACGACGAACGCGGCGTCGCTCTTGTCCGTACACGACGTCGTCGTGGGGGGTGCGGTCACGGTCGACGACGGGAGCGGTGAGGCGAGGAACGACGAGGTCGAGGTGGACTTCGCGTACGTCGGCACCGTCGTCTGGCAGAAGCCCGCGAATCGTGCCGAACGACACCGACGTGTAGCCCTCCGACGTGGGCATCGTCTTCATCTTGAAGTGACCGACCTTGATGTGCTGCTTCTTCGTCGACTCCTTGTTCGCCTCGTCCTCCGCGTCGAACGTGATGTACGAGAAGTGCGTGTCGTCGAGGCTCGTGGCGAGCTGACTCCCACACTCGAGCACGCCGCGGACGCTGTCGAGGTTGGCCGGATTGAAGAACTCCCTGGCCGACTTCGAGCCCCACGTCCCCAGGTTCTCGAGCTTGCTCGACGGATCGCGCTGCCCCGAGCAGAACGCCACGCCGAGCTCGGACGCGAGATACATCTTCTTGATGCGATCGTTCGGCTCGCGCGCGGCTGGGATGACGCGTGTGTTGATCTCGCGCGTTTGGGAAGGAAGCTTGTTGGCTTCGACGGGCATCGAGCCCCGCTTCATGTGCATGTAGGCGTAGACGCCTCCGGCACCACCGAGGCCGAGCAAGATGACGGCGGCGACGCCGCACCCGATCATCAACCCAGCGGACGACTTCTTCGGTGGCGGCCCCTGCATTTGCTGCGGATAGGGCGGCTGACCGTATTGCGGCGGCTGACCGTATTGGGGGGATGGCTGCGTAGGCGCTCCGTACTGCGGAGGAGGCGCACCGTAGGGGTTCGGGGGGTATCCGGGCGGCTGCATGGGCGATTTTATACGCGCCGGTTCGCCGCGGTCTCCCCGCGTCACGGCGCGCGGAGAGCGATAGCACGGCTATTCGCCGATACTCAAGGCACGGGCGCTTTGGCGAGCTGCTGCTCCCGCTTCTTCCATTTGGCGCGAGCCTTCTCGCGCTCGCCATCGCGGGTGCGTGCGGGGCCTCGTGGATGGAGCGCAGCCAGCACTCGTTCGGTCGACGCCGCGACCTCGTCGATGGCCTTGGCGAACGCCGCTTGGTCCTGCGCGCTGGGTTTCTGCGTGCCCGTCACCTTGCGCACGTATTGAAGGGCCGCCGCGCGCATCTCGTCTTGGGTGGTCGGCGGCTCGAAGTGGAAAAGAACGCGAATGTTGCGGCACATGCCCCGAATGTACCTCAGGTCAGCAAACGCGCGAGCCACTCCGGGTGAACGGAGAGCTTGGCAAACCCCGCGACGCCCATGAACGCCCCGAAGACGCCGAACGTCCCGGCGACGAAGAGCATCCACCGCTTCTGGGTGAGGGCGGTCACGCCGAGCAGGGCGATGGCCACGCTCATGAGCGCCTCGGCCATGTCGAACTGATCGTTGTGCACGTCGAGGGCATCACGGGCCTTCTCGAAGCCCTCCGCCTTGCCCTTGATGTCCTCTTTCTCCTTCTCATAGCGCTTCGCGGACTCGCGTTGCTTCTGGATCGCGTCGTCGAACTTTTGCTTCTGATCGGCCGTGAGGTTCGGCGTCATGTCGCGCTGGAGCGTGAGCTGGTCGGCGGCGGCGTCGGCGATGTTCGCCTTGGTGCTCTTCGATTGGTAGTACGCCCACTGATCGACGCCGCTCGCCTGCGCTTGGCTCATCTGCTGGACGATGTTCGAGGCCTTCACGTTGCAGAGCGACATGAACGTCGCGACGAGCGCCACGCACACGGCGACGACCGTGTTGAGCTTGGACTCGCGCGCCTTGTCGACCGCCTCGTTGATTGCGTCACCGATCTCGCCCATGCGCGGGACGCTAAATCAACGGGCGCGATTGTCGAGCAGCAAACCTCATTCGAGGGGAGATGGGAGAGAGCCGCCAGACGCCAAGACGCCAAGAGAGAGACTTGGGTTCTGACGCGCGCGGGATCCTCGAACGATCAATTGTTTCGATATGTTGTAACGGCTCCTCCGTATCGAAGCGGGGGAGCTTTCATTCGTCGTCGGAAACCTTTCCCACGTCGTGGGATCTCTTTCCACATCGTGGGATCTCTTTCGTTCGTCGTCGGAAGCCGTTCCCACGACGAGTTTGCGCTTTCCGACTTCCAATGAAAGGATTTCAAGCACTTTGCGGACAGGCTCACCTGTCTCTTCTCTTCTGGCGTCTTGGCGTCTTGGCGGCAATCCTCACGAGAATGCGTGGACGTCGCCATGGAGGCGATATTTGGCGACGCCGCGCTGCTCCCGTTTGGGCTGCTTCGAGGGGACGCTGACGATGTGCCAACCGGGAAGGACAAGGGCGGTGAGCGGGCCACCGAAGGCGCAACCCGTGTCGATGCCGACGGCGTGCGGCAAGACGAGCGGCTTGTCGACGACGGTGTGCCCGAAGATGACGCGCTCGGGTCCGCGCCAGTGGTTCGTCCAGAACGTGTGCGTTTCGGGAGCCTTCGACGGCCAGTAGCTCTTCTTCTCGGGTGGGTGCACGCACTGAGCGTGTAACAGGTGATACGGGTCCTGCGCCTCGATGGGGACGTCCGGCATCACGCCAGCGTGAACGACCACGGCGCCGTGCTCGCGTAGCCGGATGAAGGTGGGGAGCTTCGCGAAGTACGCGTAATGCTCGGCGAGCAGGGCGCGGCGTGTCCCGGGGTCCTGAGGTCTCGCCGCAGGCGAGCCGACAGCCCGAAGGGCACGTCGACCATCGCTCGTGTCACGGAGGTGTTTTTCCTCGTGGTTGCCGAGGACGCACTCCGACAACATCGCGAGCTCGACGCACTCGCGGGGCTTCGGGCCGCGGTCGACGAGGTCCCCGGCGAAGATGACGCGGTCTTGTCCCGTGACCGCGAGGCGATCGAGCAGCGTGACGGCTTCGTCGTAGCAGCCATGCAGATCGCCGATGACGATGGTTCTTTGCATGGCCTATGGACGGGGATGTTATCTGCTCCCCGACGCGCAGCAGGATGGTATCGTGCGCGGCCATGGTGGATCCGACGCGGTTCTTCCTCCCGCTGAAGCTCACGGCAGCCGGTGCCACCGACATTGGCAAGGTGCGCCGCCACAACGAGGACGCGATACTCCTCCGGCCCGATCTCAGCCTCTTCATCCTCGCGGACGGAGCGGGTGGCCACAACGCGGGCAACGTCGCGAGCGCCCTCGCGACGACCGCCATCGCGAACTTCTTCGAGGCGACTGGCCACGGTGCCGAAGAGCCCGACCTCGACGCGTTTGGCTTGTCGATCGCCGCGCGTCGCCTCGCCGCGAGCTTGCAGAAGGCCAACGACGACATCCTCGAGATCGCCAAGACGTCGAACAAGCTCCGCGGAATGGGGACGACCGCCGTCGCGATGTCGTTCTTCCCGAAGACGGGCCAAGTCCACATCGCGCACGTCGGTGACAGCCGCTGCTACCGGTGGCGCGAGGGCATGCTGGAGCAGATGACGCACGACCACTCGCTCATCAACGACGCGCTCGAGATGCGCCCGGACATCGACGACAAGGCGCTCGCCAAGCTCCCCCACAACGTGGTCACGCGCGCGCTCGGGATGGAGCCCAACGTGCGCGTCTCGGTGCGGAGCTACCGCATGCTCGCGGGTGACAAGTACCTCATGTGCAGCGACGGCCTCTCCGACACGATTGACGAGGACACGATCAGCGACGTGCTCGCGGTGGATTGATTCGTCCGACGAGATTGTCCGCACCCTCGTCGCCAAGGCGCTCGAGCGCGACGCGCGCGACAACATCGCTGGCGTTGTCATCTCGTGCGCGCTCGACGCGGGCGCCGTCGCCGTTCCGCGCGTCCCCGTGCTCGTCCGTCACCCACCGTCCGCCCCTCCGCCAGGAGGCGCCGAGGACGGCGATCCCGAGATCGTCATCCTCTCCGAAGACGACGTGGACGGGCAGATCCACGTCGTCCCGAGCGACACCGCCGACGACGACGTGATCGAAGCGCTCGAAGACTTCTCGAAGAACCGCTGATGCGCGGGCTCGCGTTCGGGAGCGCGTTGCTGCTCTCGGCCTCCGCATACGCCCAGACCGACCCCGGCGGATCCAGTGTCGAAGGGCTTGGCGAGCCAGGTGAATCGTGCCGCGCACGCTCGGAGTGCAAGCCCGGCCTCAAGTGCCTGAAAGAGCTTTGCACCGACGAGCATGAAGACCGAGCATGCGGCGCCACGCGCGAATGTGGCCGGGTGCTCAAGTGCATCGCCGGTAAATGCACGACCGCGCTTGCCGCGGCGCACCCAGCCGCGGACCGCGGGCTCGATCTCGATGATGGTGCGCTGCACCCATTCATGGGCGTCACGTTCGGCGGCGGTTTCGACGTCACCGGGGAGACGGGTACGAACGGCGTCGGTGCGAGCGGCAACTTCGGTACCTTCGACGGTGCGTTCCTCTTCGCGCTCGATGGGGGCTTCTTCATCGGCAACCATCAGCTCCTCGTCGAATTTGCGCCGAGCACTTACGTCTGCGACGGGTCCGGCAGTGGCTTCGCGGCCACGAGCGGGACGGTGTTCGAGATGACCGCGAGCTACGCCTACTTCGTTCCGCTCGCCAAGAGCGGCTCGGTGCACGTCTACTACCCATTCCGCTTCGGTGCGGGAACGGTGGTCGGCGGTCCGAACACCAACGGCCTCGTCTACTTTCAGCTGCGCGCCGACTTGCTCGGAGCTGCCATCCAAGTCGGACACCTCGTCATCGATCTCCATCTACCGAGCTTCCGCTACGCCATCACGGATACGTCGGGCACGCAGTTCCACGTCCTCGACTGGCTGTTCGGCACGACCCTTGGCTACGCGTTTTGATGTACACCTAGCTCATGCTCTTTCGGTCCCTCGCAGTCTCCGTGTTCGTGTGTGTGCTGGGCTTTTCGAGCTTCGCGTTCGGGCAGGACGCAAGCGCTCCTCCACCTCCACCGCCGCCCAATAACCTCGGTGGCGCCGGCGAGTCGTGCCGCGCACGCGCCGACTGCAAGAACGGCCTCAAGTGCGTCAACCTGCTCTGCACCGACGAGCACGAGGGGCAGACCTGCGGCGCCACGAGCGACTGCGGCGGCGAGCTCCGGTGCATCGGCGGCAAGTGCACGACGACAATCGGCGCATCTCACGGTGGTGGAGGCGGGGGTGCCGGCAGCGACGAGTGGATGAGCTTCAAGCTCGATGACGGCCAGCCGCACCCGTTCATCGCGCTCACCATCTTGGGCGGCCCCGTGCTTGGAGGCGTCGGCGCCAACGGGCAGTTCCAGACCGGCAATACCGACGGGGCATTCCTCTTGGGGGTCCGCGGTGGTGTCGTCATCGGCCCCAACGAGCTCAGCTTGGAGCTCTCGCCGATGACGTACTTCTGGGACTTGGCGAGCGGCAACCCCGGCCCGACGTTCCAGTTCAACGTGGCTTACCGCTACCTCATCAAGCTCTATGAAGCGCAGGGCCTTCAGGTCTTTTACCCGATTGGGTTGGGTCTCGGTCTCTTCACCGGCAACACGAACGGCGACGTCTTTTTTCAGGCCCGTTTCGATCTCATCGGCATCTTGGTCAAGTATGGCCACCTGCTCGTCGACATCAACCTGCCGTCGTTTCGATACGGCGTCACGTCGCAGGGGGTGCTCGGCGAGACCTTCAACCTCGACACCTTCACGTGGCTCTTCGGAGCGAGCATCGGCTACGCGTTCTAGAGCGCGTCACAGGTTCGGCGCGAGCCACTTCTCGCACTCCACGATGCTCTCGCCGCGGCGCCGCGCGTAGTCTTCGAGCTGGTCGTGTCCGATGCGGCCGACGTTGAAGTAGCGCGCCTCTGGGTGGCCGAGGTAGATGCCGCTCACGCTCGACGCGGGGAGCATCGCGTAGTGCTCCGTCAAACGCACGCCGACGTCCTCGGCTGAAAGAATCCGAAAGAGCGTGCTCTTGTCCCGATGGTCGGGGCACGCGGGATACCCGAACGCCGGCCGGATGCCGCGATACTTCTCGTCGATGAGCGCGGGAGCGTCGAGGGCTTCACCCTTGCCGTACCAAGCGCGGCGGGCCCGCTCGTGCATCATCTCGGCGAGCGCCTCGGCGAGCCTGTCGGCGAGCGCCTTGACGAGGATCGCGCTGTAGTCGTCGAGCTTTTCCTCGTACGCCTTCGCGAGCACGTCGGCTCCGAGGATGGTGACGGCAAAGCCTCCGACGTAGTCGCGAAGATCGGAGCCCAGCGGCGCGACGTAGTCGGCGAGGCAACGATGCACGTCTCCTTTGAGCTGCTGCCTCAAGAAGAAGAACCGCGCGAGCTCGTGGTGCCGGTCTTCGTCCTCGAAGAGCACGACATCGTTGCCCTCGGCGTGCGCCGGGAAGAACCCGAACGCCGCGCGAGCCTCGAGCGAACGCGCAGCGATGATGGAGCCCAGCATCTTCTTCCCTGCGTCGAACAAATCGCGGGCCGCGGCGCCTCGCTGGGGGTGGGAGAGGATCTCGGGGTACTTGCCGGCCAAATCCCAAGCCGCGAAGAAGAACGTCCAGTCGATGTACTTCGCGACCTCGTCGAGCGGGACGCTCATGACCTTTCGCGCACCGATGAAATCCGGCGTGGACACGTCTTCTTTGCGCCACACGATGCGCTGCGGCGTCTTGTTCGCTTCGGCGTAAGGCGTGAGCTCCTTGCCGGCCTTGTTCGCGTGAAGATCCCGAAGCATGGCTTGCTCCGTTGCGTTCGTCTTCACGAGCTCGCGCTTCCTGTCCACGTCGAGCAGCGACGAGACGACACCGACCGCGCGCGACGCGTCGAGCACGTGCACCGTCGCCTGCTCGTAGCTCGGCGCAATCTTCACAGCCGTGTGCTGGCGGCTCGTCGTCGCGCCTCCGATGAGAAGCGGCAGATCGAAGTGCTGGCGCTGCATCTCCTTGGCGACGTAGGTCATCTCGTCGAGCGACGGCGTGATGAGCCCGGAGAGCCCGATGACGTCGACCTTCCTCTCCGTCGCGGTCTTGAGGATCGTCTCGCAGGACACCATCACGCCGAGATCGATCACCTCGTAGCTGTTGCACGCGAGCACGACGCCGACGATGTTCTTGCCGATGTCGTGAACGTCGCCTTTGACCGTCGCGAGGAGCACGCGACCCTTGTGCGACCCCTCCTGCTTCTCCTTCTCCATGAACGGCTCGAGGTACGCGACGGCGCGCTTCATCACGCGAGCGCTCTTCACGACCTGCGGCAGGAACATCTTCCCGGCACCGAAGAGATCGCCGACGATCTTCATCCCGTCCATCAGCGGGCCTTCGATCACGCTGAGTGGCTTGCCGTAGAGCTTGCGCGCCTCCTCTGCGTCTTGTTCGATGAACTCGACGACGCCCGCGACGAGCGCGTGCTCGATCCGCTTTTGCACTGGCGTGTCGCGCCAGCTGAGATCGAGCTCCTTCTTCTTGCCGGCGCCCTTCACACGCTCGGCGAGCTCCACGAGGCGCTCGGTCGCGTCGGGTCTGCGATCGAAGATGATGTCCTCGACGTGCTCGAGCAGCTCCTTCGGGATGTCCTCGTAGACCCCGAGCTGCCCAGCGTTGACGATGCCCATGTCGAGCCCGGCCTTGATGGCGTGGAACAAGAACGCCGTGTGAATTGCCTCGCGAACGACGTTGTTGCCGCGGAACGAGAACGAAAGATTCGAGATGCCGCCGGAGATCTTCACGCCTGGGCACGTGGCCTTGATGACGCGCGCGGCCTCGATGAACGCCTTGGCGAAGGCGTTGTGCTCCTCGATGCCCGTCGCGATGGCGAGCACGTTCGGGTCGAAGATGATGTCCTCCGGGGCGAAGCCCGCCTCTTCGGTGAGGAGGCGATACGCGCGCTGGCAAATCGACACCTTGCGCTCGACGGTGTCGGCCTGGCCTTTTTCGTCGAACGCCATCACGACGACGCCCGCGCCGAAGCGCTTCACGTGGCGCGCCTTGCGAAGGAGCTCCTCCTCACCCTCTTTGAGGCTGATCGAGTTGACGACGCTCTTGCCCTGGACGTGCTTGAGCCCCTCTTCGAGCACGCTCCACTTCGAGCTGTCGATCATGATGGGCAGCCGCGCGATCTCGGGCTCGGTCGCGACGATGTCGAGGAACTTCGCCATCGCGCGCTCGCCGTCGAGCATCCCTTCGTCCATGTTGACGTCGAGCAGATTGGCGCCGCCTCTCACCTGGTCGAGCGCGACCTCGCACGCCTTGTTGAAGTCGCCCTTGCGAATGAGGTCGGCGAACTTGCTCGACCCGGTGACGTTCGTGCGCTCGCCGATCATGCTGAAGTTCGAATCGGGCCTGATCTCGAAGACCTCGAGCCCCGAGAACCGCGTCAGGTGATCGGGCGCGGCTGGCGTGCGCGGAGCCTTCTTCTCCACTGCGCGCGCGATGGCGCGAATGTGATCGGGCGTCGTTCCGCAGCACCCGCCGACGATGTTGACGAGGCCGTCGCTCGCCCACTCGGCGAGCTGCGAGGCGGTTTGCTCGGGAAGCTCGTCGTATCCGGTCGGAGCGAGCGGGTTCGGCAACCCTGCGTTCGGATACGCGCTCACGAGCGGGTCGGCGATGCGCGAGAGACGCTCGACGTACGGCCGCATCTGCGCGGCACCGAGCGCGCAATTGACGCCGATCGAGAATGGCCGAGCGTGGGAGACCGACACCCAGAACGCGTCGATGGTCTGCCCCGAGAGCGTCCGCCCGCTCTGATCGGTGATGGTCACCGAGATCATCACCGGGAGCCGCACCTTGCGCGCTTCGAAGATCTCTTCGATGGCGACGAGCGCGGCCTTCGCGTTCAGCGTGTCGAAGATCGTCTCGACGAGCAGCAGGTCGACGCCCCCGCTCATCAGCGCCGTCACTTGCTCGGCGTACGCCTGCCGAACTTCGTCGAACGACACGGCGCGAAACGAAGCGTCATCCACCTTCGGCGAGAGCGAGAGCGTCTTGCCCGTCGGCCCGATGGCGCCGGCGACAAAACGCGGACGCCCATCCCTCTTTTCGGCAGCGTGCGCTGCTTCCTTGGCGAGCTCGGCTGCGGCGACGTTGACATCGTGCACGACGCTCTCGAGCCCGTAGTCTGATTGCACGAGCCGCGTCGCGTTGAACGTGTTCGTCTCGATGATGTCAGCGCCTGCATCGAGATACGCCGCGTGGATGCCTCGAATCACGTCGGGTCGCGTGATCGAGAGCAGGTCGTTGTCGCCCTTGAGATCGCGCGCGTGATTCGCGAAGCGAGCACCGCGGTAGTCGGCTTCGGCGAGCCCATGCTGCTGAATCATCGTGCCCATGGCGCCGTCGATGACGAGAATGCGCCGCTTGCCGATCGAGCGAAGTGTTTCGAGGGTGTTCATGTGTTTTTCCTGGCGGACGCCACGACGACACCGAACCGCGGAGCACGCCGCTCGCGTGTCACCACCTCGCATCGGTCCACTGTCAGACCCGCGCGAGTCATCCAGCGGCGGAGGCTCGCGGGGGCGACGCCGAGCTGAGCGTGACTCCACGATCGCGCTGCGTCCTTGCGATCATGCGCGTCGAGCGTCACGACGACGATGTCCCCCGAAGGTGCGAGCACGCGCGCCGCTTCCGATACCGCCTTCGCAGGAGCGCTGGAGTGGACGAGCACGTTGAGCATGAGGACTTGGTCGAAGCTCGCGTCCTCGAATGGGAGCGCGTGCATGTCGCCCTTCACCACAGCGACGTGATCGAGGCGCGCGAGCCGCTTCTTCGCAGCCTCGACCATCGCGTCGCTGGAATCGATGCACGTCACTGCCCGAGCGCGCGGCGCGAGCATCTCGGCAACCGAGCCATCTCCCGCCCCGACGTCGAGCACCCGCCCGAGCCGCAAGAGCCCGAGGAGCGACAGCGCGAGCGATTCCCACGTGCGGCCCGGTGAATAGTGCCGCTCCATCTCGCCGGCGATGGACTCGGGAAACCCCTCGCGCCGCGCGCGGAGGACCTGGGTTGCGTGCGCACGGTCGCTCGCGAGCACGGCGTCGCTCACGCCGTTCGACACGACGTCCCAGACGAGCCGCGCCCCTCGTGGCATGTTCGGCGCGAGCGCGTAGTACGTCGACGTGCCGTTCTTGCGGTCGCGCACGAGACCCGCTTCTCGGAGCTTGCCGAGGTGCGTCGAGACGCTCGACTGGGGGACTTCCGTGACCTCCACGAGCTCGGCCACCGATAGCTCGTGCTCGCCGAGCAAGCGCAAGAGGCGCACGCGCGTCGGCTCGGCGAAGAGCCCGAAAAGGTCAGCCGCAGCAGCCAAAGTCTGCATTCATCGACGTATCATAATCAATCGATGAATAACGTCAATCCGCGCTGGCTTTGCGGGCAATGACGAGCCGTTCACCGCTGCGGTAGCCGCTCTCGCCGAGGTAGCGCTCGCTCCAATCGTCCGATCCCTCGTCTCGCTCGACTGAAAAGCCGTGACGCGCAAGAAGCTCACGGACTTCACTTGGGTGGAGGCGGGTGCGGAAAGGCTCGCCCGCCATCCGCACCATCCCCGTGAGCATCACGAGCTCGAAGCGAAACGCCGCGTCGTGATACGTCATGGAGAGACACGAGCCTGGCATTGCTCGTCGCGCAACGGCGGCGAGGGTCGCTTCGATGGTGTCTCTTGCGAGGTACATCGTGACGCCCTCCCACACGAACGTCGTCCGGCGAGACGCGTCGTGCCCAGCGCGCTCGAGCACGAGCGCCGGAGTCTCACGCGCGAAATCGATGGGGACCCACTTCACCTTGTGTGCGAGGGCGTTGCACTCGGAAATGCCAGCGCGCTTCTTGGCTTGTGTGTCGGGATGGTCGACCTCGAACACCGTCACGTTCGCCAGCGCCGGCAACCGCCACGCGCGGGCGTCGAACCCGGCACCGAGGAGAACGAGCTGGTCACAGCCCGCGCGCGCCTCTGTCGACACGGCATCGTCGATGGCGCGCGTCCTGAACGCGAGATGGCGCGACAAGTTGCGTGTCGCCCGGGCGAGCGCACGCAGCACCGCCCGACTCACACCGGGTGTCAGCTGCGCTGCACGGATGATGGTTCGATAGCCGAAGGGCAAGAGGTCCGCGGCGAGTGCGTCGTGCACGATGGCGGGGTCGTCGAGCTCTGCGAGAGCGCGCATCGCCGCAACCCACATCGCCGTGCGGCTCGCGGTTCCCTTTCGCATTGGTTCTAGGCGAGCGCGTGCGTGACTTGATAGACGACGAGCGCAGCGACGTACGCAGCGGCGTACGTGTATCCGAGGACCAGCACGGGCACCTTCCACCCCTTGGTCTCACGACGAAGCGCAGCGACGGTGCTCATGCACTGGCAGGCGAGCACGAAGAACGCCATTAGCGCGAGGGCCGTGCCAGTGGAATACGCGGGATCGCTCCCGAGGCGATCGGCGAGAGGCTTCACGTCGGCGTTTCTGCCTTGCTCGACACCGTACGTGACGCCGAGCGTGCTCACCATGAGCTCCCGTGCGCCAAAGCTGCCGATGAGCCCGACGTTGATTCGCCAATCGAACCCAAGCGGTCGCGTGATGGGCTCGAGCCCATGACCGATGGTCGCGGCGACGCTGTGATTCGCATCGTGCGGCGCACCCGGCGTCGGAACCTTCAGAAGCACCCAGAGCGCGACGGATGCGATCACGATCACCGTCCCGACCTCGCGCAAGAACCGACCACACGCACGCGATGCCATCCGGAGAACGACGCGCGGTTGAGGGGTTCGATACGCCGGCATCTCGAGCACGAGAGGCAGTGAGCGCGAGCCTCTTCGCTCGGTGGTCTTGCCGATCACGAGCGAAGCCACGAAACCCGAAACGATGCCGGCCGTGTAGAGACCCACGAAGATCGCCGCCTGAAAGAGAGCTCCCCGATGACGAAAGAAAGCCGCGATCAGCAGCGCATATGTCGGGATGCGTGCCGAGCACGTCATGAGCGGGAGGACGAGGAGCGTGCGCAGGCGCTGCTTCGGGTCGCGGACGATGCGCGTGGAAGCGATGGCGGGAACCGCACACGCATGGGCCGTCAGCAACGGTACGAACGACTTCCCACCCAGGCCAGCGAGACGAAGCACGCGGTCGACGATGAACGCGCCGCGCGCGAGGTAGCCCGAGGCGTCGATGATCTCGAGCGCGACCGTGAGCACGACGATCTGCGGGAGGAACGCGAGCACCGTCCCCGCGCCACCGAGGATGCCGTCGCACACGAGCGACGTCCACCAGTGGTCACCGAGAGCGTGCGTGATCATCGCCGACGCGCGGCCAATGAGCGCATCGAGCGCGCTCGACGCGGGGTCGGCCACGAGGAACACCGCCGAAAAAAGCGCAGTCATGACGGTGAGGAAGATGAGGGGACCAAACAGCGGGTGCAGAAGCACGCGATTGGCGCGCGCCGTCCCATCGCGCTTCTCGCGGTCGCGCACGATGACACGATCTGCCAGCGCGCGAGGGTCGAAGTCGACTGCCTGCCGCCGGGCGCTCGTGCCATTGAGATGGGGGGCTCCACCCCCCAAGCCCCCGAGAGGCTTCGCCTCGAATCGCTCCGCTGCGCTCCGCGATTCTCGATCGAGATGGGAGGCTCCGCCCCCCAAGCCCCCGAGAGGCTTCGCCTCGAATCGCTCCGCTGCGCTCCGCGATTCTCGAAGCATCTCGCGTGTGGCGGCAAGAACGCGCTCCCGCACGTCCGAGTCGCGGGCGCTCACGACCAGCACGCGAGCGCCGAGCGCCCGCTCGAGCTCGGCGGCGTCGAGCTTTGCGCCAGATGCCTCGAGCGCATCGCGCTGCGTCACGATGATGAGCGTCGCAAAGTCGCGGGCGAGGATCTCGCGTGTGAGCCGCAAGCTCAAGACGAGCTGCGTCGCGTCGATCACCTGCGCGACGACGAAAGCGTGGCCGGACGTCGCTCGAGCTTTCGCCAGTCTGTCGAGACATGCCCGCGCCTGCCCCTCGTCCGAGTCTGCGTCGACCTCGTCACCGAGGGAGTAGACGCCTGGCAGATTGAGGAAGCGGGCATCCCCTCCACCTGGAAGCGGCGCCACGCTCTCGAGGACGTCCACCGTCACGCCCGGGAAGTTACCGACCTTGGCGTTCCCTCCCGTCACCGCATTGTAGAGCGATGACTTCCCGGCGTTGGGGCGCCCGAGAAGCGCGACGGTGAGGCTCGCTTGCGAGCCGACACCCCGAAGGGGCTCTGATGTGAACGTCGGGGGCAACGCCCCCGACGACGCGCTCATTCGGCAGCCTCTTGGATGATCTCCACGTCGGATCCGTCGACCTCGATGGCATCCGCGATGCGGCGATCGAGCGCAAACTCACCACCCGAGCTCGTACGCACATGCAGCGGACCACCAAACGGAGCCCGCCGAAGGACGATGATGATCTCGTCCTCGAACACACCGACGGAACGAACACGACACGCCACGCTGCTATCGAGATTGAGCGCGACGATGCGAGCGGGCGAAGACAGAGGGAGGTCGAGGAGGCTCATGAATGTGACTTTCAATTTCAGTAGCACGCGTCATGAACCAGATCAAGTAGAGTCCGACCCGGCTTTTTGATGCCTCCTCGCGAAGACCCCTTTGGGTGGGTCGGCCACGTCCTCGACGACAAATACCGCATCGATTCGGTGGTCGGTGAAGGTGGCTTTGGAGTCGTGTATCGCGCCCACCACCTCGGGTTCGAGCAGGCCGTCGCCGTCAAGTGCCTCAAGATGAACAAGAGCCTCGAGGGCGACGTGCGCGACGCGTTCTTGAACAAGTTCCTCTCCGAGGGGCGGCTGCTCCATCGGCTGTCACGCGCGACGGCGGACGTCGTGCAAGCTCTCGACGTCGGCGTCGCTATCTCACCGAAGATGGTCGAGACGCCCTACCTCGTGCTCGAGTGGCTCGACGGCACGACCCTCGACAAGGAGCTCCGCTCGCGACGTGGAACGAAGATGCCGCTTCAGGAGGCCATCGCGCTGCTCGAGCCTGCTGCGCGTGGGCTCGCGTGTGCGCACGATCAAGGCGTCTCCCACCGCGACGTCAAGCCCGCAAACATCATGCTCACCGACGTCGGTGGAAGGCTCACGCTCAAGGTCGTCGACTTCGGCATCGCCAAAGCGCCCACGGACGAACCGACGCAGGCGAGCCCGCACGATGGCCTCGGCTCGGGCATGCAAGCGTTCACGCCGCGGTATGGAGCGCCGGAGCAGTTCTCACGCAAGTTCGGACCGACAGGGACGTGGACCGACGTCTACGCCCTCGCGCTGATCTTGGTCGAGCTCATGAACGGCGCACCGGCTCTCGAAGGTGATGATCCCGTGCAGCTCTACGTGGCGACGAGCGACGCGTCGCACCGCCCGACGCCCCGCGCGAAAGGGATCGAGACGAGCGACGCGGTCGAGGCTGTCTTCCAGCAGGCGCTCGATATCGACTACGAGAAGCGCTACGCGACCGCCGGGGAGTTCTGGGAGGCTCTGCAATCGGTCGTCGATCGTCCGAAGACTTCGAGCGTGCGGCCGCCGGCGGTTTCGTTTCCGAACGATCCGCGCATTCCCAAGCCAGCGGGCGTCCCCGAGATCGTCGACTCGGCGGGCGACATGAACGTTCCACCTGCGCAGCGCAGCGGCGCGACCGGAACGGGCACGATCACCGTGCTGCTGCGCGAGCAGCGGAAACGTCGGCTCGTGTGGATCGGCGCGCTCTTCGTCACGATTACGGTCGTCGTCGGTGCTTTCGTGGGGATGCGCGACGCAGAGAAGCAAACGACGACGCAACCCTCCGCCAGCGTGAGCGTGACCGCGAGCCCATCCGCGTTGCGGACCGTGCCCAGCGCGCCAACGAGCGTGACGACCACGACCGGAGCCAGCGACGCCGATGCGTCAGCGCTGCCTCGCGGGATGGCGCTGATCCCCGCGGGCAAGTTCCTCATGGGGAGCGATGCGGGCTCGCACACCGAGCGCCCGCAGCACAGCGTGCGCATGACCCGCGACTTCTACATCGACACGACGGAAGTGACCGTCGAGGCGTACGGCACGTGCGTCCACGAGCACGCGTGCATGACACCGCGCCTCCACGCGCCGGGCGCTCGGGGCCATGGCTTCGTCACGTCGAGCACGGCGTGCAACTCGATCAGCAATCCAAGCTTCGCGCGGCAGCCCGTCAACTGCGTCACGTACGAGCAGGCGCTCGGGTTCTGCAAGCACGAAGGCAAGCGCCTCCCGACGGAAGCAGAATGGGAGTACGCCGCCCGCGGCTCGGACGGGCGGACCTATCCGTGGGGCGAGACGGACCCGCACTCGTGCCGCTTCGCCATCACGGGTGGAGCCGAAGGCACGTGCGGCGCGCGCAAGGGGACCTTCGAGGTCGCCACCACGGTCGAGGGCAAGAGCCCGTTCGGTCTCTTCGACATGGCCGGCAACGTCTGGGAGTGGGTGGCCGACGACTTCGATGCCTACGGCAAAGACGAGGTCGTGGACCCGATCATGCCGCCGCGGACGAGCAAGGGCGTGATTCGCGGCGGCTCGTGGGACTACTCGTCCGCGGCCGCGAAGACGTACACGCGCATGTCGCACGATCGAACCTTCGCCCTCAACAACGTCGGCTTCCGCTGCGCGAAGGACGCCTCGCCCTGACTAGGGGCCGCACGGCGAATCGATGGCCTTCGGGGCGTAGAGCGTCGCCATTCCGGTCATCTGGAAGCTCTGGTGGAAGCACACGTACTGGTACTTCACGGCATCGAGCGTGAGCGCGATGTAGTGCGGATCGTGCGTGCCATCCCCCATGTACTGCACGACCGTGCCGGGCGATTGCGACGTGATGGGGTAAGGAACGATGCCGTCGAGCCCTGCCGTCGCAAGCGTGGGCTGCATCGTCGGCCACACGATGTCGCCCGCTTCCTTGTTTTGGTACGCGAGGGCCGCGCCGTCGTAGACGCCGGTCGAGAAGTACGAGTCCATGTAGCCGACGGGCTCGTAGACCGGGCGCACCGGCTGCCCCGCGAGCGGCTCGTGCGCGAGGCGCGGCATGTAGACGAAGGGCTCGGCGGGCTCCCATGCGGTCTCGAGGAGCTGAAGCGCCGGGTGCATGAAGGTGGAGATCGCCCGAGCCGAGGAGGAGCTTCAGGTCGTTCGGCGCGTTCATGATCGCCTGCGTCGTCAGCACCATGTAGCTCCAGTAGCCGCCCGCTCCCGTCGGCACGGCGATCTGCGGGCGCGGATCGGTCGCGCCGACGAGGTTCGTGTACATCCCGCCCATCGACTGCCCCTGGATGTGGAGCGGCGTCATGTTGAAGTGGTACGCGGTCTCCCCCGTCGGCAGCGACATGCCCGTGCACGCCGTGACGACCGAGGGATCGACGCTGACGCTCACGAGCGCGCTGATGAACATCCGCTGCTCGATGGTCCCTTGCTCGAAGGTGTACGGAAAGGCGGCGAGGTTATTGAAGTTGATGTAGTCGATGTCGTCTCCGGCGGGGTAGCGCTCCGGGTTGAGCGGGAGCGCGCTCGACGCCATGGCGAAGCCGTAGGGCGCGACGACGTACGCGGGACCCATGCCGGGCGTGTCGAGCTCGAGCTCGCCGTCGAAGATCTGCGTCGAGAGGCCGCCCGAGCCGTGGAAGTAGAGGATGAGGGGCCAGCCGCCGGTGGGCATCTCCGCTTGTGGGAACGAGATCGCCACGGGCACGACCTCGTCCGCTTGTTTGATGGGCAGGCCGTCGCTCCCGATGTCGAACGTGCCTTGAGTATCGAACGGCGGAGTGCCCTGTTGAAACTGCGGAAAGGAGACTTGACCGACGAGCTCACAGAAGCGCGGCTGGTTGCCCGTGCTCGGGACGTTCAATCCGGTGACCTGTGTCGAGTCTTGCGCGATCACCTTCGACGCGAGGTCCGCCGCGTTTTGCACGACGTCACCGGTCGTGAAGACGGTCGCGGCGGCGACGTCGGCCTGCGCCACACCGATCTTCGTGAGCGTGGGCCAAAGGGACTGATAGAGGTTCCACGCCGTGAGCTCGGGATCGGCAGCGGGGGCTGTCGCCTGCTCCATCACGGTGAACTCGTCGGGCACGCCGAGCGGCGCGTTCGTCGCGTCACGGAGGGACTTCATCACGACGAACGCGTACGTTCGCCCGTGCTCTAGAACGACGCCAACGAGCGGGGCGACCTCGAGGGTGTTGTCGACGAGGTAGCGATCGGACGGGGGTGTCCCCGCGAGGACGGGGAAGAGCTTGCCGCGCTCGGGCGAGCTCTGGTCGACGTCGACGAGCAAGATGGGCGACGAGGTACTCGCCGGGATGGTGACCGTGGGATCCTGCGGCGTGATGGGTGCGGTGAATTGGAAGTACGCCGTCGGCATCTGCGGAAACCCGAGGCGCTGCGCGGTGACCGTCTGAAGCCCCTCGATGATCGGCTCAAAAAGCGTGTTGGGGAACCCACGCACGTCGGGCGCACCGCCCATGAGCCGCAGGTCGGATGGGTATGGCATCGACCAGAAGAGGGTTTGGTTGGTGAGGTCCGCTTCGAGATCGAAGACGAACGTCGTCGGTGCAGGCGGCGGTGGGGTGGAGCCGCAAGCGAGAACGAGGAGAAAAGCCAAGCGGCGCATGCGATCGAGAGCTTAGCCGAGCAATCGGGGGAATGCCTCGCGGACGCCGTCGACGACGAATTGTGCCGCGGTCGCCGCGAGCATGAGGCCCATGACGCGGCCAATGAGGTTGATGCCCGTCTGCCCGAGCGCGCGTGCGACGAAGCTCGCCGAGCGGAGCACCAAGAACGTGATGAGCGACACGACGATGACGCAAGCGATCACCGCGGCGCGGTGCTCGAGGTCTCCGGCCTTGGTCGAGAGCACCATCACCGTGGCGATGGCGCCCGGCCCAGCGAGCAGCGGAAGACCGAGCGGAACGACCGCGACGTCCTCCTTCGATTGCGCCTCGACGCGCTCCTCTTCCGTCGAGCGCGTGCCTGATGGGCGGGCGCGAAGCATCTCGAACCCGACCGCGAAGAGGACGATGCCGCCCGCAATCTTGAACGCGGGCAGTGTGATCGAGAAGAACGTCAGGATCATCGACCCGGCCGCCGAGAACACGAGCAAAACGAGCATGCACGTGAACGACGCGCGCCGTGCCACGCTCGCCACCTCGCCGGGCGGGCGGTCTTGCGTCAAGACGAGGTAGATGGGCACCGTCGCGAACGGATCGACAATCGCGAAGATCGATCCGAAGCACAGCACCGCGTACGTCATGAGCTCGCGCACGGGCACGGTTTCTAGCACCCCTCGCGTCTCGCCGCAGGGTACGTTCCGGGCGTGAGCGGACACGCCCCGCAGAGTCTCGAGGTGACGTTCGAGGCTGAGGTCTTGCGCGTCACGTTCGAGCAAGAAGACTCCACCTTTCGTGTCGTGAAGGTGTCGATCGCCGGCCGACGCGATCCGGTGACGCTCATCGGACACTTCCCACGCGTCGCGGCGGGATCGCTCGTGCGGGTGCGCGGGGTTCCCGAGATCGACAAGAAGCACGGCGAGCAGGTCCGCGCGCTCGCCGTGACGGAGCTCGCGCCCCGTACGCTCAAAGGCCTGTCGCGCTACCTCGCGAGCGGCATCGTGCGCGGCGTCGGGCAGAAGACCGCGCAGAGGCTCGTCGACACGTTCGGCATGAAGACGCTCGAGATCCTCGACGAGCACCCCGACCGGCTCACCGAGGTCCCCGGGCTCTCACGCGCCAAGGCCGAGCAGATCGGGCGCACGTGGAAGGCGCAGCGGGATGCCCGCGAGGTGATGGTGATGCTCCAGGGCTACGGCGTCAGCGCCGCCCTCGGTCAGCGTATCTTCAAGCGCTACGGCGCGAGCGCGGTGAGCATCGTGAGCGAGCAGCCGTACCGCCTCGCCATGGACGTGCGAGGCATCGGGTTCGTCACCGCCGACAAGATCGCCGAGCAGGTCGGCATCGCCCGTGACGCGCCCGAGCGCATTCAGGCCGGTCTGCTCCAAGCGCTCAGCGACGCGACGGAGGGTCAGGGGCACACGTGCGTCGCCCGCGACGAGTGGATGGACGCCGCCAGCGCGCTCCTCGGTGGGCGCGATGCCCCGGCACCTGACGAGAAGGCGCTCGACCGCGCGGCCCGCGCGCTTCTCTTGTCGGGTCACGTCATCGAAGAAGAGGAGGTCTACTACACGCGCTCGATGCACACGGCGGAGGTGCGCCTCGCGCTGCGCCTTCGGGAGCTCGCCGAGAGTCGTACGAAGCCGTTGGGCGACGTCGCGACGTTGCTCGAACGTTACGAGAAGAAGCAGAACGTGGTCCTCGCGGGGGCCCAGCGCGACGCCGTCGTGCGGGCGGCGAGCGCACCGCTGCTCGTCATCACGGGTGGGCCGGGCGTCGGCAAGACGACGGTGGTTCGTGCGCTGCTCGCGCTCTTCGACGAGGCGCGCATTCCCGTGCGCCTCGCAGCGCCGACGGGGCGAGCGGCCAAGCGGATGCAAGAGGCCGCCGGACGCGAAGCCCAGACCCTCCACCGCCTCCTCGAGTTCGACCCGAAGCGCGCCCTCTTCATGCGCGCGGCGTCGCGACCCATCGATACGGGCGCCGTCATCGTCGATGAAGCTTCGATGATCGATCTTTCGCTCGCCGACTCACTGGCGCAAGCCGTGTCGCCGGGCACGAGGCTCATCCTCGTCGGCGACGTCGACCAGCTTCCGAGCGTGGGACCGGGGGCTGTCTTGCGCGACGTCATCGCGTCGAAAGTGGCGCCGTGCGTGCGGCTCACCCACGTCTTCAGGCAAGCTGCCAAGAGCCTCATCATCGAGAACGCCCACCTCATCAACGCAGGGAAGCCGCCGCACGTCGTTCGGGACGCGGACGCCGACTTCTTCGTCATCGTGCGGCGAGACCCCATCTCGGCGAAGAACACCGTGCTCGAGCTGGTGCGAGAGCGCATTCCGAAGCGGTTCGGCCTCGATCCGCTGCGCGACGTTCAGGTGCTCACGCCCATGCACAAGGGCGACGCGGGCGCCGTGGCTCTCAACGAGGCCCTTCAAGAGGCGCTCAACCCACGCGGGGACACGCTCGTTCGCGGCAGCCGCAAGTTCCGCGTCGGCGACAAGGTCATGCAGCTTCGCAATGATTACGACAAGGACGTATGGAACGGCGACGTCGGGTTTGTCTCGTCCGTCGATCGAGATGGCGACGAGCTCGAGGTTCGCTTCGACCTCAAGGACCGCTCGTACGGCGCGTCCGATCTCGACGATCTCACGCTCGCGTACGCCTGCACCATCCACAAGGCGCAGGGGAGCGAGTATCCCGCGGTGGTCGTCGTCATGCTCTCGAGCCACTTCGTCATGTTGTCGCGCAATTTGCTCTACACGGCCGTCACGCGCGGCAAACGGCTCGTCGTGCTCGTATGCGATCCTCGCGCCATCTCGCTCGCGCTCCGGCACGCACGCCGAGGCGAGCGTCGCTCGAGGCTCGCGTTTCGACTGGGTTACAAAGAAGTGCTGGAATGATTGCTACGCGGTTGACGTAGAAGCAAAGCACCCTCAGGCTACGACTACATGCTCAAGCGCCTCGTGTTCGGGCTGATCTTCGGCCTCCTCGTTGGTGGGCTCCTCTCCGCGGCCGTGATCAAGGGCCTCGGGATGGTCGCCTTCACCGGAACGGGCGGCACGGTGCTCGCCTACGTGTTTGCCGCCGTCACCGGCGTTCTCGTGGGCCTCGTCGCCGGCAAGCCCATCTGGGCGTCGGGTGGGCAGATCGAGGCGGGTCTGAAAGCGGTCGCAGGCGCGATCGTGGCTGCGGGCGCGATGTTCGCGATGCGCAGGTGGTTGAGCTTCGACGTCGATCTCCACTCGCTCGGCGTCGGCCCGCTGACTGCGCAGCCTGCGGGTCTCTTGCCGGCAACGACGCTCCCGCTCATCGCCGCAGTCCTCGGCGCCTTCTACGAAGCCGACAACACACCTCAACCGAACGACGACAAAGCGCCCAAGTCGAAGGGCAAGGACGCAGCGAAATCCAAGGTTCGTGTGAGCGAAACGAAGGCCGACGACGAAGACGAAGAGCTCCTTGAGGCACCCAAGAAGGGTGCAAAGAAGTAACGCGTAAGAGAATCACGGCAGATGCCTCCTGTGCGGCTCGCTTTCTACGCGCTCACCGTCGTGGCGCTCGGCGTGTCGGTGAGGGCGGTGCTCGGGCAGCCACCGCCGCTCGGGATCCTCATCGCGTTCTCGATCGTCTACGGGACCGTGCTGCTCCTCGGGGTGCTCGTCCTGCGATTCCGCGTCTTCGCGGACGCGATGATTCACGGGCCTCGAGGATCCAAGGGTGTCGTCCTCACGTTCGATGATGGCCCTGATCCCGATTCCACGGCGCGGGCACTGGACGCGCTCGACAGCGCGGGTGTGAAGGCCACGTTCTTCGTCATCGCAAAGAAGGCCGAAGCGCACCCCGACGTCGTGAAGGACATCACGCAGCGGGGTCATGCGATCGGGCTTCATTCGTACGCGCACGATCGCCTCTTTGCGCTACGAGGGCCCTCTCGCTGGCGCAAGGACTTGAAGCGTGGAGCGCGTGTGCTCGCAGACATCACAGGCGAGCGCGTGAAGCTCTTCAGACCCCCGATTGGTCACACTGTGCCGCACACCCCCCGCATCGTGCGTGAGCTCGGGCTTCGTGTGATCGGCTGGAACGTGAGCGCGCGCGATGGCATCCGTGCGAAAGCCGAAGACGTGGCGGACCGCGTACTAGCCTCCGCCCGCGATGGATCGATCGTCTTGCTCCACGATGCGGCAGAGCGCGGCGGCCACGCGCCCGCAGGGATCACCGCGCTGCCTGCCATCCTCGAGGGGTTGAAGAAGAAAGGGCTGGCGGTCGTCCCGCTGTCGGATTGGATGTGAGCGCCTTTTACGGGAGCCAGCGCGCGTCGCGGTACCAGCGGACGGTGTCGCCGAGGCCTTTGCGTAAATCGGGGTGCTTGGCGCGGAAGCCGAGGTCCCGAAGGCGTGACGTGTCGTAGGAGTAGTCTGCGAGCATGTACTCGAGCCACGTGGCGTCGAGGTGGGGTGCGAGGGCGGGCACGAGGTCGTTCTTCTCGACGAGCCGCTTCCACGCGCGATCGAGCTTTGGGTTCTGGCGCGCGAGGGCCCAGTCGAGGAGACCCGGAATGCGCGGTACGACCCGTGCGAGCGTCCACGGGATCATCGAGGGTTTCGCGGTGATGCCCATCTGCTCGAGCATCGTCGTCACGAGCTCGCTCGACGTGAGCGGCGTGTCGTCGGCGACGTTGTAGGCACCGGTGACGTCACCTTCATGGCTCGCGAGGAGGACGGCCGCACGAGCGACGTCCTCGACGTGCACGTGGTGGCCCGTCCATCCGCCTCGCAAGACAGGCATGCGCTTGAGCCCATGGGCAGCGCGAAGCGCGAGCTGGGCGAGAAAGAGCGCGAGGCCGTAGCGCCCGTGTGGGCCGTAGATCAGCGTCGGGCGCAACGCGGCCATGCGCACGCCACGCTTGGCGCAGACCTCCGCCGCGGCGCGCTCGCCCTCCGACTTCGTTCGTTCGTATGGGTTACGCGGACGATGGGGAGCATCCTCGCGCGCGTTCAGTCCCGCCAGGCCGTAGACCGACGTGGAGCTGATGTCGACGAGGCGCGGGGCATGCTCGGCGACGATCCGCGCGCCCTTCACGTTGACGTCGTAGAGGCGCTCGGGCGATGCGCTGAAATCGAAGATGCCCGCCGCGTGAATGACTGCATCCACGTCGCGACAAGCCACTGCCACTTGCGCGGCGTCGAGAACATCGAACGGGCATGCCTCGGCCGCTCCCCATCGCGCCTGCGATGCGACACTCGGAAGATTCCGCCGCGCGCACGCGATGCCCTGCAGCAAGGGCTTGCTCGACGACGTGCAAGCCGAGAAACCCCGCCGCGCCCGTGACCAAGAGGTGCATTCAGCCTGCGGACACTAACACGACGTTACACTCACCCTCGTGCGCGCCGTTGGGGTTCGCCTCGGTGCTATGCTTCGCTCATGGAGGACGACGACCGCAGCACGGTTCTCCAATCGGTCGTCGAGCTCTCGCCCAGGCCTGACGCCGTATTCGATGTGGTCGTGATCGACGGGCCCGATGCCGGGGCGAAGGTTCGCGTCGACGGAACGCAAGAGGTCCTCGTGGGCCAGAGCCCCGTGTGCGGGCTGCGCCTCACGGACGCCACCGTTTCGAGACGGCACCTTGCTCTCGAGGTCGCCGGCGCCGAGCTTCGCGTCCGCGATCTCGGATCGAGCAACGGAACTTTCGTCTCCGGGATGCGCGTCATCGAGGCGCTCCTGACGGGCGGCGAGGTGCTGACCGTCGGTGCGACCCACATCCGTGTCGAGCGCGAATCCGGCGCCAAGCCTGCCCGCCCCACGGTGGAGACGCGCTTCGGCTCGCTGCTCGGCGTCAGCCGCGAGATGCGCCGGCTCTATCCCGTGCTCGAACGCCTCGCCGCATCCGATGTGCCCGTGCTCATCGAAGGTGACACGGGCACGGGCAAAGAAATTCGTCGCGCGCGCCCTCCACGAGCGCAGCGCGCGGGCGAGCGGTCCGTTCGTCGTGTTCGACTGCACGGCCGTGTCACCGTCGCTCGTCGAGTCGGAGCTCTTTGGTCACGAACGCGGCGCGTTCACGGGAGCGACGTCGCAGCGTCGCGGGGTGTTCGAGCAAGCCCACCGCGGGACTCTCTTCATCGACGAGATTGGAGACCTTCCGCTCGACATGCAACCCAAGCTCCTGCGCGTGCTCGAGCGTTCGGAGGTTCGACGCGTGGGTGGGGAGCGGTGGGTTCAATGTGACGTGCGCGTCGTGGCTGCGACCAGGCGCGACGTCGACCGCCTCGTTCAGCAGGAGACCTTCCGTGACGATCTTTTCCATCGGCTCGCCGTCGGGCGCGTGGAGCTTCCGCCGCTGCGTCGTCGCAAAGGCGACGTCGCGGTGCTCGCCGAGTATTTCTGCAAGGAGCTCGGCGGCGATCCGCGAACGCTTCCTCTCAACGTCGTCCTCGAATGGCAGCGCCATGACTGGCCGGGCAACGTCCGCGAGCTCCGCAACGCCGTCGCACGCCAGCTCGCTCTCGGAGACCTGTCGCGTCTCGAAAGCGAGCCCGCCGAGCCCGTCTCGGAGAGCTTGATCGACGAGGTGCTCGCGGAGAAGCTCCCGTTCCCCGACGCGAGGCAACGTGTGGTCGACGCGTTTCAGCGCCGGTACTTGCAATACATGCTCGACGCGCACGACGGGAGCGTCCCGAAGGCGGCCGAGGCCTCGGGCATCGCCCTGCGGTACTTCCAGCTTCTGCGCGCGCGCACGAAGTGAACGGGCTATCATCTCGATTTGGTGGGACGAGCTGTCGGACGCTACGCACTGTTCGAGAGATCGCCTCCGGCGGCATGGCGACGGTGCACCTCGGACGACTGCGCGGCGAGGCGGGGTTCTCGCGCGACGGTCGCGATCAAGCGGCTCCACCCGCAGTACGCCAAGGACGGAGTTCGTCGGCGATGTTCCTCGACGAGGCACGCCTCGTCGCCCGCATCCGCCACCCGAACGTCGTCGCGACGCTCGACGTCGTCTGCAGAGGCAGGCGAGCTCTTCCTCGTCATGGAGTACGTGCATGGCGAGTCGCTTTCGCGCGCTCATGCGCGCGGTGGTCGCCAAGGGCGAGCTGATGCCCATCGCCCATCGCCTCGGCGACTCGTCGCCGACGTCCTCGCAAGGCCTCCACGCCGCGCACGAGGCCACGAACGAAGCAGGGCGAGCCGCTGTCGGCTCGTGCATCGCGACGTCTCGCCGCAGAACGTCCTCGTCGGCGTCGACGGCATCGCACGCGTCGCCGACTTTGGCGTCGCCAAAGCCGTCGGGCGGCTGGCCGAAGTACAGCAGCGAGCAGGCCGTCAAGGGCAAGCATCGCTACATGGCGCCGGAGCAAGTCGCGGGGCGTCGGTCGATCGGCGCCGGACGTCTACGCGGCGGCGTGTCGTGCTGTGGGAGGTGCTGACGGGCCGGCGTCTCTTCACCGGCGACTCGTTCATGGAGATCGTCACGAAGATCCTCGACGCCGACGTGAAGCCCCCGAGCACATTGCGGCCGGACGTGCCGCCCGAGCTCGATGCAGTCGTGATGAAGGCGCTGGCTGAAAAGCCCGGCGACCGCTTTGCCACGGCGAGCGAGATGGCCCTCGCTCTAGAACGGGCGGTTCCCCGTGCGAGCGCTCGCGAGGTCGGGGCTTGGGTGCAGCGCATCGCGAAGGAGTCGCTGGAGCGACACGCCGAGCGCCTCTCGCGGATGGATCGCGACAAGAGCGGTCCGTCGGCGTCCGTGCCGAGCGCAAACGAGGTCGTCACCGCCATCGATCGATCCGCCCTCGGCGGCGTCCACGCGACATCGCCGTCGATTCAAACCGTGTCCGGTGTCGCGCCGCTGGACCGAACAGAAGCCAACCCGCACGCGTTGGCCGTGGGCGGCAGCGCTGGCCGTGATCGCGGTGATGGTGGCCCTCGGCATCACACGCTACAACGTCGTGCACGCCGTCACCCCGACCCATACACTCGAAACTGCGACGCCGATTGCATCGAGCGCGCCAGAGAACCTCGTCGCACCCATGCCGATCGTGGTCACATCCGTGACGACGGTGGAGGCGGTGCCGACGCCCAGCGTCCACCACGTCGCCCCCGTCATGCCGTCCGCCCGCCACGTCACCAAGCCTGACGCTGGTTGTACACATTGGGACTACGTGCCGGACTCGAACGGGATCGTCACCCCGGTGTGCCGATGAATGCGCGGCGCATGGTCGGCGTCTGTCTCGTGCTCGCGGGGACGTTCCACCACCGCGGAGCCCGTGCAGATGGTGGTCTGACCGAGGCATGCGAGAACGCATTCGTTGGTGGACAGCGCGCGTACAAGCTCGACCACGATCTCCTCAGTGCACGAGAAAAGCTCCTCGTCTGCGCCAAGGAGTGCCCGGAGCAACTGCGCGTCACGTGTGGTGGGTGGCTCGAAGAGATCGCGAAGGAGCTACCGAGCATCGTCATCAAGGCAAAGAACGCCAGCGGGCAAGACGTCGTCGACGCTTCGGTGGAGGTCGACGGCAAGCCCATCACGAGCGCCGCCGGCGCACCGATCGAGCTCAACGAAGGCACTCACACCGTTCGCGTCACGCTGCCGGGGAAACCACCAAAGGAGCAGCAAGTCGTGCTGAGCGCTGGCGAGAAGCTCCGCGCGGTCGAGGTCGTCGGGGAGGCGCCACCTCCTCCGCCACCGCACATCGAGTACACGACCATCACGCGGCGGCCGATACCAGCGGCGGCGTTCGTCTTGCTTGGCGTCACCGCCGCCGCGCTCGTGAGCTACGGCGTGTTCGGCATGTGGACCACGATCGAATACTCGAGCACGAGCGCCTGCAGCCACACGTGTAATCCCATAAGCGAGGACTCGTCGTTTCAAGGCAAGGCCGCAGTCGCCGACATTTCGCTCGCGGTGGCTGCTGCCGCGTTCACCGCCGCGGCCATCGTGTTCATCGCGCGGCCTCGCATCCTCGAACGCGTGAAGACCGCGGGTGCGTGGCCGGCGTTCACCTTTTGAGTGATCGAATCGATCATGACCGCGCCGTACGCACGCTCGTGCGCCAGCGCCGACTGCCGCAAGAATCCCGCGCGTCCGCGCGGCACGTCGGTTGCTCATGGATGCGGGCATGAAGCTTCACATCGTATGGGGCGTGTGGTTGTTCGGAATCGTGGCGTGTGGGGCGAGCGGCGAGCGGTTCTTCCAAGACTCCGGCGCAGACTCGGCCCCTCGGGGTGACGCGGGAGCGTTCACGCTCACGGTCGATCCAAGCACGGATCCGGAGACCGTCGTCATCGCGACGACCAAGTCGGTCTCCTTCCACGCCACGTTGCACGCCACACAAGGTGACGTGGGCACGGACGTCACGTCGCAGGCCGAGTGGAGCGCGGACCAGGGGTTCGTCGCCGTGTCGATGGGCGGAGGCGTCGTCACGCTCCGCGGCGTCGGTGGCACGACGATGATTCACGCGACGCTCGGCAGCCTGTCGGCGAGCGCAACGCTGCAGGTCAAGGCCACGGGGCCACTGTTTCTCGGCGGCGCCGATTCGAGCGCAGTGACCTCGTTCGCGATCGCTATGTACGATGGCGATCCCGCCGACGCGCCTGCAATCGAATATCCGCTCGACGGCGTCATCCTCCCCGCGAACCTGCCGCCGATGGAGATGCAGTGGACGCAAGCTGCCGACAACAACCTCTATGATGTGCACCTCACGACCCCGAGCACGCTCGATGTGAACGCCTACGTCGGCTCGCGTGAGGCGACGATGCCTGCGAATGTATGGACGGCCATCATCGAGAGCTCGCTCGATCAACCGATAACGTGGGCGGTCGAGGCCACCGGGCCGACAGAAGAGCTTCGAACGAGCCCCTCTCACACGCTCACCCCCACGTCCGACACGATCGACCAGACGGCGATCTACGTGTGGCAATCGTCGACGTCGACGTTCCACGTGCTCGACATCGCAGCGGGCACCGATACGCAGCTCCCCGCAACGAGTACGGCGTTCCAAGGAGGCTGCGTGGGCTGCCACCGCATTTCGCGCGACGGAAAGCGCATGGCCTTCGCTCACATCCCCGACACCGGCGCACCGATCGAGCTCGCCACCATGTCCTACGATGGCGACGCAGGTCAGTTCGTGCAGGAGGTTGCAGCCACGACGACGAACCTCGGGTCGTATTCGGCGTTCAACCCACTCGAGTCGAACCGAGGTCCCGGCGCTGCTCGTCGCACGCGAGGACGGAGTCGCGCGCAACGCGCCCGGCAACATCCGGCTCGCGCTCGGCGAATCCCGACACCAACGCGACCGTTCCCAGCAACGTCGCCGACCTCAGCTCGTCGCTCTCTTCGACGAGCCCTGGGCAAGGGACCACGATGCCCGACTGGTCGCCCGACGGCTCGTTCGTCGTCTACGCCGCATACGACAACGTCGACAACGTCGTGCGCGTTCTGGGAGAGGACATCGTGCTCGGCTCGATTGTCCAAGCGCCGGTGACGTTCGCGAACGGAACGTTCACCTTCGGCACGCCGTCGGTGCTCGTCGCCGCGAACGCGAGCGACAACGCCGCGACGGGCGTGAACAACTTCCTTCCCAGCATCTCACCCGATGGCACCGTGGTCGCGTTCACGCGCGCGACCGGCTACTACCCGCTCGACCCACAGGCCACGGCAGAGAATCTCAGCGGGCCAGATCATGATCGTGCGCCGCAGTGACCAGCAAGTGATCGCGCTCGAGACGGGATCGAACGGCGCAGGCACGACGATGGACAGCACATGGCCGCAGTGGGCGCCGACGATGGGCGCGCACTATGCCTGGCTCGCGTACGGCTCGGAGCGCCTTTACGGTCACGAGCTCACGCCACAGAACCACTCGTGCGGGGGAATCGTGCAGGGGCAGCTGAGCTGCAAACAGCTCTGGGTGACCGCTGTAGACATCTCGAAGATGCAGAGCGGTACGAGCGACCCGAGCTCCCCTCCCTTCTGGGTCCCGGGGCAGAGCATCAACGCTCAGTACGTCAGCCCGCAGTGGACCAAGGCTGTCGCGCTCAACGTGAACTAGCGGGTGAGCCGTGCGAGCACCGTGCGCACCGCGTCGAGGCGCTTGGTCTCCTCCTTGGTCAGCTCGTCGATGTGCTTGCGCACGACACCGATGCGGTCCTCGGCCGCGACGATGCGCGCGACGAGCGGCTGGGTGAGCACGCCGCGGTCACCGACCGCCTTCGCATCCTCCCGCAGCCGCGCCAAGTCCGTCTCCAGCGTCTTCTGTTCCTCCCGCTCCGTGCGCACGCGTGTGCGAAGGTCCTCGAGGTCCTTCTGTTTCGCGGCTGCTTCGGTTGCGATGGGCTTGTCGTGAGCCGAGAGCGCAGGGAGCGCCGCGAATCGGTGAGCATCTGCGCGGAGAGCGCCGTGAGCGGAGTGTGGCGTGACAGTCCCTCGACGCTCGTGGTCTTGCGTTTCTGTTCTTGCCTCGCGGGCACACGAAAGGTCGCGAGAGGGTGGCCTTTCTCGGGATCGAAGTCGACGGCGTCCGCACCCTTGAACGTGGCGTTGCTGTCGATCCCGAGGACGATGACCATCGTGCGCGCCGAGCCGCTGCGATTCTCGAGCGTCCACTCCGAGTCGGTGGTGCGTCGGAAGTGCTCTTCGAGGTCGTCGTGCGTGAACGTCAGCCGCTCGATGCGGTCGTCCATGTTGAGCGTGGCTTCCTTGGCCACGGCGTCGAGATCCGCGCCGAACGTGAGAAAGCGTCGTTCGTTTGGACGGAGGCGATCAATCGCCGACTCGCCCGAGAACCCTCCTCCACTGAAGAACGACATCGTGCCCGGCGGAAGCGTCTGAGAAGTGGAGTTAACGAAGCGCACGGCGCTCCGCGCGAGCCTCGCCCGGCGACTCGAACCACGCGATGGGCTCGGCTTCGACGGTCTGCTGCACGAACGGTACGAGCGCGGATGCATGGGCGCGGAGCGCGACAGGCGAAGGCATGCTGTAGACGAAGAGCGCGCCCGACTCGACCCCCTTCGCTTGTGCGATGCTGGCGAGATCGCCGACCTCGAGCAGCGAGCTCTCGCCAACGCCACCGGTGCCCGTTCCCATGCCATGCCCGACGGTGCCGATGCTGCCGAGACCGATGCCCTCGCCGTATCCGCCACCACCTTCGCCAGTGCCCGTCAGGCCGAGGCCACCCGCTCCGAATGGAGTCGCCCACGTGGTCACCCCAGAGCGTGTCGGCTCTCGTCCATCAGCTCGGGCACGGTCGAGAGCTCGTTCTTCGGTGTGATGAGCTCGCGCCGCGCGTAGCGAGGCGCCGCGAGCGGAAACAGAAACGAATCCGGGCGCCCGTTGACGAGCTCGACTTGAACGTTGTGCCAGTTCTTGTCGGTGTCGTTGTGGAGGAGCGCCCAAGCCTGAAGCGTCGCGCGCTGGTCGCTGCCGATCACAGCCGGTAGGTCGTCCGCCACACGGGTGTCTCTGCGATGTAGCCGAGCGTCACAGGCGATCCGGGTTTGCCGAGGAGCTGGAGAACGTGACGATTGGCCGCCCCATGAGCGGAGGAGCGCTCGAGCGCAGCGTCGAGGCGCGAGCTTGTGCGGGATCGGTGGTTTACGGAGTCGACATCGGCGCCCTCGACATGAACGACCTTGGCACGATCGGTGAGAACGGTCGGGCGAATGCGCGGTGGTGGTTGACGCCGCTTCGGCTTTTCGTCACCCTGGGCGGCCTCCGGCGTCGCGTCTGCGATCGTCCCGACATCGACGAGCCGCCCAGTAACAGTCCGATGCGAAGACGTCCGAGGCCTGGGCGCGGACCCCTTAGAGCTCCCGAGGAGGACCTGTCGGGTCACGGCGGCGTTCTCGTCTTCGAGCGGCAGACCAGCCGTCGCGCGGGCCATGCCATGACTGAGGCTGCTGCCCGACTCGACGCCTTCCGTCGCCGTTTGCCGCCGGGCGTCGGCGCGACGAGCATCTTGGGGCGTGGTCGAGATGGCCCGCAGGGATGGGCAGGCCCGCGTGCTCGTCCTCGATAGAAGTCCGCTGCGCTCGAAATATGGGAGCGCCGCGTCTGATAGAGGCGCAGTCGTTTCGGCGGAAGGTGCTGTCCGGCGCTGTCGCTCCGAGACGCAGCCAGTCGTTGCGAGGTGATCGCCGCGAGGAAGTGAGGCTCGCATGTCACATACAACAGCATGTGAAAATGGAAGTTCCTGCTTCTTCGTCAGCGACTCGGCAAGCGCGAGCTCGTCCTGGAACCGCGCGCCTCATGTGTACCCCCATCAAGGTCGATGCGCCCCCTGCGGCCTCGACGATACCTCGGCACGCGGCGGAAGCCAAGTCCGGTGCCTGCCCGACTTCCTTCGTCGTGACGAACAGCGAGAACGCTGCTCGCGCACCTCGCAGAAGACGCGACCCGTGTCCTCGATTTCGATGCACACGACCTTCTTTTTCGGGGGTTACCCGGAGGACAGCTGCCGCTGACCACGAACCCCGGCCACGGGATCGCCCACGTTGACCGCAACGTTCGGGAGCACTTCGTGAGGCGCCCCGGAGAGATCCGCGCTGCCACATCGGCTGTCTCGACGACGATGCTCGCGTCCGCGAAATTGCTTGTGAGGCTTGAGCAGCGCACGCGACCTCGTTATCGCGGTCGCCACGTTCGCCGTCACAATCGGGTCTCCCCCGACACGGCGCCGGTCTCGGGCATCGCGGAGTCGAGCAGGTCACCAAGATGCGATGCACGCGCTCCGTCTCCTTTCGCATGCGCCCACGTAGTCGGCTTGCTCTGCTCGCGGCACGTCACCGGAGAGCATGAGATCTTGAATGCCCATGATGGCGGTGATGGGTTTCCAATCTCGTGTCCGTTCCCGCGGCGATTCTCCCCACGCTCGCCATGCGCTCGCTCCGGATCATCTGGGCTTGCGCTTCGGTCGGCTCGTCGACCTTCTTGCGAGCTTTTCCTCGTGCGAGAAGAGAGCACGGTCATAGCAGGGCGCTCTCGAAGGACTGGAGCTCGCGCGCGCTCGACATGGGCGCATCGAGCGCTCGCGCCCCGCTAGCCACACGGTCGGTCGCGCGCGCGAGAGCCTCGATCGGTTTGACGATAGGCGCGTCAGCGCGACGTCGACGCGAACGCGAGGACGAGCGCGAACACTGTCGTGTAACCCGCGTCGAGGCGCACGAACGGAGCGGCGCGGTCCTCTTCGTTGTGAGCCCGCACGCGCGCCACGACGAGCCCGCTGGTGCAAGGAACACGAACATCGATCCGCGCCGCGCTCGACGTCACACGGAGATGTGCCGTCGGCTCGCCTCCGCGCGATGCGCCGCCCGTTGGGTCCGAACACGCAGGCGAATTGACGCTAATGTTCGCGATGATCTTCTCGAGCATGGCGTAAATCAGGCGACGAGAGATCGGCAGCGTCGCGCGCCGCCGCACGCCCGACGGCGCGCGCTACCTCAGCCTCCGCACCATAGAGGCGGCGCATGTCAGGCTCGCGACGCAAAGAACAGCGGACGAAGGCGAGCGTCATCAGCCCCCGCGGGCGAGCGCGGTCTGGAGCCGCAGACCGGCTCGGCTCACGCTCATGGCCTCAGCCTACGGCGTCTCCGAGAGATCGTCGTGACACCGGCCACTCGTCGTCGGCCATCTTCACGCGCTTGTGTGTTGCGCAGCGCCACCTGAGGCTGGGCGCGCGTTCGCTGCCCGGGCTCGAGCGCGTGTGGCAGCTCCGCAGGCGGCGTGATGAGTCTTGGCGACCTCCACGTACTTCAGCGGGACGTTCATGCGGTACCCCGTCCCCACCACACACGACCATCGCGAACGACCGAAGCGACCAGGCGCACGGCAATCATTGAAGCATTGACAATACCGAACGCGAGCTCGACTACCCGGGAACGCCGCCCCCGGCAATGTTCAGGCGCTACAGGTGATCGCTGGCTTCGGATTTCACTGAGGCGGGTCGTGGCCCTCGAAAGGATCGCCCGGCGACCTTCAGCATTGGAATATCGTTGATCCCGTCGCCTATGGCGACGACATGCTAAAGGCCAACGCCATAATGATCGGCGACGAAGCGAACACAATCCCTTTTGTTGCCGCCGACGCTCGCACGATCATCCCCCAACGATCGTCCACGTTCTCGCAGGGAAATAGCCACCTGCGCGTGATCGCCGAGGTTTTGGCATCGCGTTCACAGCCGTTGAATTTGAGCGCCGTCACCAACGGCAAGACCGCCGTGACGCCCTTCCCTCTTCCCAGACAGGATGTGGGCCGTGCCGCCCAGCCGAGACGAGCGACGTCGACCACGTGCTCACGTACCTGAGGTAGGGAACCCCGTCGATGTCGTACAGCCTGATCCTGGGGGAAAAGAAGCGTCGCCTCGCCGATGCTCCATCGCATCGCGGAGCGCGAGAGCACGCTCACGCAGAGGGCATGACAGTGCAACGTCTTCTGCGTCTCAGCCCGGACGATGTAACTTCCGTCGACACGCGCCGCCGGCCCGCGTAGGCCGAGCTTCTCCGCCGTCGGCCACGTGCCCGACAGAGGCGGCCCATCACGATCGTCGCATCCGATGCCCTCTGCGAGCCGGTCGCGTAGCGCATCGACGTCCTTCTCGTGCGCGAGCCCGTGGGATCGAGCAGGTACCGTCGAGATCGACCGCGCAGAGCTTGTAAGTCACCAGAGCCCCTTCGGGGTGTCGGCTCGGAGCTAACCTCAGGTGCCGGGGTAGACCGAGACCTTGCGCTGATCCTTCGTCCGCCACTCGTACTTCACGACCCCGTCGATGAGCGCGAAGAGCGTGAAGTCCTTGCCGAGCCCGACGTTCTTGCCGGCGGCGATCGACGAGCCGACCTGACGGACGAGGATGTTGCCCGCGCGGACTGCTTCGCCGCCGTAGACCTTCGTGCCGCGGCGCTGCGAGTTCGAGTCGCGCCCGTTGCGGGTGGAGCCTGCACCTTTTTTGTGAGCCATGACGTTTTCCTATCGTGCCGTTCAGGCCTTGATGCCCGTGATCTCGAGCGCGGTGAACGGCTGGCGGTGGCCGTTCTTGCGGCGGTAGTTCTTGCGGCGGCGGAACTTGAAGACGATGATCTTCTTCTCGCGGTCCTGCGCGATGATCTTCGCCTCGACCTTGGCCCCCGCGACGAGCGGATCGCCGATCTTGAGGGCGTCGCCACCGACGAGGAGCACCTCGTCGAAGGTGACGGTGTCGCCGACGCTTGCCGGGAGCTTCTCGACCCGCAGCTTGTCGCCCTGCGCGACCTTGTACTGCTTGCCGCCCGTCTTGATCACCGCGTACATCGTTCCCTCTTCGAGTTTCTTGCTGGCGGTCGGCTCCTTTCAGCAGGACCGGCGCGGGGCGGCGGGTGTATACGACGGACGGCCTTGTAAAGGACCTCGCCGGTTGGCTTTGCGCTTGCTACGCTGACGGTCATGCGCGGGCAGCGATTGGCTTTGAGCGTGTTTTTCTGCTGCTTGCGTGCGGCGCCGAGGATCCG
>CAVVDN010000033.1:0-73909 GCA_963747045.1 uncultured Acidobacteriaceae bacterium | reverse complement strand
TAACGGAGATCCGCATCGCAGGATTTGGCGGGCAGGGCGTGATTCTGTCGGCAGTTGTCATCGGCAAAGCGGGCTGCATCTTTCAGGATGGATACTCGACGATGACGCAGAGCTTCGGACCCGAGGCGCGCGGCGGAGCCTGCAGCGCGCAAGTGATCCTCTCCGATTCGCCCGTACTCTATCCGTACGTCACGCGGCCGGACATACTCGTGGTTATGTCGCAAGAGGCGTACACGCTATTCAGTCCGCAGCTGAAAGATACAGGCATTCTCGTCATCGAAGAGGACCTCGTGCGCATCGGCGAGTTGCCTGCGGGCGTGCGCGTGTACTCGATTCCGGCAACGCGCATCGCCGAAGAGCTCGGCAAGAAGATGGTTCTGAATATAGTCATGGTCGGATTTTTCGGCGCGGTCTCCGGCGTCGTCGATCCGGACGCGCTGCGCAAAGCGGTCGGAGCTTCGGTGCCGGAAGCGTATCGCGAGCTGAACCTGAAGGCGTTCGATCGCGGCTTCGATTACGGAACGAAGGAGCTGAGCGAAGTGATCATCAAGCAGGAATCGCAGGTCGCAGTTGCGGCCCTGGAAAATTAAGCGGTCGCAAATTTCAAAGATGCGGGAGCCGGCAAGCAATTGTCGGCTCCGATTTTTTGCGCGCGATTCATTCGCCCAAGGAGCTGCGCGGCGGAATTCCGAAGTCAGAAATTGTTCTACGTGGAACAATTTCGCGCATTCACAAATTGTTCCACGTGGAACAATTTCTGTGCTTGTAAGCCGCCTGTAATCAGATATTTAGAGCACCCCATTTAGGTGGGGTAACTAAGGTCCGGGGAGCAAGTAATGAAAATTCTCCCGCAATGGGAATTCAAGCCGGCAAGTTAGCAGGTAGCACTCAGTGTTCCGAGCTTGCGAGGTACATTTCCAAACTAAACACTAAATGCCAACGGCTGAATGCTGATGGCTTCATCCGCGGTGCTCGGCGCGGGCGTGCGGCAATGCGTTGTTCTGGTCTCGGCGGATGGAATACGAGACTGCGAGGAACGCGCCGATCCACGAGCCCAGCGCGGCGAAGATTACGTAGACCCAGGTTCGCGTGTAGCTGATGACGGCGAACGCCGACAGCAGATACCAGATGCCGCTCCAGGTCGCGGCCGGGATGCGCTTCCTCGCCGCAACGGCCGAGCTGAACATGACATAAACCGCATCGGTCGCCGCGGTTGATGCGACCACACCTAAAGCCAGCCAGGGATGAATCTGCGGCACGATAACACCTCGCCAATCACAAATACGAATAGACGCGCGTGCGAGGATAACAGGCGCGACCGCGAAGTGAACCGGTGCCCCACATTGGGGTATATAGCACAATGTGCGATATAGGGGGGGTCCGTTTTGGCACTATGAGTGGCAAATTTTGTATGTCGCCCACCTTTGTGTATTGACACGTCGGAGATACGGGCACATATTCGTGCTTCCTGCTTGCACTTTCGCTCCCGAGTGCATGCGGTCACCCTTGCACCGAGGTGCGTTATGCGTTCTGCGGCGGTGCGGTGCGGTTTATTCCTCTCTCTTCTTGCTATGCTTTCGCTCGCTCGCCGCTGTGCGCTTTCGGACAGGGCCAGCAGCCGCTGGTGACGATCGACTTTGAGCAATTTTCAGCGCCAGTGAACCTGTTTGGCCAGTCGCCACTCACGGTTGGGGCGGCTACATTCACGTCCAATCCGCTCCAAGGAGGGAACCTGGCCAGTGGGCTTATGCGCAACCAGGGGACGTGGTCCGTCGACCAGAGCAACGTCTTTGCCGCAGTGTGGAATGTCCCACAGTCTCCGAGTCAACCCTTTCGACGGTAGCTGTTCCGGAGGACTGGAAATCGATTTTCATCAAAAGGTGTCGAACTTCAGCGCCCTGTTGTTGAGTAGGACACAGGGACTGGTAGTTGGCCCCGTAACCTACACCGTCTGCGATGATAAAGGTGGAACTCTGGAAATTACATTACCCGTCAACGGCGCTGGCAGCATTGCTCTCCCCGACAGCGGCATTCGTCAGGTGAACATTATTCCGACGAATGATTCTTACGACGAAACTGATTTTGCCGTGGACTACGTGCAGTTCAAGCCGATCGACCCGGTGTTTCTGGACCCTGTGGATTCGGGGTATTTGAACGGCGGTTCGCAGGTATGCGGCGGTTTAGGTCTCCCCGCCTGCGAGACTGAGATGTCTAGCCAAGGCGTAGTGATCGCCAACGTCGCAGCCGACGGGGTGACGCAGGCCGTGGTGCGGTTTCCGGCGAACAGCCCGCAAGAATCATTCACGGTGACCGTGTTGAATGAGAACGGCCAGCAGGATACCGTAGCAAACGAGGGTGGGTTGTTCGTACTTGGAGGAAACCCCAGCCAGGCGCAGTCAAGTCTGAACAGCGTCACCGCAGTCACTACGCCGGATGGACCCATGGGCTTTGTGGTCTATCTCTCCCCGGTCAACTATGCACGCGACTTTAACGATTACCCTAACGACTGCTGTAGTGTACAGCGATCGTTCTCGTTGCAAATCCAGTCGAATGTCTATCCAAACTATATGCTCACCGCGAATGCTTCGATTATTCGACCTCCGGTGATACTTGTGCACGGACTTTGGAGTTGGGCAGGAGACTGGGGACCGCCGGAGTCGTTCCTACCGTTAAGTGGCCTCTGGGTGAGGGCGGTTGACTACTACTCTCCATTGGTTCAAGTCACAGCCACAAATCCAACCTATCCCAACTGCCCACCCTATTGCCCCGCCATTCCCGGCAGCGCTCTGGGATTCAGTTACAACGCATTACCGGTAGACCAGGAAATCCGCGGCGATACTAAGCTTTTTAGAGAGATGAACAACGCAGCCGCGGTAACAGCCGACGTTGTCGCGCATAGCATGGGAGGGGATATTGTGCGCACGGACGCGCTTGACCCATTGTTCGCAAGCAACGACACCTACGCACATGGGCCAGTTGACAAGCTGATTACGATTGGGACGCCGCATCTCGGCAGTCCGCTGGCAACCGATCTTTTGGCACCCGCCAATTCATGCGTGCAGCAGGCGTTGGCGACGAGGGGAAAGGCGGCATTCACTACGGTCACGACTAGCGCCGGTCCGATCGACGGCGGAGTCGGCGACCTTCAAGGCGATGGCGTCATCAACGGATTTTTGAGCCTTGCCCTAAGAAATCTGGTGAATGTTCCACATCCTCCCTTTCGTATGGCGCTAATTAGTGCGACAGAGGGAGCTAACAACCTGGCCGGCTTGAGCTGCTTTTGGCTGAGCGGGAATTGCCAGTCCTCGGAATTAAGGCTTAGATGCCCGCTTAACCCGTTGGCCCAAGCTCTGGCGTGGAACCGCGAGGGATACTCCGTATGGGAGCAGATGGTGTTTGGGGCGCTGCCTAATCAGTACCTCAGTGATGCAGTGGTACCGCTGACGAGCCAACTGGACGGCGGAGCCGCTGGCCCTAATATACCCACGATCACCGGAGTTATCCACTCGCCGGGAATGACGTCCTTAAACTTCTTACCACCGATGGAGTTAGATCAGAACAGCGGCGTTCCGGGCGATGTAGTGTATCTGCTAAATGAGTCGCCTACCGGGAATGGAGGCGATTTTCAGTAGGCGAATCCGGCGTGTGCAAGTGTGTTTATAGCCGACCCGGAGCCGAGCGCATGATTTTGGTTCTGGTAGCTGTTTTGTAAACATTGGCGGCACGCAAAAACTTGACCTCCGACGGATTTCTGGGGCTGCGCTATTCTCATTACCATGCGTCGATTTCTTAAGGCCGTATTCAAGGTCGGGTTGATCGTGGCTGCAGCGTTCACCTTCACGCTTCTGATGGTAGCCGGAGCAGTAGGGAAGTCCGGCCTTCCGAGAGCTATCGCTATTTTGTGCGGCTGTCTCATTTGGCCTGGCATGAGGCTCACTGAAGCTTGCGAAGATTGGCTACATAGGCCAATGCTTGGGGATAATCTCTTCTTCCCTCTACTTTTGACATTCAACACATTCATCTACAGCGTGCTGTTTGGGTTGCCTTTCGCGCTCTTGGGAATTCTCGAGCGCGGAGGTAAATCGGAAGACTGACAACCTTGCGGTCTTACAGATACCAGGCAGATTAGGCCCGCAAGTTTCAATGTGCTAAACAGTGCCAAGGAGAATGCTTATGGCCGGCAAAATTGCCACGATGATCTTGGCTTTGGCAGTTGCTCCGTGCTTTGCCCAGAGCAACGTGTTGCAGATTACGTCGCCGCCGAGTGGCACGATCGTTTATCCCAACCAGGTAGTAACTATCTCGGTCTATGCAGACCCGTCCCTCTCCTACGTTGGCGTTGATGGGCAATACCCGCTCGGGTCTTCGCCAACGACCAACGGGCAGTCTCAATTAACCATCCCGTCCAACACTACCATCGGCTCTTATACGGTGAGTGCGCTGGGAAATGCGGCGGATGGTTCCCTCGTGGTTTCACCGCCAATTTCGCTTCAGGTGGATACCCAGAATCCGGCAACCTCCATGGTGACGCAGCCGGACGCGCTGCGGTTTTCTGCGGCGGGGCAAACTATCCCGCTCCATATCATAGGATCGGTTGCGGGGTCGCAGCTCGACATAACGCATTCCCTCCAGATGAGCTACTCATCCGAGAACCCGCAGATCGCAACCATCGATGGCAATGGCATCGTGACCGCAGTAGCCCTGGGCAGCACTCACATTATCCTTAGCAACCCAAACGTTACCTACTACGTTTCTACCGAGGTCGGGCAGTTGGCGAAGATGTCTTCCCCGGGTCTTGCGGAGACCTTGCCCGGCAGCTCCTACACCTTTCAATGGATCGGAAGCAACAACGCAACGGCTTACCGGATTGAGGCAGGCAGCACGCCGGGCGGCAACAACTATTACGATTCAGGCAGTCTGTCGACCACGACCCTTGCACAAACCATCAACACTCTACCTACCGACGGCAGCACGATCTACGTCACGTTGATGACACAGATGAACGGCCAGTGGGCGAACAATCAGTACTACTACACGGCGGCCAACCTGAACATCGCGCAGATCACCTCGCCGTCGAAGGGCATAACGCTATCCGGGGCCTCGGCGACATTCACATGGACGGCCGCGCAGGGCGCTACAGGATACTCGGTGTGGGTGGGATCGAGTGCCGGCGGGAACGACATCGACATTGGAGGAGGGGGTTATCCGGACGGGCTGCGAACCAGCTTCAACAACCTGCCTACCAATGGAGAGGTGATCTATGTGACGCTGAACGCCTTTGTCCATGGCGCCTGGGTGGTGCAGGACACCGCGCTGTACAAGACAGCAACGATTCAATAGTACTCCGCCCAGGTTGGCCCGAAAGACGGGCGAACCTGGGGCACCGAGCCGGGGTGCCTGTAGATGATCAAGACGTTGTTCCGGAATCGGAGCGGCTGATGGGCGGCCTGTAGTTGAGGCTACCATGGGGGCGGACACGGTTGTAGTAGTCGGTCCAGGGCTGCAGATGAGCGTCCCTTTGCTCGGAATCGGACCAGTGTTGGGCGTACGCCCACTCGCGCAGGGCGGTCTGGATGAAGCGCTCGGCCTTGCCGTTAGTTCTGGGAGTGTAGGGCCGGGTGCGGTGATGCCGGATGTGCATGGTCTGACAAGCCTGGCGGAACTGAGCCGAGCGGTAGCTGGAGCCGTTGTCGGTGAGCAGGGCGCGCACACCGATGCCGTGGGCAGCGAAAAAGTCAACAGCATCCTTGAGAAAGGTGATGGTAGTGGGGGCCTTCTGATCGGGCAGCATCTGGGTGAAGGCGAGGCGGGAGTGATCGTCCACGGCCACATGCAGAGCCAGGAAGCCGGGATGTTTCCGTTTACCGCGCAGGCGACCATCGCCGCGCCGGCTGACTTCGGTAAAGCGCGTCATGCCTTTGATATCCAGGTGCAACAGATCGCCGGGCCGGGGATGCTCGTAGCGCTGTATGGGAGGTGGTGGGTTCAGATCGCGCCAGCGGCTCAGCCGGGCGCGGCGCAGGATGCGGCTGACGGTGGCCGGGCTCAGACCGGTGCGGCGTGCGATCTCGTAGCCGGGCATGTGACTCCGGCGAAGAACAACAACCCTTTCTAATAAGGGAGAAGGGATCTGTCGCGGGCTACGATGCGGCCGCGAGCTGCGATCAGTCAAGCCGGCAGCTCCCCACTGCCGATACCGGCCCAGCCATTTGGCTGCGGTCTTGGCACTCACACTGAAACGGGAAGCGGCAGCATTTACCCTGAGGCCGTCCTCGATCACCATACGGGCCAGACGCTCTCGACTCACAGCTGTCCATGGGGCATTCTTGTGATAGTCCATTCGGTCTCCAGAGTTACTAGTTGCTCGTCACAACCAGCTTCTCCGGTTCCGATCGAATGGACAACCTCTTGAAAGATCACAGGTAGCCCCACTCATCCGCTGTTTCGGATGAGTGGGAGAACAGCCGTCCATTCTGATTCGCCCACTCATTCGAACCCCACGAATAAGTAGGGCACGTGCGCTCTGGGGTGCCACGTCCTCCCACCCAGGTTAGCGTCCAAACGAAGGACGCGAACCTGGGGCACCGATAACGGTCAGGCTCGCTCCTGTAGTTCGGGCACGCTCGATAGCAGATCCACGAACACGCGGCGGAACTGTTCGAAGAGCAGCTCCAGTTCGCCGACCTCGTCATTGGAGTCGACCTGAATCTCCGAGTGGTAGTCGCCGCCGACGACGCGAGTGGCAACTCGGATGATGTGCTGCAGGCGCCGAAAGACCAGCCGGTTCAGCAGCGCCAGCACGAGCAGAATTCCCACCGCGAGTGCGGCAATCGTGGTCACCACCAGAACATTGCGGGTGTGTCGCATGGCGAGATAGAAGCTGGAGATATCGCGCACCACAAACATTGCGCCGACGGTGTGCCCGGCCGCGTCGTAGATGGGGAAGATGCCGCGCACAAAGACGGAATCGCCCTGCTGGAAGCGCCCTACCACCTGGCCTTGAGCGGGCAGGCGGCCCAGCTCGCCGGAGAAGCGAAGAATGTCGTCGGAGGCGGTGGTCTTGTCAGCCACCACGAAGTTGGGACTGTCGTTCCAGTTGTCGCGGCGATGCCAGACGGCGCTGGAGTCGGCCCACATCTGGCGGTCGAGGTATTGCTTGTCGAGCAGGATGCCAAAGTCGCTGCCCGTCTCCGCCTTCATGGCGTGAATAAACTGGCCCAACTCCTCGCCGAGTTCGACATAGCCGGTCACCCCGCCTTGCGCGTCATAAAACGGCCGCAGGATGCGAAGCGCAAATCCCGCCTTGGCCAGCTCGTTGCCGGAAACCAGCGAGCCCGTCTGCACGACCTGGCGGTCCAGGTAACGGTTCAGGTGATCGCCAAATTTCGTCGGATTGTGGGCGCGCAGAAAAACCGTCATATCCGGCGAGCTGTGGAACATCCAGTTGGTGATGCCTTGGCGCTTGAGCTGAACATAAAGCGGGGCGGTGAGCTCGTTGAGCCGGGCGCGATCGCGTTGCACGAAGGCGGCGCGGATTTCGGGGTTGGTCAGCAGGGCGTCGCTGACCGCGGTCATCTTGCCGATCTCGCGCGCCTCGAGGATGGCGAACAGCTTTTGCGCGCCGCTGACGGATTCGGCGGCCAGGATTTGCGAGTTGCGCTCGAAGCTGTAGTTCATCAGCGCCAGAATGCCCGCTAAGCCGACAAGCAGACAGGCAATCAACGCGGCCAGGATCTTGGTGCGAATGGAATTCCACTGCATACTGAGCTCCCTCACAAGTTCAGGTTGAGGACTTCTTTGGCTGCGGCCTTCAACTTGGCGACGGCCGCCGGATCGTCCGGAGTGGTGGGAGTAATGAAGGCGAGGAGCTTGCCGGAACGAAGACCGATCTTGCCCTTCGCCTCCATCGCGTCCAGCCCGCTGCTCTTGATGTGGGCTTCAATGCGCATGCGCAGGTCGTAAAGTTGGCTGCTCACGAGGCTCTCCCCTGTCAGCTTGGCAAAAGCACACCGGGCGGTCACCGCAGTGATGCCTTGCTCTGCTCTATTTATCGGGAAGAACCGGCGCAACATTAATGAAATGGAGGTTCCTGGGTTGACGCAAGGCGAGCTGATTGATATATTGAGAGGGTTCTGCGAGTCGTGTTTAGCCTGCCTGAAGTGCCTGGCTGTGCTGTAGTGATCTCAATCCTGTAGAGTGGTTTTTGCAGGATCCTCGCTGAAACGTGCCTGCGCTGCCGCTGGAGCATTCCGGCGGGTATGCAGGCCAAGGCAACGAAACGGAACGCCCTCGTTAGCGATCTTCGCCTCCGGCGACAGGCTTGAGTGCGGAACGACCACGGCGTCACCGTCGTTCGCCCCATCTGATGGAAACCAAAATCCCCGGCCCTGTGCCCGGGGAAGTATGGGCAGAAGAAACTGAGCGCCGTTGGTGCGCCGGTTGAGTGTGTTGGCTGCCCAGCCCGGGCGTGGGATGAGCTTGCGGCCAGGTGTCGTGGGCTGAAGCCCACTCCGAGTTGATCAAGGTTTGTTCGGCACGCCTGAAGGCGTGCCCCTTCAAGAAACAAGGATGATGGCGCGCCGAGGGGCGTCCCTTCAAGAGCGAAGGAGCTGCAAAGAGTGCCTACATTTAATCAGCTGGTGAGGAAGGGCCGGACGGCGCCGAAGTACAAGACGGCCAGCCCGGCGCTGCAGTCCTGCCCGCAAAAGCGCGGGGTCTGCACCCGCGTGTACACCCAGACGCCGAAGAAGCCGAACTCCGCGCTGCGCAAGGTCGCGCGCGTGCGGCTGACCAACGGTATCGAAGTGACGACGTACATTCCCGGTGTCGGCCACAACCTGCAGGAGCACTCGATTGTGCTGATCCGCGGCGGCCGTGTGAAGGACCTGCCGGGCGTGCGCTATCACGTGGTGCGCGGCACGCTGGATTCGGTGGGCGTGGCCAATCGCAAGCAGAGCCGCTCGAAGTATGGCGCCAAGAGGCCGAAGGCATGATTTTGTGACCTCGGGTAGAGCTGGCCTTTAGGCCAGCGTCCCGGAGCGCGTTTAATTTATCTGGGTCCCTTTAGGGACGGCAGATTCATGGGACGAAAAGCAGGTCCCTCCACGCGGGCTGAAGCCCTTGGTCGGGATGACAAAGATAAGGGAATGCGGGTTGACGCGAACCTGAAGGTTCGCTCTACCAGAGTCTTCCGAGATTTGTTCGAGGTTTTATGCCGAGAAAAGGACATATCGCGAAACGCGAAACGCTGGCTGATCCGGTGTATCAGTCCACGCTGGTCAACAAGTTTGTGAACTCGATGATGTGGGACGGCAAGAAGTCGACCGCGCAGAACATCTTTTACAGCGCCATGAAGAAGCTGGAAGAGAAGGGCGGCGACGAGGCGATGAAGCTGTTCAAGAAGGCCGTCGAGAACACCAAGCCGGTGCTGGAAGTGAAGACGCGCCGCGTCGGCGGCGCCAACTACCAGGTGCCGATCGAGGTCAATGCCGACCGCCGCACGTCGTTGGCGATCCGCTGGATTTTGCAGTACAGCCGGGGCCGCGGCGAAAAGGGAATGATCGACAAGCTGACCAATGAGTTGCTGGACGCGGCGAACAACCGCGGCGCTGCGATCAAGAAGAAGGAAGACGTACACCGCATGGCCGAGGCCAACAAGGCCTTTGCGCATTATCGGTGGTAAAGGGTAGAGCTGGCCTTCAGGCCAGCGTCGCGCAGGCATTTAAATGATCTGGTCCCCTTGGGGACGACAGGTTCACGCGACGAAAAGCAGGTCCCTCCGCTCACCGCTAAAGCGGTTCGGTCGGGATGACAAACAAATAGGAAGACGGCTGACGCGAGCCTGAAGGCTCGCTCTACCGAAGGTTAGATACAAACGCAGAACGCGGGCCTGAAGGCCCGCACTACCAGGCAGAAAACGGAAAAAGATTGTGCCCAGACAGGTTCCATTAGAGCGTTGCAGGAATATCGGCATCATGGCCCACATCGATGCCGGCAAGACCACCACGACGGAGCGCATCCTGTTCTATACAGGACGCACGCACCGCATCGGTGAGGTCCATGAGGGCACCGCGACGATGGACTGGATGGCGCAGGAGCAGGAGCGCGGCATCACCATCACGTCGGCGGCGACGACCTGCTTCTGGAAAGATATTCGCATCAACATCATCGACACGCCCGGCCACGTGGACTTCACCGCCGAAGTCGAGCGCTCGCTGCGCGTGCTCGACGGCGCCTGCGCCGTGTTTGATGCTGTCCATGGCGTTGAGCCGCAATCGGAGACCGTATGGCGCCAGGCCGATAAGTACGGCGTGCCGCGCATTTGCTTCATTAATAAGATGGACAAGATGGGTGCCGACTTCGAGCATGCCGTCGATACCATCCGCAAGCGCCTCAATGCCCGCCCCGTTGCGATTCAGCTCCCCATCGGACAGGAAGACAAGTTCAAAGGCGTCATCGACCTGATGGCGATGAAGGCCATCATCTGGAACGACGAGTCGATGGGCGCCGAGTACGACCTCGAAGAGATTCCCGAAGAGCTGAAGAAGAAGGCGCAGGCCTACCACCAGATTCTGGTCGAGACCGTCGTTGAGAACGACGATCAAGACGAGCTGATGCACAAGTACATCGAAGGCGAGACCATCGGCGAGGCCGAGCTGAAGGCTGCGTTACGCCGGGCAACGCTGAAGATGAAGGTGTTCCCGGTGATCTGCGGAACGGCCTTCAAGAACAAGGGTGTGCAGCCGCTGCTCGACGCGGTGGTAGATTATCTGCCCTCGCCGCTGGATGTTCCTCCGGTCAAAGGCATAAACCCGGACACCGGCGCGGAAGAAGAGCGGCCGGCGGAGGACAAGGCTCCATTCTCGGCTTTGGCCTTCAAGATCATGACCGATCCGTTTGTCGGTCAACTGACCTTCATTCGCATTTACTCGGGGCAGCTGAAGCAGGGTGACAGCGTGCACATCAGCGGGCGTTCCCGCTCGGAGCGTATTGGCCGCTTGTTGAAGATGCACGCCAACAAGCGTGAAGATATCACCGAGATCTACGCCGGCGACATCTGCGCTTGCGTCGGGCTGAAGCACATCACCACCGGCGACACGATTTGCGACGAGAACCACCCGATCATTCTCGAGTCTATCGAGTTTCCGGCGCCGGTCATTTCGGTTGCGGTCGAGCCTAAGACCAAGAGCGACCAGGAAAAGATGGGCATCGCGCTGGGCAAGCTGGCGCAGGAAGACCCGACCTTCAAGGTCAATACCGATCCCGACAGCGGACAGACCATCATCAGCGGCATGGGCGAGCTCCATCTGGAGATCATCGTCGACCGCATGATGCGCGAGTTCAACGTGCAGGCCAATGTCGGCAAGCCGCAGGTCGCCTATCGCGAGACCATTCGCAAGCAGTCGCAGGCCGAAGGCAAGTACATTCGCCAGACCGGCGGCAGCGGCCAGTATGGTCACGTGCGCATTCGGCTGGAGCCGAACGAGCCTGGCAAGGGCTACGAGTTCGTCAACGAAGTGGTGGGCGGCGTGATCCCGAAGGAGTTCATCAAGCCGGTGGACCAGGGCATCAAGGAAGCGCATGGAAGGCGGCGTTCTCGCCGGCTACGAAATGGTGGACGTGAAGGCCACGCTGTACGACGGCAGCTATCACGATGTGGATTCCAACGAAATGGCCTTCAAGATCGCCGGTTCGATGGCGTTTAAAGAGGCCGCGCGCAAGGCCAGCCCGGTGCTGCTGGAGCCGGTGATGTCGGTGGAAGTGGTTGTGCCGGAAGAGTACATGGGCGCCATCATCGGCGACCTGAGCAGCCGCCGCGGACGCATCGAGGGCATCGAGCATCGCGCCGGGTCGCAGGTGATCAAGGCGATGGTTCCGCTGGCCGAGATGTTTGGCTACGCGACGAACATGCGTTCGAACACGCAAGGCCGCGCTACGTTCAGCATGCACTTCTCGCGTTATGAAGAGGCGCCGCGCGCGGTGGCCGAAGAGATTGTGGCCAAGGTGCAGGGCAAGAGCCCGGCGGGTACGAAATAATTAGCGCCGTAGGCGCGACATAGGTTAGCCCAGCGCTTCAGCGCTGGGTAGGCGAAGAAAATGAATTTGAGCCCCTTTAGGGGCGGCACAGCTTTTAGGAGCTCCAATGGCGAAAGAGAAATTTGATCGCAGCAAGCCGCACGTGAACGTGGGCACGATCGGGCACATCGATCATGGCAAGACGACGTTGACGGCGGCCATCACCAAGGTTTTGGGCAAGCACAATCCGAACATCAAGTTCCGCTCGTTCGACTCCATCGACAACGCGCCGGAAGAGCGCGAGCGCGGCATTACCATCGCGACGGCGCACGTCGAGTACGAGACGGCGAACCGGCACTACGCGCACGTGGATTGTCCCGGCCACGCCGACTACATCAAGAACATGATTACCGGCGCGGCGCAGATGGATGGCGCGATTCTCGTCGTGGCGGCCACCGACGGCCCCATGCCGCAGACCAAAGAGCACGTGCTGCTGGCCCGTCAGGTTGGCGTGCCCTACATCGTGGTGTTCCTGAACAAGTGCGATGCGGTGGAAGATCCCGAGCTGATCGATCTGGTGGAGATGGAAGTGCGCGAGCTGCTGACCAAGTACAACTTCCCGGGCGACGATCTGCCGGTGGTTCGCGGCTCGGCGCTGGGCGCGTTGAACGGCGAAGCGCAGTGGGAAGCCAAGATCGACGAGCTGATGGAAGCGGTGGACAAGAACGTGCCGCTGCCGGCGCGCGACATCGACAAGCCGTTCCTGATGCCGATTGAAGACATCTTCTCGATTCAGGGGCGCGGCACGGTGGTGACCGGCCGTATCGAGCGCGGCAAGGTGAAGGTGGGCGAGGAGTCGAGATTGTGGGCTTCCGCGAGACGCGCAAGACGGTGGTGACCGGCGTGGAGATGTTCAAGAAGCAGCTGGACGAAGGTATGGCGGGCGACAACGCCGGCCTGCTGCTGCGCGGCATGGCGAAGGAAGACGTGGAGCGCGGCATGGTGCTGGCCAAGCCGGGATCGATTACGCCGCACACCAAGTTCAAGGGCGAAGTGTACGTGCTGTCGAAGGAAGAAGGCGGGCGGCACACTCCGTTCTTCAAGGGCTATCGGCCGCAGTTCTACTTCCGCACGACGGACGTGACGGGAGTGGCGACGTTGCCGGCGGGCACGGAGATGGTGATGCCGGGCGACAACGTGGCGCTGGAGATTGAGCTGATTACGCCGGTGGCGATGGAGAAGGGCCTGCGGTTTGCGATCCGCGAAGGCGGACGCACCGTCGGCGCCGGCACCATCAGCGAGATTATCGCGTAGCGGGTCCCACTCATCCCAAAGATGGGATGAGTGGGGCACCCGAAATCAAGATTCGGCAGCACGGCCGCCGAACGTGGGCCTTAACAAGAAGCTCTTTGAGAGATAACTAACGTGATTGGCAAAGAACGAATCCGCATCCGCCTGAAGGCTTACGACTATCGCGTTCTCGACCAGTCCACCGGCGAGATCGTGGACACGGCGCGGCGCACGGGCGCGCAGATTGCGGGGCCGATACCGCTACCCACGTGAAGAACAAGTACTGCGTGCTGCGCTCGCCCCACGTGGACAAGAAGTCGCGCGAGCAGTTTGAGATCCGCACCCACAAGCGCCTGCTCGACATTCTCGAGCCGACGCAGCAGACGGTGGACGCGCTGATGAAGCTCGAGCTTCCCGCCGGCGTGGATGTGGAGATCAAGGCGTTCGGGAAAGAACATAAGTAGCCGGGTAGAGCAGCCCTTAGGGCTGCGGTTCGCCGAGCGAAAAGCTTTTGGTCTCGATCATCGAAGATGATCGAGACCAATAAGAATAAAAAATGCGGCCTGGAACGCCAGCCTGAAGGCTGGCTCTACCAGAGCGCCGCAGGCGCGGAAGATCTTAGCCCAGCCTTTCAAGGCTGGGTAGGCGAAGTAAAGACAGCCGAGTCCCTTTAGGGACGGCAGAGAAAGAGCGGGACTTAGTCCGCGACAAACAAAGCTTCCGCGGTTCACAGAGCCCCGGTCATAAAGAACGGAACAGGGAAGCGGAGTTAGAGGACACGAATATGGCAGTCAGTGGAATTTTGGGCAAGAAAGTCGGGATGACGCAGCTGTTCGATGACAAGGGCGATGTTCACCCGGTCACGGTGCTGCAGGCCGGCCCGTGCGTGGTCACACAGCGTAAGACCGTGACCAAAGACGGCTACGATGCGGCGCAGATCGGCCTGGTGGAGTTCGTCAAAGAATCGCGTCTGACCGGTGCGATGAAGGGCCACTTCGCGAAGAACAACCTGCCGCCGCTGCGCTTCCTGCGGGAAGTGGCGGTCGTGGTTGACCCGGAAACGCAGGATGGCGCCAAGGTCGGCGACAAGGTTCTGGTCGATATGTTCGACGGCGAAAAGTTTGTGGATGTCGCGGGCACCAGCAAGGGACGCGGATTCGCGGGCGTGGTCAAGCGCCACAAGTTTGCCGGCGGCGCCAGCGTCGCACGGCTCGATGTTCCAGATCACCGGTTCCATTGGATCGTCCTCGTTCCCGTCGCGGGTGTTCAAAGGCATGCGCATGTCGGGACACATGGGCGTGGATCGGGTGACGATTCGCAACCTGCGGGTGCTGGGCGTCGATAAGGACGAGAACCTGCTGGTGGTCGAAGGCGCGGTCCCCGGACCAAAGACGGTTACGTGATTATCACCAAGGCGAAGAAGCCGCCAAGAGAGCGGCGTGGATTTAGCGGCGCGGGTACGGTCGATCCGTTGAAGGCTTCGAAGCGCGCGGCAGGAAAGAAGAAATAGTTGTCAGTGGCCAGTTGTCAGTTGTCAGTTTTGCTGACGGCGGCCGGTGACTGCAATCGAATCTGCGTTGTGGTTCGTCAACTGAGAACCGACAACCGACAACTGAGAACGGCATTATGGCGACGATTGATGTAGTAAATCTGGGCGGCGAAAAGGTGGGCTCGCTGGAGCTGGCCGATGAAGTGTTCGGCGCAGTCAACGAAGACCTGCTGTGGGAAGCGGTGAAGCACTACCGCGCCGGGCAGCGCGCCGGCACGCACGCCACCAAGAACAGAAGCTGGTGAGCGGCGCCGGTAAAAAGCTGTGGAGGCAGAAGGGCACGGGACGCGCGCGCGTGGGCTCGATCCGCTCGCCTCTGTGGCGCCATGGCGGCACGGTCCATGGACCGCAGCCCCGCTCCTATGACTATGCCTTCCCGCGCAAAAAGCTGCTGGGTGCGCTGCGCTCGGCGCTGGCGGCGAAGCTGGCGGACGGCAAGCTGGTGGTGGTTGAGAACTTCGAGCTGAGCGAGGCGAAGACCAAGGCGTTTCGCGCGACGCTCGACAAGCTGAATGCCACAGCGAAGACGACGCTGCTGGTCGATGGCTCGGAGAACAACAACCTGCACCTTAGCTCGCGCAATCTCCAAGGCGTGGAGCTGGTGGCGGGCAACCAGGTCCATCCGTATCACCTGCTGCGGTATGAGAGTGCGATCTTCGCGCGTCCGGCGCTGGAGAAGTTGCAGGACACGCTGAAGGCGACGGCGCCCAAGCGCAAGCATGCGGAGGTGGCGTAATGAAGTCGGCGTATCAGATCATTCGCCGCCCGGTGATCACGGAAAAGGGACTCGGCGTAAAGGAAACGGAAGCGACGCTGGTGTTTGAAGTCGCTGTCAGCGCAAGCAAGACGGAGATTAAGCAAGCGGTGCAGAGCATTTTCAAGGTGAAGGTCGACTCGGTTCGCACCGCGACGTTCGAAGGCAAAGAGCGGCGCCGCGGTAAGTTCACCGGCTATCGTCCCGACTGGAAGAAAGCGTACGTGCGGCTGAAGGCGGGGCAGAAGATGCCGGAGTACGCGGAAAATCTGTAGGGTAGAGCCGGCCTTTAGGCCGGCGTCAAGCAGCCATCTTCTCCTCGCGGGCTTAAGCCCGCTCGGAGTGACAATAACGGAATCTGAGACGCGAGCCTGAAGGCTCGCTCTACCAAAAGAGCGCAATATGGCAATCAAGACTTACAGACCGACAACTCCGACGCGGCGGTTTACGACCACAACGGTCAACGACGACCTGACGACGAATCGTCCGTACAAGCCGTTGACCGAGTCGAAGCAGCGCATCAGCGGACGCCGCAACGCCGGCGACCTGACGATCTGGCGGCGCGGTGGCGGACACAAGCGCAAGCTGCGCATCATCGACTTCAAGCGCGACAAGTCGGGGATTCCCGCGACGGTCGCCTCGATCGAGTACGATCCCAACCGCTCGGCGCGCATTGCGTTGCTGAACTACGCCGACGGCGAGAAGCGCTACATCATTCAGCCGGTCGGACTGAAGGTTGGAGCGAAGTTGCTGAGCGGTCCCGAGGCCGACATCCTGGTGGGCAATGCGTTGCCGCTGCGCAACATTCCTCCCGGCACGACGGTGCACAACATCGAGCTGAAGCCGGGTAAGGGCGCGCAGATGGCGCGCTCGGCGGGGGCGCAGGCGCAGCTGGTGGCGAAGGAAGGCGACTACGCGCTGCTGAAGCTGCCCTCGGGCGAAACGCGTAGCGTGCTGGTGGATTGCATGGCGACGGTGGGCCAGGTGGGCAACACCGATCACGAAAACGTTTCCATCGGCAAGGCGGGACGCACGCGCTGGCTGGGACGCCGTCCCACCAATCGCGGCGTGGTGATGAATCCTGTGGACCATCCCCACGGCGGCGGTGAGGGCAAGACCAGCGGTGGACGTCATCCGGTGACTCCGTGGGGCCAGCCGACGCGTGGTTACAAGACTCGCAATAACAAGCGGACCGATAAGTTCATCGTGAACCGCAGACAGAAGTAGGACTGAAACGATATGGCACGTTCAACCAAGAAGGGCCCGTTCATCGACTCGCACCTGCAGACGAAAGTGGAGGAGATGAACGCGCGCAATGAGAAGAAGGTCGTGCGCACCTGGTCGCGCCGCTCGACGGTGATCCCGGAGATGGTGGGACACACGCTGGCGGTGCACAACGGCAAGAAGTTCATTCCGGTGTACATCACGGAAAACATGGTGGGCCACAAGCTGGGCGAATTCAGCATGACGCGCACATTCAAGGGCCACTCGGTGAGGGCGGCAACGGAGACCGCGGCGAAGCCGGCGCCTGCCCCTAGATAAGCCGCCCCAGCAGCCGCAAATACGGCGGCCGCCGGGGACCCCGGTAACGAAAGAAAGCGATATGGAATTTACAGCCAAACTGAGTTATGTGCGTGTCTCGCCGCAGAAGGCGCGCCTGGTGCTGGACCTGATCAAGGGCCGCCGGGTGGAAGAGGCGCTGGACACGCTGCTGTTCACCAAGAAGGGAATCGCGCCGCAGGTGTACAAGCTGCTGCGCTCGGCGCTGGAAAACGCCAACTACGTCAGCGCGGAGAAACACCTGGACGTCGATGTGGACCGGCTATACGTCGCGCGCGCGATTGCCAACGATGGCCCGCGCATGAAGCGAATCCGTCCGGCTCCAATGGGCCGCGCCTATCGCTTCCAGCGGCGCATCTCGCACATCGAGATCGCGCTGGCGGAGAAGGTGGCGAAGAACGGCAAGAGCGAGCTGGTGACCAAGGTTGGCGAGGGCGCGCCGGCTCCGGCCGGCAAGAAGGCGGCAGCCAAGAAGGCGCCGGCCAAGAAATCGGCAGCCAAGAAGAAGGCTCCGGCGAAAAAATTTGCGGGCAAGAAAGCCGCGAAGAGGAAGTAGCGACTATGGGACAGAAAGTCCATCCATACGGATTCCGGCTGGGCATTACCAAACCGTGGCGCTCGCGCTGGTTCGTTGAGCGCGACTACGACAAGCTGCTGCTGGAAGACGTGAAGCTGAAGGCGGAGCTGAAGGACAAGCTGAAGTCGGCGGGCGTCAGCTCCATCGAGATCGAGCGTCCGGGCAACAAGCTGCGCATCATCATCCGCACGGCGCGTCCGGGCATCATCATCGGCCGCAAGGGCGCCGAGATCGACAAGCTGAAGCAGGAGATCCAGAAGCGCACCAACCGCGACGTGTACGTCGATATCCAGGAAGTGCACAAGCCGGAGCTGGATGCGCAACTGGTTTCGGAGAACATCGCGCTGCAACTGGAAAAGCGCGTGGGCTTCCGTCGTGCCATGCGCAAGGCCGTGGATTCGGCGCTGCGCTTCGGTTGCAAGGGAATCAAGGTGCGCGTGAGCGGGCGGCTGAACGGCAACGAAATCGCGCGCTCGGAGTGGTATCTGCAGGGGCGCCTGCCGCTGCACACGCTGCGCGCCGATATCGACTACGGATTTACCGAAGCGCGCACCACGTACGGCGTGATTGGCGTGAAGGTTTGGGTGTACAAGGGCGAGATTTTCAAAGAGAAGCGCCGCGAACCGCAGGGCGTGCAGTCGGGAGCGTTTTAAGAGCAGGCGCCAGGGGCTAGGGATTAGGGACTAGCAAAAAACTTGGCAAGTGAGCTTAGAAGCTATTTGGGAGATGCTGGGCGGCAGACGGCGATGGTGAGCTAGAAGATTTCTGCTCCCTGAGCCCTGACCCCTGGTCACTGATTCTTATGTTGATGCCAAAGAAAGTGAAGTATCGCAAGCAGCAGCGCGGGCGCATGTGCGGCAAAGCATGGCGCGGCGGCGAGCTGTCGTTCGGCGACTACGGCCTGAAGGTCATGGAGCCGGGATGGATCACCGATCGGCAGATTGAAGCCAGCCGCGTGGCGATGACGCGCTTCATCAAGCGTGGCGGCAAGATCTGGATTCGCCTGTTCCCGGACAAGCCGGTGACCAAGAAGCCGGCCGAAACCCGTATGGGCAAAGGCAAAGGTGCGCCGGATCATTGGGTCGCAGTGGTTCGCCCCGGCAAGATCCTATTCGAGATGGAAGGCGTGCCACCGACGGAAGCGGCCGAGGCCATGCGTCTGGCGTCGCACAAGCTTCCGCTGCGGACGAAATTTGTGCAGAGAGAAGGCGTGCACTAGACAGCAGTTGTCAGTTGTCGGTTGTCAGTTGTCAGTAAGGCGACCGGATCGGCAACTGACGGAATCGATCGGGTTCGTTGCGGAATTCGTCAGACAAGATGCTGACAACCGACAACTGACAACCGACAACGGGATTTCCGATGAATGTAGACAAGATTCGTAATTTGACCGATGTCGAGCTGAGCCACCAACAGCGCGAGCTGTCGGACCAGCTCTTCAAAATGAAGTTTCAGCTCAAGATGGGCCAGACCGAAAGCCTGAAGAAGATTCGCGAGCTGAAGAAGGACATTGCGCGCGTGCAGACCGTCATGCGCCAGAAGCAGATTGCGGCGGGCAACGGAGCGACGACGTCGGCAGTGGCCGCAGCGCCGGCTCCGGAGAAGAAAGCGGCGCCCGCAAAGAGGGTAGCCCAGAAGGCGCCCGCAAAGAAGGTGGCCAAAACGAAGACCAAGGCTGCCACGGAGAAAAAGTAAGCGATGGTCGAAACTACAACGACGCAAAAGACTGCCGGACGGCGCAAGACCCTGATCGGCGAAGTCGTCTCCACCAAGATGGCCAAGACCATCGTGGTTGAGGTGAGACGGCAGAAGGCGCATCCGTTCTACAAGCGTGTGGTGTCGCGCAGCAAGAAGTTCTATGCGCACGACGAGCAGGGCACGGCGCACCTGGGCGACTTCGTGAAGATTGAAGAGACGCGGCCACTGTCGAAGCTGAAGCGGTGGCAGTTGAAGGAAATCGTGCAGCGCGCGGCGATGGTGGCGCCGGTGGAAGAGCAGCCGGTAGCGTAATTCCCACCCTTTCGCCACATGAGGCGACAAGGATGGGGCACCGGGCAGCGGATGCGAAGTGGGTTTGGCTAATTGCCAACTGCTAATTGCTAAGTGCCGAATCGCGACGCGGCTTGAAGGAGAAGGAACTATGGCAGTGATGATGAGGACCATGCTCGATGTCGCCGATAACTCCGGCGCGCGCAAGCTGCAGATGATCCTGCCGCTGGGCGGCTCGACCGGTCTGGTGGCCGGATTGGGAGACATTATTACCGCGGCGGTGAAGGAAGCATCTCCCGATGGAACCGCGAAGAAGGGAACGGTGGTGAAGGCGGTGATCGTGCGCACGCGCAAGGAGCATCGGCGTCGCGACGGTACCTACATCCGCTTCGACCAGAATGCGGCGGTGCTGATCAACGATGCGCACGAGCCGGTCGGCACCCGCGTTTTCGGTCCGGTGGCGCGCGAGCTGCGCGAGAAACGGTTCCTGAAGATTGTTTCGCTGGCGCCGGAAGTGCTGTAAGGCAGTTGTCAGGGGCCCAGGGGTCAGTTGTCAGCAACTAGCAACTGACGCGGGATGCAGGACAATCGGTCAATGCTTGTCGGAGCATCAGGCGAGCACGAACCGAGAAGCGACGCCGAAGGGCGGAACAGGGTTTAGCCCAGCGCGTGAGCGCTGGGTAGGAATCACGTCCCGTTAGGGACGGTACAAAGCTAGCCGGAAATTGCTAGCTGGCTGAGGAACAGAATGCAGAAGAGTGTCGATATTCGCCGCAACGATGAAGTGCGGGTCATTACGGGCCGGGACAAGGGCAAGCAGCAGCGCGTGCTGCGTGTCATGCCGGATGAGGGCAAGGTGCTGGTCGAGCACGTTGCGATGGTGAAGAAGAACGTGCGGCCCAATCCGCAGCGCAACATCAAAGGCGGCATCGCGGAACAGGAGAGCGCGATTGCGATCAGCAACGTCATGCTGGTCTGCAAGAACTGCAACCGGCCGGTGCGCATTCGTCACGAGCATCAGGGCGACCGGCGTGTGCGTGTGTGCGGCCACTGCGGAAATACGCTGGAAAAATAAAACCGGCAAATAGCATTTGGCAATTAGCACTTGGCCAAAGCTGACGGGCTAACTGCTAAAAGTGCTAAGTGCTGAAATTGAACACCTCACGAACCGGCAGTTCGCAGACGCCGAAACCGTGAGAAAGGTAAAAGCAGAAGATGGCAGACGAGAAGAAACAAAAACAGGGCGGCGGACAAAAGCCGCAGGGCGGTCAGGCCAAGCCGCAGGGCAAGAAGGCCAAGCCGGAAGAGGTCGACGCGGCAGCTGAGCATGGTGGCAAGCCGGCGCGTCCCAAGGCGAACAATCGCGAGACCGCGCGCCTGCGCGACCGCTACTACAAGGAAGTTCAGCCGGCGCTCATGAAGGAGCTCGGCATCGAGAACAAGATGGCTGCTCCCAAACTGGAGAAGATCATCGTCAACATGGGCGTGGGCGAGGCGACGCAGAACGCGAAGCTGATCGATCCCGCGGCAGGGGAAGTTGGACAGATCACGGGACAGAAGCCGGTGGTGACCAAGGCGCGTAAATCGATTGCGGCATTCAAGGTGCGCGAGGGCATGCCCATCGGCGTGATGGTTACGCTGCGTGGCGATCGCATGTATGAATTCTTCGACCGCCTGGTGAACATCGCGCTGCCGCGTGTGCGCGACTTCCGCGGCGTGCCGACCAAGTCGTTCGACGGCCGCGGCAACTTTACGCTGGGCGTGCGCGATCAGCTGATCTTCCCAGAGATCGATTACGCCAAGGTAGAGAAGATGAAGGGTATGAACATTACCATCGTTACCTCCGCGGGAAGCGACGATCAGGCACGCGCGCTGCTGAAGCACATGGGAATGCCGTTCCGGCAGTAAGGCAGTTGCCGGTTGTCAGTTGTCAGTTTGAACAAAGGAAAGCGAAGAGCTAGAGGCCAAGGGCCACTAGCCAATCGCGAAAGGCGAGAATGGCCCGAACATCACAAATAGCCAAGTCGAACAAGAAACCGAAGTTCTCGACCCGGCAGCACAACCGCTGCAAGATTTGCGGACGCTCGCGCGGTTACCTGCGCAAGTTCGGCCTGTGCCGTCTGCACTTCCGCGATCTGGCCCTGCGGGGCGAGATTCCCGGAGTTGCGAAGTCGTCTTGGTAGGAAGAAGTGGATAGTGGCTAGCGGATAGCGGCTAGTCAAGTTGGCAAGTACGTCGCGGCTGGTTCTTATCGTCTCACGGAACGCAAGCAATGGCGTTCCCTGGGAGCCCGGGAAAGAAATTCCACGGGATGCGATAGGCGAACGGGCGACGATATTAGGAGAAGCAACGCATGAGTTTGACCGATCCGGTCTCGGATTTTCTGACCCGAGTTCGTAATGCCATCAAGGCGCGGCAGCAGAAGGTGGACATTCCGCACTCCAAGCTGAAGGCGGAGATTGCCCGCATTCTTAAAGAAGAGGGCTACATCGCCAACTACAAGGCGACCGAAGAAGAAGGGCATAAATTTCTGCGCGTGTACCTGAAGTACAGCTCGGATAATTCCTCGCCTCTGTCGGACTTGAAGCGCGTGTCGCGTCCGGGATGCCGTGTCTACGTGGGCCACACCGAGATTCCGCGCGTGCTCGGAGGGTTGGGAATCAACATCCTGACCACGCCGAAGGGCGTCATGACCGGACGCCAGGCCCGCAAAGAAGGCGTGGGCGGCGAAGTTTTGTGTGAGATCTACTAGTGACTCGTGACTCGTAACCAGCTACTGGTTGCGAAAAGGCTGATTTCTTATGTCTCGAATTGGAAAGAAACCGATTCCGTTGCCCAAAGGCGTGACTTATGCCGTCGAGGGCAACACCGTCCGCGTGAAGGGTCCGAAGGGCGAAGTGATTACGCACATGCCCGGCGGCGTGAAGCTGGAACAGAACGATGGTCATCTGCTAGTGGTGCGCGAGGATGACTCAAAGGCCGCGATTCACGGCCTGGTGCGCGCGCTGGTCAACAACTCCGTCGAAGGTGTCACCAAGGGTTGGACCAAGGAACTGGATATTGTCGGTATCGGCTATCGCGCCGAGCTGAAGGGTAAGAGCACGGTGGTGTTCACGCTGGGCTATTCGCACCCCATCGAGTATCCGCTGCCGACCGGCATCGAGGTGACGATTGATCCCAAGCAGACGCACCTGACCGTCAGCGGCATCGACCGGCAGAAGGTGGGATTCGTGGCGGCAGAAATGCGCAGCCTGCGTCCGCCCGATCCGTACAAGAACAAGGGCGTTCGCTACACCGCTGAGCGGCTGAAGAAGAAGGTCGGCAAGACGGGAGCTAAATAGTTGTCGGTTGTCCGTTCGCAGTTGTCGGTGGGCTAGCACGCGGTTTGCTGAGGGCTGTTTTGACGGGATGGGCTTCGGCCACCGTTACCCGGTTCAGAGACCCGGGATGAGGAAGAGACAAAATGCTTTCGAAGAATTCAAAAGATAAAACCCGGCAGAAGGTCCACACCCGAATCCGCAAGCGGCTGGCGGGTACGACCGAGCGGCCGCGGCTCAACGTTTACCGGTCGGTGAACCACATTTATGCGCAGGTGATCGACGACGCCAAGGGCACGACCCTGGTCTCGGCGACATCGGTGAAGAAGACCGCCAAGGGCGACAAGCGGCCCACCGGCGGCAATGTCAGTTCGGCGAAGGAAGTTGGCAAGATGATCGCCGAGCGCGCCAAGGAAAAAGGTATCAAGAAGGTGGTCTTCGATCGCGGCGGTTATCTGTATCACGGGCGCGTCAAGGCGCTGGCCGATGCGGCGCGCGAAGCGGGATTAGAGTTTTAGAAAACAGTTATCAGTTGCCGGTCGTCAGGTATCAGTAACGACCGAAGGCCGGCGAGAGCGAAGAGCGGGAAGCGAAGAGCGAAAAAATGCCAACAGTAAAGAAAAAGCTGGACGCGGGGCAGTACCAACTCAAGGACCAGGTCGTCTCGATCAATCGCGTCACCAAGGTTGTAAAGGGTGGAAAGAACCTGTCTTTTGCGGCGCTGGTCGTGGTCGGTGATCCGTCGTCGGCGGTCGTGGGTTATGGCTCGGGCAAGGCGAAGGAAGTGCCGCAGGCCATCCGCAAAGGAATTGAGTCGGCCAAGAAGAACCTGCTGCGCGTGAACCTGACGCACACCACGATTCCGCATCAGGTGCTGGGGCGCTACGGTTCGGGGATGGTGCTGCTGAAGCCGGCGCCCGAAGGCACCGGAGTGATTGCCGGCGGCGCGGTGCGCGCGGTGATGACTTCGGCTGGAGTGCAGAACGTGCTCACCAAGTCGATCGGCACCACCAATCCGCACAACGTAATCAAGGCCACGTTCAACGCGCTCGGGAAATTGCGTGACCGTAAAGAGGTGGCGGCGCAGCGCGGCAAGACGGTGGAGGAGCTGTAATCATGGCGCGAGTACGGAAAAAGACAGAAGTGAAGGCGGCAGCAGCGGGCACCAGGATCCATCTGAAATGGGTGCGCTCGGCGATTTGCGCGCCGGTGAAGCACAAGCTTGTGGTCAAAGGGCTGGGCTTCACGCGGCTGAACCAGGTCGTTGAGCGCGAAGACACGCCGTCGATCCGCGGCATGGTGGCCAAGGTGCCGCATTTGGTGGAGATACTGAAGTAGTTGTCAGTTGTCGGTTGTCAGTTGGGCAATCGGCATGGCCATCAACTTAGAAGCGACATCGGAGCGGCCGCTGACAACGGACAACCGACAACATTTACGGATAACGAAATGAATCTAAGCACACTAAAAGCACCCCGCAAGTCATCGGAGAACCGCAAGCGCGTCGGCCGCGGCATGGGTTCCGGCATGGGCAAAACTTCCACGCGTGGCCACAAAGGCCAGGGCTCGCGCAGCGGCTCGCGCCTGATGCGCGGCTTTGAAGGTGGCCAGATGCCGCTGCATCGCCGTCTGCCCAAGCGCGGCTTCGTCAACATCTTCCGTACCGAGTACGAAGTGGTGAATCTGGAGAAGCTGGCCGGCCTGGACGGCACGGAAATTACGCCGGAAGTGATGCGCAAAGCCGGAATGGTAAGCTCGAAGAAGGCCTTGGTGAAAGTATTGGGGCAGGGCGAATTGTCGAAGGCGCTGACCGTGCACGCGCACAAATTTTCCAAGTCGGCGCAAGAGAAAATAGAGAAGGCTGGCGGAAAAGTACAAGTCGTTTCAGCCGCCGCTCAAGCAAAAGAGGCTTGAGTGGGCACCGCCGGTCGTTGTCCATTGCGCGGTTAACTGACAACTGACCACTGGCAACCGACAACTGGTTTTTGAGGTTCCGATGCTTGAGAAGTTAGCCAACGTATTCCGCGTTCCCGACCTGCGAAAGCGCATTCTGTTCACGCTTGGACTGCTGGCGGTGTACCGCCTCGGCGGCCACATTCCCACGCCGGGCATCAATGCGGACAAGCTGGCGCAGTTCTTCGATCAGAACCGCGGTAGCTTCCTTGGCTTTGTTGATTTGTTCAGCGGCGGGCAGCTGCGACGGCTGACCATCTTCGCTCTGGGCATCATGCCGTACATTACGGCGTCCATCATTCTGCAGTTGATGACGGTGGTTTACGAGCCGCTCGCCAAGCTGCAGAAGGAAGGCGAGCTCGGGCGCAAGAAGATCACGCAGTGGACGCGCTATCTGACCTTGGGTCTTAGCGCGGTCCAGTCGTTGGGCATTGCCTACACGCTGCAGAGACAGCCTGACTTCGTGGTGAATCCCGGCGCGTCTTTCGTATTGATGACGATGTTGACGCTCACCACCGGCAGCGTGTTCATCATGTGGCTGGGCGAGCAGATTACCGAGCGCGGTGTCGGCAACGGCATGTCGCTGCTGATCTTCGCCGGCATCGTAGTTGGTCTGCCGCGCGCCGTGCTGGACTTGGCGCAGAAGGTGCAGACCCAGGCGTGGGGCGCTTTTACCGTCCCCGCGATGCTGCTGCTCGTGGTGCTGATGATCGCCGTGGTGGCGTTCATTGTCTTTGTAGAGCGTAGTGAACGGCGCATTCCGGTGCAATATGCCAAGCGCGTGGTCGGACGTAAGATCATGGGCGGCCAGTCGACCCACCTGCCGCTGCGTGTCAACTCCGGCGGCGTGATGCCGGTCATCTTTGCTTCGTCGGTGCTGACCTTGCCGCAGACGGCGGGAGCGCTACTGAAGGGCAAGAGCGCGTTTGTCGACAAGATGCTGAGTCAGCTGGGCTGGGGCGAGCCCATGTACACGGTGCTCTACGCGGTCGGCATCGTCTTCTTCGCATACTTCTATGTGTCGATCGTCTTCAACCCGACTGAGGTTGCCGACAACATGCGGAAGTACGGCGGGTTCATCCCCGGCATTCGTCCGGGTGCGAGGACGGCGAATTTCATCAACGACATTCTCACCCGCATCACGCTGGTGGGCGCGCTGTACCTGATTCTGATCTCGTTCATTCCCGAGTGGATGATCGCCGGTATCCGTCTCAACCACCTCTACGGACCGATTGGAAACTTCTTCGAGCGGCTGCCACCCTGGGTGACCAATGGCTTGGGCGTGAACTTCTATTTCGGCGGCACGTCGCTGCTGATCGTGGTGGGCGTGGCGATGGATACCATCAACCAGGTCGAATCGCAGCTGGTGATGCGGCATTACGAAGGATTCACCCCGCGCAGCGGACGAGTGCGGGGCAGAAGGGCAACGTGGTGAAAGCCAGTGGCCAGTGGCCGGAAAAACCGTGGATCGAGTCAGGTTTTACTGACCACTAGCCACTGACCAGTGGTCACTGTTTTTCGGAGCACCGGGAAGCTCCGCCCCTACGAGGGTACGAACATGGAAGTGCAGGCTTCCGCTGGAGTGAGCGTAAAGGCCAATGCACGGATAACCGGCCCCATCATTTTGCTGGGGCCGCCGGCGGCGGGCAAGGGAACGCAGGCCAAGCTGATTGCCGAGACTTTCGGCATCCCGCAGATCTCGACGGGAGACATCCTGCGGGCGAACGTCAAGGCGCAGACCGAGCTCGGCATGAAGGCCAAGGCGATCATGGAGCGCGGCGACCTGGTTCCCGACGAACTGGTCTGCGAGATGGTCGCCGACCGGTTGCAGCAGGCTGATTGTGTGCGAGGCTTTATTCTGGACGGCTTTCCGCGGACGGTGCGGCAGGCGGAGTGGCTGGACCAACAACTCGCGAAGATGCGCGAGGCGAAGAAAGGTGATGTTGCTGCCCGGGAGGCGTGCGCGGCGCCGGTTGTGATCCGCTTAGTGGTAGACTATAATGTTCTACTGCAACGGATTACCGGACGTCGTTCCTGTCCCACCTGCGGGCGAATTTATAACGTCTACTTCCAGCCTCCGAAAGTCCAGGGCATCTGCGATGTTGATGGCGCGGCGCTGGTCACGCGCCCGGACGACGAGGAAAGCGTCTTTGCCGAACGCATGAAAGCCTACGAGCAGCAGACCTTGCCACTGGTGGGTTATTACGGCGAGCGCGGGCGGCTGATCGAAGTAAATGGCGAGCAGCCGGTGGAAGAGGTAATGGCGCAGGCGTTCAGCGCGATCGAGAATGTCAATCGTTTGTAAGTCGGCCTCCGAAATCGAGAAGATGCGCCGCAGCGGTCATATCGTGCGGCAGGTGCTGGAGGCGACGAAAGAAGCGGTAGCGCCGGGACGTTCGACCATGGACCTGGAGCGAGTGGCCGAACGCAAGATTCGCGACTTGGGCGCGAAGCCGGCATTCAAGGGTTATTACGACTATCCTTGCGTGCTGTGCACGTCGATTAATAACGAGATCGTGCACGGCATTCCGTCCGAGCAGCGGGTGCTGAAGCCGGGAGACATCGTCTCCATCGATTGCGGCGTGGTGTTGGACGGCTACTACGGCGATTCGGCGATCACGGTGCCCGTGGGCGAATTGACGCCCGAGTTGCAGAAGCTGCTGGATGTCACGCGCCAGTCGCTGGAGCACGGAATCGAAGCGGCGCGCGTGGGCAATACCGTTGGTGACGTTGGCGCGGCGGTGCAGCAAGTTGTCGAGAAGAACGGTTTCAGCGTGGTTCGAGAATTCGTCGGCCACGGTATCGGGACGAAGCTGCACGAAGATCCGCAGGTTCCGAACTTCGGCAGACCGGGGTACGGACCCAAGCTGCGCGATGGCATGGTGCTGGCCATCGAGCCGATGGTGAACATGGGCCGTCCGGAGACGCGGGTGCTGGACGACAAGTGGACTGCGGTCACCCAGGACGGAAGCTATAGCGCTCATTTCGAGCACTGCATTGCGGTGACGAAGAATGGGCCGGTGATTTTGACCGAGTAGTTGAAGCAGTTGTCGGTTGTCCATTGCATTTACGAATGAGCAACTGGCGGCTGGCAACTAGCGAAGCTGCGGGAATTGGTGCGCCGCTGGCTTTAATGGATAGAAACGTTGTCGGATATGCCGAATGGCAAAACTGATCACCGACAACGGACAACTGACAACTGGGTGTGAATGAGTAAGGAAGACGCGATTGAAGTGATGGCAGTGGTGGTGGAGCCGCTGCCCAATGCGATGTTTCGGGTGGAGCTGGAGAACAAGCACCAGGTGCTGGCGCATGTCTCCGGCAAGATGCGCAAGAACTTCATTCGCATTCTTCCCGGCGACCGGGTCGCGGTGGAGCTTTCACCCTACGATCTGACCCGCGGACGCATTGTCTATCGCTACAAATAAGCAGTAGTCGGTTGCCAGCTGTCAGTTGTCGGCAATCGACCTGGGTACGAATAACTGACAACGGATAACTGACAACTGAGGTTTTCATGAAGGTTCGGGCATCGGTTAAGAAGATTTGCGACAAGTGCAAGGTGATCCGCCGCCACGGCGTGGTGCGCGTGATCTGCGAGAACTCCAAGCACAAGCAGAGACAAGGATAGCAACTAGCAATTAGCAGCTAGCAGCTAGCCAATAAAACAGAAGAAGCTTTGGGACAACGGATTAGCTAATTGCTAATTGCTGGTTGCTAATTGCTACGGAGTAACTATGGCACGTATTGCAGGCGTGGATCTTCCGCGCAACAAGCACATCAAGATCGCGCTGACCTACATCTTCGGGATCGGCAACTCGCGCTCGGCCGACATTCTCGGCTCCGCCAACGTGGAGCCCACCAAGAAGGTCAGCGACCTCAACGAAGACGAAGTCAACCGCATCCGCCAGGTCATCGAGCAGGAAGGCAACGTCGAAGGCGATCTGCGCAAAGACATCTCGATGCACATCAAGCGGCTGATCGAAATCGGCTCCTATCGCGGCTACCGCCATCGCCGCAGCCTGCCGGTTCGCGGACAGCGTACCCACACCAACGCCCGCACCCGCAAAGGACCGCGCAAGGGCACGGTAGCCAACAAGAAGAAAGCGACGGGAAGACATAAGCCATGGCTAAAGCAGCAGGTTCCGCCGCCGAACAAGAAGGGCAAGTCCAAGAAGTTCAAGAAGAAGGAGCGCAAGCACATTCCGCACGGGCTGGTGCATGTGCAGGCTTCCTTCAACAACACCATCGTCACCATCTCCGACACGAATGGCAACACCGTGTCGTGGAAGAGTTCGGGTTCGCTGGGCTTCCGCGGATCGCGCAAAGGCACGCCCTTTGCCGCGCAGCAGGCCGCGCTGCAAACGCCGCCAACCAGGCACGCGATCACGGCATGCGCAGCGTGGATGTGAGGGTCAGCGGTCCCGGTTCGGGACGCGAGTCGGCGGTTCGCGCGCTGGCCGCCTCCGGCCTGGATGTTCGCTCCATCAACGACGTGACGCCGGTGCCGCATAACGGCTGCCGTCCGCCGAAGAGACGCAGGGTCTAGGGATCAGGGGCCAGGGTTCATTAGTCGAGCCGCGGGCCAGGTCGAAGGTGCGACTTGCGGTGACGAGCGGAATCCTGGGTGGATGGATTTCTTGAAGTTCGAGCCCCTTCAGGGGCGGCACAAAAGCTGGCGAGAATCGGATTGTTCGTTGGAACATCTAATTATTCATCCAGCTGACAACTGATTTTGATCGGGAAGAAAGGACGCCAAGTCCTGTAAACCGATCCATACAACGAGCGGGCAAGCTCTGCTCCGGGAGAAAAACTTGGCACGATACAAAGATGCAGTATGCCGCCTTTGCCGCCGCGAGGGCATGAAGTTGTTCCTCAAAGGCGCGAAGTGCTTTACGGACAAGTGTCCGATCGAGAAGCGCAACTTCGCCCCTGGCCAGCACGGCAAAGATCGCAAGGCCAAAATCGTAGGCTACGGCCTGCAGCTTCGCGAAAAGCAGAAGGCGAAGCGCATGTACTTCGCGCAGGAAGGCCAATTCCGCAACTACTTCGAGCGTGCGGCGCGCAGCAAGGGCGTCACGGGCGAGATGTTGCTCCAGCAACTGGAGCGGCGTCTCGATAACGTCGTCTATCGCCTCGGCTTCGCGGTGGCTCGCCGGCAGGCGCGCCAGTTGGTGCGTCACGGCCACGTTGCGGTGAACGGCCGCAAGGTCAACGTTCCTTCTTTCCAGGTCAATGCGGGCGACGAAGTCGCAGTGCGCGAGAGCAGCAACAAGCTGACGATGCTGGAGATCGCGAAGGATTTCGCCAGCCATCAGGCACCGCCGGCGTGGCTGGAAGTCGATCGCGACGCGCTACAAGGGCCGCGTGCTGGCGCTGCCGAAGCGCGAGGACATCAACCTGCCGATCAACGAGCAGCTGATCGTCGAACTGTACAGCAAGTAAAGCGGCACGTAGCAGTTGGCATTTAGCACTTAGCCATGGGTCGCTGTACGAGGTTCGTAACAGGGCACGTCTTGAGTCGTGCCGATTAAACCAATTCTTGACGGGGCTTTAGCCCCGGAAACAACCATCGGGAGCCGTGCCATGGATGTGCTCCCAACAATCTTCGCGCCAGATCAGCCGGCATACCCGCCGCGCGCAGCACGGGCGAAGACAGACAGGAGTCATAAATGCTTTGGAAAGGATTTCAAAAACCGAAACGGCTGGCCACTGATACCGAGACGTTGACCGACAAGTACGGCCACTTCTGGGCACAGCCGTTCGAACGCGGATTCGGAACCACCATCGGCAATGCGCTACGCCGCGTATTGCTTTCCTCCATCGAGGGAGCCGCCGTCACGGCAGTTAAGATCGAAGGTGTGTTGCACGAATTCCAGTCGATTCCCGGAGTGGTCGAGGATGCCACCGACATCATCCTCAACTTGAAGCAGATTCCGTTTCGCCTGAATGGCGACGCGCCCAAGGCGATTTATTTGCGCGCCGATCAACCCGGTGTTGTCACCTCGGGCATGATCGAAGCTGACGCCGATGTCGAGGTGCTGGACAAAGACGTCTACATCGCCACCATCAGCGAAGGCGGCAAGATCGACATGGAGATGCGGCTGAAGAAGGGCCGGGGCTACGTCTCCGCCGACAAGAACTTCGACGAGGATCTTGGTCTCGGATTCATTCCCATCGACTCGGTCCACTCGCCGGTGCGCAAGTGCAACTACTCGGTCGAGGCCGCGCGTCTCGGTCAGATCACCGACTACGACAAGCTGGCGATTGAAATCTGGACCAACGGTTCGGTTACTCCGGCTGACGCGCTGGGCCTGGCGGCGAAGCTGCTGAAGGACCACATGAACATCTTCATCAACTTCGAAGAGGAGTAGGAAGCTTCGAAGGAGACGGCCGACAAGCCGGAGCGCATCAACGAGAACCTGAACCGCTCGGTCGAAGAGCTGGAGCTTTCCGTGCGCAGCTACAACTGCCTGAAGAACGCGAATATCCAGACCATCGGCGAGCTGGTGCAGAAGAGCGAAGCCGAGATGCTGAAGACCAAGAATTTCGGCCGCAAGTCGCTCAACGAGATCAAGGAAATTCTGGCCTCGATGGGATTGAGCCTGGGCATGAAGATCGACGAGCACGGCAATGCCGTGCCCGGCAGCGGCTCTTCGAGCACGACGCCGCTTCGAACTTCGCTTCGGCAAATTACGGCATCGACGGCGGGTACTAAAAAGCAGTTGCCGGTGTCAGTTGTCAGTTAGCAACGCAGCCGGCGATTGACAGAGTTGAACGAGGTTGTCGCGAACTGACAACCGATAACTCGACAACCGGCAACGGTTCCGAAGGAACTCACATGCGTCATCGTAGAGCAGGATGGAAACTGGGACGGAATACCGAGCACCGGCGCGCGCTGCTGCGCAATCTGGTGACCTCGCTGATTGTGGAAGAGCGCATCGAGACCACCATCACCAAGGCCAAGGCCATGCGCCCGCACGTCGAGAAGATGATCACCCTTGGCAAGCGCGGCGATGTCGCGGCGCGGCGACTGGCTGCGGCGTATCTGATGACGCGCGACGCCGTCGATAAGCTTTTTGAAGATCTCCGCTCGCTACGGCGACCGCCAGGGCGGGTATCTGCGCATCATCCATGCCGGCTTCCGTCGCGGCGATGGCGGCGACACTGCCTTTGTCGAGTTGCTCGGCAGCGAGAAGACGCTCGACGAGAAGCGCCAGAAGCGCGCCGAACTTCGCGCCAAGCGCGCGGAGGAAAGCCGCAAGGCGCTGGAATCGGCCGAGGCCGAGAACAAGGCCATGGGCGAACAACAGGTAGCCAACGAGGAAGGCGGCAAGGAAGAAAAGTAGCCGCTGAGGTGTCGAACTTCGAGACGCATCCGCGATCGCGGGTGCGTTTTCTTTTTGCTGATGCCGGCGCGCGGCCGCCTTGTGGTGCGCCCACTCGATTGCTTACTATGAGAAACCACCATTCCAGCGCGAAAGGTCTGTTGCGAATCCATGACATCGGCCGGCTCGGCAGCCGTACAGGCTGAGCAATCCCGGGCAGAGAATCGACTCGGCGCGCCGTCACTTGCTCACCGGTTATTTCTGCTGCTCGGGTCGATCGCGCTGGTCTACGCCTTCATCGCTGGATTTCGTACGGTGGCTGATCCTGACTTTGGCTGGCAAATCGCGACCGGACGCTGGGTCGCACAGCATCACCAGATTCCATCGACCGAAGTCTTTTCCTACACCGCCAACGGTCAGCCCTGGATCTATCCCGTCGGTTCGGCTTTGCTGTTTTATGCCATATACCTGCTCGGCGGGTACGCTCTGTTGTCGTGGTTTGGAGCAGCAGCCTGCGTCGCAACCGTCGCGGTGCTGCTGCGACAAGGCTCTGCGTTTACTGCGGCGGTTGCCATACTCGCGATCCCTCTGATCGCCGATCGCACCACACCGCGCGCGGAGATGTTTACCGTCATCCTCTTCGCGGCGTATCTGTCGATCCTTTGGCAAAACTATCAGACCAATCGCGGGTCGCTGTGGCTATTACCGGTGCTGATGATTGCGTGGGTCAATCTCCATCTCGGGTTCATCGCCGGACTGATGCTGCTGCCGGCGTTCCTTGTACTGGACGCCATGCAGTTGCTCAGCTCCGAGACACGAGCGGCTTCACTAGCGCGAATTCGCCGCTTGGTTCCCTACATCGCAGCCAGCGCCGCGGCTACTTTGCTGAATCCCTGGGGCTGGGGTCTCTATCGCGCGATCGCGCGGCAGAGCGGGATAATGGCGCAGCACTCGCAGTTGATCGACGAGTGGGCCAAAGGCAATTGGAACTGGTCGGGGAGGATTCCCAGCTTCGCTGCATCGCCTTTGCAGCACACGCTGACGGTGCTGATGTTCGTCGTTCTCGTGGCCGCGGTGATGGCGGTGTGGCAGCGGCGATGGGCGGCAGTAATCCTTCTGTTTGGGGCAATGTACGAGAGCACGCGGCACATTCGTATGGAGGCGCTCACCGCGTGCGTAGTGGTCGTGATCGCTGGTGCGGTCTTTGCTGAATCGTTTTCGCGAGCCAGGATTCGGAGCCGCGTGCCGAGGCTTCGCGCGCCGGTTGCGGTTGCTGCATCGCTGCTGGTGGTGGCGCTTGCCGGTTGGCGCTCGGCGGAGTACGTTGGCGGCCGCGTCTACCTGGCAAATAAAAGTTTGAATGGATTCGGCGCCGGCCTGGGCTGGTGGTTGCCGGAAGGGGCCGCGGAATTTCTAAATCGCGAAAACCTGCCGCCCAACATCTTCAACTCGTATGACGAGGGCGGTTTTCTGCTCTGGCGGGACGGGCTAAAGTATCGCGACTATATCGACGGTCGAGCCATCCCGTTCGGGTCCGACGCTCTGCCGCATGAAGAGCAGCTTCTGGGAGCATCTCTGGCTTCTGCGGACTGGCAACACGAGGCCGACCGCTACCACATCAACACCATCATCCTTCCTCTGGAAGGGCACGAAATCGCCTTCGAGCAACTTCCGGACCTCTGCTACGGCGAAAAGTGGACTCCGGTTTACCTGGATGAGCTGGCCATTGTGCTGGTGCGCCGTACGCCTGAGAATGAAGAACTCATCAACCGCCTGCAAGTGAACTGTGCGAATGCGACGCTGCCCGGCTCGCCTCTGGATGACAGTCCTCGCTCCTTCCACCGTTGGCTGAGCGCTGCAAGCATGCTTCACGTGCTTCGGCGCGAAGCGGAAGCGCTGTCGGCCACCGAACATGCTCGTCGAATTTTTCCTGACAGCATCGAGCTGCATCGCCTTCGCGGGAGCATTCTGTATGCCGAATCGCGTCGTACCGAAGCGGAGCAGGAGTGGCTCGCGGCGTTGGCCTTAGCGCCCGATCCCACCGTATGGTTTCAGCTGGGAGAGTTGTACGAGCAGCAGGAGCGTATGCCGGAGGCAATGCACGCCTGGCAACAGACCATCGCCCTGACGTCCCGTCCCGGCGCGGCGCAGGATGTTTTTACCAGGACGCTCCGCCCGCGAGCTTTGCTCAAGCTGGCGCGGCTTTACATGATGTCCGCGCAGCCGCGCCCCGCATTGCAGGCCTTGGATGAAGCTGTGCGAACCGCGCCACCCGCGATGCTGAACGCGGCTGGCGGCCGGACGTTCAAGTTCGATGTCGCGCAGGGACGCGCGGCGGCATGGCGGGCCCTAGGCGATCTGCAGCAGGCTACAGCCTTTGAAGAAGAGGCGGTGCAACTGGATCCCGACGCGGCCGATGCGTGGTCCCACCTAGCCAAACTCTACGCCCGTCAGGGGCGCGTCGAAGACCAGCATCGCGCCGAAGCGCACGTCAGCGCGCTGGCCTCACAGTAATCCTGGCGCCCTATTCAACGAGCTTAACGGTTGGCGGTACCGGCTCCCTCAGCTTTGACCGCAGCTTCAGCCGGCTTGAGCGACTTCAAATACGCCACGACTGCCTCGGCGTCGGCACGATTCATGCGGTACGCCGGCATCGGAGGACGAGCCGGCTGTCCGTTGGGTGCGAGTCCGGTCATGAAAAACTGGACTGCCTTTTCCGTGTCCCAACCGGGAAGCCCGGAGATATTCGGCGAAGTGTCGGCCCAAATGGGAACCGGCACCAGCGGGCCGAATTCCAGCTTCTTGCCTTGCAGCCACTTGTCCATCACGAAGCCGCCGGTTAGCGTGAACGGCGTGTGGCAGTCGCCACACTGGCCGATGCCCTTTACCAGATACTCGCCGTGCGCGATCTGCGCTTGCGACTTGCTGGGCGGTGCCGCTGAAAGTTGGCTTACAACCAGAAGAAGTGAAAGCGCCGCGACCGCTGTGATCCCTGACCTCATCCATCCTCCGGAGTGTTTCTTGTCGTGCACGGCATTCTGCTCGACTTGCACTGCGAAGTCAATGTCGCGCCAGACATAATGAACGACTCCTGTAACACTTGGCCGTGCATACATCGGCGGATTTGGCGGCGGCTTTCACGGCTCCAACTGTCGTCGCTGAACGGCAGGGAGGTGGGAGGATACTGTGGTTCCAATTTGGGAATCGCGGCCGAAAAACCCTAGGTCGCTATTCCCTCTTTGGCTGTCCGTTTGTAAGCTCCCGGTAGAGTTGGCATAGAGGCGCGCGATTTCTGTCAATACGAGCGCCCTCCGTTCGCTTTTAAGTCGGCAATGCCACGGCAGATGAGATCGATCTGCCGCCGGCTCACCGTCCCCAGTTGTCGAAGCCCTTACGACTCTCCGAGACTTTCGATTGTCTCGTCGAAACAAGTAGAAGCATGGAGGATTTCCCAATGGCGAAGGTAGGAACCTGTTGCATCATCTGCTTGTTCTGCGCGGCGGCAGTGATTGCCGCTCCCGCACAGAGCGTCTACTTCACGACGCTTATGAGTTTCAACGGCGCAAACGGCGCCGATCCCTCGGGCACCCTCATTCAAGCCAACGATGGAAACTTCTATGGGACGACCGCAGCGGGCGGGAACCAAAACTGGCCCTGTGGCTTTGACGGCAGCTGCGGTACGGTCTTCCGTATCACGCCCGGTGGACGGCTGACCACGTTGTATAGCTTCTGCCCCCAGTATGGCTGCGTAGACGGCTACGCCCCTTACGGGGCGCTGGTGCAAGCCACGGACGGAAACTTCTACGGGACGACCACGGGGGGCGGGGCCAACGAGCGTGGTACGGTATTCAAAATCACCGCAAGCGGCGCGCTGACCACGCTGTACAGCTTTTGCTCCTCTCAGCCGGTCTGCGCGGACGGCGCTGACCCTTACGCGGGGCTGGTTCAAGGCACGGACGGCGTCTTCTACGGGACGACCAGGGACGGCGGTGGGACCAGCTGCGTCGACTGTGGCACGGTATTCAAAATCACCCCGGAGGGCACGCTTACGACGCTGCACAGCTTTGACGGCTCAGACGGTATTGGCCCTTCCAGCGGGCTGATCGCAAGCCAGAGACGGGAACCTCTATGGAACAACCTACTTTGGCGGGCTAGGCAACGCTGGCACCGTTTTCAGAATCACCCCGGCGGGCGAGCTAACCACGCTACACAGCTTCTACCAATACTCGGACGGCTCGGGGATCTGTGGCTCCTGTGGTGCAAGCCAGTGACGGGAACTTCTACGGCACAACCTCGAACGGCGGGCACTACGATGGGGGCACCGCGTTCCAAATGAGCCCAGACGGCACGCTAGGGTGGGTGTATTACTTCGATTTGGGTTCCGCTCCCACTGCGGGGTTGGTGCAAGCCAGCGACGGCAACTTCTACGGCACGACCAGCAATCTCAACGCCGGCTACGGAACAATCTTCAAAATCACCCCTGCGGGCACGCTGACGACAATGCCACGAGTTCAACGGCCGGGACGGAACCTACCCCTATGCCGGACTGGTTCTAGCCAGTGACGGAGCCTTTTACGGAACAACCGCCTTGGGCGGGGCGTATGGCGACGGCACGGTTTACCGCTTGGGCGTGGTTCGCGCCTGCGCAACGTGTCGTCCGTGAGCGCGGATCCTTCGCCGCTCACAACTTGGAATCGAAATGGAAAAGGGTGCCCACGGCACCCTTTCGTATTCGACAACGGTTCGAGTTGCGCTTTGTAACTCTAACGCCCTTACTTCCCGCTCTCCTGGAAGCGCTTGTTGACCTCGGCCCAGTTCACCACGTTCCACCACTCTTTCAGATAGTCGCCGCGGCGGTTCTGATATTTCAGGTAGTAGGCGTGCTCCCAGACGTCGTTGCCCATGATGGGGTAGAAGCCCTGGCTCATCGGGTTGTCCTGATTGGGCGAGCTGATGACCTGCAGCTTGCCGCCATTGTCGCGCACCAGCCACGCCCAGCCGCTGCCGAACTGCTTCAGGCCGGCGTCGTTGAACTTCTCCTTGAAGGCGTTGAAGTCGCCGAAGGTTTGCTTGATGGCGTCGGCGATGGCGCCGGTCGGGTCGCCGCCGGCATTGGGGCCATGATCTTCCAGAACATGCTGTGATTCACGTGGCCGCCGCCGTTGTTGCGCACCGCGTGCGGATCGCTTCGGGCACGTTCTCCAGGCCTTTCAGCAGCTCTTCGGCGCTCAGCTTCTGCAACTCGGGCGCCTTTTCCAGCGCGGCATTCAGGTTGGTCACGTAAGCCTGGTGATGCTTGTCGTGATGCAGGTGCATGGTTTGCGTGTCGATGTAAGGTTCCAGGGCAGAGTAGTCGTAAGGCAGCGGCGGAACTTCATGTGCCATTCTGTATCGTCCTCCAGTTGGCGTTGATGCGATGGATAACTGCGGGGATTCAAGCGGGGCGAGACTCACGTTCGCCACGGACGACCATTATAGTGCTTCACCGCGAAGCCGTTTGTACCCTGCTACAATTTTGGCGCAAACGTGCACTCGGCAGAGCCGCAACCGGGCTGCGCGATTACTCGAACTCCCGGTCCCACTTTCTCGTATAACCCTACAGTAGTAAAAAGGATTTGGGCCAGGAGTCGAGCCTCTTGGGAGAGCTGATTGGACGACACGCAAGCTGTCAATGCCCTTGTCCGCCGCTGTGTGTCCGGCGACGCCGCGGCATGGCAGGAAATCGTCCAGCAGTATCACCGGAGGATTTACAACATCTGCTATCGCTTTTCGGGCTCGGCAGATGACGCCTCAGACCTCGCCCAGGAAGTGTTCATCAAGATGTATCGCACGCTGAGCACGTTTGACACTTCGCGAGCGTCGTTTATGACCTGGGTCACCACGGTCACCCGCAATCTCCTGGTCGACCACTTTCGTAAAGGTAAGTATGACCGGATTACGGACTCGCTGGACGCGTCCCCGGGGAATCAGGAAGACGGTCTGACGATTGCAGAGCAGTTAGAGGATCATGGGGTCAGTCCCGAGAGCCGGATGCGCAGCCAGGAGACCCAAAAGCTCGTCCACGAGGCACTAAAGCGGCTGTCGCCCGAGCTCCGCGAAGCGGTCATCTTGCGGGATTTGCAGGATTTCGACTACAAGGATATTGCCAAAGTACTGAATGTACCCGAAGGAACTGTGAAGAGTCGCATAAATCGGGGACGAACGGAACTGGCGAGGCTTTTGCAACGTACCTATAGACAGGCGGGGTGATGGAAGATCGATCCCAATCCGGAATGCAGTGCGTCGAAGTCGAAGCCTGTCTTGTCAGAGGCTCTCGACGGCAACCTGCACGGTCCCACGCTCGCCGCCTTCGAGGCGCACCAGCGGAGCTGCATCACCTGCCGCAGCATGGTTGAAGAGGTTCGGGCCGGTATGCAGTTTGCTGCAAGGCCTGGACGAAGCCGAGCCGCCGCGCAACCTGGTCCACAACATCCTGGCGCAGACCATCGGAGCGCTGCCGTCGGAGCACGCGATCGTCAAACCGCGCGGCGAAGGCTGGATGGAGAGACTGAAGGGGCGGCTGGCCCCAGTGTTCGCGCCTGTCGTCACGCCGCGCTTCGCCATGTCGTTAGGAATGGCATTCTTCTCCATTACTATGCTGCTGGGCATTGCCGGCTTCCACTTTGCCGATGTGCGTCACTGGGACCTGAGCTCCAAGGGAGTCACTCGGGCGTATTACTCTACCCAGGCACGCGTGCTGCGCTACTACGAGAACATGCGCTTGGTTTACGAGATTGAGTCGCGGGTGCGCGATCTGCGCCACGCCGCCACCCCGGATAACACTCAGAACAACGAGCAGCAACAGCCGCAGCAGGAGGCTCCGGCGCCGAAGAATCCGTCGAAGAGTCAGATTCAGAAAGATAATCGCCCGAACTACAGCCGCCGCTACGATGGACCAGAACTGGCCGTCTTCCCGGCAGCACGACCCCAGGCCCGGCAGCAGGGCGTCCAGCTTGTTTCTTGTTCGAGCTCGCTGGCCTCCCAGAACAGGAGAACCGCATGAACTGCGCCAATCATCCCGACGCACCCGCGGTCGCCTACTGCCGCACCTGTGGCAAGCCACTTTGCAACGTGTGTGCACGCGACGTCGGCGGAGTCATCCATTGCGAGCAGTGTTTGATCTCGCAAGCAACCAGCACGATACCGCCGCCCGTTCCGACGGCCGTACCTCCGGTGATGGGGCCGCCGCCGGGTATGCCGCGCCCCGGCTTGGCCGCACTCCTGGGACTTATCCCCGGCGTAGGCGCCATGTATAACGGCGAGTTCGCCAAGGGGTTCATCCACGTGCTGATCTTCGCCACGCTCATCTGGATGACCGATCACATCAACGGCCTCTTCGGCCTGGCGATTGCAGCGTTCGTTATCTATATGCCGCTCGAGGCGTACAGAACGGCGAAGGCGCGCGAAATGGGCTTGCCGGCGCCGGATCCATTGGGCATGAACAACTGGTTTACGCCGTCGCCGCCGGCGAGTCGTGTCTCTGCGGCGCCGCCGGGCATCGTGCCCAGCGCCGGTGGGAGCACCCTGCCGCCCGAAGCGCAGCTTCCAGATCAGCCGTGCTCCTCACGCGTTCCTATTGGTGCGGTGGTTCTCATCGGCTTGGGCGTGCTGTTCCTGCTCGACGAACTAGGTGCTTTGCATTTTGATTGGATCTGGCGCTTCTGGCCATTGATCCTCATCGCCCTTGGCGTCCGCATTCTGATGCAACGCCAACGGAGAGGCTGGTGAGGAGGACACTATGAGATACCGATATAACAGTTCCTGCCCTTGCGCTCGCTGTCGCGCTCACGGCTACATGGGGCCCGTCGTCCTTATTACCATCGGCGTGCTCTTTCTGCTCGACCAGATGGGCCGCGTTTCCTGGATGGAATTCGGCTACACCTGGCCGGCGCTGCTGATCGTCATCGGCCTGGTCATGCTGCTGTCGCACACCGCCTCGATGGAAGGGCACATTCCCCGCCAGTACGGTCCACCGGCATGGAATTCGCGCGACCAGCGTTACGGAAATCAGCCTTATCCCGGACAGCCGCCCGCGCCCGGAGCTCCCGGCTATCCTGTGCCGCCTCCGGTGGTCACGCCGCCGCCCGCTTCACAAGCCGGATTTATCGCGCCTGGCTCTAACGTGAAACCGCCCGATGAACAGGGAGGTGCGTGATGGCGAGCACTCAATATCCTCCGCCCGCTCCACCTCCGCCCAACTACCCACCGAACTATGGGACGCCGCCGCCTTATCGGTATCGGCGCTCTATAGCGGGGCCGTTAATACTGATCATCATCGGTGGGCTGTTTTTGGCGCGTAACCTGGGCTGGCGTTTTCCGGTGTGGCACTGGTTCGGACACTGGTGGCCGCTGCTGCTGATTGTGTGGGGCGTCATCGTTCTGATCGAACGTATGGGCTCCAATAGCGGAGGCTATCGCCGGCGCGGCCTTGGAGCCGGTGGAATTGTGCTGCTGGTTTTGCTAGTAGCGATGGGTGTCGCCGCGCACCACAGCTCCGACGTGGATTGGGGAGGGGTACGCGACCAGCTCCAGATGGACGACGACATGGATATGGGCGGCATCTTTGGCAACGCCTATACCTTTGACCAAACGATCGAACAGTCCTTCCCGGCGAATGTCACCCTGCGCATTGTTTCCGATCGCGGCGCGGTGAACGTTACGCCCTCGGAGGACACCGGAACCATTCGCGTCGTCGTTCACAAGAAGCTGTACGCGAGTAATCAGAACGACGCCAACAAGTACAACGAACAGACGAAGCCGCAGATTTCCTCTACCGGCGGCACCGTGATACTGAACGCCAACACCAACAGCGCCGGCGACCGCAACGTGCAGGCGGACATGGATATCGTCGTCCCCGCAGGTGTGCCCCTCGATATCGCCAGCAAACGCGGCGATGTCACGGTGAATGAGCGCAAGGCCGAGGTCAAAATCTCGCTGCAACACGGAGACGTGTCGCTGACCGAGATCGCCGGACCGGTCAGCATCAACCTGGAGAAAGGTTCCATCCGTGGCGAGCAGATTGCCGGCGACGTAGACGTTACCGGGCACGTGGACGATGTGACGCTCGACGAAGTCGCCGGTGCGGTTCGGCTGAATGGCGATTTCTACGAGGACGTTCGGCTCAGCAAGATCGCCAAGACCGTTATCTTCAAGACTTCGCGCTCTGACATGGAAATCGCCTCCGTGCCCGGCGACATTGAGATCGCCAGCGATGAGGTGCGAGGCAGCCAACTGGATGGACCCAGCCGCGTGATGACCGGCTCCAAGGACATTCATCTGGAAGATGTTTCCGGCGACCTTCAGGTGCAGTCGAATAGCGGCGATGTGGAAGTCACGACGGCCGGCAAGCAGGCCGCCAGCAAAATGAGTGTCACCACGCAGCATGGCGATGTGGCGCTGACCCTGACCGCGAAAGCCGCGCCAGAAAAAGTCAATGTCGCCAGCCAGCACGGCGATATCACGCTGACCCTGCCGTCAAGCGCGGGCTTCCAGATCAACGCCGGTACCCGCAAAGGCGACATCAGCTCCGATTTTGGCTCGGTCAAAATCGATCAGAGCAATGGAGCGTCGCAGGCGTCGGGCACCGTGGGCAACGGGAGCAGCAAGCTTCAGGTGACGACGGAGACTGGTGACATAAAGCTCGTGAAGAGTTAGTGCCGATAGAGCCAGCCTTCAGGCTGGCCTCAGCAGTGACTCAAAACTTTCCGGGTCCCCCACTCATCCGCGCTTTTCGGATGAGTGGGCATTCTTCTGTCATCATCCGTCCCGTTCGACCACCCACACATCCGAAAACCGCGAATGTGTGGGGCGCCCGGCACCCGCTGTAGGTCTGGATTGCGATTGCGCTGGGAAGAACTATCGACCTTGGCTAGCTGGCCTGTCGCGGGCGGATATCGTACTGGCGGATTTTGTAGAGCAGCGCTTTGTAGCTGATGTTCAGCTTGGTGGCGGCGCGCTTGCGGTTCCACGCGGTCTCTTCCAGCACCTGCGCGATCACTTCCGATTCCGCACCATTCTTCAGATTGCGAACCATTTCCTTCAGGTCAGGCTGCTGCGTCTGCGCCGCCTGCTCCGGCACCGAGACTTCGTTTCCGTTGCCGCTGCCGCGCGCGATACCGCGTTGCAGTTCGGTGATGGCGGCGGCTTCGTCGCCCAGCACAAGGTAGCGTTTGACGAAGTTTTCCAGTTCGCGAATATTGCCCGGCCAGGAGTAGTTCTCGCAAGCGTCGACCAGGCGCGGCGAAACATTGATCTGCGCGCAGGCGTAGCGGTCGGCCAGGTGAATCATGAAGTGCCGCAGCATCATGGGAATTTCGTCGCGACGCTCGCGCAGTGACGGCATGCGTAGTACGAAGCTGTTGAGACGATAGTAAAGATCTTCGCGGAAGGTCTTTTGCGCGATGGCCTGCGGCATGTTGATGTTGGTCGCCGCCAGCACGCGGACGTCGACCCGCACTGTACCGCGTCCGCCCAGGCGCGAAAACTGGCCGTCCTGCAGAACCTGCAACAGCTTGGCTTGCAGCGCAGGGGACATCTCGCCGATTTCATCCAGCAGCAGCGTGCCCTTGTTGCACAGCTCGAATTTGCCGGGCTTGGATTTGGTCGCGCCGGTAAACGCTCCGGGCTCGTACCCGAACAGCTCGCTTTCCAGCAGTTCGCTCGGCATCGCCGCGCAGTTGATCTTCATGAAGGTGCGATGCGCGCGGTCCGAGTATTTGTGGATGAGCTGCGCCAGAACTTCTTTGCCGGTGCCGCTCTCGCCCAGGATCAGGACAGGGAAATCGTACTTCGCCACCTGCATGGACTGCGCGCGTAGCTGCCGCATCGGTGCGGTGGCGGAAAAGAAGTACACACCCTCGCTGACTTCTATGGCTTCGCCGACGCCGGGCGTTTCGGGATCGGTATTCTCCAGGCAGAAGCGCAACACCTCATCCATCTCTTCCTTCTGCACTGGCTTCGAGAGATAGTCTTGCGCACCCAGGCGCATGGCCTGCGCCACTTTGCGGGTATCGCGCACACAGGACAGCATGACCACTTTGGTCGAGGGGCGGGTTTCGCGAATGCGCTGCAACGTCTCGAGTCCGTCGGCGCCGGGCATCACCATGTCCAGCAAAACGAGGTCGGGACCGTCGCGCTGCACCTTCTCGACGGCTTCAATACCGTTCGAGGCGGTTGAGACGCGATAGGAATCCAGCTCCAAGACGGTCTGGAGGTAGCGCAGCATGCTCGGTTCGTCGTCTACCACCAGAATGTGGCCTGTACTCATTGATCCTCCGCGTCCCGTGGCGGCTTGGGGTTCAATAGAATCAGGAATGAGAATTTACTGCCCGAACCCGGCTCGCTTTCCACCCAAATCTTGCCGCCGGCCGATTGCACCAGACGGCGCGCAATGGCCAAGCCAAGTCCATAACCTTCCGCCCGCATACCCTCCGGGGTCAGCCGGAAATACTCCTGGAAAATCTCCTGCTGGAATTCGGGCGCGATTCCCGGTCCCGTGTCGGAGACCGAGATGCGACAACAGTTTGGCGCTATGTTGCGTTGCTTGCGCCGTTCCACCAAAGGCTGACGTTTTACCGTGCGCCGCTCCCAGAAATAGGGCTCAACATGAAGCCATACCGTTCCCGAGGGCCGGGTGTACTTCATGGCATTGTCGAGCAGATTGGAAACGATGTGCTGCACTTTGTAGTAATCGAAGGGGAACGGCTCTAGGCGCTCGTTGGGCAGGAAGTAGAAGGCAATAGCCTTGTCCTGGAAGCGCTGCGCCCAGACTTCGGCGATTTCGCGAATGCACTCGTTAATGCTGCCAACCTCGTAATGGAGATCGAAGCGATCCACCTTGAGCGAGGTATAGGTCAGCAGATTCTGAATGAAGTTGGAAAGCCGCACGCCGTTGGCCTGCATTTCGCTCAAAACTTCCATCTGGCGCGGGCTCAAGGGACCCAGTTTCTCCGATAGCAACAGCTGTAGATAGCCACCCATGATGGCTAATGGTGTCTTTAGTTCATGCGCCGCCGAAGCCAAAGCATCACGGCAGCAACTGCAATGCTCTTCGGTTACTAACTCAAGCTTGTGCTTCATCCGGGCTGTCTTCACCGACTGCATGCGGACAACTCCCTTCTGGTTCCCGGCGATTTTCAGAGACTCCTCGGCGTCGTCAGGAAGAATCCCCGATCTCTTTTCCACAGGCATACTCTCGTCAAACGACAGCCCAGGGTTTAGTCAGTTACCAGTTCCTCGGGAGATAGAGTAGAAACACTCTACAGGGGGAGACTCGATATTACCGCAAAGTGGTGCATTGTCAACGCCTAACTGATGAATTTTCGGTTGCGATGAGTAAATTCGTTACCTTTTCAGGAACCGATTTGCACCTTTGCGGGTATTCCTCTTCTCCTCATCCGCAACAGATTGCATTGCTTCGCGGTTTTTCGTCCTCAGGCATAACGAGGTATGTAGCACAAAGTAAAACTCTTGTTGCGAATCACGATTTGGTCACCAATGTGCGTTACCCGACTGTTGAGCTAGGAGACTGCCGTGCGTCGAACTGTCTCCGCTGCCGAGCGCCGCGGCTGGGAGCGACTGCCTATCTCCATTCCCTTTTTTGTCCGTGGAAGCACGGCCACGGGTGAAGAATTCCTTGAATTCGCCACTGCGCTGAACTTGTCGGCCGGCGGAGTTTTGCTGGCGACACGCCGCTATCTCGATCCCGGAACCAAAATCTCACTCGAGGTTCCGGTCGCGCTGGTCAACAAGGCGCAGCTCCCTCGCTCCGTTTCGCGTCTGCAGGCTACGGTCTTACGATGTACGGCCGACCGGCAATACTTTCTTCTCGGCGTACAGTTCCAGGAGCCGCTTCTCAACCATGACTCCGGGCCGGCCAACGGCCGACAACGCGCAGCAGGGAAACTGGGTTCCGTAGAGTGAAAATGTTTGCACATGTTTGACCGCAATTTCGTTCTTCTTAACCCCAGCCTCATGCAATTTACTGATTGACTTTGCACTAACAATCATTTAAAAACCAGCAACATACAATCGATATGCGCATTTTTTTGCGATGTGCAGTAACTTGGCTCACGAAATGCAAATCGTTGATACTGTCACCCCCAAAGGCGACCCGAGGACACGATGCCCCTGCTGGCTGGCTCGAACAACGATAGTGCGATTTCGGTCAATCAGCTTCCGCCGGAGCCGGTGATCTTCGGGCAGACTCCGTCGATGCGCGACGTGCGCCAGAAGCTGGAGAGGGTGGCCGGCGCCAATCTCTCTGTACTCATCACCGGAGAGAGCGGGACTGGGAAGGACATTGTCGCCCGCCTGCTGCATATTTATTCGCCCTGGTCTTCCGGTCCCTTTGTGAAGGTCAACTGTCCGGCCATTCCGGGAACGCTGCTGGAAAGCGAACTGTTTGGTTATGAGCGGGGAGCGTTCACAGGAGCCTATAACACTAAGCCGGGTCGCGTGGAAATGGCCCACCGCGGGACGCTGTTCCTCGACGAGATTGCGGAACTGGATAGTATGCTGCAGGCCAAGCTTCTGCAGTTACTTCAGGATGGGCAGTTCAGCCGTATCGGCGCCCAGGAAGACAAGCGAGTCGAAGTACGAGTGGTCTGTGCGACCAACCGCGAATTGCATGACGAAATTGAGCAGGGAAACTTTCGTGCCGATTTGTTTTATCGGATCGCGACCATGACCATTCACCTGCCGCCGTTGCGCGAGCGGGCGGTGGATCTGCCGCTGATCTGCGATTACCTGCTGCAGTACTACAACGAGCGGCTGAACGGCAGGGTGACGATGGTGCGTCCGGCGCTGATGGCGAAGATGCAGCGTTTCTCCTGGCCGGGCAATATCCGGCAGCTGGAGAACCTGATTAAGCGCTACGTAGTGATGGGCACCGAGGATGTGATTCTGAGCGAGTTGCTGGAGCCCAACGAGCGCGATCCGGTGGAGGCCCTGATGCTGGATGGTCCGGTCTCGCTAAAGAAACTGACGCGCCAGACGGTTCGCAAGTTGGAGGCACGAATTATCCTGAACGCTCTGCACGCAAACAATTGGAACCGCAAGAAGGCGGCGCGTTCGCTCGATATCAGCTATCGCGCCTTGCTCTACAAGCTCAAGGAAGTTGGAATCCCGCAGCGACGCTCCAGCAGCAACAACAAACACGCCGAAGACAAGGCCGAGTAATCAGTAGTGAGGTGATAGATGTATTCGCAAACGCAGGGAAGAACGATGCACAAATTCTTGATCGCTCTCATGGTAGTGCTGGGGTGGTGTGCCACGGCAGCGTGGGCGCAAGACGCTTCCACCCAGAGTACGGACTCTTCCAACGCAGCGAAGCCGGTTCTGCCCAGCTCCGATACCAGCAAGGCTGAAGCCAAGGCTACTCCCCTGCCTACGACAGACACCCCGGCTAGCCGTGTTTCCAAAGTTTTCATTCCTGAGGGCTATGTGATCGGAATTGGCGACGGACTCGATATCAACGTATGGAAAGAAGGAGAGCTTTCCAAGACCGTTGCCGTCCGCCCGGATGGAATGATCACGCTGCCTCTGATCGGCGAGATTAAGGCCGTTGGCCTCACCCCCAACCAATTGCAGGAGCAGCTCACTACCTCGTTGTCGAAGGTACTGTCAGATCCCCAGGTTACGGTCATTGTGGTTGGGGTCAATAGCCTGAGCTATAACATCATGGGGAACGTGGCCAAGCCGGGTTACTATCCGCTGAATCGCCCGATTACAATTCTGGACGCAATTGCGCTTGGCGGTGGGTTCCGTGACTTCGCCAAAGAGAAGAAGATTTACATTCTGCGCACCAGCCCCGACGGCAAGCAACAAAAGATATTTTTTAATTACAAGCAGGTAATTAAGGGTCAGAATATGGCGCAAAACATCTTGCTGCAGCCCCGTGACACGCTCGTAGTTCCCTGATTCCGGAGCGACGGCGAGACGTTCGGGAGGATGAGATGAAACGGCAACTCGGAGCGATGTTGGTGGCGGGAATGTTGCTTTGTGCCACGCTGGCGTGGGCGCAGAGCGGCGACACAAGCTCGTCTCAACCCAGCAGTTCGAGCTCGTCCCCGTATTTGTTCACAAATTCGTCGCCGGATCCCCAGAACGGCTCCAGCGATCCCACGCAGAGCGGCGCCGCCGGCGGCGACAACACGCAAGTGGGCGCAGCCGGACCGCAGGATACCTACTCGCATCCGGAGCAATTGCCGGCGCTCAGTGTCTTCAGCGACACCATTTCTCACACTGGCCTCAGCATAACCACCACTGCCGGTTCGATTGCCCAGTATGTTCACACCGATGGCTATCCCAGCTATTGGAACACGCTCAATAACATCGGCGGCGGCATCAGTATCGCTCAGTTCAAGCCCAACTACGGTTGGGTCCTGAACTACACCGGAGGTCTGGACGTCTCCAGCGGATACTCGATCAATGAAACGGACTTGAGTCAGAACGCCTACGGTGGCTTCAACTGGAATTTCGCAAAGCGTTGGCAAATGCGTGTGAAGGACAGCTATTTCTATAGCGATAATCCCTTCACGCCCTTTCTTACCTACCTGGGTACGCCGACTCCCAACTACCCCAACCCGGTGTTCTATTATCCCCAGGCCATTGTCGAGCAGAATCAGGCCAACGTTGACGTCACCTATGAACTTTCGCCCCACGACATCCTCAATTTCCAGGGCGGCGAAAACTTCCAGCGCTATATTCGCGGCGGCGAGTCGGCCCTCTGGAACTCCGTGAGCTACTCCGGGGGTGCTTTTTATCAGCACACCGTGAGCGCCCAACTGGCAGTCGGAGGCGGCTACGATTTCGCAGCGCTCGACTTCGGTCATGGCCAGTCGCGAGCGGGTGTGAACAACTTTGAGGGCTTCATCAGTTACGTTTTCAACTCGCACGTCAACTTCAGCTTGTGGATCGGTCCGGAACTGACCAACACCAAAGATATCGTTCCCGTCATCTGCAACCAGTTCGGCTGCTTTATCGAGACGTTGCATCAGGCGAGCTGGAGCGTGGCCGAGGGCGGAACGTTCAAGTGGAGGATCTCGCAGAACGACGAGCTGAGCATTAATGCCAGCCGCGGCGTGTCCAATGCCGGTGGAATTCTGGGGGCGGCAAACATCTACCAGGTTCTGGCCGCCTATGGCCGCCCGGTGTCGCGGGTCTGGAACTTTGGAGCCGGAATCAACTACAGCAACAGCGACTCGGTTTCGAGCTTCCGGGCAGATCAGTATGTAAAGTCGCTCACCGGCACGGTGGGCTTCAATCGCAAGCTCTTCAACGACGCGTGGAGTTTGAATGCCTACTACGCGTTCGTACACCAAAACGAAAACTACTTCGGGCTGCCGTCCACAAGCTCTACCAGCGGTGTGGGCGTCAGCATCCGGTATGTCTGGAGCCGCGGACTGGGACGGTGATTTCATTATGATGCAGGAATTTGACGAGCAGAAATCGGGACAAGGTTTTGACGAGTATTGGGCCATCGTGCTCCGCCGCAAGTGGTGGATTCTGGGCCCGCTGTTTTTCGGCTGGGCCATCGTGTTCGCGTCGGCGTGGTTTTTGCCCCCGAGATACGCCTCGGAGAGCACCATTCTGGTCGAGCCTCCGAAGGTGCCCAGCAACCTGGTGGCGCCGAACGTCGAGGTCGACCTGGCTGACCGCGTGCAGAGCATGAGCACTCAGATCTTGAGCCGCACCCGTCTGCTGAACCTCATCGAGCGCTTCCATCTGTATCCGGGCTACTCCTACTCGCCCGACCTGCAAGTGGAAAAGATGCGCGACGACGTCAAGATGGACATGATCACGGGCGAGTCCAATCTGTCCAGCAAGCCCGAGCTGGTCGCGTTCAAGATTATCTACAAGGCTCCCGACCCGGCCGCCGCACAGAAGGTGACCATCGCTCTGACCTCGTTCTTTGTGGACGAGAACGTGCGCGCCAGCCAGGAGCAGTCGGAAGCCACCACCCTGTTCCTCGACTCGCAGGTGCGTGCCCTGGGTCAGACGCTGGCCGATGAAGAAGCGAAGGTGCGGGCCTATGAAGCCCAGCACGACGGCTCGCTCCCCCAGCAGTTGCAGAGCAACATTCAGATCCTGAACGGCGTTCAGCAGCAGATGCAGGCGGCGCAGGCGGCCAAGGACCACGCCATTCAGAACCAGCAGATATCTGAGTTCGGTGGAGAGCCAGTACCAGAACATGAGTGACTCCGCGGCAGCTCCCGCCAGCATCGATAATCAACTCGACAACGCGCGTTCGGCGCTGGCTGCGATGGAGGCCCACTACACCGATGATTATCCCGACGTTAAGAAGCTGAAAGAAACCATTGCTTCGCTGGAAAAACTCAAGAAGCAGATGGCCAACGAAGCGCGCGACCAGATGGAGTCGGACAACGCGACGCCGGCGCAGGTGCAGGCCGGCATGCCGCTGATCCAGTTGCGCAACCAGCAGAAGACGAACAAGCAGGAGATCGAGAAGGCCAACGCCACCATCCAGCGGCTGTCGCAGGAGGCGGCGGTCTACCAGGCGCGCTTGAATGCGACGCCTGCGGTCGAAGCCGAAATGGCCGACATGATGCGCGATTTCGGCAACATGAAGAAGGAATACCAGGAGCTGCTGGCTAAGAAGCAGCAGTCGGCGCTCGCCACCAGCCTGGAGAAGCAGCAACAGGGCGCGCAGTTCCGCATCATTGACCCGCCCTCGCTGCCTGACAAACCTGCCTTCCCTGACCGCTTCAAGTTCTCGCTCGCGGCTATCGGCGCGGGCTTTGCCTTGGCGGTGTTGTTCGGATTCGGCGCTGAGTTCCTGGACGACCGCATTCGCGGCGAGCAGGCGCTCACTGAAGCCGTGGATCTGCCCATCCTGGCCGAGATTCCTCCCTTGTCAACTCCGAAGGAGTTGCGCCGGGCTCGCTGGGTGCCTCGGCTGGCCATCGCAGCCACAGTGTTGATCTTGATACTGCTGCCCTCGGGCGTTGCCTACGTCTATTACTGGAGCTCGTAAATGTACAAGCAATTCTTCGGGCTGGCGCGGAATCCCTTTGAGATCAGTCCGGATCCGTTCTTCTATCATCCGACGCCGCGCCACAACGAAGCCCTGGCCAATTTGCACTACGGGGTTGGCCGCAGGAAAGGCTTCATCGTCATCACGGGTGAGGTAGGAACAGGCAAAACATTGCTGGTACGTTGCCTGCTCGCCGAGTTGCGCAAGAACAACATCGCCTTTGCGTATGTGTTCAACCCGCTGCTGCCGGTGGTGGAGTTTTTCCAATACATCATGGCCGACTTCGGTCTTCCGTACGCCGGACGCACCAAGACGGAGATGTTGCTCGATCTGAACCGTTTTCTCATCCAGCGCCACGCCCGCGGCCTGATTACCGCGCTGGTGGTGGATGAAGCCCAGGCGTTGCGTACCGACCTGCTGGAAGAGATTCGGCTGCTGACCAATCTGGAAACTTCACAGCAGAAGCTGCTGCAGATCGTATTGATGGGCCAGCCCGAGTTGGAAATGATTCTGGACTCGCCCGAACTGCGCCAGTTGAAGCAGCGTGTCGCCTTGCGTTGCCAGTTGCAACCGCTGGATCACGACCAGACGCGGGCTTATGTCATCGCACGTCTGGAGCGCGCCGGGGCGCCGGCGGAGCCGCCAATTTTTTCCGATGAGGCCTTCGAGAGGCTTTACGAATTCTCGCGCGGCATTCCGCGCATCATCAATAACCTTTGCGAAAACGCCATGGTCAGCGCTTTCGCCCACGAGCGACGTCCGGTCACGGGCGACATGATCACCGAAGTCGCGGCTGACTTCCGGCTCATCCCGCAGGCCATGCCCGAGGATGTTGCCGCGTCAGCCGCCAGCATCGAGCAGAATAACGAAAGTCTGCTGCGGTCGTTGTTCCGCGCCATGCGCACCATGGATAACCAGCCAATACCAGCCGAAAAACCCTTGGAAGCCACTGCCGGGAGGAGAGCGTAAACCATGAGTCGAGTGTACGAAGCATTACAGAAGTCCCAAGGTGATCAGTCCAGTGCCTCGCCTTTGGTTCCCGATCAACCGGAAGTAGGCGGCATTGCCGCCGCAGTGGCGGCAGCGCCACCCCTTGCCGTAGCCGAACCGTCACAGTCGTTGAATGTCACCGAGGACCGCATCCTGCACCCGGTGCCCACTCCCGAGCAGCGTCTGGTCACCATAACCGAGCCCAACGGCACGGGCGCCGAAATGTTTCGCGTGCTCGCAACCCGTCTGGCCCACATGCAGAACAAGCGGCGTTTGCAAAAGCTGCTCATCACCAGCTCGGTTGTCGACGAAGGCAAATCGGTCGTTGCCGTCAACCTCGGTCTCACGCTGGCGCGCCGTCCTGATACTCGCGTGCTGCTGGTCGAAGCCGACCTGCGCCGCCCCACGGCAAGCGTATTGCTCTCCAATTCGCAGCTGCGCGGCATCAGCGAATGGAGCGACGGCAAGATCGCACTGGAAGACGCGCTCTATCAAATCCAGGGCATGCCGCTGTGGCTTCTGGCGGCCGGCAAGCCCATGAGTGAGCCGCTTCCGCTGCTCGAGTCCGAACGCTTCCAAAAGATGCTGGACACCGTGTCGGCGAATTTCGACTGGGTCCTGCTCGACGCGACGCCCATGCTGCCGATGGCCGATTCCACCTCTCTGGCGCGGCTTTGCGATGGGGTGCTGGTGGTGGTGCGCGAAGGCGTCACCCGTAAGAAGATCCTCAACAAGGCGATCGCTTCTCTCGAGAAGTCCAAGCTGGTCGGTATGGTCTTCAACCAGTCTTCCACGTTGAGCGTCAATTACGAGCAGTACTACGGCGGCTATTACTCTGGCGACGATTCCAAGCAGTCGAAGAAGGAAGCCAAGAAACAGGCTAAGCAAGCTAAGAAGGATGCAGAAGAGCAGGTCAAAGCGGCCTCGGCATGATTCGTCTGTTTAATGCCTATTTTCCCACCCGCACACTGTTGCTCACGGTGACCGAGGCATTAATTGTCACACTCGGTTTTGTGGCAGCAGTGATTTATTGGGCGGGAACGGCGACAGATGCCAACATCTACCTGCTCTACGAAAATGGCCTGGGACGCATCGGCCTGGTCGTAGGGGTCTTCGTGCTGTTGATGTACTACTTTGACCTCTACGACTCCATCGTTCTCTCCAACCGCCGTGAAGTGGTCACCCGCTTAGTCGGAGTGCTGGGCTGTTCCTTCGTCACCCTTTCCGTTCTCTACTATGTGTTCCCGGAAATCAGGCTGGGTGGCAGCACGCTCTGGATGGGCGTTGCCATTGTCGGCGTCAGTGTGCCGGCATGGCGCAAGCTGTTTTTCGTCCTGAACCGTTCCGCACGCTTCTCCGAACGCGCCGTGCTCTATGGCGACGGACCGTTGGCCGCGCCGCTCATGGACGCCATCGCCAGCCGCTCGGAGTTGGGCGTGCGCGTGGTTGGTTTCGTGGGTGCGAGCGCCGAGTCTGCCATGCGCGTGCCGCGCTTCGATGACGACGATCTCGAGGATCTGGTCGAACAGCGGGGCGTGCGCCGGATCGTGATCACCATGGGTGACCGCCGTGGCCGTTTGCGCGTCGACAAGCTGCTCCGGCTCAAAGCCAAGGGCGTCTACATCCAGGATGGCCCCGAGTATTACGAAAGTATCACCGGCAAGATTCCGCTCGATTCGCTGCGCCTAAGCTGGTTGCTGTTTTCCGCCGGGTTCCACGTGCGAACCGCGCTACGCGTGTACAAGCGGGTCTTCTCCTTGGCGCTGGGCGGACTGGCCATCGTGATCACCTCGCCGATCATGCTGCTGGCGCTCATCGCGATTCGCCTGGATTCGAAAGGGCCGGCGATTTTCCGGCAGCAGCGTGTCGGCGAGAACGGCAAGCTGTTTACCGTCTTTAAGTTTCGCTCGATGTACGAAGGCTCCGACAAGATTCATCTTCGCCCCGCCGAAGACGATGACGCCCGCATTACTCGGGTAGGGAAGTGGTTGCGACGCACTCGCATTGACGAGTTGCCGCAGCTGTTCAATATCGTCAAGGGGGACATGGCCTTCGTTGGCCCGCGCCCTTTCGTTCCCGAGCAGGAAGAGGAGTGCGCGGCCCAGATCCCGTTTTACAAGGAGCGCTGGTTGGTCAAACCCGGGGCGACGGGCTGGGCGCAGATCAATCGCGGTTACAATGTAACGTTGGAAGACAATCGCGAGAAGCTGGCATACGACCTGTTCTACATCAAGAACGTTTCGTTCGGGCTTGACCTATTCATCATGTTCTCGACGATCAAAATTCTGCTGCTCGGTCGCGGCGGAAGATAAGAATAACCACAGAGACACAGAGGTTTTGGAATTGAGAAAAATCGCCGTTAGATCAGCGCTTTCATGAGACCGATAACTTCTCTGTGTCTTTGTGTCTCTGTGGTTAACCCGATTTTCGTGGCGGTATAACGCTCCGAGGAACTCACTACATGAAAAAAGCTCTTATCACCGGAATCTCAGGCCAGGACGGCAGCTATCTTGCCGAATATCTTCTCGGCCTCGGCTACAGCGTTTACGGCCTGGTGCGGCGTGAATCCGACACCATGCGCTTTCTGAACGGAGTACGGGACAAAATCGAACTCCTGTACGGCGACATGCGCGACACGGTCTCACTCGAGGTCGCCTTCGCCAAGGCAACACCCGATGAAGTCTACAACCTGGCGGGTCAGGTCTTCGTTCCTACCAGTTGGCACCTGCCGGCCGAGACCTTCGATATCAATGTCGGCGGCCTCGCCCGCATGCTGACTATCGTTGAGCGCCTCAAGCCCGACACGCGCGTCTATCAGGCCTCCAGCTCCGAGATGTACGGCAACCTCAACGGTCTGCGCAACGAGGACACGCGCCTTTCGCCGACATCGCCCTACGGCGTATCCAAGACGGCCGCGCACAAGCTCTGCGAGGTTTATCGCGCGCGTGGAATCTTCGCCGTCGGTGGCATCCTCTTCAATCACGAGTCACCCCGTCGCGGTCCCGAGATGGTGACGCGCAAAATCACGCTCGCCTCCGCCGATTGGGCGCGCGGCAAGAAGAACAAGGTCAAGCTGGGCAACATGGAAGCTCGCCGCGACTGGGGCTTTGCCGGCGACTACGTTCGCGCCATGCATGCCATGTTGCAGCAGCCCGAGGCCGTCGACTACGTTATTGCGACCGGCCAATCGCACAGCGTCTTCGAGTTCGTGACCGAAGTTCTGCGCGTTCTCGACCTCATCCCGGCGGGCGCTGACGTTGCCAAAGTCGTCCATGAATACGTCGAGGTCGATCCCAAGCTCTTCCGCACCGGCGAAATCCACGATCTGCGCGGTGATGCCGGCTTGGCGCGGCAGAAGCTGAATTGGCAGCCGGAAGTCGATTTCCATGGCCTGGTTCGCATGATGGTGGAATCCGATGCCGGCTCGCTGAAGGCCGATGAGTCCTCGCGGCAGTTTGCGACCAGCGGGCGATAGCCGATCATGACAGCTTCGCCGTCGTTAATTCCAGAAGCTGCAGCTCCGAGGAAGTCGCTCGTCCGCCGCATCGTCCCCTGGGTGCTGGCGGCGTTCGCGCTGCTCGTGCTGCTGTTCGCCGTCGCGGTCATCAACAACAACTTCTCGTTCCATCGTGGCTCGCGCGCGGAATTCAACGCACAGCTGGATCGCGAGATTGAGAGCGCGACGCAGTGGATCGTGACCCATCCGGAGAACTACGGCAATCCGCCGCTGATGTTCATGGTCGGCGACATGGCGGAGATGTCGAGCGACCCGCGCCTGCAGCAGTATGTGCAGGGATATCTCGCCAGCAACCGGGTGCACATTCCGGGGCGTCCGCAAACCTGGTATTACGCGCGTTGGGCCTTCCCCACATTGCAGGTTCCCATGCTCACGCGCAACATGATGCCCTACCTGAGCTGGCAGGACCGCTGGTTTGGCTACGCCAGCGCGCCCGACAAAGTCGATCTCGAACCGGAAGATCGCGCCGATCTGTTTTCGCCGACCAAGTACAGCTGGGGCGTCCGTCTGCATCTGCAATTAGTCGCGCTCGATATTTATCGCAGCTTCAACGGGCCTTCACCCGAGTTGAACGCCGCGATCAATCCCGTGGCCGAGGGTGTGGCCCGCGACGCCTTCTGGGACTTCCGCGTCAACGACGCCTATTACCAGCGCAACGCGACGCTGCTGGGCGCGGGCCGCCCCGACCTGGTTCGCAGTCGCTGGGTCGAGCGCATGATGGATGCGCAGAAAGCCGACGGCACGTGGAACTCCTGCTGGTACGGCTGGTGTCGCGGGATACTCGAATTTAAGTTCAACGACAACGACTTTGGGCACACCACCGTGCAGGCCGCCTGGGCGCTGTATCAGCTGAGGTATCGCTACTCGGACTGGATCGGCCAGAACTACAAATAGTCAGCCTAAGGCATCCGCTAGCCCGCAGGGCGAAAGTAATTAGCTCAGCGCGGGTCGCTGGGAAAAGTCCAGAACAAGCGCCGTCGGCGCGGCATAGGTTAGCCCAGCCGTTTACGGCTCGGAAGCGATTGGCCAAAAAAATGGAGTGCCGTGGGCACGACACTCTGTAACTTCGCTAAACACGACTCTCATAAATCGGTTTGCGCGCCTCGACGTACATGACCCAAGCGCTGAAGCGCTGGTCTCACCTGTGCCATGCCTACGACACTGTTCCTTGCGACAACAATTGTCTGAGCTGTGAACGGCTAGGGCTAACCTATGTCGCGCCTACGGCGCTGAACCGTCAACCCCTCACTGCCTGCACTCTCTTCTTCACCTCCGCCACGAACGCCTCATCCTTAATGTCGCCCAGGTTGATCTCCACATTGGCCAGCGCGCCCTCCACCGCCGCGTGTGACAATGACGCGCCCACCGTCAGGTCCGACGCCATCTTCGGATTCGTGATCGGCCGCAGCGACTCGATAATCCGTCCGACTTCCTTGCGCCCGCTCGGCCACGACCAACGGAACCAGCGTCGCCTTCTTCGTCGCCGCTTCCACTTCGGCCTGCGCCTCGGGACGATCTTTGGCCTTCTTGAACGCGGCCATCACTTCGTTGAACGACTCGGCATCGGCATCGATCGCCGCCTTGAAGTTCTCGCGCAACTCCGCCAGCCGCGCCAACGCGTCGCTCAACTGCGCGCTCGTACTGCACGTAAGCTTTCTTGCCGCGCGACATGCCCGCGACCATGCAGCCCAATCGCCGCCGCCATCGCTCCAGCGGCAGCCGACGCGCAACCCCCGCCGGGCGCTGCCGTGGGCGCGGCTAACTGCTCGATGAACGGCTCGACTCCCGCGCGAATTCCACCTACCGCCATCTTGCCGCTCATCACCGCGGCCAGCCGGTTCTCGAGAATCAGCGACGAATCGAAATTCTCCACCTGAAGAAACCACTCCGCCGCGTCCTCCAGCGCCTTCTTCGGGATCAGGCCGACGATCTCGCTCGATAGCGGCATCACGCCATAGCGCGCGGCTTCGCGCTTCACGTATTCGAAGACGCGCGCGATCGGCGTCTGGTCGGTGTCGGTCAGGTTCATCGAGACCTGCGCCAGCCCGCGCACCGGGACGCCCATGCCCTTCACGTAACGCAGCCCGCCGTTCGAGAAGCGCACCGCCTTGCCGATCTTCTTCGCGATCTCGACGTCCGGCGTATTGAGATACACGTTGTATGCGACGAGAAACTTGCGCGCGCCAACGATGGTCGCTCCCGCCGTGGGATGCAGCGCCGCCTCGCCGAAATCAGGCTTGCGCGCGGGATTCGTCTTGACCTCTTCGCGAATGCCTTCGAATTGTCCGCGACGCACGTTCTCCAGATTCTGCCGCTCCGGCATCTGCGCGGCAGCTTCGTAGAGATAGACCGGTACGTTCCAGCGCTTCCAGATCTCCTCGCCAACGCGGCGCGCGATGGCGACGCAATCCTCCAGCGTCACACCTTCGATCGGAATGAACGGAATCACGTCGGCAGCGCCCAGCCGCGGGTGCGCGCCGGTATGCTTGGTCAGATCGATCAGCTCCGCGGCCTTGCCGACGCCACGAATCGCCGCTTCGGCCACGTTGACCGGATCGCCGACCAGCGTGATGACGCAGCGGTTGTGGTCGGCGTCCATCTCGCGATCGAGTAGATAGACGCCGTCCATCTTCATGGCTTCGATGATGGCATCGACGCGAGCCTTGTCGCGCCCTTCGGAGAAGTTGGGAACACATTCGACGAGTGCGGGCATAAGGGACAGGATAAAGCAAACAGCCTGCCGGACGACAAGGTGGTAGAGGCGGTCACAATCTATCGTGACACGGTTGAGATATCGTGACACGGTAGAGCTGACCTTTAGGTCAGCGTCCACGTCGTTTGTTCGGGGTCCGAGTCAGCTTTAGCCGACGGCACAAATGCCGCGGCACGCGCTTTTCAGCAGCACAGTTTTTTTGAATTTAGCCGCTGACACTGGAGCCTGTCGGTGCAGCCGCAGCCTGATTGATGTTCTTCACCACGACGCGTGCGGGATTGCCCAAAGCGACGCAGTACGGAGGGATATCGCTGATCACTACGCTGTTGGCGCCAATAATGCTACCTTCGCCGATCGTTACGCCCTTCAGGATGAACGAGCCCTGTCCAATCCAGGCATAGCGGCCGATGCGCACCGGCTTGATTTCTTCAGGCTTCGGTGGCAGGTCGGCAATGCGCTCCATCGCATCGCGCGGGTGCGAATCGGTGTCCATCAGCTTCACATCCGACGAGATGTTGACGTCGTCCTCCACCACGATCTCTCTGTTCACGGTGAAGATGACGTTGTGGCCCAGCTCGACGCGGTTGCCGAGCACAACCTTCGGCTCGTCGAAGATGCGCCCGCTGAAGAAGTGCACCTTGCCGAAGAAGACGACGTCGTCGCCGATGTAGATTTTGGTATGTCCCTCAATGTAGGGGATGCGTTCGATGCGAAAGCCCTTGCCCACCGATTCGCAACGGCCGCGAAACAGCGGCTCGCGCACGAAGTAGCTGAACAGCCAGCTCGCCGTCGCGGCAGTTGATTGCTGCAGATTGAAACCGAAGCGCAGCACGGGATAGAAAAAACGTGGCAAGGGAAGCATCCCGGAGCGGAGCCGTTGCGCGACGTTCTTCACGCCGCGATAAAACGGCGTCTCGCCGCGGCGAATTTTGAGCATCAGTGAGGGCATCGAGGCTCGGGACTAATCATTTCACCACAGAGACACAGAGGCGCAGAGGAATTCTTTCTAAACTCTGTGTCTCTGTGCCTCTGTGGTTATCAGGGTTTTGGGGATCACGCTGCCTGTAGTCGTTTCTGCAGATACGAATGAAGGTTCTCGAACGAATCAAGATTTGCCAGATCGTCCAGGTCAATCTCCAGTCCAAACTCATCCTGAACGACGTTCATCAAAGTGATGGCGGCAATCGAGTCCCAGGTCGCGACCGTAGCTGTCGAGGCGCCTGCGATCGCATCCTGCGGCAGGTCGGGGAAAACCACCTCGAAGCACTTCGTCAACCGGTCGCGGGTCTCATCCATGGGCTTCAGCTCTCCTCATCTCGCGCACCTCATGATATAGGGCAGGACATTTCGCGTCGAACTGCGAGCGCGTGAGACGAAATTCTGATTGCGGTTCCTCGGCGATCAAGTCGCCGAAGAACTCGCGCAGCGGGCCGTTCTTCGCTGTCGGCGCGAAGTCGAACGCGATCTCGCTCGCGCCCGACGCGTCGAACAGCATCTTCAGCGTCTGGTGCTCGATGCGGCGGGCGAAGGCGCGGCAACTCATCACCCAGCTCTCAATATCCATGCGCCCGTCGCGGACGTGGCCGGCGGCGACCGCAATCGTCCCCAGCGGTCCAAACTTATCTTCGTAGCTCACGGCGACGCAGATCGTGTCAGACTTGGCCAGCAGCTTTCGCCAATCAGCTTCGGTGTAGCGCCGTCCGTTCAGGTTGAACTGGTTCGTCTTGTTCACCAACTCGAGCACGCGCGGCTGCTCGCCCGCGCCGAAGTCGAAGGTCACCACCGCGCCGATCTGTTGCAGGAAGCTCTCCGGCGCAGTCCCGCCCGCAGCCTGCTCGCGAAATTCGGCGCTCTTGCGAATGCTGTCGAGGCGCACCGCGTCATCGGCCGACACGCGCGCTTTGCCGCAGCGATCGCGCAGGTGCCGCAGCATCTTCAGGCAGGCGTTGTAGTCGTCTTTGGGGAAGAGCACGCACTCGATGCCGGGATGCGCCGCGGACACTTCTGCCAGCTCCATCGGGCTGTCATCGACAAAGATGACGCTGTCAGCAGCGATGTTCCACGCCTCGAGGATGCGCCCCACGCTGCCCGACTTCGCGTTCCAGTGCACCTCGATCGGGAAGACCTGCTCGGGACGAAGCAGCAGGTCACTGCGCTCGAACGCCTTCTGCACAACCGCAGGATCATTCTTGCTCGCCGCCGCGACGAGCGTCCCCGACTCCGCCAGCGATGCCAGCAGCTTCTGATACAACCCGTGCAACTGCGCGTGGCTCGCGAGGTCCCAAGTCACAGCGTCGGGACCTATCTCGCCAACGATCCCGTTCCACAGCGTGTCGTCGAGATCGGAAATGATGCCTTTCTTCGGTGACGGTGGAACCAGCATGCGAGCCAACTGCGCCGCCAGCGTGTCCGCATGTTGCGTGGAGTACGGCCAGCCGGTGTATAGATGACTCTTGAGGTCGAAGCGCCCGGCCGCCGGCGATTCCTCCGCCAACCGCCCCAAGTTGATGGGCCCGACTCGACCTTCCTGCGACAGCTCCGCTGCCCTGTTCAGCAACTCCGCCCGCAAACGCATCTCGGCTGCCGCCGCCTGCCATCCCGGAGTGTGAAACAGAGGCGGCAGCGGAAGTGTCGGCAGCGACAGCGCCACGGGCAGCCCTGAAGGAAGCCGCCTCACGGCGCTCGATATGCGTTCCAGCGTTCCGCGCGCGCTAGCGACGATGTCCTCCGCTGCGCTCAAACTCCAGCTTCCGGCGCTGCGAAAATCCAGCCGCGCATCCAGGTCCGCCCACTCCAGCGCGACCACCAAGCCGTCCGGCAAATTCTCCCCAGAAGCCCCTTCCAGCGTTCCCGGCACATCGCCATACAGGCCGGTAGAGACCTTGACCCTGCGATCCGGCAGCGCCTGCTGGAGGTACGCCGCCAGGAACGTCGGCAAGTGAAGCGGCGTAAATCCGCACGCCAGCGCCACCCCAAACGGACGCGCGTCGCGAGGCGCGCTCTGCGTAATCTTCAGTGCCTCGGTGATGGTCACCGCACTCCCTTGGAATCTCGATCGTTATTACGGTCGCTTCGAATATATGCAATGCTTCGCGCCGCAGGCAAGATAGAAGGGCGATTAATAAGGCGTGCCAACTCGATACTTAACTCCGCCAAAGCAAGTTACGTTCTCTATACTTTTGCTGGCGCGAGTCGCCGCAAATCGCGGGTTCCCAGCTAAAATAGAAGTTTCATGAAAACTATTAATCGGGTCACGATCGTAGGTGGGTGCGGCCATGTCGGCTTGCCCCTGGGCATTGTGCTGGCGGCCAAGGCCGGCTTGCAGGTCGATCTGCTGGACATCGATCCGGTGAAAATCGATCTGGTCAACTCCGGCGCGATGCCGTTCATGGAGCGCGGAGCCGACGAGTTGCTGCGCGAGGTGGTCGGCAAGTCGCTGAAGGCGACGCTGGATCCCACCTGCATCCGGAACGCCGACGCGGTCATCACTGTTGTCGGAACGCCCGTGGACCGGCATCTCAACCCGACGGTCAACGAGGTCTATCACAGCATCGACGCGCTGCTCGACCACATGCGCGACGGCACGCTGCTGGTGCTGCGCAGCACCGTCTATCCCGGCGTCAGCAAGCTGGTGCACGACCGACTGCACCGGCTGAATCGCAAAGTTCTGCTCGCGTTCTGTCCCGAGCGCATCGCCGAAGGCAATGCCATCGAAGAACTGGTCAAGCTGCCGCAGATTGTCTCCGCGTTTGAGCCGGACGCCATGGCTGCGGCCCGTCACCTGTTCGGCAAGATTGCTCCCACGTTGATCGAGTTGAAGCCGCCCGAAGCCGAGTTGGCCAAGCTCTTCACCAACGCCTGGCGCTACGCGAACTTCGCCATCTCCAACCAGTTCTACATGCTGGCTGAGAGCCGCGGCCTAGATTTCTATCGCATCCACGACGCCGTCACGCGCGACTATCCACGCATGCGCAGCTTCGCCCGCGCCGGCTTCGCCGCTGGCCCATGCTTGCTGAAGGACACGCTGCAGCTCGCCGCCTTCTCGCAGAACAATTTCTTCCTCGGCCACGCCGCCATGCTGATCAACGAAGGCCTGCCTATGTTCCTCGTCGAGCAGTTGCGGCCGCACGATCTCGCCAGCAAGCGCGTGGCGATCCTGGGCATGGCGTTTAAAGCCGAGTCCGACGACAAGCGCGATAGCCTGTCGTTCAAGCTGAAGAAGCTGCTTGATGTGGAGGCGATGGAGGTGCTGTGCACCGATCCCTACCTCCACGAGAGCTACTTCGTTTCGCTGGAGACCGCGATCCGCAAGGCCGACATCGTGATCATCGGCGCGCCGCACGCGGTCTATCGCGACGTGGAGATTCCGGAAGGGAAGGTCGTCGTCGATCCCTGGAACTTCCTGCCGGCGAAACAGTTCGCGTCAGCAAACGCGTGATGTTTCGCTTAGCCCAGCATGTGAGTGCTGGGGGTTTTCGTTGTAATGCAGAGTCCCTTCAGGGACGGCACCGTCTTTATGCCGTCCTATCGGACTCGCCGTAATAATAACGCCACGCACCCAGGACTTACGTCCTGGGCTACGATTGTGCCGCGCTTCGCGCTGTAATGATCGATCCACAAATCGCTCTGAACGGGGAAACCTCGCACTTATGAAAGCACTCGTTACCGGCTCGGCCGGCTTCATCAACGGTTATCTGATCCAGGAACTGCTCGACAACGGCTACGACGTTGTGGGACTGGACAACTTCACCAAATACGGCAAGGTCGAGAAGAGCTACGACTCGCACCCGCGCTATCACCTTGTCAAAGGCGACGCCAAAGACATCGCGCTACTGAACGATCTGCTGGAAGACTGCGACCATTTCGTTGCGTCTGCAGCCATGATCGGCGGCATCAGCTACTTCCACGAGTTCGCCTACGACCTTATCGCCGAGAACGAGCGCATCACCGCGGCAGCATTCGACGCCGCCATCCGCGCGCACAAACACGCCAAGCTGCAAAAGATCACGGTTATGTCTTCCAGCATGGTGTTTGAGAACACTACGGAATTCCCCACGCCGGAAGGCGCGCAGCGGCGCTGCCCTCCGCCCAGCTCGACGTATGGATTCCAGAAGCTGGCGACCGAGTACTTCGCGCAGGGCGCGTGGGAGCAGTACAAGCTGCCCTACACCATCGCGCGGCCGTTCAACTGCGTCGGCATTGGCGAGAAGCGCGCGTTGGCCGACCGCGACATTATGAGCGGCAACGTCAAGCTGGCGATGTCCCACGTTGTGCCAGACCTGGTTCAGAAGGTGCTGAAGGGCCAGGATCCGCTGCACATTCTCGGCAGCGGCGCCCAGGTGCGCCATTACACCTACGGCGGCGATCTCGCCAAAGGCATTCGCCTGTGCATCGAGCATCCGGCGGCGAAGAACAACGACTTCAACCTCTCGACGCCCGTGCGCACTACGGTACTCGAACTCGCCGAGGCGGTGTGGAAGAAGATTCACGGCGACAAGAAGCCGTTCCGCTACGTCTCCGATCCGCCGTTCGAGTACGACGTGCAGGAACGCTCGCCCGAGGTGACCAAGGCGAAGGAGATTCTCGGCTTCACGGCAGCGACCCAGCTCGACACGATACTGGACGAGATCGTGCCCTGGATCGAGGAGCAGATTTCCGTCGGGCAGATGTGAAGAAGCAATTAGCCACTTAGCGATTCGTTCGGCTCGGCATACGTGAGCAAGTTTCGTGTCAGGGCACGACTTCGGTCGTTCCGAAAAGAGCACAAATACAATCGGGCTTTAGCCCCCTGACAGCGCGGAAGGCTAAAGCCCAGTCCTTTAATCGCTCGTACGGCACGCCGTGCCCTGATACGAGGCGATTAGAATTCCGAAAAGCTCTAAACTCGATATCCAGCCCATGCCCCCCAATCCGCCGCTCACCATCGTGATCCCGGTCTACAACGAAGGCGCAAACTTTCGCGCGCTGTGGGGCGAGCTAACGTCCGGCATCAAGACTCCATTCACCGCGCTCGTCGTCTATGACTTCGACGCCGACAACACCGTTCCCGTCGTGCAGGAGGTCATCGCGGCTGGTGAGACGCGCCTCAAGCTCATTAAGAATGCCTACGGACGCGGCGTAACCAATGCCATCAAGACGGGACTGGAAGCCGTCGAGTCCGGCCCGGTGCTGGTCACCATGGCCGATCTTTCCGACGAACTCAACACGGTCGATCGCATGTACGAGCTGTACTTGCAAGGCTACGACCTGATCTGCGGCAGCCGTTACATGCCCGGCGGCCAGCTCATCGGCGGGCCATTCGTGAAGCAGTTGATGTCGCGCACCAGCGGGCTCACGCTGCACTGGTTCCGCGGCGTGCCCACGCACGACGCCACCAACAGCTTCAAACTTTACGACGCGGCGATGGTCCACGACCTCAAGGTCGAAAGCGTCGCCGGATTCGAGCTCGGCCTGGAGCTCACCGTCAAAGCCTTCCTCAACGGCTACCGCATCGCCGAGATCCCCAGCGTCTGGCGCGACCGCACCGCCGGCACCTCGCGCTTTCGCGTGATGCAGTGGCTGCCGCATTACCTCAAGTGGTACTTCCACGCGTTTCGGCCCAAGCGCGCCGCACGCGCGCCGCAGCGCGATACCGCTCGCACATCCGCCACCGCCGACAACCATCCGGCGCGCACCAATTGACTCAACGGGTCCCTCACACAATCCTGATTCCAGACTGTGGGGGACTACGTCCACGTGCTTTCTGTCAACCGCGCGCGACCTCGTCGACCACTCGCGCCAGCGCCTCCGCCTGCACTTCGCCGCTGAAGTTGGCGCGGAACCAGTCGTTGACGGGCGTGGGCGTGTTCGGCAGCTTGAGGAACTCCAGCACCTTGCGGTCCGAGACCTCCAGCGGGTCGTCGGGATAGATGCACACGCTCGGTACCGCCGCGTTCACCAGGATGTTCTCGATCGGCGAGGAGCGCGGCACAATCGCCAGCACTGGCCGGCCGACACAGATGTATTCGAAGAGCTTACCCGGAACCTGCACGCCGGTCTGCGGCTGCACCAGCAGCAATCCATCGGCGGCTTCCACCGTTGCCTGCGCTTCGCTGCGAGGAACGGTCGCGCGCAGCTCCAGCCAGCCTTCACGCTGCGCCGCTTCGTACAGCGTCCAGTTCGCTTCGTGCAGCTTCTCAACCGAGCCGACGAGCAGCACCTTCGCCTGCATCGCCTCCGGCACACCTTGAGCTCGCAATCGCGCCAGGCCCTCGATCAGCGCATTGGGATTCCTTCCGGCATACAGCGTTCCCGCGTGCACGATGAGCTTGTGCTCGCGCGTGGGAATCGAACGCGCGCGCGGCGACTCTTCCGGATCGTAGCCGTTATAAATCGCGTGGATTTTGTTTCGCGCCTCCGGATACCGCTCCCGCCAAACCGTCGCCATAGCTTCCGTGTTGGCGATCACCGCTGCTGCTTTGTGAAACACGCGCCTCTCCAGCGAGCGGCTCCACGCTTTCACGTACCATGGCATCGTCGCGGTCACAAGTCCAAACAGCGGATCGCGGAAGTCGCAAATCCACGGCATCCGCTCACTGCACGCATGAAATCCTGCCAGCAACGAGCCCACTGGCGGATAGCTGGAGAACAAGACGAAGCGAGCGCCAGGATTTTGCGCGGCGATCCTGCGGCACTCGGCGGCGGCGGCGCGCGCCCACAGCATTCCGACATCGCCCGGGTAGAGAAGCTGCCGCATCAGCAACTCGGCGTAGCCGTCGAACGACAGCTTGCCGCCCGCTTCACCTTCCCAAATTTCTCCCGGCCGGTCCGGGATTACACGGACTCCGGCGGCACACGGTTCGTTCTGCGCCGATGCCGTGATCACGTGGCAGCGATAGCCGATGCGCTCCAGATATTTGCGGAAGCGAAATGGCCGTAGCGATCCGATCTCCCGGTGCGGAGGATAGAGGTAGGCGAGCAGGATGACGTGAGGTTTGGAGTCGTCCACGTATTTTCTGACTTGGGATTGAACCGCGCGGAAGCGACAGAATAACAGAAGCGACACGGGTCTCAGTTACAATGGCAGAGCTAAGTCCGGTATCCAGCCGGCGCCTGCATAAACTCCCATGACCCCGATCAAACTGGCGATGGTCGCCGGCGCGCGTCCTAACTTCATGAAGATTGCGCCGTTGATGAAGGCGCTCGACGGCGATGCCGCTTTCGAAGTCGCGCTCATCCACACCGGCCAGCACTACGACGACAACATGTCGGGCCAGTTCTTTCGCGATCTGGGTCTTCCGCAGCCGCACTTTCATCTCGAGGTCGGCTCCGGCAGCCACGCGCAGCAGACCGCCGAAATCATGAAGCGCATCGAGCCTGTGCTGGAGAAGATTCGCCCCACCGCGGTCGTTGTCGTCGGTGATGTGAACTCGACCGCCGCAGCGGCTATGGTCGCCAAGAAGTTCGGCATCGATGTGGTCCACGCCGAGGCCGGCTTGCGCAGCTTCGATCGCACCATGCCGGAAGAGATCAACCGCATCGTCACCGATTCCATCACCGACATTTTCTTGGTGACCGAGGAGAGCGGCTGCGCCAACCTGCTGCGCGAAGGCGTCGCCGCTGAGCGCATTCATCTGGTCGGCAACCTGATGATCGATTCACTGCGCCAGCATCTGGAGCGCGCCCGCCAGTCCGATATCACTGATCGTCTCGGAGTTCGCGGCAAGCCCTACGGGGTGGTGACGCTGCATCGGCCGGCGAATGTCGACGATCCCGACGCGCTAGGTGAAATTCTCGGCGCGTTGACCGCGATTGCCGAATCGTTGCCGCTGTTCTGGCCGGTGCATCCGCGGACGCGTGCGCGGCTGGCCCACACAAGCGAAAATCGCGCTGCTGTAGGGCCCTCGGAAGTTACGATGGCGCTCCCGCCGTCACTGCATCTGCTGGAGCCGCTCGGCTACCTTGATTTCCTGAGCCTTGAAGCGGGCAGCACACTTGTCCTGACCGACTCGGGCGGCATTCAGGAAGAGACCACCGCGCTCGGCGTGCCGTGTCTGACATTGCGGGACAACACGGAGCGGCCGGTCACGATTGAACTGGGTACGAACCGTCTTGCGGGCACGAGGAAGGAGAGCATTCTGGCGGCGTGGCGCGAGATGCAGACCTCGCCGCGGCGGCCGCAGGTTCCTCCGCTGTGGGACGGGGAGGCCGGCGCGCGCAGCCGCGAAGTGTTGCGCGCACACTATCTGGGTCCGGGCGTCGCCAAACCGGCAACGGGTAAATACGCGGCGACACGGGAATGATTTGCGCATCACGCATTTGCTAATTGCTGATTGCTGATCATGTCGAACCTCCAACAATATCGCGAGACCGAGCAAGAGCAAGCGCGCAGCGCGGACCTGCTTCGTCTGCTGCCGCGGGGCCGCAAGTCGGTCCTCGACATCGGTGCCCGCGACGGCTACTTCTCGCGCTTGCTGACGGAATACTTCGACCAGGTCACGGCGCTCGACTTGGACAAGCCCGAGTTCGAATATCCGCGTGTGACCACGGTCGCGGGCGACATCACGAAGCTTCCGTTCGGCGACTTATCCTTCGACTGCGTCTTCTGCGCCGAGGTTCTGGAGCACATTCCCGCGCTTGAGCAGGCCTGCCGCGAGCTGGTCCGCGTGGCGCGTCACGAAATCGTCATTGGCGTTCCGTTTCGCCAGGACACGCGTTGCAGCCGCACCACGTGCCGCAGTTGCGGCAAGATCAATCCGCCGTGGGCGCACATCAACCGCTTTGACGAGCCGAAACTGCGCCGCCTTTTTGCCGGCGTGACGGTGCGCGAGACGTCGTTCGTCGGCAGCAATCACCAAGCGACGAATCCGCTCGCGACTAAGCTGATGGATTGGGCGGGCAATCCCTGGGGCACGTACGATCAGGATGAGCCCTGCATTCATTGCGGCGCCCCGCTGGTTGCGCCCAACGGCCGCTCGCCGTTCGCGCGCGCGTGCTCGGGAATCGCCATCCGGCTGAATCGCTTGCAATCGATGATGGCCCGTCCGCACGCCAACTGGATTCACATGGTTTTCACCAAGGACGGTCGCGACGATGCGATCTGATCGCTCGATTCGTTAGCCTTGTATCAGGTCACGACTTCAGTCGTGCCGAGAGGCGTACCGTAGGATAAGGCCTCAGCCCCCGCAAGAAGCAGGGCGAGTCGGGGGCTAAAGGCCGGCATGATGTAGCGCCTACGGCACGGCTAAAGCCGCGCCCTGATACGAAGCTGATCTGAAAACAACGCTAAATAGGTTAATCTGGGGATTGTGATCGGAGTATGGAAATGCACACGGTGAAGGTGGTTTCAACCGTCGAAGCTTTGAAGGAGAAGATCGAATCGAAAACCGCCCGCGTGGGCATTGTGGGCTTGGGCTATGTCGGTCTGCCGCTGGCCAGTCGAGTTCGCCAAGGCTGGCTTTCACGTCACCGGCATCGACGTGCAGACAGTCGCAAGATTGACCGCCTGAATGCGCGGCGAGTCGCTACGTGCAGGATGTGCCGTCCAGCGAAGTCGCGCAACTCGTCCGTGATAGCGCTTCCACGCCACCACCGACTTCTCCGTGGTCCGCGAACTCGACACCATCAACATCTGCGTGCCCACGCCGCTGCGCAAAACCAAAGATCCGGACATGAGCTTCATCGTGTCGGCCGTCGACGAGATTGCCAAGCACTTTCATCCCGGCCTGCTGGTCATCCTGGAATCGACGACCTATCCCGGCACTACCGACGAACTCCTGCTGCCGACCTTCGAGAAGCTCGGGCTACAAAGTCGGCGAAGATTTCTTCCTCTGCTTCTCGCCCGAGCGCGTCGATCCCGGCAATCCGATCTACCAGACGCAAACACGCCGAAGGTGGTCGGCGGCATCACCCCCGCCTGCACGGAAATGGGCAAGCTCTTCTTCTCGCAGGCGCTGGAAAACGTCGTGCCCGTCACCAACACGCGCGTGGCCGAGATGGTGAAGCTGCTGGAGAACACCTTCCGCATGATCAACATCGGCCTGGTGAACGAAATGGCGCTGATGTGCGACGGCATGGGGATCAACGTCTGGGAAGTCATCGACGCGGCCGCGACCAAGCCGTTCGGCTTCATGCCGTTTTATCCCGGTCCGGGCCTCGGCGGACACTGCATTCCCATCGATCCGTTCTATCTTTCGTGGAAGACCAAGCAGTCCGGCATCGAGGCGCGCTTCATCGAGCTCGCCGGCTACATCAACGGCAACATGCCGCACTTTGTGGTCGACAAGGTGCAGCACGCGCTGAACCATCACAGGCAAGCCGGTGAAGGGCGCGCGCATCCACGTTGCCGGCGTCGCCTACAAGCGCAACATCGACGACATGCGGGAGTCGCCGGCGCTCGACATCATCCTGCTGCTGCGAAAACTCGGCGCCAAGCTCTCCTACAGCGATCCCTACGTTCCCACGCTGAAGCTCGACGGCCTCGTCGCTGGAGTCCAAGCCGGATGCAAACCTCGGCAGTGCGAAGCCGACTGCGTGGTCATCGTCACCGACCACTCCGACTTCGACTACCAGGCACTGCTCAACTCCGCCCGGCTTATCGTCGACACGCGCAACGCGATGAGAGCGTTTCAGTCAGAGAAGATTGTGCGACTGTAAAGAAGTAACTAGCGACTAGTAACTAGCAACTGGCAGCAGGCGAGTTAGAAGGCATTCCGCGAACAGTTTGCGTCGGGTTGTGGCTTATCTTTAGCCTCGCAGAGGCGAAAGTGACTAGCCCAGTGCGGCAACACTGGGTGCGGGCGTCTCAAGAAATAACGAGCCTCTTCAGGGGCGACAGATCGACAGCCCAGCTTTCGCCATCAAGGTAACATCTCGAATTGCCGCTAAAGTCTTGCCACTCCCACCACGTCTCGCCGACTTGTCCTCCCACTAATTGTCAGGCGCATTCTTTCACCAATACCCAATTCATGTGCACACGTTTTGGTCAGTAAAGGCCATAGATTTCCGCCAGCGAACCGGCGTACTGTGTGCTTACCGCACGGCTGGAAATCAGTCGTGCCCGCTACGTTAGCCGCTGTGCCACCCTCGTACTTCTTGAGCACAGACGGCTACGCGCCACTTCTCAGGTATAGCAAGGGGAACCCATGAATTGGTTCACGAATGCGTCCGCTGTTCAGCTTTGGACTATCGGACTTTGTGTAGCCGTGACGCTTGTTGGCGCATCGCTGGCCGCGATCTACGTTTACATGCGTAAGTACCGGCCGATCGAGCCGCCGGACGAGTTTCGCCGGCAACGTACGTTAGAGCGCATGGCGCAACTCACCGAGATCACCGCGATTCCGCAACAGAAGTCAGCCTGAAAGCTGACCGGCGCCGCGCAGGGCGGCCTGCGCTGCTGCCTAACTGACCCTCGACGCAAAGTACCGGAGGGGACCCTGCTCTCCCCTCCGGCACAGCGCAATCGCGCCGGTTTGCGGATTGCACTCTCAGCGTCAGCGACCCAGTGACGGAACCATCCCATGCGGAACCATCCCATGCGGAACAATCCCCGGCGGAACAATCCCTGACGGAACAATCCCCGGCGGCACCCGTCCCGGTACATTCGCTTTGATCAGCAGCGAACTCCACGACATGCCGTAGCTCGTCGGCAGCCGCAGCCGTCCCACCGTGACCAGCGTGTTGTCCGTTACCGAAGCCGTGGCCGTCAGCGTGTACCCGCGATAGGGCTGGTTGCCGGCAAGAACGTAGCCGTCCAGCCACGCCCCCATGGTCTGACCTTGCACCTGCCAGTCGAAGACATTCTGGCCGGCGGTGTTGCCGCAGGTTTCGCCGCCATGAAAGCCGCCAAACCCGGGCTCGCCGTACAGTGTCAGGTTGTAGCTCCCGTTCGGCAGAATGACCTCGACCTGGGTGTCTTCGTCGGTGTTGGTGCTGCGCGAATAGAGCTGGCTGTCGGCGCCCGTCCAGCTATCGTTCTGGCACAGGCTCATGCCTTGCCAGGTGCCGTTCTGCGAGCCCCATCCCAGGCCGGGCACCTCATAGGCGTTGTTGAAGCCGGTGTTGCCCCAGCTTCCCCACCAGGTCCGGCCGGTCGAATCGACATAGTCGCCGCTGTAGTTGCCCAGCGCCAGCCGATATCCTCCGTCCGCCGACACCGGCAGGCACGTCACCTCGATGAACAGCGGCAGCGCGTCAGGATCCGCCAGGGAGGTCACCGTGATCATGCCGCGTTCTTTGGTGACGCAGTAGGGCATCGTCACGACGCCGGAAGACGACACGTACCCTCCGATGATTCCCGTGTCCATGCTGTAGGTCAGCTGCTGGCTGGTGTTGCCATTCACCCAGACGTTCAGCGGATACGAAACCCCCGCCGCCATGGTCAGCCGCTCGCGGTCGGTGCCGATGGTCGTGCCTTGCAGAATCACATCATTCGTCGCACAGCCGGCGCTGCCGCAGACCGTCACCGTGGTGCGATTGGTGTTCGTCACCAGATAGTTGTTGAGACTGCCGGTGAGCTGCTGCGAAGAGCGGTTCACCACCTCCAGCAGCGGCTCGATCGGCTGCAGCGATGTAGCCGAGCGCAGCTTCGTGGTCGCATCCACCAGCACGTTGGGATGAAACTCGCTCGAGATGGTGCCGTTGTCCCAGTTATCGCTCGGCACCGTTCCGTCGGCCACCACCATGCCGTACTTCTGCAACGTGCGCAGGTACACCTTCGCGTACGGACACCAGTTGCCGGGATCGTTGCTGTCGCAGAAGCTGTCGACATCGAACGACGCTTTCAGCCGGATGGTCGCGCCGTAGGGCAGAAAATCGGGCACGAAATAAATTCCGTAGCCGGCAGGAAACGCGCCCCAGTTCGCGGTGTTCAGGGCGGGGACGCTGAAGTGATAGTTGTCGATTGCCGTCGCCGTCTGATCGCCGTTGGCCGGCGACCATGCGCCCGTCAGTCCGAAGATGACGATGTGGAACTGGCAGCCGGTGGTGTAGGTGTAGTTGTCGCACGGGCTGTAGAGCTGCGCGATGTCCGATTGCGCGGTGAACGTGGGATTGCTGCCGTTGGTCGCCGCCAGTATTACGTCCTGGTAGTTGGCATAGCCGGCCGCCGGCCAGATGTTTCGCGCCGAAAGATACTGGTTCGACAGCGTGGTGCGAATCGCGTGGCCCAGATCGCTGCGCCCCTCGCGCGTGGCGGCATACCACTCTTCCAGCTTCAGCGACAGCGCGCCGATGGGCATGCTCGCGGCATCCACTCCGCCCAGCATCGCGTAGGAGCCGGGATGGAACTTCTGGCCGCCCTGGCTGTTGCAGGTAGGGCAGCCCGCCGAATACGAGGTCGCTCCCATGGTGATACTGCTGGGCGCTCCACCCCAGCCGGTCGAGTTGAAGGGAAGCGTGCCGCTGTTTGTGCCCGTGACCGTTATGCGCCACGTCCCGTTCGCTCGCGCCCACGATCCCGTGCCCCCGGCGATGAGCACCTCGTAGTTCTGCGGGACGGGCCACACTGTGTTCGTGGTCCACGACACCTGCGTCGGATTGCCCGCCGTGAACGACACCGTGCGGAAGTCGACATACAGGTTGTAGATTTCGGTGTTCTCGCAGGTCGCCTTGTTCACCGTGAACAGGTGGCGATCGACGCCGCTCATCGCGTCCGTCGATGCCCCGCCTTCCATCAGCAGCGTGCGCTGCGCCGGAATCGGGAAGTTTGTGTCCTGATATCCGTTCGAGCGATCGGAGTAGACAAAGTGCATCAGCTCCTGCGGTGTGGTGCGGTCGACCGCATTGTCATACAGGCCCAGCACCTGGGGATAAAACTTCAGCGCGTGATAGGTATTCAGGTACTGTGGGCCGTTCTCCGAGATGCGCGTCATCCAGCGCGCACTGTGCGCGTCGACCGGCAGCTGATCGACCGGAATGTTGAACGGCGCGTTGTTGGGCAGCTCCTGGCAGCCGCGCGACTGGTTCTGCGCGCGCACCGACGCCGGAGCCGTGTAGTTCCCGGACCGGTCGATCGTGCCCTCGCCGCTGACTTGCCAGGTCAGCGTGCCGGTGCCGCAGTTGGAAGCCTGGAATGAATACGTGCCGCCGGCGGGCACGCTAACCGGACTGGAGGGAGTGATGGCGCAATGCGGCCCGATGTTGGGGCCGTTGGTTGCGGCGAGAGTTTTATCGACCGCGGACGCGGCCGGCGGTCCGGCCATCCATCCCAGCGCAACCAGAAGCGCGACGACATGACACGACAGAGACAGACACCGGGTTCGAACCTCGCGTAGGAATGCGACTGACAATTGCATGAGCTTTCTCCTTCAACTGGACCTGCGTGGTCCGGGGCCACCGGTTGCAAAAGGGCGGTTTGAGCGGAAGCGGTATCAGACTTGGGATTTCCGGCGCCACACTGTCCCACGAGAACAGCCATCGACAGCGGCGCTGCGTGCTTTACAGTTTCGGCGGAATCGCGTACGCGAAGGTAATCAGCAGGGTGTTACTTCGGGAACAGTTACAACGAGGACCGGAACACGCCCAGAAAGCAAAAGAGCCAAGGCAGCGTTTCCGCTTCCTTGACTCTACTTTCAGCATAGCAGATTAAGAGGGGTTTTGTTCAGTTTTTGCCAACTTTATATCGGTAATAAATCACTAGACTCACCACTAGATTTCGGGATATAGTTCATTTGACAGGGCGGATAAACATGCATTATATTTCGCGCATCATGGGATTGAAGGACAATCCACCGGATTCAGCTATTTCCAATCCGGATCTTGGTGAACATCAACGGTGCCAGGAATTATCCGTCCTGTCGCATGGCCACAAGAGCACGTTGCCGTTCCGTGTTTGTCTTTCTCGAGCCAATCGTGTTTTACGGCTATGGTGCTTTGCCAAGAGGGGGCTGTTAGCAGGATGTAGACTGGAAGTCCGCAGTTTTCTACACCGCATCGCGCTTCGATTCGGAAAACAGTATCATCAACATCTGCTTCTGATTGGGCCTGTGCATCACAGGGACTCTCATGAACATCCCCAAACGTGTATTCGTACACGTGCTCGCAGTGACGACATAAAAAGTTTCGCGGCTTCTCATCCTTTGGCCACAGTAATTGACTGGGAGACTTACTGTGACGGATGGGAAGCGGGAGCACGATGGGCTTCCCACAATCGCTGTTCTTGCACGTAAGTACGTAGAGCACTCTAAAGCCGGGATGTACGCGTGGCAACAATTTGACCTCCCGCGTCTAAATTACAGGACACGCAGTGATTCTGAAGCATTCTGCCAGAATCTTTCGTCGGCTGCATTCCGTCCGATTTTTTTGTAGCTTGTTCCTATCGAGCGATCCACAACCATCTCTATCCAGCCGTCAATC
>CAVVDN010000032.1:0-57122 GCA_963747045.1 uncultured Acidobacteriaceae bacterium | reverse complement strand
ATCGCGGCGATAGTTCCCGTGCTCGAGAAACTGGAGGCTACGGTCTGGGTCTGGCTATCAGCAAAGCCTTGATTGAGGCCTATGGCGGCACGATTATTGCGGAAAGCTTCGCCGGCAAAGGTACTCGGATGATAGTTACCGTGCCCCTAGGAAAATGATTCGGTATGCGGAATTTCTTGTGCTAGTATCGCCGCGAACGTTCCAGAGGATCCGATGTCCATCGTCCTTCGTCCGCTTACGCTCGGCGAGCTGCTGGATCGCGCCTTCCAACTCTATCGCAGCCGGTTTGGCATTTTTGTCGGCATTGCCGCCGTCGCCTACCTGCCCGTATTCGTGCTGCAAACTCTGACGCTGTGGGTACCAAAGGCCATCTCGCCGGGAGTCGGAGTCGCGGCGGTCATGGGCTTTCTTCTTTTGATCATACTGCGGCTGTTAGGAGTGGCCGCCGCCAATTCGGCCACCATCATCGTCGTCTCCGCCGCCTACCTCGAGCAACCGATCACCGTAGGAGAAGCCTACCGGCGTGTCTCCAGCATGATGCTGCGCGTCTTCTTCATCATGATCGGCATGGGCATCGGCATCGGCATCGGGACGGTGTTGCTGATCGTTCCTGGAGTAATCCTGTTCCTGATGTGGGCGCTCGCCATTCCAGTCACCGTACTGGAGGACACTGGCTTCGGCGAGAGCTTGTCGCGCAGCCGCGAACTCACCGCAGGACATCGCGGGCGTGTGTTTGCGATCTACCTTCTGTACTTCGCACTGATACTCGCATTGGAAATGGGACTGGCTGCCCCTCTGGGCGTCGTCGCTGCGCTGAGAGGAAGCCCGGCGGCCATTGCCGCGCTGGCGCCCATGCTCGGAGTCGCCAATGCGGCGCTGAGTTTCTTGATCTCTAGTCTGGTCACGCCTATTCTGAGCATCTCGTTGTCGCTGATGTACTACGACGAGCGGGTGCGCAAGGAAGCGTTTGACATTCACCTCATGATGAGCGCGCTCGGCGAGAATCCAGCCGGAACGGCTGCCGCAACCGCCTGAGATGCGGGCGCTCCGGATCGCGACTCTACTTGTGCTGTGGCCGCTGTTTTCGCTCGCGGCAGCCGGCGCTGCGCCGCTCTCGCTCACGCAATACATCGCCACGTTACAGCAACTAAAGCAGGCCGTCTCTTCCGCTCAGGATGGCAACGCCGCATCTGCGATCGCTCAGGGCCTCCCGTCGGAGTGGGACGTCGCGGCTGATGGACGGCAGTTCGCCGTCCCGACCGGCGGATTGCGCCAGCGGCTGGAGGAGTATGCGAAGCAGCATACGCCGGCCAATCGCGACGTCATAACCGCGCAACTCACCCTGCTGCTGGCCGACGCAGAAAAAATGTCGCCCGCCCAGGCGAACTTCACCGCCGAACGCAACCGGTTGGACGAAATCCTGTCGCGGCACGAGTTCCACAACGTCAAAGGCGAGAGCTGGTGGGACAAGCTGAAGCGCGCGGTGCAGCGCTGGCTCTGGCGCCTCTTCCAGCGACTACTTGGCTCCTCGGCGTATCCGGTCGTCAGCCGCTTCGTGATCTGGGGACTGCTGGTGCTGGCGGTGGCCGTTGCGTGTCTGTGGATGGTCCGACTGTATCGCGAGAAGGCGATCTACACGCAATTCACCGGCGCGCCCGAGGCCGTCTCCGCCAAGCCGTGGCGCGACTGGCAGGCCGAAGCGCAAGCGGCCGCGCACGAGGGACGCTGGCGCGACGCCGTTCACTTGTTGTACTGGGCGGGAATCTCGTTTCTCGAAGGCCAGGGATTGTGGCGTCCTGATCGTGCCCGCACGCCACGGGAATATTTGCGCCTGCTTCCCACCGGCGACCTGCACCGCGATCCGCTGCAGCAGTTGACGCGCAGCTTCGAGAAGGTCTGGTACGGCAACGATGCCGCTACCGCGGAAACCTTCGCCGGCGCCTCAGCGCTTTTGGAGCGACTGGGATGCCGCTGAATATCAGCCCGGAAGATCGCCGCCTGGTCACCGTGGCGGGCATTGTATTTCTGGCCAGCGCGCTGCTTGCCATCTTCCTGTCGCCCTCGGAATCCGATGCGCAATTCGCCACCAGCTATTCCGTGGCGTCCGAAGGTGCGAAGGCGGCGTATCTGCTCTTGCGGGAATCGGGATATCGCGCCGAGCGCTGGAGCCGCCCGCCGGACGAGCTGAAGGACGCGCAAAACACGCTGCTCATCATTACCGATCCCATCGAATTTCCGGTTCCGAGTGACAAGACTGCCCTGGACAAATTCATGAACGACGGTGGCGAGATTGTGCTGGCTGGCAGCATGAGTCCACTGTTCGTCGCCGAGACTGCGCCGGCGGAGTTGCCGGTCTCGCCGGGATGGCAGAAGTTTGCCGCGCAAACGCCATCGCCACAAGCCATCAATGCGCCCGAAATCCAGATTGCTACGGTCTCCGCCTGGATGAAGCCCGGTCCCGCGATCGGCCTCTACGGCGATAGCGCCCAGTATGTCGTCATGCAGTATCCCCATGGCAAAGGCAGCCTGCTGTGGCTGGCGTCGTCGAGCATATTCAGCAATTTCGGATTGCGTGAACCGGCCAACATGGAATTTCTCCTGAGCACCGTCGGCAGCAAGTCGCGACAGGTTTTGTGGGACGAATACTTTCACGGGCATCGAAGCACCGCGACCGCGGCGGACGCTCATCCGCAGTTGCTGTGGCTGTTCGCGCAACTGAGCTTCATTGCGGTGGCCGTGCTCGTGACCTTCTCGCGGCGCAGCGGTCCGCGCCGATCGCCGCGAACCGAGTCGCGGCTTTCGCCGCTGGAGTATGTCCGCGCGCTGGGCCAGCTCTACGAGCATGCGCGCGCGGCGAATGTTGCCATCGATGTCGCCTACGAGCGCTTTCGCTACACTCTGATCAAGCGGCTCGCTCTTCGTCCGACGGCTACCAACGAGGAATTGGCGCAGGCGGTCGCCCAGCGCAGCGCCGTCGATCGCGAAGATTTGCGTACGCTGCTCGACGCTTGTGAGTCGGCGCGCTTCCATGAAAATTTGAACCAGAAAGAAGCGCTTGCGCTGTCCCAGCGCTTGCATAACTATTCCGTGTTGTTGAAGCTGTTTCCCGAAGCTGTGGAAGAAAGTTCACCACGGAATTACGGAAGGCACCGAAATTAAGAACATAAAATCATTCCGTGTTTTCCGTGGTTCCGTGGTGCATACGAAAAGCAAATATGATGCCAGCTAGCTCAGATCCTAAACCGCCCCCGATGGAAACTGTTTCCGCCGTCGTCTCGCATCTGCGCCGGCAGATGTCCAAGGTCATCATCGGTCAGTCCGACGTGCTGGACCAGTGCGTCCTGGCGCTGCTGTGTCGCGGGCACGCTCTTCTGGAAGGAGTGCCGGGCATCGCCAAGACTCTGACGGTCAAGGCGCTGGCGGAAGTGCTGCGGCTGCAGTTTCAGCGCGTGCAGGCCACGTCCGACTTGATGCCCGCGGACATTCTCGGGACCAACGTTCTGAACCTCGCCACCAGCACCTTCGCGTTTCATGCCGGTCCGGTGTTCACCGATCTGCTGCTGGTCGATGAGGTCAACCGCATGCCTCCGCGCACGCAGGCCGCGCTGCTGGAGTGCATGGAAGAGCAGCAGGTAACGGTCGACGGCGAGCGGCATCCGTTGTCGTCGTTCTTCACCGTGTTTGCTACGCAAAATCCCGTCGAGTTCGAGGGCACGTATCCGTTGCCGAAGCCCAGCTCGATCGTTTTCTGCTGAAGATCAACGTTCGTTATCCCACAAGCGAAGAGGAAGTGCAGCTCCTCGGGCGCTTTCAACAGGGCTTCGACTCGCGCAATCTTGCCGCGCTCAACCTTGAGCCGCTCGACTCTGCTTTGCTGACCCGGGCGCGTGAGGAGGTGCGGACCGGCGTTCGCGTCGAGACGGGCCTCTTCGACTACATTGTTCGCGTCGTGCGTGCCACCCGCGAATCGCTGGCGCTATCGCTCGGCGGCAGCCCGCGCGCCGCCGTTTTCCTGATGCAGGTCTCGAAAGCGCTTGCCGCGATGGACGCTCGCGACTACGTCATCCCGGACGACGTGAAGAGCGCCGCGTTGCCGGTGTTGCGGCATCGCCTGGTGCTGAAGCCGGAAGCCGAACTCGAAGGCCTCACGCCGGATCAAATCATTCAGGACCTGCTGCGCACGGTCGAGGTCCCGCAGTGACGACGGCCTCGGCGCTGACTCCCGAGTCGCGCGAGTCGCCCGCCGCGCCCTATGGGCGAATCGGATTCGCCTTTGGCCGCCGATTCTTCCTGGTCGCAGCCGTTGGCCTGGTGTGGCTGGGCCCGGCTTTTCTCGATCCCCGCTTCGCGTTTGGAATTCTTGCCTGGGACGTGCTGGTGCTGCTCGCCGCTCTCATCGATCTGTACCGGCTGCCGCGTCCCGAGCAGCTCATCGTCACCCGCCGCTGGAGCGAGCCGCTCGCGCTCTCCGTCCCCGGCAGCGTCGAGCTGGTCGTGCACAACACGGGTTCGACGAGCGTTGTCGCGGAGGCGTTCGATGAAGTTCCTGCACAACTGCGCGCGGAGATTCCGCACATTGAAATCACGGCGCGCGCGGGAAGAGATGGGGTTCCGACGACTATGACATCACGCCTGTCTCGCGGGGCGACGCGAATGTCGGCGATGTCTTCCTGCATTACCAAAGTCCGTTGCGCCTGGCCGAACGCTGGGCGACGCGCGCCGTTGGCGCAGACCGTCCGCGTGTATCCCAACCTCAAGGAAGTGCGGAAGCAGTCGATTCATCTGGCGCGCAGCCGTCAGATCGAGATCCAGCAGCGGCAGGCGCGCATGCGCGGAATCGGCCGCGAATTCGAAAGCCTGCGCGAGTATCGCGAGGGCGACGAGTTCCGCAACATCTGCTGGAGCGCCAGTGCGCGCCGCGGCAAGCTGGTCTCGAAGCTCTATCAGGCCGAGCGCAGTCAGACCGTCTGGATCGTCGTGGACTGCGGCCGTCTAATGCAGGCGCGCATCCGCGGTTTCTCCAAGCTGGACTATGCGGTCAATACCGCGCTGTGCCTGGCAGAGGTTGCGCTGTATTCGGGCGACCGCGTCGGGCTGCTCGCCTACGATCGCGCTCCGTTGCAGCGCATGCTCCCACAGCGTGGGAGTGCCCATTTGCGCCAGCTCATGGAGAAGCTGGTCGACCTGCGGACCGGCAGCCTGGAGGGCGATCATCTGCGCGCGGTCAGCACGCTGCGAAACAGCCAGAAGCGGCGCAGCCTCGTGATCTGGCTCACCGATCTAGCCGAGACGGCAATGACGCCCGAGGTCATCGACGCGGCGCTGCAACTCACCCCGCAGCACCTGTTGCTGTTCACCGTCATCGGGCAGCCGGATTTACTGGAGATGGCGCGACATTATCCCGACGAATGCCGCCGGCATGTACGCCGCCTCCGCCGCGCAGGAGATCCTTCAGCGCCGCCAGGTGCTGCTGGCGCGGATGCGCGATCGCGGAGCGCTGCTGGTCGAAGTGGATGCCGCGGCGATGTCAACTGCGGTGGTCAATACTTATCTCGACGTCAAGCAGCAGAATCGGCTTTAACTGTTCGTTTCACCGTCACCCCCGACAAATACGCCACCAGCAGCGTGAACATCGAAGCGGCGAACAGGAATTTCATGTGGACCGAGACTTCGGTCGGCGATAGGAACGCTTCGATCATTCCTGCGATGAACAGCATGGGGATGCAGCCCAGCAGGAGTTGCACGGCTTCGCGTCCGGCCAGCGCCAGCGATTCGCGACGGGGCAGCACGCCGGGAAACAGCAATCCGGCGGCGATGCGCAGTCCCGCGCCGGTGGAGATGAAGATCGCCGGCAGCTCCAGCACGCCGTGCGGCGCGACGAAGCTCCACAGTTGCAGACTCATCGCCGCCTGCGCGCACGCCGTGCCGATCACGCCGATCAGCACGCCGTTGAAGACGATCATGTACATCGTCCCCAGGCCGGCGGTGATGCCCGCGGCGAAGCTCATGAACGCGACGCTCAGGTTGTTGGTCATGATGGCGCTGGAGGCCAGCGGCTTAACGGCGACCACCGAGTGCGTCCACATCTCGTGATGCTCGATGGTCTGCACCATCTGCGGTCCCATGATCTTCATCCCGAAGTCGGAGTCCTGCAGCGTGAGGATGCTGCCGATGACCGCGCCGCCAAGAAACAGGATGAAGCCGAACAGGACGTAGTTGAAGTTGCGGCGGAAAATCTGCGGATACGTATCGCGGTAGAAGTGCAGGACGGCGGAATGGCTCGTCTTGTGACCCGAATAGATGGTATTGTGTGCGCGTGCGAGTAGCTGATTGAGATACTCGGCGAAGTGAACGGCGCTGAGGTCGGCGCGCAACACCGCGAGGTCGGCGGCGATTTGCCGGTAGAGCAGCCCCAGCTCGCGGAGCTCAGCGCGGTCGAGCGACTTCAGGCCCGCGTCCTGCACGCGGTCCATCAACTGCTCCAGGCGGCTCCAGTACGGGCGGCGCTTTTCAATCCAGTAAGTGGAGATCACAGATGTATCCCGACGGCCAGGTCACGATCGAGACTCCCGAGCAGATCACGATGGAGTTGGCGCCCGCCGGCATCGGCAGCCGCTTCCTGGCGCTCGCACTCGATACTGTAATTCAAGTCGTGATCTACACCGTAATTATCTTACTGTTGGTCTGGATAGCCTCCAGCGCCTCCGGTGCGCCGGCTAAGCACCGTTCCGGAGGCTCTGAAACCTGGGCCATGGCGGTCGTGATTCTGTTCGTCTTCTGCGTCTATTGGGGCTACTTCGCGGTTTTTGAAATTTTCTGGAAGGGGCAGACGCCGGGCAAGCGCGTGGTCGGCATTCGCGTGGTGAAGGATTCCGGCCGCCCGATCACCGCCATCGAAGAGCATCGGCCGCAACCTGATGCGCGCCGTCGATGGCTTCTTCTTCTATCTCATCGGAGTGATCTCGATCGGCCTCAGCCGCCAGAACAAGCGGCTGGGCGATTACGTCGCCGGAACCATCGTCATTCACGACAAACGCACGGCGGTGGTCAAGCCCGACTGGAGCTTCGACGCGCCGGCGGCCACGTTCGTTCCCGAGCTGGCGACGATTACCGAGCAGGACCTCATGCTGATCGAAACGTTTCTGCATCGCCGGTACGATCTGGAACCGATGGTTCGCTTCCAGACGGGCGTGCAGCTCTCCGAACTGATCCAGCGCAAGGCCGCACTCGCGCGCCCGGCCGACCAATCCGACGAGGACTTCCTGCAAACCGTCGCGCGCCAGGTTCGGGACCAGGCAAGGCTGAGGAAGTAAGTTTCAACACGGATTGCCATCTGCAGATCGCGGCCACCGGCTGAACTCCGCGACAGCTCCACTCGCAACTCCCTCATTCCGCGGCAAATCCAGTTCTTGACAATTACAAATTGCAATATCATAATTGCAAATCGTAATATGAAGCTTGGCGAGAAACTACGGTACCTCAGACTGGTCGAGGGCACGCTGCGCGGGATGGATCGCGAGATGACGCAACAGGACCTGGCGCGCGCGCTGAAGAAGGAGACCGGAAAGGGCTTGAGCCAGTCGTACCTGTCGCAGATCGAGAGCGGCGCGCGGCCGCACCTCACCAATGCGTCGCGCATGGTTTTGGCGCGATTTTTCAAGGTGCATCCGGGATACCTGGTGGACGATCCCGAGGGTTATCACACCGAGCTGACCAGCGATCTGCGCGCGACCGAAGACCGGCTCGATCTTTGGCTGATCTCGGGCGCCGAGCAGTTCGCGCACGACCCGGAGCTGAGTCACGCGCTGCTGCAGGTGGCCAAGCATCGGGACACGCGCAAGTGCCTGGTGCTGCTGGGCGCGATTCTGGAGACGCCGGAGCTGGTGGAGCGGTTGTCTGAAGTACTGAAGCCGGGCATGGCCGCGACGGCGCAGCGCGCGCGCGGCGCCAAGAGGTCGGCAGGAGTAGGCGTATGACGGGCCTTGCGATTTTCTATCTCATTTGCTTCGTCGTGGGCGTGACGCTAACGGTGCTGGCGTTCCTGGGCGGAGGCTGGCATCTGCCGCATGTGAATGTACACACGCCGACCGTTCACACGCCGCATGTGCACGTCCCGCTGCCACATGGCGGACACATCGCCACTCCCGACGCACCGCATGGCGTTCCGGTGCACAACGCCGAGATGCCGTTCATCAACTTCGGCACCATCGCGGCGTTTCTGGTGTGGTTCGGAGGAGCGGGCTATCTGCTGACACGCTACTCGACCTGGGTGGTCAGCGTGGTTCTGCTGGTCGCAGTCGTGATCGGGCTGGTGGGCGCGAACATCATCTTCTGGTTCGTGGCCAAGCTGCTGATGAAGCACGACCGCGAACTCGATCCCGCCGATTACGAACGCGTAGGCGTGCTGGGCCGCATCAGCAGCCCGGTGCGTGCGGGTGGAACCGGCGAGATGATTTTTTCGCAGGAGGGCACACGTCACACCTGCGGGGTGCGCAGCGAGGGCGGCGAGGCGCTGGAGCGCGGCGCGGAGGTCATTATCACGCGCTATGAAAAAGGGATTGCGTATGTACGCCGGTGGGAAGAGATGGCGGAGAGGCAGCAATCAGTAACTAGCTAGAAGCTAGCCGTTGGCATTAGCAACTAGAAGCTGCTCGCAAATCGGTTCGTATCAAGGCCAATTCGATGTATGACACAGCTTGAGCAATGAGCTGCTCGGTTCTGTCGTCGGGGAGGATGACATGGTTGATTTATCGATCGAGGGCGGAAATTTGATGCTGCATGTGCGCGGGGCGGACAAACTGTGGGCGTTCAAGAGCTCGCTGGAAATTCCGTTGCAACATGTCGCCGGTATTCGGGCTGATGCCAGCGTTGCGCACGGCTGGTATCACGGCGTGAGGATGCCGGGAACCAATGTTCCGGGAGTGATAACGGCCGGCACGTTTTATCACGATGGAAAACGCGTGTTCTGGGACGTTCACCATCCCGAGAACACGGTTGTGATCGAGTTGCACGACGAACGCTACGCAGAGCTCATCGTCGAAGTCGCCGACCCGGATGCGGCCGTTGCGGTGGTGAAAGGAACGATCGGCAGCTAGCAATCAGCAATCAGTATTCAGCAGTCAGCGTTCAGTCAGCCTTAATGGAAGCGCCGTGAACGCGAAGACTGATGCAATCTCCCGGAAGGAACGTGATTGGCTGAGTGCTGAATGCTGACTGCTGAGTGCCGCAGTTAAGGAGACGTTATGCCGCACATACCAACTGAAGTGCTGATCATTGCCTGGACGTCGGTGGCCGCCATCATCCTGTTGATGGCCATCTTCGCCAAGCTTTACCGCAAAGCGGGACCGAACGAGGCGCTGGTAGTTTACGGCTTCCGCGGCCTGCGGGTCGTCAAAGGTCACGGCACGGTCATTCTGCCCATGGTGGAAAACTGCCGCGAGCTTTCGCTGGAGCTGATGTCGTTCGACGTCGCGCCACAGCAGGACCTCTACACAAAACAAGGCGTCGCGGTCACCGTCGAAGCCGTGGCGCAGATCAAGGTCAAGTCCGATCCCGAGTCGATCATGACCGCCTCGGAGCAGTTCCTGACCAAGGCGCCGCCCGATCGCGAGGCGCTGATCCGCCTGGTGATGGAAGGCCACCTGCGCGGCATCATCGGCCAACTCACGGTGGAGGAGATCGTGAAGCAGCCGGAGATGGTGGCCGATCGCATGCGCTCCACCTGCGCCGACGACATGAACAAGATGGGCCTGGAGGTGATTTCGTTCACCATCAAGGAAGTTCGCGACAAGAACGAGTACATCACCAACATGGGCCGGCCGGACATAGCGCGCATCAAGCGCGACGCCGATGTGGCCACCGCGGAAGCAGACCGCGACACCGCCATCCGGCGCGCCATCGCACTGCGCGAATCGGCGACCGCGAAAGCGCAGGCCGACCAGGAGCGCGTTGCCGCGGAGACTGCGTCGCTGGCGCGTCAGGCCGAGGCTCAGCGCGATCTCGAAGTCAAGAAGGCGACCTACACCGAGCTGGTCAAGCGGCAGCAGGCACAGGCTGACAAAGCTTACGAGATCCAGACCAACGTGATGCAGCAGCAGGTGATCGCCGAGTCGGTGAAGGTGCAGCAGGTGGAGAAGGAAGCGCAGATCAAGGTGCAGGAAGCCGAGATCAAGCGCCGCGAGAAGGAGCTGATTGCGACGGTGCTGAAGCAGGCGGAGATCGAGCGTCAGCGCATTGAGACGCTGGCGAATGCCGAGAAGTCGCGGACGATGGTGGAAGCCGAAGGCCGCGCCAGCGCCATCCGCGCGCAAGGTGAAGCCGAAGCCGAGATCATCTTCAAGAAGGGTGATGCCGAAGCGCGCGCCATGAACGTGAAGGCCGAAGCCTTCCAGGAGTACAACCAGGCTGCCGTGGTCGACAAGCTGATCACCAGCTTGCCGGAAGTGGTGAAGGCGCTGGCCGCCCCATTGTGCAATGTCGACAAGATCACCATTGTCTCGACCGGCAACGGGCACTCTGCGGGGATGAACAAAATCACTGGCGATATCACGGAGATGGCCGCGCAGGTGCCGGCGCTGTTCGAAGCGCTCTCGGGCATGCAGATGTCGGAGCTGATGGGGAAGATCCGGACGATCGGCGACAAGTCGCCGAAGCCGGATGGTCTGCCGCCGGGCGATGAGCCGAAGTCGAAGGCTGCGGGTGCGGGGCAGTAGGGTAGAACCGACCTTTAGGTCGGCGTCCGGCGCTCTTTTCCCAGTCGAGCGGCTTCAGCCGCGGGGACCTGATGCGAAGACCCACTCATTCGGAAACCGCGAATGAGTGGGGCACCCGCGGGGCAGTAGGGTAGAACCGACCTTTAGGTCGGCGTCCAGGGCTCTTTTCCCAGTCGAGCGGCTTCAGCCGCGGGGGACCTGATGCGAAGACCCACTCATTCGGAAACCGCGAATGAGTGGGACACCCGAGGATAGGTTCGTATCAGGGCACGACTTCAGTCGTGCCGATGCGCGCGGTGAGTCTGACGGCTTCAGCCGCTGCGGACGACGTGCAGGGGGCTAAAGCCCGGTGGAGGCGACGCTGATCGGCACGTCTAAAGACGTGCCCTGATACGAGGCTGAAGGATTGTTATGAACTGGCAGGATGACAGTACACAATTCGCAGTGAGCTTTGGATTAATCGGAACGCTGTTGGGCGTGGTGGTGCGATTCATCACTCATTCCAACGTTGCGGTCCTTGTTGGCGCCGTGGGAGGGCTGCTCGTCGCCTTCCTGTTGGCTGCAGTGCGGGGCGAGCAGTTGTGACGGAGACCCACTCATTCGAAGACCACGAATGAGTGGGGCACCCGGTGAGCCGGTATGACGGTCCCACTCATCGGAAAACCGCGAATGAGTGGGGCACCTGGTGGTTCGTATCAGGGCACGACTTCAGTCGTGCCGTTACGAGCTATGAATTCGGACGGCTTTAGCCGGCTGCACACGCTCAGCAGAGCTGAAGCCCGACAAGATAACGGCGGATCGGCACGGTTGAAGACGTGCCCTGATACGAGGCAAGGAGGAATTATGGCATTACTGGATCGAGTTGCAACGCTGGTGCGGGCGAACCTGAACGATTTGATCGACCGCGCGGAAAACCCCGAGAAGATGCTGAAGCAGGTGATCCTCGACATGGAGAACCAGTTCATGCAGGTGAAGACGCAGGTAGCAATTGCGCTTGCCGACCTGCATCTGCTGGAGAAGAAAAAGAAGGACAACGCGGAGAAGCACGCGGAGTGGATGCGCAAGGCGGAGCTGGCCGTCGGCAAGAACGATGACGAGCTGGCGCGCGCGGCGCTGGAGCGGGCGATGAGCTTCCAGCAGCTGGCCGACAGCTTCGATCAGCAGATCGCGGATCAGGAGACACAGGTTGAGGCGTTAAAGGCGGCGCTGAAGAAGCTGGAGCTGAAGCTCCAGGAGGCACGCGCGAAGACCGAGTTGCTGATCGCGCAGCATCGGCGCACGCGCGCGGTCAGCCGCGCGGCGGACGCTCAGCTAACGCCCACGGGCGAGCACCGCACGCTCGATCGCATGCAGACCAAGGTCGCGCACGCGGAGGCGATTGGCCGCGCCAAGCATGAGGTGCTCGGCGACGACATTGAGGGCCGGCTGCACGCGCTGGACCGCGAGCAGAAGATCGACGCGCTGCTGGAGGAGATCAAGGCGAAGAGGAAGATGCTGAGCGCGTAAGGACCAGCAATTAGCGGCTAGCAATGAGCAATTAGCTGAAACCCTGCTGCGGGCGGTAGCTTCGTATCAGGGCACGACTTCAGTCGTGCCGAATCGATCGTTAACGAAATTGGGCTTCAGCCCCTGCAAAAAGTTGGCAGGGGCTGAAGCCCGGTTTTTCATGTCTCGCCCACGGCACGTCTGAAGACGTGCCCTGTTACGAAGCTACTGCTGTCGCCCTTCTCGCGCCGATTTTTTGCGGCCACCAGGTGAACTGTAGCGACGCGGTGAAGTCGCGCTGGCGCGTGGGCGCGAGCACCGGGATCAGCCACGTCTCGTACTGCAGCAGCGGCTGGATCTCCCAGCTCTTGTGCACCCACAGGTCGCCGGAGACGTTCCAGTCCCACTGCGTGCTGCCGCCGGGGATGAAGTTGTCGGCGATCTTGGCGTTGCGCACGCCGAACTGCACGTTGCTGCGCGGGCTCAGGTGATACGTGGTCCACGCCTGATAGCCGTTGCCTTGCCGCCCAATCCAATTGCCCATCAGAAATCGGTCGTTCAGATAAACGTCGTGGTAGACAACTTCCCAGTAGATGAACTGTCCGCTGCCGACGGTCGCTTCGGGAATATTGGTGTAGACGGCCTCAGCGCGGAAATCGAGCTTGGGAATGCCGGGAATACGCGCGAAGTAGATGCCGGGATTGAACGCCGCGCGCTGCGGAGCCGCGATGGGGTTGACGTCATCATGCACCAGCGAATCGGTGTAGAGCGTGACCGAGCGATGCAGCAGGGGCAGGCGATAGGACACGTCGAAGCTGGCGTGACGGGCGCCGGGATCCTTGCGCGAAAACTTCACCGACGTCGGGACGTCATTGAGGCTGGTGAAGGAATTCCAGAACGAGCCGAAGGTGATGGGCACGTGACCCTGCCCGCCGAAGACATCGTCGCGGGTGAACCCAACCTCGAGATTCGGCGTGGGCTTGAAGCTGATCTTCTGGCCGAAGATGTAAGGGCTGGGCGGAAACTGCTGGCCGGCGAGCGCGCCGAAGAAGTTGGCGAATTCGAATGGACCTAAGAACTTCGACAGTCCCGGAATGCTGAACGGTTCGGTGCGATTGATCTGGAGGTTCCAGAAGGGCACGGCGTTGTTGCTCATCAGCATCGAGCCGCTCGTCGTCGGTCCCCAGTACATGCTCTGCTTGCCCACGGAAAAATCCAGCCCCGCATATCTGGCCAACGCGTAGGTATTGAGCAAAGTAAATTGGTTGGCGCTGACGGGTGTCGGCGGCTGCAAGGGATTGTCGTCGACGTTGGCAATCACCTGCCGCACCGAGAGCGGATAGCCGGGAATGGTGGGCGCGTGCTGATATTCGCCGTCGACGTAAAAGGCGAAGCGGCCATCGTTGGCGCTGGTGCTGAATCCGGTGACGTTGTTGAAGCCCTGCCAATACGGGCGACCGTAGTCGTTGATGAGCGTCTGCCCGAAGTGATAGCTGTCGTTGACCGGCGTGCCGGCAATTTCCGTCACGCGCGTGTAGACCGAGTCGAGTTGGATGCGACTCGCTGGGATGGCCTTCCCAGGTCGCGATCTCCGGCGCGAACTCGTCGTCCAGCGCCTGCTTCAGCTGGTAGATGTCGGGCGGAACGTCGGTGTGGAACTCGACCTTGGAGTTCATATCGATCAGCATCTGCGCGCAATCCATGCGCGTCCACGGGCGAACGCCGAGGAATGCCGTGTCGATGTAGCCCTGGCCGATGAGGCGCTGCATCGCCTGATAAACCCAGTTGTCCAGCGGGACGTAGTAGCTGCCGGCGTTGGTGGGCCGCGGCGCGGAGGTCTGCTCGGCGATGATCTTCAGGTCGTCGTCGATCTCGTGGATTATGCCGGGCCTTGTAGATGTGGCGGCCGATGCCATACCCGATCAGGCCGCCAACGAAGACGTCGGAGAGGAAGTGCTGGTCCGATGCGGCGCGCGCCAGGCTGACGCCCGCGGCCAGATCCGTAGGCGGCGATCTGCTCGGCGGGATGCGGATACTCCTCGGCGACGACCGACGCAAACGCCCACATCATCGCCGCGTGGTCCGAAGGCAACGAATGCGCCTCCGTGCAGGAAGATGTTCTGGAAGTCCGAGGGATACGGCCGTTCGCGTCCGGTGATGCCCTTGAGCGCGTAGTCAACTCCGATGGCGTTGACAATGGCCTCCGTCGCCAGCACGCCGGTTTCGCGGGCGCGCTCGTTGTGCGTCAGACGGCCCCAGAAATACGCCACACCCGTCATGCCGCTGGCGGCGGCGACGCCGGCGTCGGAGAAGACGTTGTAGGCATGCGCGATTGTTCAGCCGCATCGCGTACGAACTTTGCGGATCGGTGACGAACAGAGCCGGCGCCAATGCCGCTCACAGGCACCAGCCACTTGGCGTCTGCCGGCTGCAGATGGAATGGACTGGTCCAGATGTCCTTCTGGTCTTGCGCCAGATGGATGAAGAACTTGCTCTCGTTGGGATGAGGGAAAGTGCCGTCGAAGGACGGCGTGGCGGGCTGCGGTTGCGCAGAAGGCGCGGCTGAAGGCGCAGGTTTTTGCGCCGCGGGTTGCTGTTGCGTAGAAGACTGGCCGGAGGAAGCCTGCGCCTTGAGCGAGATGGAAAGAGCGCTCAGGACCGCGAGAAACATTAACAGTGCTAAGACGGGGCGCACAGCCAGAAATGAATTGGGCGCTGCTACTGGACTTGGCGCGGGAACCGAACTGAGCGCTCGGACTGGTAACGCTGGGGCTGGACTTGGCGCGGGGACTGAGCCCGAGGCTGGGAATGCGCGCTTCGTATCAGGGCACGGCTTCAGCCGTGCCGGCAGACAGCCAATAAAATTGCGGGCTTTAGTCCCTGTCCGCGTCATGCAGGGGCTAAAGCCCGGATCCTTTCTGAGCACGTTTCGGCACGACTGAAGTCGTGCCCTGATACGAATCCAGTCCAACTTGACGCAAACCTTGAAGGACTGATCCCCAGAATGTCGGCATGGACGCCGGAGTTCGGTGACGTGCCCAACGCGAGCCTCGAAGGGCCCAACGCGAACCTTGAAGGGCCCGATACGAACCTTTAGGGACCTGAGCCAAACCTGTAGCGATCGATTGCGCCGGCATCATGCAGCAGCTTTGTAGTAGCGGAAGATGCGCGTCAGCGCGGTGACGACGTCTTCGACGTCCTGCGCTGACATGCCGGCGGAAAGCGGCAGCGAGATGCGTGCGCTCGCCGACCGCCGTTGCATTAGGAAAATCGGCGTCAGTGAAACCGAATCGCTGACGGTAGTACGGCTGCTGATGGACGCGGAACATAGTGAATGCCGACGCCGATGTTTTCGGCGTCGAGCGCGGCGATGATTTGCTCGCGCGTGGCCCGAGTCCTCAAGCATCAGCAGCGGCGTGTAGAGGTGATGCGCGTGACGGGATTCCGGCGAAGTCGGCGCGGGAGGTTGCAGCGGCAGCCCGGCGAGGCGCTCATTGTAGAGGCTCCAAAGCTGCTCGCGGCGCCGCCAGTTTTCTTCTACCGACTCGAGCTGCGGCAATGCCAGCGCGGCAGCCACGTCGGTCATGTTGTACTTGAATCCGGCGGCGACGACTTCATAGCCCGACGGTCCGCCGACAAAGCGGCTCCACGCATCGGCGGTCATGCCGTGCAGCGACAGGACCTTCACCTGCTCGTGCAGCGAGCGGTCGCGCGTGATCACCATGCCACCATCGCAGGTGGCGACGTTCTTCGTCGGATAGAAGCTGAAGCAGCCGGCATCGCCGATCAGTCCCGCAGGCCGGCCGCGATACGTCGACTCGATCGCGTGGGCGCAGTCTTCGATGATGCGCAGGCCATGACGCCGCGCGATCGCGAGAATCGGCATCCATCTCGCAGCAGCGGCCGCACATGTGGACCGCGATGATCGCCCTGGTGCGCGGCGTGATGTACGTCTCGATCTGCGCGGGATCGATGTTGAAGGTGTTGCGGCCGCAGTCGACCAGCACCGGCGTCGCGCCGGCGTGCACGATGGAATGGATGGTCGAGCAGAAGGTCATGGCCGGAGCGATGACCTCATCGCCCGGCCCAATGCCGAGTGCCAGCAGCGCCAGATGAAGCGCGGCCGTGCCACTGCTGACCGCGGCCGCATAGGGCGCGCCTTTGTAGGCTGCGAAAGCGCTTTCGAACTGCTCCACGCGCGGGCCGAGACCGATCCAGCGGCTGCGCAGGCACTCCACCACCGAGGCGATTTCAGCCTCGCCGATCTCGGGGGCGCCGAAGACCAGCCGGTTACCGGGCGCGCGCAGCGGCGTGCCGCCGGCGATGGCGGGACGATCGTCGTCTTGCACGGGAGTCGGATGTCCGCTCGACAACGGAGCAGGTTTCATAGGATTTGATCGCAGCGCTTAGTCTGGCGATTGTACTTGATTTTTTGGCATACTTCCGCGCGACGATTCGCTTCCGCTATTCTGTTGAGTGGACGTCGAGCCGTCCGCGTGCGCCACACCTTCGATGCCCTTCACGGTTTCTCATGCCGCCGCAGTGTTGCCCTTTCGCAGGCTGAACCTGGTCTGGTCGGCGTTTATTGTCGGCAGCATGGCGCCGGACTTCCCCTATGTCATGGGGACCACGCACAATCGCGATTTGGGACATCACTTTCCCGGGCTGATCTTCTTCACCATCCCGGCCTCGTTCGTCGCACTTTGGCTCTTCCACAACGTGATCAAACGGCCGGTCATCGGACTCATGCCAGCGGGCGTGCAGGCAAGACTTGAGCCGCAAGCGGGCAACTTCCGCTTCGGCGGTGCGGCGCGCTTCCGGCTCATCACGGTGTCCCTGCTGCTCGGCATCACATCCCACATTGTGTGGGATTCGTTCACGCATTCGTTTACCTGGGCGTGGCGCGAGTTTTACTGGCTGCACCACCGCATACCCATTCCATTGCTGGGCAACATACCGGGATATTCCGTGGCGCAGTACGGAAGCACGTTCGTCGGCATGGCCGCGCTCATCATCTGGGTGGGGCTGTGGTATCGTCGGACGGCTCCGGCGTCAAAACCCGCCCAGAATGCGCCAACCCACTCCCGATTTGCGCTGGCGGTGACGATGTTTGTGATTGCCGGCAGTGCTGGATTCGCGCGCGCGGCGCTCCGGGTCGGCACACCGGTCAGCCGCGGCCAGGCTGATCACTTCTTTCTGATTTTTGCCGTCACAGCGCTGGCGCTGGCGTTCTGGCAACTGCTGCTCTACTGCGTGCTGGTTTCGAGCTACCAGGCGCGGACCACAAACTGAGTATGCCGCAAGTCAGCGTCATTATGAACGTGCGCAATGGCGCGGCAACTTTGCCGGAAGCGATCGACAGCGTGCTGGCGCAAACCTTCGACGACTGGGAGCTGATCGTCTGGGACGACCGCTCGACGGACCGCAGCGCCGAGATCGTCCGCAACTATCGCGATCCGCGGATTCGCTACTATCTCTCGCCTGAGGACACATCGCTGGGCAAAGCGAGAAGTGACGCCATTCATCACGCGGAAGGCGAATGGCTGGCGTTTCTCGATCAGGATGACGTCTGGCTGCCGCAAAAGCTCGGCAAGCAGATGGTGCTCGCGTCTGACAATGTCGGACTGATTTATGGCAGGACGATCCGGTTCTATCCTGGCGGCCGCGAGCGCGACTACGATCACGCTCACGAATACGCGCTGCTGCCCGAAGGCGATATCTTCGCGCAGCTCTTTACCGACTCGTGCTTCATCGCGATGAGTTCGGCGGTGTTCCGCAGGTCGGCGGTCGAAGCCATCGGCGGCATACCGGAAGCTGTGCGCATCATCCCCGACTACTATCTCTACGTTGCTGTCGCGCAAGAATTCCAGGCTCGCGCGGTGCAGGAACCGGTCTGCCGCTACCGCATGCATCCCGACAGCATGTCGCAGGTCACCGCTGTGGAGATGCACAAAGAGGCGCTCTGGCTCATCGACAAGTGGTCGAGCGCCATCGATGCGCCGACGGTGGCGTTGTGCCGGCGCCGCCATCGGACCGCCATCGCGCTGTGCGAGATGCGCGAGCCGGAGAGCTTCCTGCGCGGCCTGAAGCGGCTGTTGACGCAAGGTTCGCCGGCGTTCGCAGCTGGCGCGGCCGTTTCTTTTTGTGATTCATGTCGTCCGGCGTAAGCTGCGGCCACCGTACTGGCGCATGCCCGGCGGCTATCCGTTGTAACGGTAGTGCGTGCGCTTTAGCGCTGCGTTAAGCGGGACTCTTACTTGACCTGGGAGCCGGTTTCAGCCGACTGCACCCTGCCGTCGGGTCTTAACGGCTGCACTACCCGGTCACAGTAATAAGCAACAGGCAATAGCCGGGCGTGTAGCATTGAACCACCCCAACGAGCATGAAAAGCGGGCTCGTTGGGGAGCACGGATCGTGTGATGCCCCAGATCAGTGTCATCGTCAACATCCGCAACGGCGCGGCGTTCCTGCGGGAAGCGCTCGACAGCGTGCTGGCGCAATCGTTCGCGGACTGGGAGCTGATTGCCTGGGACGATTGCTCCACGGATGAAAGCGCCGCGATCGTCTGCAGCTACCGCGACCCACGGATTCGCTACTATCTTGTCGCCGGAAGACACGCCGCTGGGCAAAGCGCGGGACCTCGCGATGCGGCAGGCCAACGGCGAGTGGCTGGCGTTTCTCGATCAGGATGACGTCTGGATGCCGCGCAAGCTGGAGAAGCAGTTGGCGCTGGCTGCGACGGAGTGGGCATCATCTATGGCCGGGCGGTGATGTTCGACGCGCAGCCGGGCAATCTGCGCGACTACGATTACGCGCACGAGTTTCAGCCGCTGCCCGAAGGCGAGATCTTCGCGCAGCTCTTTCGCGACGCCTGCTTCATCGCGATGAGCTCGGCCATGCTGCGGCGCTCAGCGGTCGAAGAGGTCTGGCGGAGTCCCCGACCGCATCCAGCTCGTTCCCGACTACTACCTGTATGTCGCGATCGCGCACCGTTATCGCGCACGCGCTGTCCAGGAGGTTGTCTGCCGTTATCGCGCGCATCCCGGCAGCATGTCGGCGTCGGCGGAAAACCGGCTGCGACTGCAAAGCGAACCGCTGTCTATCGTGAATCAGTGGGCCGCGAACCTCGATCCGCGCATTGCCGCCTATCGCCACATGACGTATTCCACCGCCTTGGGCCTGGAGGAGATGCGCGACCAGCGCACGTTTTTTTCCGGATCTGCGACGGCTGCTGGTCGACGGCTCGCTGCTGTGGCTTATCTCGCGGCCGTTCGCCCGGCTTGGCGCAGCATCCGGCGCCGGTTCTGGCGAGTCGCAGCGGCCCGCGGAACCATCAAGCGTCTGAGCCCGGCTGGGACAATGAGCCGACGGGCACCTTTTCCATTTTCTTGCTGAGGCGGGGTGGGAACCGGCGCCCAGCATCTGCGCGGCCACCTCCTTTGGGGGCGCCCCCGGCCCTTTGATCACGCGCTTATCGGAGCCGAGTAGTACCCGACGACCTTTGAGTAATAGCGAACGAGGATGCCGAAGCGCACCAGCGCCTTGATCAAAGACTCTTGCCGAAATAGTCGTAGCGCTCGCTGAAATAATTGAGGCACTCCGCTTGCTCGCGCAAAGACCGCAGAACATCCTGGCTGGCGGTCTGACCGCCAAAGTGCACGACGGAAACCGACGGCATGTAATAGAGCTTAAAGCCGCGCTTATGCAGCGTGTAGTTGTAAGCCATGTCGGGCATCGACCAGCGAAAGCGCTCGTCCAGCAGTCCAACGTCTTCCCAAGTCGAGCGCCGGATGACGTAGGCGCTAGTTCCGATGCTCTGCACCGCCTGCGCCTGCGAGTAGTCGAAGTCGGTGTTGTAGTACCGGTTCATCAGCTTGTTGTTGGGGAAACAGTTTGTGCCAGTTCAGGGTCTGCAGCAGGAAGACGCCCACCCGGCAAAGCTGCGGATGTGGTGCTGCACGCTGCCGTCGGGATTCAGCAGACTCAGGCCCGCAGACCGCCGCGTCGGGGTGCTCATCCATGAAATGCACCAGCGGCGCGAAGCGCATTCTCGATCAGCAGGGTGTCGCTGTCGAGCAGACAGGCGTAACGGCCGTGGGACAGACGCAGTCCCTGGTTGACGCTGCGCGCATAGGATTCGTTGGCCGCGTTTCGCACCAGAACGACGTCGGGAAACTCTGCCGCCACCATGTCGGCGCTGCCGTCGGGCGAGTTGCCATCGACGCAGATGATTTCGAAGCTGACGCCGTCGGTGTGCCGGTAAATCGAATCGAGACAGTTCCGCAGCAGCGCGCGGGTGTTGTAATTGGGAATGATTATCGTGAGATCCATGGTTATTGCCGCTCCGACATCTTATCGTGAATGGTATTCCATCGCCGGGATGCCGAGAACGGTGCGCCCCGGCCCGACGGATTCCAAAACCACCGAGTTGGCGCCCACGGTCACATTATCGGCAACCTGACAGGGACCCAATACTTTACAACCAGCGCCCAGAACCACATTATTGCCTATCTCGCAGCGCATCTCGCGGGTGAATTGCATGTCGGCCTTGCGGGCCCCCAGCGTTACTCCCTGAAAGACAGTAACGTTGCTGCCGATCCGCCACGCTCCGATGACGCAGCCTACCGGATGAGCGAAGAAGATGCCCGGCCCGATCTCGCACCGGGGCGTCACCTCCAGGCCGAAGACCACGAGGTTGAGATACGTAAGCAGGTTGGGCAGCAGCGGGATGCCGGCCAGCATGGCCGCGCGGCTGGTGCGGCAGATCACGTTGGGCAGAAAGCGAAAGTGCAGCAGCCGCTGCAGAAATCGAAAAATGTTCGGCTGCACTCCCGTCTTCCCTTCCAACTCGTATTGCCGCGCCAGATCGCTGTACAGCAATGCTCTCAACTGTGACATCGGTCAAAGTGTTCGCTTACTGAAGGCAATCGCGATAGACGGCCAGCGTCTCGCGTCCGCACTTCTCCCAAGTGTACTGTGCGGCAACTTGCCGGCCGCGGGCGATCGACCGCTTGCGGGCGTCATCATCGCTGACAGCCCGCACCAGCTCACGGCTGAAGGCGTCCTGGTCCGCCGGATCGAAGTAAAACGGCGCATCGCCGCAGACCTCCGGGATGGACGACACCCGGCTGGCCAGCACCGGGCAATCCACCGACATCGCCTCAATCGGGGGGAATCCGAAGCCCTCGTTAAACGACGGATAGACGAACAGTTTCGCCCCGGCGTAAGCCTCCGCCAGCGTCGCGTCCGAAACCTTGGGCAAAGCGATAACGCATCCGTCCAGCCCGAGCCGCGAGATCGTCGACTTCTCTTCCTCCTTCAAGGGCGAGCCGCCGAGCACCAGCAGGTCGAGCGAATCATGAAGCTTGCTGTCGTGCAGGGCCTGCAACAAGCCGTGAAAATTCTTGAACTTCTCGCGCATGCCGACATACAGCAGGTAATCGCGCCGCAGGAGCTTCCGGAGCCCGGCGGCAGCCTCGGCGCTGCGCGGCAGATGTGTCAGGCCATGATGGATGACGCGCGTCTTTGCCGGATCAACGTTGTAGAACTGCAGCAGGTCCTGCCGGCACGACTCCGATACGCAGATGATCGCATCGGCCTGGGGCAGCATCTGTTTGCGGGCCCAGAAAATGCGCTTCGCACCCGGGACGTACTCCGGAAAACGCTCGTGCGTGCAATCGTGGTGCGTGGCTACGGTGCGCCGCGCCTTGATGGTTGGGATTCGCAGATAAGTCGTCGGATGGTAGATATCGACTCTCGCTTCGAATAGGGCCTTCCCACGACTCCACAGCTCGTTGGCCAGGTAGCGCGGCTTTCCGGGAGGCATCCACTCCGGAAGCTCACGAACGCGCACCTTTTGCCGGTCGAGGTTGCGGAAGGGATAGACCGTGCCGTTCATGCCCAGCCATACCTCGGTTTCGACTTCCGGCTGGGTCGCAAAGAACTTGGTGAGCTCGTAGAAGTATCGCGAGGCGCCGCCGGCGTTTTGCGACGAAAACACCTGATGATCGTAGAGCAGCCTCATCGCGGCAAGGGCTCGTCAGTCCGCTGCTGACGCATCAGGCATTCCCCACTAGTTGCGCAAGAGCCCGCATTCCCTACTCCTGCACGCCGCCGACAGCGGTGCGACTGGCCGATAGGGCCGGTCTCTGCGCGCGGCCCAGCTCCGAGGCGTACCATCCGGCGAACGCCAGGCAGGCCAGGAAGATCACGTAGGAGACCAGGGTATTGATGGCCGCAGCGGTTGCCCCGAAGGCCGGGATCCACATCAGGTTGAGCACGACATTGCTTCCCGCGGCGATGGCCGTGCACGCGAGCACCTTTTTTTCCATGCTCCAGGCGATATAGGCGTTGCTGAGATATGAGGTGAGGAAATCCAACGGAATGGCCCACGCCAGCAGCGTCAGCAGCAAGGTAGCCGCCAGGAACTGTTTGCCAAACACGATCAGGAGTACTTCCCGGCTCGCCAAGGCAAGGACAAGCGCGAACGCAGCGCCCACACCGGCCAGCGAGAGCAGAATCATGGGCCGCAGCGCACGGCGGCGTTGCTCGACATCCTGGCGGGCGAGCCGCGGGTACAGCGTCGAGGTCAGCAGATAATAGGTAAACAAGACCTGGTTCATGATGCGGTAGGCGGCGCTATAGAGCCCCACCTGCTGCGCGTTGGACATGACGCCCAGCATGAGCATGTCGATGGTGTTGAAGGCTAGATTGCAGAACCAGGCCACGCCCATGATGCTGGTGCGCGACCAGGCGAGCGCCTCCCGCACCTCTGCGGAAAACGTACTGCCTTCCGCCGCCGGCCGGTGCTGATGCCACCACCGCCAGAAGATCACACCCTGCAACACGCATCCGAAGGCGTTGCCCGCGATCAGCCACCACAGCAAGCGCTCGCTGTGGCCGCCAATCAGCAGAAACAGCAGAATGCTTCCGGGCACAATCATCTTCGAGAAGCCGACGAGACGAAGATGCTCTTTGCCCCACGCCGCCCACTCCAGCGAAACCGCGTAGAGACAACCGATCGCCGAGAATACGAACAGGAAAACTTTGTAATTCGGCGGCAGATTGGCGAGTGCGGCGTAGGCCAGCAGAAACGGCAGAATAGCGCCTGCCATCAGCAAACGGCGACGCTGAATGCGCGCGACCAGCTCGTTGCCCGCCTGCGGATACTGCGCGATCAGGCGCGCGCCCACATGACGCAAGCCGAAATCGATGAAGGGATAGGAGTACTGCACCATGGTCCACGCCAGCGCGTAAACCCCCACCATCATCACGCCGGCCCTGCGGGCCAGCAGCAGGAGCGCGATGATGCCGCACAGGCGCGCCGGCAGCTCGCCGCTGGCGAGATGAATCATGCTGCGCGTGATCTGCCGCACCGAAGAGCTCATGCACGACTAATTTCCATCACCGTGTCAGTCTTTGAACGAGAACCTGAGCGAATGTTGGAGCAACGCCAGTTTCTCCCTCTCGTGTGGGTCTTGTTGTTTTCGCCGGACGATTTCTGCGATCAAGGCCCACAAACAAGCAAGCAGAAATGCGGCCGCCGCCGTGATCACGACGATCAGGGTCCGTCGCGGTCCCGACTTCGCCTCGGGAGCAACCGCCTTATCGACCACCTGCACGACGACGGCTTCCTTGGCTTCGTCGATGCGCGCCGCCTCCAGCTGCTTGTTGAGGAACTCGTAGAGCGCCTCGTGATACTTCAGGTCGCGCGCGCGGCGAAGGTAATCGAGCTCGGCCTCGGGCAGGCGCTGGGTCGGGATCTCCGGATTGCCGTTGGCCGATTCGCCAGTGCTGCGCTCCAGGCGCGCCAGTTGTCCGCGCAGGCCGGCCAGCTCCTGCTCGGCGCGCTTCAGGTCGGGATTGTTCGCCGTGGCGTAGGTGCGCATCGCCTGTAATTGAACTTCCTTGATCCCGACCTGGGCGCGGGCGTTGGCGACTGCTTCGATCATGGCCCGGCTCTGCGCGTCCGGCTGGATCAGTCCGCTCTTCTCCTGCGCCTGGGTCAGCGCCAACTCGGCGTGTGCCAGTTCGTCGCGTTCGGCAGCCAGGTTCTGCTCGTAGAAAAGCCGCCGCTGCGACGCCTCCGATACCGCCAGCTTCTGGTTCAACGAGCGCAGATGGTCGACGTAAGCGTTCGCCATCTCCGCCGCGCGGTTGGGATCATGGTCGCTCACGCTGATCGAGATGAGCCCTTCGTCGCCGGCGGAAACCTCGCTGCGGCTATTCAGTTCTTTGCGCGCGTCCTGAAACCGGCTGACCGAATACAGCCGCCGCAAGTCGAATTGATTGACGATCCCATCCTGCACCGTGCGGCTCTTCAACAAAGTGACATACAGGTCGGAAGGGTTCTTCAGCCCCAGTTCCTCTCCCGACAAGCCGCTGAGGATGCCGATCTGCCCGGTCAGCGCCGTCGCCGCCGACTGGTTCTGCTGCGGCGGCAGGATGGTCGTGGTCGCGGTATAGATCTTGGGCAGCAGCAGCGAGACAATCAGCGCCAGCACCGCGGCCCCGAACGTGACCGCGACAATCGTGCTCTTATAGCGGGACAGCACCAGCAGCAGATCGAGTCCGTCCATCTCGCGGCTCTTGCTCGCCGGCTCGAGGTCGGCAAGCGGCACCGCAGTGTCGCTGTCGAGGTTGATTTCAGGCGTTCTGTAACCCTCACGCATAAGATCCACTTCCCGGGATGGTTTGGGGCCGTACTGTCTTGGCCGCGAATGCCGCGAGCTTACTGGGTCAGCACATTGATGGCGGCGGCAGCTAATCCGAAGTTAAACAGAATCTGGCGACCAGTCCTTGAAGTGCCGCCACCCGGCGCCGGGATTCAATTGTTCGGGAACGACCACCGTATCGCCCGGCATCAGAACCATACTTTCGAAGCCACCCGACCAGAAGCCTGGCGCAGCATCCTTGCTGACCACCGCGCCATTGGCCAGCACCACGAAGATCTTGCTCTTGTCGGCAGCGCGGGTCGGCCCGCCCGCATCGCGCAGATAACGCGAGACCGTCTTGCCTTCCTTTTGTATGAAGGAACCCTGGTTATAGACGTCGCCGACAACGCTGACCACGATAGGACGGCTGGGCACGTAGAAGTGGTCGCCATCCTCCAGCGGAATATCGGGATATCGGCACACCCCGGTGTCGTTGGGATGAAGATTCAGCACGATCCTTCCATCCGCTTTAAACTGGCGAAGCTTGTTCAAGGCTTCGCGCTGCGCGTCCGTTGCGGCTTTCGCGGCGTTGGCCTCCTCTGCGGTTCTTCGCATTCTGCGATGCCTGCACCGCCTGGCGCGCCAGGTCTTTCTCCATCTGCGCAATCACCATGTCCAGCCGCTCCTGCTGCTGGATACGCGTGGACTCGCGCGTAAACACCGCGCCGTACAGATAAGCCGACGGCGCCAGGCCGCCGGCTCGGCGACCAGGTCGCGCAAATTCTCGCCGGCCTGCGCGCGATAGATGCCGGAGGATGCGAACTCGCCCTCCAGTCGAACCAGCTTGGTCTGCTGCTCACGGGGAACCCGCAGATCAGCCTGGGAAAAAATCGTGACGATGTCGCCAGGCTCGAGCGGCAGATTGCTGGCGTCCTGGTGCTCGAGCACCGCTTTGCCGAGGTTGAACGGCATCAGTTCGGTGGAAAGATCCTGATCGCTTATGCGCTGAATGACGGCGTAGTCCCAGTTGATCTCCGGCGCGTTGCTGCGAACATCGTTCAACGTCGCCTGTCAGGCGCGCCCCGCTGGGCTGCATTGCAGGGTGATGGCGTTCTGCTGCTTCCAGTATTCGCGGGTGATGAGGAACTCGCGATTGGGGATCAAGTCCGTCATTCGCATCCCATCGTGCCAGGGATATCGACCGGGCGACGCGACGTTGCCGCGCAGAGTCACAGCGTCCACAAAGCGCGGTGAGATGGGCGCGAAATTCAAAACGTCGCCGTCCTTCAGCATGTACGACAGCCCGGCCTCATCCAGCTTGACCTCCTCGATGCTGCGGTCCTTGCGATCCTTAATCTGTTCGACGTAGACCTTGCCTCCGTAGGCCGTCGTCGTCAGCCCACCCGCCAGTTGTAACGTCTCCTTAGGACTAGCTTCGCCCCGATTTCGTAGATCGCGGGGTTGTTCACCTGCCCGCCCATCGCGACCTGACCGGGCCGATGGGGATGAAGTAAATGACGTCCTCCGGCAGCAGCATGACGTCGCCTGCTCTTGTCGCCCTTGATCAGCAGATCGTAGAGATCGAAGTCGGTAACGACCTTGCCATTGCGCTTCAGCTGGATGTGCCGCATCGAGCCCGAGGTTGACGGGCCGCCGGAAGCGAACACCGCATTGGCCAGCGTGCTCAGCGAACTGACCGTATAGCGTCCGGGGCGCCTCGCCTGGCCGACGACGAAGACGTCGATCGAGCGCAGACTCGCCCATGGTCACGTTCAGGTCGAAATTCTGATAGATGCGGCCGATGTGCGACTTCAGGAAGCTCTGCAGCTGCTCGATATCTGCAGCCCGGCGACATTCAGTTCGCCGACCTTGGGAATGTAAATGGCGCCGTTGCGATCCACCCGGGCGTGAACATCCAGATCGATCTGGCCCCAGGCGCGAATCAGCAGCTCGTCGCCCGGACCGATGACGTAGTCCGCCGTGACCGGCACGTGATCCACCGGAGCGAAGGTGGTCGGCACATTCTGGAATAGAGCTTCTCCGTAGATGGGCAGCGCCTGCCCCAGCGAGGCCGCGACCAGTTGCTGAAAGTCGGTCAGTTCAACTTTCTTCGGCCTCGTAATTTGGCCGAGATTCCGTCCGGTCTGTTCCGGCGACTTCTCGTGCACGGGCGGCTGATTTGCATTCGTGACCGTGGTGGGCGAGGTCGGCGAGGTCGGCGAGATGGGCTCGGCACCCTGTTCGCGATCGGCCGGCGCCTGAGAGGGCGTCTGGTTCGAGGTCTGCGGGGGCAGGCAGTCGCCGGTTTTCGGATCGTAGGAGCAGGCAGGGGAGGATGACGTCGATGAGGATGAGGATGAGGATGACGTCGTCGGCTCATTCTGGACCGGTTCCTGCGCGGCAGCAAATGCCGAAAGCAGCAGCGCAACGGCAAGCAGAAAACCGGCGCTAGTCCAGAAATGTTCTTCTGGGGCAGAGACGAAGTCCCCAGCGCATGCCATGCTTCACGTTGTTAAACGACCAAAGTTTCAAAGATAGTCTCCAGTATCTCAAGATGACGGCAGCCCAACAGCTAAGCGTTGCTCGGCGGCCCGTCGCCATTGCCGTGGTTCAGAGTAGGCTGCCGGCGCAGCGCATTCAACCAGAATTGGGCGTACGCGGGCGCCAGCGCCTGCACGTCGCCGGGCCGTTCGTTGGCAAATAGCTGCCGCAGATTGCTGTGCGCGCTCACCGCTCCCGCCAGACCCAGCGTCGCAAAGGTCGGCTCCAGCTCGCTGATCGCGCCGCGCGCCGCACACCTGCCGAAGTAGGCGCTGACGGTATCGAAGATGGGGCCGAGGTGCTCGCGGAACATGCGGTCGGCGCCCGGCAACTCGAACCCCGCCACGTACAGCAGGCGCATCAGCTCGTAATCTTCGGAGATATTTTCCATCAGGAACTCGACCAGCATGGGCAGCACGATTTCCGGCTCGAGATCCATGGCCATGCCCGTCTGCAACTCTCGGTTGAGCTTCAGGCGTGTCAGGCGCGACTCGGCCGCGGCCCAGAACAGTTCGGCTTTGCGTTCGAAGCAACGGAAGACGGTGGCTTCATTCACCCCGGCCAGTTGCGCAATCTGCCGCGTCGTGGTGCCTTTATAGCCCTGGCGGGCAAACAGTTGCGCCGCAGCTTCAACGATGCAGACTTCGGTGACACTTCTCTCCGCTGCTTTCTTTACCAGCATCGGTCCTCTGGCTTGGGCTGATTTGGTCAGGAGATTTACTTCCGGAGGGGTTCGATCTCATCCATGCCGATTTCCACGGCAACGCTTTGCATGATCAGATCGAGCGTGAGCACAACCCGTAACGACTTCTTCTTGCGGACGAGCACGCCCGCCATCCCTTCCAGCGGGCCCTCCGTAATGCGAACTTTATCGCCGACGGCGAGGTAGGGATGAGGCTCGTAGCATCGCTGGGGAAGGGCCTCGCGCAGCGATTCGATTTCCTGATGAGGCAGTGGAGAAGGCTCTTTACTGCTGCCGACGATCGAGACCACGCCCGGCACTTGCAGCACCTTGACCGAATGCCGGCGCTCGACGTGTACAAAGACGTATCCGGGAAACAGCGGCTGCTCAACCGCGACCTGGCATCCGTTTTTCCATCGCCGCACCGAGGTGTAGAGCGGCAGAAACGATTCGACCTGACGCACATTCAGTTGCCGCACTACCGCCTTCTCGTGACGGGGGGTGGTGTAGGCGGCGAACCACTGTTGCGGCTGAGCGCAGGGCGCAAGATCGAGCGGTGTTATGTATTTCTCATTGACCGCAACGCTGTCGAGACTGCCTGTGCAGGACAAAGCTTCGCCATCCTCAATTAGAGAGGTGATGCCTTCCAGTGGGGTTCAGAACTTGCGACCCGGCACTTCACAGCAACTCACGTTGGTCCCCGGAAATGCCGCAAAAGCTTAACCCAGTTAATGGTTACCGTTCAAATTGCGAGCAAGTACTTACTTGCTTTCCAATTTAAGCAGAGCGGATCGATTGGCAAGCATAGGGAAAGCTGTTGCCGTGGTCAAGAAAAAAAGCCGGTTCGTCCCACAACGCGACACCGAGGTGGACAGCTACGGGAACGGGGACCAAGGCCGAAGTGGACAAAGCCCCAAGTTCAAGCCGCCTGGCAGCTTACGCGGCTAATGCAGCGGCTGATAGCCGAGCGCTCGCAGTTGATCGGCGATGACCTTGTGACCGGCGTCATTAGGATGAAAGTTGTCGACGGCAATCAGTCCCAAGGTCCCGGGATCGGTTGTGCCGTCGGCGCCATTGAAGGCCTGATGCACGTTGGCGACGGGAATCCCCGCCGCCGCCGCCGTGCTGTGAATGTAGCTGTTCACTTCGTCGAGGTAGGGCTCGGTAATGTCGAAGATGCCGGCCTGCATGTCCGAGGCGACATACGGGTTGTAGATGTCCATGGTGCGGATGATGGTGTTGCTGGTGCTGCGCAGTGCCGTTATCTGGGTGATGATCGCGCTCCAGTTCTGCTCGAAGGTTGCGACGGTGTTGCGCAGGCAGTCCTGGCCATCGGTGCCGCCGCAGTTCTGCTGCGTGTACTGGCTGTGGGCATTGTTCAGGTCGTTCCCGCCAATGTCCCACGTGATGACCACCGCGCTGCTGACTTGGTTGCGGAACACGGGATCGTTCTGCAGTGAGTTCAGCAGATCGTTGCTGGTCCAGCCCGGTATGCCCAGGTTCGTCGTATTGACGTTGGAGCCGGTGTCGATGTTGACGTAGCTGGCATAGCGGCCGACGTAGCCTTCCTGGGCAATCAGACCTGCGGCCAGCGAGTCGCCCATCGCGGTGTAGTCCCAGGTGGGCGCACTGGAATTATGACCAGTGGTGCCGGCGCCACAGCCGGCCAGTACAACTATGAGGATTACCGCAAAACTCAGAAGCAGAGTTCGTGAAGAGAGCAGGGCCCGTACTTTCATGCCAGGTTCGATGCCGTGGGCGGCGGAATGTTTGTGCTCCCTCGCGGCAATGCTAGCTCAAAGCTTGTTATATAAAGCGCTATAGAGTGTTAGTGGGAGAGGAGTGACGATGGCGCTGAGCATAAAGAACACCGAGACCGAGCGGTTGGCGCGTATGGTCGCGAGGGAGACGGGAGAAACCATCACGGAGGCAATCCAGCAGTCGCTTCAGGAGCGCGTGGAGAGGTTGCGGCGGCGGCGGCGCGAAAAACAAGTCTCCGAATCCGTCGAAGAGATATTGCGTAGGGTCGATTCTTTGCCGACGCTGGACACGCGTTCTGAAGACGAAATTTTGGGATATAACGAGCGCGGGCTGCCACGGCGATGGTGATAGATTCGTCCGCACTGGTGGCGCTCTTCTTGGCTGAACCCGAACGCCGCGATTATCTCGGGGTGATCAAACGGGCTGACGTGCGAATGATTTCGGCTGTCAATGTTTTTGAAACAGCGATGGTCTTGGAATCGCGGCGGGGAGAGGCGATCGGCCGGGAATTGGACCTCTTCCTTACCGAAATGCAATTTGAGGTAGTGGCCTTCGACAAACAGCAAATCTCCATCGCGCGACATGCTCTCCGCCGTTTTGGAAAAGGGCAACATCCAGCTGCACTCAACTTCGGGGATTGTTTTGCGTACGCGCTGGCGAAGATGGCAGGAGAGCCGCTGCTTGCGAAAGGACAACGATTTCGTCAAGACAGACATTCCCTTGTGCTGAATGTGCCCCAGAGCCTTGGATGTGCCGCTTATTCCCCTTTACCCAGCGCCAGCGTGATCAGCGTCTTCTGCTCCAGTTCGTGCGCTTTGGCTGAGCCGGTCGCCGGAGTAGCGTTCTCGGCGCGCTTGATGCTGCGCACCTTCGGTCCCAGAATCTTCTTCAATCGCGGCACCACAAACGGCAGCGCGCCCATGTTCGCCGGCTCTTCCTGCACCCAGATGAACTCCGTCGCGTTCTTATAGATTTCGCGGAGCTGCTGAATTTCGGGTTCCGGGAAGGGATACATCTGCTCGAGCGAGACAATCGCCGGACCTGCCATCTTGTGCTTCCTGCGCTCCATGCGCAGTTCGTGGCCGATTTTGCCGGTACACAGCAGCACGCGCTTGGCGTCGCGCGCCCTGTCGTCGGGGATAACGATTCAAGAAGCGCGGCCGCTGCAGCTCAGCAATCGGCGATAGCGCTTCCGGATGCCGCAGCATGCTCTTCGGCGTGAAGCAGATGAGCGGCTTGCGCCATTTGCGCAGAGCCTGCCGCCGCAGCAGATGGAAGTACTGTCCCGCCGTCGAAGGCTGGCACACCTGCATATTGTCGCGTGCGCAGAGCTGCAGGTAGCGCTCGATGCGCGCGCTGGAGTGCTCCGGCCCCTGGCCTTCGTGACCATGCGGCAGCATGAGCACCAGGCCGCTCAGCAGGTCCCACTTGTCTTCGCCGGCAGCGATGAACTGGTCGATGATGATCTGCGCGCCGTTGGCGAAGTCGCCGAACTGGGCTTCCCATGCGACCAGCGCCTCGGGATAATCGCGCGCAAAGCCGTACTCAAAGCCCATCACCGCCGCTTCCGACAACTCCGAGTTGTAGATCTCCACGCGCGCCTGCCCGGGCACGAGATGACACAACGGCACATATTCCTTCTCGTCCTGAATGTCGATCAGCACCGAGTGCCGCTGATTAAACGTTCCGCGGCGGCTGTCCTGACCGCTGAGGCGAATCGGCGTGCCCTCCACCGCGAGCGAGCCCAGCGCCAGCGCCTCGGCCATGCCGAAGTCCAGCGGCCGCGTGCCGTATCCCATCTCCCGGCGCTGTTCCAGCAGCTTCTGCACTTTGGGGTGGATGTGGAAGTCCTCGGGATACTTCGTCAGGCCGTCGGTGATCTGTTGCAGCTTTTGCGCCGGCAAGCCCGGTGTCAACCTCATCCGCCGGGTTGTAGGGTCCGCCGTGATAAGGCGCCCAGTAGCTCGGCAGCTGCCGCATGACCGGCTTCTTCGCCATGCTCTTGCCGGCCTTCTGCGCGGCATCAAGCTCCGCCTGGAACTTCTCCAGGAACGGTTGCGGGTCGATGCCGGTCCGCTCGGCATAAATCTGGTAGAGCATGGGATGATCTTTGATCTTGCGATAGAGAATCGGCTGCGTGATGGTCGGGTCGTCGACTTCCGAGTGGCCGTGGCGACGGAAGCCGATGAGGTCGACGACCGCGTCGCTGCCGAACTCGTAGCGATACTCCAGCGCCATGCGTCCCGCGCGCACGACGGCGTCGGCGTCTTCGCCGTTGACATGGAAGATGGGGATCGGCAGCCGCTTGGCGAGATCGGAGGAGAAGCGCCCGGAGTACGCGTCGCGGGGATTCGTTGTGAACCCGAGCAGATTATTCACGATGACGTGTACCGTGCCGCCGACGTTGTAGCCGCGAAGTTCGGCCAGGTTTAGCGTCTCGGCCGTGATGCCCTGACCGGCGAACGCCGTGTCGCCATGCATCAGGACGGGCAGAACTTTGATCTTCCCATCGTGACCGAGTCGCGTTTGCTTGGCGCGCGCGCGGCCCAAGGCAACCGGATCGACGGCCTCCAGATGGCTGGGATTCGACACCAGGTGAATGCGCACCTGCCGCCCGCTGGCGCCGGTGTACATGCCGGTTGCACCGATGTGATACTTCACGTCGCCGCCGCCCAGCACGCTGCGCGGATCGACGTCCTCGAAGCCGGCGAAGATCTCGGCCGCCGGGCGCTGCACGATGTTGATGATGACGTTGAGTCGCCCGCGATGACTCATGGCCAGCACGGCCTGCTCGGCGCCGTAGCCTGAGCCCGAGTTCAGGATCTCGTCCAGCAGCGGAATCAGCGCGGTGTTGCCTTCGAGCGAGTAGCGCTTGGTGCCGATGTAGCGCGAGTGGATGGTCTGCTCGAAGACGTCGGCGCGCACTAACTGATCGAGGATGCGCGCGCGGTCAATCGCCTCCTGGCGCTCCGACTCCATGCGCTCCTGGATCCACTGCCGGCGCTCGGGATCGGCGATGTGCATGAACTCGACGCCGATGCTGCCGCTGTAGATGCGGCGCGCCGCATCCGCGGTCTCGCCGGAAAGGTCCAGCTCAGGATGAGCCAGCGGACGGAAATGGCCTATTGGATCGAGATCGGCTTGAAGATACCCCCAGCGCCGGAACGCATCCATTACGCGTTCCTGCTGCTCGCTGGCGACATTCATGAGTGCGGTAGACAAGGATCAATAGCTCCCCAGAGCGCCTCAGCCCTTTTCGGGAACTTGGGCCGCCGCTCTTAGCGTCAATACTCTTATCAAATAATTAGAGTCCCTGCCGATGAGGCGGATGCGCCCAACGAGCAACGCCGCGCTGAGCGCCAACCATTCAGTATATAGTGTCGGGAATCGACTTATGTAGCGACGGGAACACTGTCGCCTCTGCGGTTCAGGGCTCCGATCCAACAAATCCGAGAAGGAGATATCGCATGCGCCTAAATTGCAAGATCAGCTATGCCTTCGCCCTGCTCGTCATCTTCTTGGCTGCACTGGCGGTCACTGCCGCCGATACGCCTGCCTCGCCCAACGCGCGGACGGCAACCGATCCCAAGAGTGTCAGTTCCCCTTCCAGTCCGTCGGCGCGTCCGGTCCCCATCGACGATCTGTTCTACAGCCGGCGAGTGAGCGCACCAGCGTGGTCGCCGGATGGCAGACAGATCGTCTTCAGCACCAACTTCACCGGCCGCATGAATCTCTGGAAGGTGTCCTCCGATGGGGGATGGCCCTTGCAGCTCACCGTCTCCGATGACCGCCAGGGCGGAGCCGTGTGGTCGCCGGATGGCAAGTGGATCGTCTACAACCAGGACTTCGGCGGCAATGAATACAATGACCTGTTTGCCGTCGCCAGCAGTGGTGGAGCGCCGATCAATCTGACGAATACTCCTGACATTTCCGAAGGCTCGGCGCTATTTTCTCCTGACGGCAAGACCATTGCATTGCGCTATAAGCCAAAGACGGCCTCGGTGGCCGACATCGCGCTGCTGGATTGGAACTCGCACCAGGTGAAGAAGCTTACCAACGAGCCGACCAAAGATCACATTTGGCAGCTCACCAACTGGACTCCCGACGGCAAGTACATCATCGCTACCCGCATCAACGCCGGGTTCGAAGATGCAAGCGTCTACCGCATCGAAGTGGCCAGCGGCAAGACCGAGGAACTTACACCTCATCAGGGCAAAGTCCTTTACCTGTCGACCAGCGTCTCCCCAGACGGCAAGAGTGTCCTCGTCACCAGCAACGAGAAGGGTGGATACCAGAACGCCGCCCTGCTCGACATCGCCAGCAAAAAGCTGAAGTGGATCACTGATTCGCAATGGGAGGTCTTCAGTGGCGATTTTTCTCCTGACGGCAAGCTGGCGACTTGGACGCTGAACGCCGATGGCGTCACCACAACCTACCTCTACGACATCTCATCGGATAAGTCGAGCGCCATCGCGATGCCCACCGGGTTGACCTTTCCCTCCGGCAATCCAAGCGCGTTTTCGCCTGATGGCAAGTCTCTGCTGCTTTCCCACGAGAGCTCGCAGCGCCCGGCGGATTTCTGGGTCTACAATCTCGCGTCGCGTGGGCCGCGGCAGCTCAGCTACTCGGCTGTGGCCGGTTTGAATCCCGCCGACTTGCCGCCCTCGCAATTGGTTCACTACAAGAGCTTCGACGGCAAAATGATCAGCGCCCTGCTGTGGGTGCCGTTCAACATGAAGCGCGACGGCAGCAATCCCGCGGTCGTGTTGCCGCACGGAGGTCCGACGGGACAAACGGTTGACTATTTCAACTCCCAGGCAGCTGCACTGGCATCGCGCGGGTACGTATGCATCGCGCCCAATGTGCGCGGCTCAACCGGCTACGGCATGGAATTTCAGAAGGCCAACTATAAGGACCTTGGCGGCGGCGATCTCAAGGACGAAGTCTACGCCCGACAGTTTCTCATCGACACCGGCTACGTCGATCCCAGGAAAGTGGGCATCACCGGCGGCTCTTACGGCGGCTTCATGACGCTGATGGCCATCGGCAAGACTCCGGATTTATGGGCCGCTGCCGTCGAAGAGTACGGCATCATCAACTGGTTCACCATGTTGCAGCATGAAGACCCGTTCCTGCGGGAGTACGAGAAGCAGATTCTGGGCGATCCGGAAAAAGATCGGACAGCGTACGAGAATGCTTCGCCCATCAAATACATTCGCGACGAAAAGGCGCCGCTGCTGGTTTTGCAGGGAACCAATGACATCCGCGTTCCGAAGGAAGAAGCCGAGCAGGTGGTCGAGATCCTGAAGAAGGAGGGCCGCACAGTCGACGCGCATTACTATGAGGCCGAGGGCCACGGCTTCTCCAAGCGCGAAAATCAGATCGACTCGCTGCGCCGCACGGTGGAATGGTTCGACAAGTATCTGAAGGGTTCGCCGGCTCCGGCGCAGGCCGCGGGAGCGCAATGATTCAGCCCTTGTCGCCGAAGGACCGCGTCTTCGTGTTGACCGGCGCGGGCATCAGCGCGGAGAGTGGGCTGCCCACATTTCGTGGCGCGGGCGGCATCTGGCGCGGCTACCGCGCGCAGGACGTCGCCACGCCGGAAGCCTTCCGCGCCAATCCGGAGATGGTGTGGCAGTTCTACTCCGAGCGGCGCAAGCGGCACGCGACAGTGACGGCCAACGCGGCTCACTTTGCGCTGGCGGATCTGGAGCGGCGTCTTGGCGAACGCTTCTTTCTGTGCACGCAAAATGTCGATTCGCTGCACGAGCAGGCCGGCTCGAAGAGAATCCTGCACATGCATGGCCGCATCATGCAGAGCCGCTGCTCGCGCGAAGGCTGCCACACCAAGCCGTTCGACGATGAACGGCTTTACACCAGCATGGCAGAGATTCCAACGTGCGAAAAATGCGGCGCGCTGATGCGCCCACACGTCTGCTGGTTCGGCGAGGTGCCCTACGCCATGGACCGTATCTTCGCCGAGCTGCGCACGTGCACGGTCGCGCTCACGGTGGGCACTTCTGGCGTAGTCGAGCCCGCGGCCAGCCTCGTACGCATCGCCAAGGCGCATCACGCACGGACGATGTACGTCGGGCTCGAGGAGCCCGCGAACGGCACATTCTTCGATCACGTGGTGCTGGGCAAGGCGGGAGACGTGCTGCCGGAACTGACCAGGCAATTAGCGGGACAGAAAGACGGCGAAACTAACGGGCGCTACCGTTCTTCACGAGCTTGAGGAACTCCTGGTGCACGCGCCTGTCCTCCGACAGCTCGGGATGGAACGTCGCGGCCATCACTTTTCCTTGGCGCACCAGAACCGGCTCATCGCCGCGCTTCGCTAATACCTCGACTTGATCGCCTACCTTCTCGATGCGTGGTGCGCGGATGAAGACCATCTCCAGGGGCTCGCTGCCGAGCTTGCTGGATGATTCGACGATGCTTGAGTCGATCTGACGGCCGTAGGCGTTGCGACGAATCGTGATGTCGATTGCGTTGAGTCCGCGCTGGCTGGGATTCTCGACTTCCCGCGCCAGCATGATGGCACCGGCGCACGTGCCGAACGTCGGCTTGGAGTGCACGAAATCGTTCAGCTTCCGAAACGTTTTCTCGCCCAGCAGCTTGAGGAAAGTCGTCGACTCGCCGCCAGGAATGACCAGCCCGTCGATGCCATCGAAGTCCTCGGGATTGCGGACAAGGACGACCGTAGCTCCGAGTTCTTCAAGGCGTTTACGGTGCGCGTCGAAATCGCCTTGTAATGCGAGAACGCCGATTTTCATAGACGCTGTTCGCTCTTCGCTATTCGCTTTTCGCCAGAGTAGTCACCACAGTCTTGCGTTCGTTCCGCACACCCCGGAGGGACTGCAGAAACGCGGTCAACATCTGCCGAACACTCGTTAGATTCCGAAGGAGCGAAAGGTATTCAGGTTGGGATAAGAAACCGAGGTCGCAAGCGAGCCGAAGGTGGTTCTGTAATTCGCTGGCCGAACCGATGGCAATCTGGACGTAGCGCGCCAGCTCTACCTCGCCCCATCTGCCACATCCTTCAGCAAGATTAGCGCCGATGGATCCCGCCGCCCTACGAATCTGCGACGTCAATCCAAACATCTCCGTACGAGGAAAAGCTTCGGTTGCCTGATAGAGCTTTATCGTGAGCGCGTGGGCTTTTTGCCAAACCTCTAATTCCTCATGATTTCTCACAGCAACTCCCGCAATATCTGGCGAAAAGCGAATAGCGAATGGCGAAAAGCGTTCTTACCACCCTCGCGTCTGCAGCAGGTCCTTCTCATCGATCGCCGCCACCGCCAGTCCTTTCATCGCCCCGGTCATCTGCTCGCTGACTTCGGCCAGGACCTTGGGATCGTCGAAGTGCGTGGCCGCCACAACGATGGCACGAGCTCGCGACTCGGCTTCCTCGCGCTCGGCTTTCAGCGTCAGGTCGAGCGGCGTCGCTCCACCCTTCATGAAGATGCCCGAGCCGACGAACACGGCCTCGGCCCCGAGCTGCATTACCAGCGAAGCGTCGGCGGGCGTGGCGATGCCTCCGGCAGAGAAGTTCGGCACCGGCAGCTTGCCTGTCTTGGCAACCATCTTCACCAGCTCATAAGGCGCCTGATGGTTCTTGGCCGCAGCGTATAGTTCCTGATCGCTCATGACTGTCAGCGCCTTCATCTCACTGACGATCTGCCGCATGTGCTTGACGGCGTGAATCACGTCGCCGGTACCGGCTTCGCCCTTGGTGCGAATCATGGCCGCGCCTTCGGCGATGCGCCGCAGGGCCTCGCCCAGATTGCGCGCGCCGCAAACAAACGGCGTGGTGAAGGCGTGCTTGTCGACGTGATGCTCTTCGTCGGCAGGCGTCAGGACTTCGGATTCGTCGATGTAGTCGACGCCGATTTCCTGCAGGATTTGCGCCTCGGCGAAGTGGCCGATGCGGCACTTGGCCATCACCGGAATCGAAACGGTCGACATGATCTGCTTGATGAGCTTGGGATTGGCCATGCGCGAGACGCCGCCCTCGGCGCGAATGATGGCAGGCACGCGCTCCAGCGCCATGACCGCGACCGCGCCGGCCTTTTCGGCGACCTCGGCCTGCTCGACGCTCATCACGTCCATGATGACGCCGCCCTTGAGCATCTCGGCCAGGCCGGTCTTCAAGCGCAAACTGTTGTTGTTGCCGTTGTTGTCGGACATAATCGATTCTCCGTGGCGCGTACACGCGCTTTGTATCAGGGCACGACTTTAGTCGTGCCGAATGGCGCCTGTGAAGATGCGGCTTTAGCCGCTGCAGAAGCCGAATTGAGAGCAAGGGCTAAAGCCCGCGCAGGTAGCGGGTTTTGCGGCACGGCTGAAGCCGTGCCCTGATACAAAGCCCTGTGTCGCCGTACGTTTTATTTTACTCTGCGCCGCTGGCGCGCGTAACCCGTAAAGTCACTCCTCGCCATTCGCTTTGCGCAGGAGAACGGTGTGGCCGCGCTCTGATATCGAAAGCTTATCCGGCGGATAACCGGCACCGAACAGCGAAGACCGACTGACATGAGCACCTTGCAAATCGCAGCCGATGACCGAACCGCACTGGCCTGCGGTGCGCGAGATCTTCGCGCAAGGTATTGCCACTGGCAACGCGACCTTTGAGACCGCCGTGCCCTCATGGGAAGAATGGGATTCCCGTCATTTGCCCACGTGCAGGCTGGTGGCAGTTCGTGACGGCGAGGTGCTGGGATGGGCGGCGCTCAGCCCGGTTTCGGTCCGGCAGGTTTATCGCGGGCGTCGCCGAGGTCAGCGTGTACATCGCCGAAAGCGCGCGTGGGCAGGGCATCGGTTTAGCGCTGCTCGAGGCACTCGCGGCGGAGTCGGAGCGTAGCGGCATCTGGACGCTGCAGGCCGTCATTCACGCGAGCAACTCCGTCAGCATTCACGTGCACCAGAAGGCGGGCTTCCGCATGGTCGGCACACGCGAGCGCATCGGATGCCTCCACGGCCGCTGGCTCGACACGGTGCTGATGGAGCGCAGGAGTACGGCTGTAGGTCTCACCGCAACTGACAACTGACAACGGGCCACTGGCAACTGTTTTTACGTCGCGTCGCTGTGCTTCTTCTTCAGGAACTTCGCGAACATGCGATGCGGGTCGATCTCGATGAACTTGCCCGTGCTCGTCGCCAGCACTTCGCCCTCGGGGTTGCGGATTTCGGCCGAGCGATAGTGTTCGCGGCCGCGCACGCGCTGCTCCCATCCTTCGACAATCAGCGGCTTGAACAGCGGCACCGGCTTCAGGTAGGTGACTTCCATCGTGCTGGTGAGACAGACGATGTTGTGCAGCTTGTTCACCTTGCCCATGGCCTCGTCGAGGATGGTGGCGATGATGCCGCCGTGGGCGTGCGCCGGCGGGCCGACGAAGCGCCCTTGCAGGCGAAAGCTGGCAGACGAAGCGCTGCCGCGTCTTCATCCAGGACGAACTTCAGCTTCAGCCCGGTCTCGTTCTGCGGGCCGCAACCGAAGCACTTGTTGCCGAATTGACGCTGCTTGACGTGGTGTCCGGGGACTGCCTTATGCCGAGGCATGCAACCAAGATGAAGCAGAGTAGCGGGAAGATGCAAGTGCGGCGCCCAGGTTGGCGTCCAAACGATGGACGCGAACCTGGGGCACCAACTGACAACCGACAACTGCTACTCTACCGCTTCGATTGTCCGCGCACCATCTTCTTGACCTTGCGCTTGGCGGAGCCGCGTGCGTAGGTGCGCGGCGTTTTAGGAGCGGCTTTTTTGCGGGCCGCGCGTTTGACCTTCTTGCGTTCGAGTTTGTCGGTGACGGTCTTCGTGTTTGCCATGAAATCTATCTGTCCTCAATGAAAAGGAATTACGCCTTCTCTAATTGCGCGTACTTTTCGACCAGCTTTTTCAAGCCGAACTTTGGAAATTGTACCGTAATCTTCGCGTCTTCCCCGTCTCCCTCACGGCGATAGACGATTCCTTCTCCGTATTTCGGATGGCGCACGCGCTGGCCGGGCCGGAATCCGTGCGCCCGGTCGGCGCGGCGACCTCGACTTTCGGCCGCGAGAACTTCTTGCCGCGCGAGGCAAAAAACTCCGCGATGTTGTCGATCGAGTTGTACGTCGGCCCGGTATACGAGCTGCGCTGCGGTCGTGTTGCGCCGCGCCGTATTGCGGCCGCTGATCCTCGTTCTCGTACGCGTAGTGGACGGCCGCTTCCGTGATCGCCGGTCTCGGAAGACCGCGGCCGCTGCGGCGAGCCGAGGTCCTGCAACAGCTCCTCGGAACCTCCTCCAGAAATCGCGAAGGCACGCCAGTCTCGGGCATGTCGGTGCCATAGCGGCGGCGATAGCGGGCGCGCGAGAGGATGAGCGTGTCCATGGCGCGTGTCATGCCGACGTAGCACAACCGGCGCTCCTCTTCGATGTCGTCCGGCGCCAGCAGCGTGCGCGAGTGCGGAAACAGACCTTCTTCCAGGCCGACGAGAAACACCAGCGGAAACTCCAGGCCCTTGGCCGCGTGCAGCGTCATCAGCGTGACGCGCGAGTTTTCGTCGTACTGGTCGGCATCGCTGACCAGCGCGGCGTGATCGAGAAACTCGCTCAGCGTCTCGCCGCGGTCGCGCGAGTCCATCGCCGCATTCACCAGCTCGCGCAGGTTCTCGATGCGCGCCTGCGACTCCGGCGTGTCCTCCTGCTCCAGCACCTTGATGTAGCCGGTGCGGTCCATCAGGAACTTCAGCAGCTCGGCCGTGTTCGCCGGATCACCCGGGGCGCGGAAGCCTTCGACGCGCTCCTCCTCCTCGCCTTCCTTAGCTCCGCCGTTGTCCGCGAACTCGTCTGTCGAAAAACTGTCGCCCGCTCTCGACGAGTCGTCATCCCGACCGGAGTGGAGGGACCTGCTGTCCTGCGAAGTGGCAGGCTCTTCTTCTTCAAACATCTCCGGCGAGAAGTCCATCGCATGCTGGAGGTCGTCTTGGACGCCGGACTTGATGGTCGTATCGACCGGCGCGGCTGCCGTCTCCACCACCCGCTCGCGAAACGTTCCCTGCTGCATGGCGCGCCCGTCTTCGATCAACTCGCGAAAGCTGTTCAGCGCGGCCAGCGCACGTGGCGGCAGCAGCTTCTGCCGCACCGTTTCGCCGATCGCCGTCCAAAGCGATGTCTGCGTCTCCAGCGCAATCCGCTCGATGGTCTCCATCGTCGTCTTGCCGATGCCGCGCGGCGGCGTGTTGATGACCCGCTGCAATGCGATCGTGTCGTCGGGTTCGAGATGACCTTCAGGTACGAGATCATGTCCTTGATCTCGGCACGCTCGTAAAAGCTGAAGCCTCCTACGACGTGGTAGTTCATCTGGTAGCGGCGCATGGCTTCTTCCATCAAGCGCGACTGCGAATTCGTGCGATACAGCACCGCCGCCCGCGGCGTCTCACCGTTCTCGGCATGGCCCTCGCGCAGGTACTTGGAGATGTAATCGGCGACGAACAGCGCCTCATTCTCGCCATCGGGCGCCTCGTAGTAGCCGATCTTCGCGCCGCCGCTGCGCTCAGTCCACAGGTTCTTGCCTTTGCGCTTCACATTGCGCGCGACCACGGCCGACGCGGCCTGAAGGATGTTCTGCGTCGAGCGGTAGTTCTGTTCCAGCCGAATGATGCTGGCTTCGGGAAAGTCCTGCTCGAACTCGAGGATGTTGCGGATGTCAGCGCCACGCCAGGAATAGATGCTCTGGTCCTCGTCGCCGACGGCGCAAACGTTGTGCTCGCTGCCTGCGAGCATGCGCATCATCTCATACTGCGGACGGTTGGTGTCCTGGTACTCGTCCACCAGGATGTGACGGAAGCGCCGATTGTAGCGCTCGCGAACTTCGCTGGACGACTTCAGCACCTTCACGGCATAGAGCAGCAGATCGTCGAAGTCGAGCGCGTTTGCTTTTGCCAGCTCCTGGCGGTAGATCTCGTAGATGTGCGCGACGCGCTCGGTCTTGGGGTCGCTGGACTGCAGGTAAACTTCCTGCGGGTCGAGCATGTGGTTCTTGGCCCACGAGATGTGCCCCAGAACACTGCGCGGCGTGACCTGCTTGTCGTCGATGCCGAGGCGCTTCATCGCCGCCTTCACCAGGCTCTGCTGGTCGGCTTCGTCGTAGATGACGAAATCCTTGCGATAGCCTTTGCCGCCGATTTGCAGCGTCTCGATATCGCGCCGCAGCAGGCGCACGCAGAACGAGTGGAAGGTCGAGATCAGCGGCTTGGTGACCGAACGCGTGCCCACCAGCTGCTCAACGCGGCTCGCCATTTCGGACGCCGCTTTGTTGGTGAAGGTAACCGCGAGGATCGATCCGGCGGCACGCCGATGCCGTCGATGAGATGCGCGATGCGATAGGTGATGACGCGCGTCTTGCCGCTGCCCGCGCCGGCGAGAATCAACACCGGGCCCTCGACGGTCTCGACCGCTTCGCGCTGCTGCGGATTGAGTTGAGATAAGTACGAGGGCAATTTTTAGGTCACTCGAAACGAATTCTATTCACCACGGAGAACACGGAGCGCACGGAGGAAATCATGACCAAAATTCTCCGTGCTCTCCGTGTGCTCTGTGGTGAAATGCCGCAGATTCTAGTGCATCAGTTTGGTTTGCTGCTTGCCGCCGGCGCTTCCATGGCGCGCCGCGCCTTGCATTCCTGGCAGGGACAATGCTCGCGCAAGTACGCCCAGGAATAGATGCCGTGCTCGTGCCCGTCGTTCCAGTGGAAGCTGATGGCGTACTTGCCGACGGGCTTGACTTCCGTCGGGCGCGCTGCCGCCTTGAACATCGGCAACGCCCCGGCAACAGGCTTCAGCGGATCGCCGGGCTGCCGTCCATCCTTCTCGCGCTCTTCGTTACACAGCGCGCAGGGGCAGGCATCGCGCAGGAAGGGGAAGCTGTAGGCGCTGAAATGCCCATCCTTCCACTCGATCTCCATGCCGGTGCCGGTGGTGACGTTGACTTTAACGGATTTGGGGTCGGCTGCGTCCATGAATACGGCACTCACAAAAACTTACGTATTCAGTATCGCAGAAATTGGGAATGCACGAGGACGCGGAGTTTTCTGCCGGCGTCTCACATTCCGCGCCCGGTTACGAAAGTAGAATTGCCGACCCCCTACTTTCGTAATCTTGAAGGAGTTCCCGGTCGGCTTTCATCTGTTATATTTGGCCTTCCATCACGCCCGCGAGGGCGAAGCACAGGAGCGGCATCATGGCGAAGGGCGTTAACAAAGTGATTTTGGTCGGCAATCTCGGAAAAGATCCAGAGGTGAAATACACTCCCAGCGGAATGGCAATTGCGCGGTTTACCCTGGCCACGACCGACCGCGCGAAAGACAAGGAAGGCAATTGGCAAGACCGTACCGAATGGCACAATCTGGCTGCCTTTCAGCGTACGGCGGAGATCGCAGCCGAATATTTGAAGAAAGGCAACCGAGTCTACATCGAAGGCAAATTGCATTACGACTCCTGGGACGACAAGGAGACGGGCCAGAAGAAATACCGCACGGAAATCCTGGTGAATGATCTGGTGCTGCTGGGCGGACCGCGCGAAGGCGGCGAAGGCGGTGGTGGCGGCGGCTACAGCGGCGGGCGCTCCGCAGCGCGCTCCGGCGGACAAGAGCAGCACGCGCCGGAACACGAGTCGGCGCCGGCGAGCAGCAGCGGCGGCCCGGAGATCACGGACGAAGACATTCCCTTCTAGATCAGCTCAGCGCACGACGTATTGCGACGAGCTGATCGAGCACTTCGGGCAGCAATTTCAGGTCGAGCGCGTTCGCGCCGTCGGATTTGGCTTGCGCAGGATTGTCGTGCACTTCCACGAAAATTCCATCGACGCCGGCGGCAACCGCTGCGCGCGACAGCAGCGGAATGAATTCCGGCTGACCTCCGCTAGCGGCAACACCGTTTCCTTCAGCCGCTGACGGCAGCTGAACCGAATGCGTCGCGTCGAAGACCACCGGCGCGAAGTCTCGCATGATGGCCAGCGATCGCATGTCGACGACGAGATTGTTGTAGCCGAAGCTTGCGCCACGTTCGGTGAGAAAGACGCGCTCGCCGCCTGCTTCGCGAACTTTCTCGACCGCGTACCGCATGTCCCACGGTGAAACGAACTGCCCCTTCTTGACGTTGACTGCTCGCCCGCTCTTTCCTGCCGCGATGAGCAAATCGGTTTGCCGGCAGAGAAACGCGGGAATCTGGATGACATCGACGAACTCGGCAACGCGCGGCACGTCCGCTGCTTCGTGAACGTCGGTCAGGACGGGAACTCTCACCGCATCGCCGATGGAACGGAGAATGCGCAGGCCTTCCTCAAGTCCCGGACCGCGAAAGCTGCGGACTGAAGTGCGATTGGCCTTGTCGTAGGAAGCTTTGAAGATGTAAGGCAGCTTCTTGGCGCGCGCGATGGCGGCGATTGACTGCGCCATCTTCAGCGCATGTACTTCGCTCTCGATGACGCATGGACCGGCGATGAGAAACAGCTCGCCGGAGCCGATGGTCACATCGCTTACTTGAAATCGGTGCAGGTTGGTGTTGCTGCTTTTCATGCTCGCGCAAGGCGTTTTTGAAGCCAGTAGATAATAACTTGGCAGAACTTTCGCAGCTCGCCTGTATGAGACTCCCCATTCCAGTCTGCTAGCCACTTCTCTAGAGTTTTTCGCGGCAACTCTCCCCTGCGGTCAAGTGTCTCCTTGAACGCGTCGAGAACTGCCTTCCGCTCGTTTACAAGGTATGCCACATTAAGGTTGAGGACTTCGTTCAGTTCTTGATCAAAGACTGGGTCGGTCGAACTGATCGTGCCGTCGCCCAGGAAATGCAACAAATGCTCGATACGCGGCGGTTGATGCGCCGGGTTACGAGAAAGCACGCGGTTTCCTTTTCTCACATCACAGTGTTGGTCGCTCCAAGGCTGGCCCTCGGCTCCTAAACACGCCCCAAGTAGATTTGCGTAGGTCAGTTGCTCACCAGGGTGTGAGTTCTGAGATTGCCAATGCTCTATTCTCATCGACCCGACCACGGGTTGAATAGACGAGAGGCAATAACAACACAACCCTCTTTGCTCACCGACGAGAGCATGCCTTAACTCATCTTTTTCTCTGTAGTCGTCGTAGCTGGTATTGCCTGCGGCACGATATTCAACGAGACTACAGGGTTCCGATCTCTTGATAATGGCCCTCATGCCTTCGATTCCAAGAACGACATTAATGTTCGGGCACGCGTGACATCCGAATCATCTGGGCCGAGTTTTTTCTCTACTTCACTCAGTCGCTCGCGTGCCGTAATGAAATCTTCCTTTTCAATTGCTTCAAATACCTGTGACAGCAAATCCCTCACCATAGAATTTCGGCGCGTCGTGTTCATCACCTCTTCAAGAATTCTGCTTGAATCGATACCGTAGGATCGTCGCGGTACCGTTACTTGATCGCCGTCAATCCTTCTTATCTCGTGAGGCAGCGCTTCACCAATTAGCTGGGGAGAGTGCGTAGTCGCGACAAACTGGATCTTGGGGAAGGTTGTCTTGAGGTCCTGTATGACGTGCCGTTGCCACTTAGGATGCAAGTGCAGATCCAGCTCATCAATAATGACGACCCCATTCGTTTGACGCAAAACGTCCTTACCCATTTGGGGGTTCAGAGTTATGGCTCGCCTCGCCAGATCGCCGATTAGCGTAAGCATGATGCGCTGCCCGTCGCTCAGGTTCTGAAATAAGCATGTCTGATCGCCCATTACTACCACGGCGTCTTTATAGCGGGGGTCGTAATAGAAATCCGTTGCTCCCTCGACACATTGAGTGATGGCATTCTTGAAGGTAGCTAAAGCGGTAGTCTCTTCCCGCAGTTGCTCGCCAGTTGAGACCTCGGCACGAACCCATTCGAGAAGATCGGATTCTTGAATCACAAAGTCGATACAGTCCCGGTATCCGTCGAAACGAGACGGCAAGGTGCGGTTAGCTGTTTCTTCTCTCTTACGCTTTCGGTGGGTAGACTCGTACCAGAGTCTCTCTGTTCCATAAGTACAGATGAGGGGTAAGGTAACGTCGTGGCCAGACCTTACCCTTTTTTCGGCTTGTTGGGCAGCACTGCTCAAGCTCCGGGCCTCCACCGAGGAAGTGCGGCCACGCTCACGGCGCAAAACTCTCGCCCACGTTAGATCGGTACCGAGCACGTGCCCAGAGGCTTCGATCCTCGACGGAAACTGCTTCTCAAAGGACCATCTGTCACCGAATCGATGCGCTTCGACCCGTACCTCACTCGTCCCTATTCCCAGCGGCTTTGCATACCCGCGGATTCCTAGGAACCAGCTTCCGACAGCAACAGCGAGAGCATCCGCAGCTGAGGATTTCCCTGCGGCATTGTCGCCGATTAGGAGATTGAAGTGAGAATCGAGATGGAACTCGCACATCTTGAAACCATCAAAATTCTCGATTCGCACACGGTCAATCCGCATAAGCTCACTTCCCTTGTTTCCAATGTCGCGTCGACGACCCCCGGTTAACCCTTCACCTTCTCCGGCCGATGGAACATCACTTCCTCGACGTTCTGGCGTGTGTGCTCGCGGCGCAGGCGGTTCTCGTAGGACGCCTTCACGAATCCCGCGAACAGCGGATGGGGCTCGAGCGGCTTCGACTTGAACTCGGGATGGAACTGGCAGCCGAGAAAGAAGGGATGATCGGGAATTTCGACGATCTCGACGTAAGTTCCGTCGGGGGTTGCACCGCTGATGCGCAATCCGCCCGCGACCAATGGTTCCTCGTATTCGCGATTGAATTCGTAGCGATGGCGATGCCGCTCGCTGATCTCGGTCTGTCCGTAAAGCTTATGCGCCAGGGTGCCCGGCTCCAGCTTGCACGTCCACGCGCCGAGTCGCATCGTGCCGCCCAGCTCTTCCACGCCGCGCAATTCGCGTAGTTTGTAGATCACGCGATGCGGTGTTGCCGGATCGAACTCGCTGGAGTTTGCCTGCTGCAGTCCGCTGACATCGCGCGCGAACTCGATGCAGGCGGTCTGCATGCCGAGACAGATGCCGAAGAAGGGCACCTTGTTCTCGCGCGCATAGCGGATCGCCATCAGCATGCCCTCGATGCCGCGCTTGCCGAAGCCGCCGGGAACGAGGATGCCGTCGACGCTCTCCAGTTGCGATTGCACGCTGTGGTCCTGTTGCTCCAGCCCCTCGGCTTCAATCCAGTTGACGTTCAGTTTCAGGTTGTAGGCGAGCGCGCCATGAACCAGCGCTTCCTTGAGCGACTTGTACGAATCTTCGTACTCGACGTACTTGCCGACAATGCCGATCGTGACTTCGTCCTTGGGGTTATAGACGCGATGAACGAGCTCCTCCCAGCGCGTGAGGTCGGGCTCCTTGGCGTCGATACGCAGATAACGCAGCGCCAGCTTGTCCACCTGCTCGCAGGAGAAGACCAGCGGCACCTCGTAGATCGAAGCGACGTCTTTTGCCGTGATGACGGCTTCGTTCTCGACGTTGCAGAACAGCGCGATCTTCGACTTGATGTCCTTCGAGAGGAAGCGGTCGGTGCGGCACAGCAGAATGTCCGGCTGAATCCCGACGCTGAGCAGCTCTTTCACCGAGTGCTGCGTGGGCTTGGTCTTCAGCTCGCCGGCGGCGGCGATGTAGGGCACCAGCGTAACGTGCACGAACAACGTGTTCTCGCGGCCCAATTCCTGGCGCATCTGGCGGATGGCCTCGATGAAGGGCAGCGACTCGATATCGCCGACGGTGCCGCCGATCTCGATGATGGCGAGGTCGACATCCTGCGCCACCTTCTTCATCGCGCTCTTGATTTCGTTGGTGACGTGCGGAATGACCTGCACGGTCTTGCCCAGATAGTCGCCGCGGCGTTCCTTGGCGATGATGGTTTCGTAGATCCGCCCGGTGGTCCAGTTGTTGTCGCGGGTGAGCTTGCTGTGGGTGAAGCGCTCGTAATGGCCGAGGTCGAGGTCGGTCTCGGCGCCATCGTCGGTGACGAATACCTCGCCGTGCTGGAACGGCGACATGGTGCCGGGATCGACGTTGAGGTAGGGATCAAACTTCTGCAGCGTGACCTTGAGGCCACGACTCTCCATCAGGCAGCCGATGGAGGCCGCAGCCAGACCCTTGCCGAGCGAAGACACTACACCGCCAGTCACAAAGATGAACTTTGCCGACATCGCTTCCTCAGATGCTGGGATTTATGCCGCTGGATTCCGCGCTCCCGAAGGAGACCCCGGTGCGCCGGCGTTCGAGCGCAGTCAGGGTGGAGCGCGTAGGCGTGCACGACCAATTATGACGGGAAATGTCGCGGGCAGCAAGGGATGCAGCTTCCCTTACGCGAAGATTTCTGTGGAAGAGTTGCCGTTATGAATTCCGGCCCATCAGCGCAGGAACTTACGCCCCAGAATCCCCACCAAACCGGTGCCGAGCAGCATCAGCGTGCCCGGTTCCGGAACACTTGTTCCGGCCTCGCCAATGCCGAGGCCAGTGGAAGACCCAAGCGCCAGAAATTCCTGCGGCCCGTTGGGATCGGGATCGTGCTGGTTAACGGGAGTAATGATATAGACCTGATCGTAGAAGCTCTGAGGGAGCCCTTTGATCGCTGACTGAGCATCAGCGATATACATCTGGCAGGCGCCGTTACATGGAGTTTGACTCGGGTCAAAGATATACCAGACAGCATAGTTAATCGCCTGCCACTGGCTGGAAGGCTCGACCTGGGTCTGCAGAAGCAGCCACCCGGCCTGATCGTAAAGATTCAGAGGAGATAGTGCGGTGGGGCCGGAGACGATGTTGTTGAAGCGGGCCAGCGAGATATTCCCGCTTCCCAGAGAGGAAATATTGGCCTCCCACATTTCGCCGGGCTGGCCGCCATGGAAATAGTCATCACACATGACGGCGAGAATCGAACCGGTCGGACCATTGGTCGGCTCGATGACGTACGGATAGCCGTTCGTCCAATCCCCGTTGTTCCATGCCACGAAGGTGAATTCTACGGGAGCATTTCCGGCATAGGCACATACCGCTCCTGCCAATAACAGCAGCGCCACCAGCAACAACCTACGCATGCTTTCTTCCCTCCGTGACCCGATTCGATCCCACCAAATCCCAACCTCAGACGCCGCGAGCGCAAACGGCATTCGGTGAGGAAGAACAATCCTTAGCAGGGAACGAAAACACTCTAAAGAGTCCACATAATTGTTGCAATCAGAATTCCGCAAAACATCGAGAAATTGCTTGCAAATAGGCAGCTTAACTTTCCTGGGATGCAATGGTTTGCAACTTTGTAGCTGAATCTTTCTCATTCGCGTGGCACTTGGGTAATCGGATTGCCCGATTACTGAGGGCATCGCCAGTTGGACTCGTAGCAGCGCTTTCGTGGGGTACGACGGTATTTCCGAATTGCAGGCCTCCACTTTAGAACGCCAGAAAGGAATGCCGATACATGCAAGACTCCTCGCACGCCTTCTAGGGGCTTCTTTATCCATGCCGATAGTAGAGGTGTAGCTGGGAGGCTGGAAGCTTCCCTTGCTTGAATTCATCCACGGGCGTACTGGCCTTGCTAGTGACACTACCTCCAGAAACCCACAACGCGAGAGCCGGAATGATGACGATCGAAGTCTGCCTGACTTTGATCGGTATCGCGGTTGCGTGTGGCTGGCCGAATGTAGCTTCCCACTATTTCGATCGAATCGAGAAGGCGTTCGCGCAGTTGGCACGGAGGCGAAACCTCGCGGTCCTTGTGGTCGGCTCGACCGCCGCTCTGTCGCGTCTGGCAATACTTCCGTTTTGTCCGATGCCGCTACCGTTCGTACCAGACGACTTCAGCTTCCTGCTGGCAGCCGACACGTTTGCCTCGGGCAGACTCGCCAACCCCACGCCCGCCATGTGGCCTTACTTCGAAAGCATTCACATCAGCATGAGGCCGACGTACATGTCCATGTACTTTCCCGGGCAGGGCCTCGTCCTGGCGGCCGCTCAGACGCTCACAGGCGAGCCATGGCTCGGCGTCCTTTGCATGAGCGCTCTAATGTGCGCCGCAATCTGCTGGACACTACAAGCCTGGTTGCCGTCGGGATGGGCGTTGCTGGGCGGCATGGTGGCGATTTTGCGGCTTGGCTTATTCAGTTGCTGGATTAACAGCTATCACACCGCAGGGATGATGGCCGCGCTTGGAGGCGCGCTCTGCCTCGGCGCCCTGCCGCGATTGCTGAGATCGGCGCAGCCCCGCTATTCGCTGCTGCTCGCACTAGGAGTGGTCATCCTCGCTATGACGCGTCCTTATGAGGGTGTTCTGCTTTGCCTGCCGATTGCGGTCGCGCTCGTCCGCTGGTACGTGAAGGAACGACCGCGCAAAGCCATGGTGATTCGCGTCAGCCTTGTACCGCTCGTTATGCTGCTGGCTGCAGGCGTTTGGATGGGCTACTACAACGATCGGGTCTTCGGGAGTCCGTGGACTCTGCCCTACACGGTGAACCGCAACACTTATGCCATCGCGCCCTACTTCGTGTGGCAATCGGCACGCGTTGAGCCCGCCTACCAGCACCCCATGATGCGTCGCTTCTACTACGACAATGAGCTTGCGGCGCTGCAGGAGATCCAAGGCGTGCGAGGTTTCGTGCAGCAGACGCTGCTGAAAAGCATGCGAGGTGTACTTTTTTTCTCAGGAATAGCCTTACTTCCGCCCCTCCTGATGTTGCGCCGCGTGCTGCTCGACCGTCGCACGCGATTCCTTCTCGTCTGCATGGCAGTGATGGCCGCCGGAATGGTGCTGCAGGTCTTCCTGCTGGCCTACTATCTCGCGCCATTCACCGCGGCGTTCTATGTCCTGGGATTGCAGGCCATGCGCCACCTGCGCGTGCTGAAGATAAATGGCTTGCGTATAGGAGTGGGACTGGTCCGGATGATGATAGCGCTCTGCATCGTGCTGTGCGGTGTTCGCCTGCTGGCGTCGCCGCTGCACATCGCAATGCCGGAATGGCCGGCGGCGTCCTGGAATTTCAGCTGGTGGGGGCCATCGGAGTTTGGCAGAGAGCGCGCGCAGATCGAAGCGAGCCTGGAGCGCATGGTTGGGCAACAGCTTGCGATTGTCCGATACTCTGCCGACCACAATCCGCTGGATGAATGGGTGTACAACGCGGCTGATCTCGAAAAGTCAAAAGTGATTTGGGCACGCGAGATGAATGCGGAACAAACACGGGCCCTGATCCAGCACTATCGCGCGCGTCAGGTTTGGCTCGTGCAGCCGGACGTGACACCGCCAAAGCTTTCGGCCTATCCGTCGATCACACTTCCACAACTCGCTAGTAGTCCAGCTCGGCCGGACGACCTGTCAGCCGCTCGATGCGCTTGGCAATCGGCGGGTGGGTGGAAAACAGATTCGCAAAACTGACGCCGCCCAACAACGGGGCGACGATGAACAAATGCGCCGTCGAGGGCGAAGCCTGCATGGGAATGCGTTTGGAGTAGGCGTCCAGCTTGCGCAGGGCGCTGGCCAGGGCATATGGATTTCCGGTAAGTTCGGCGCCGGTTGCGTCGGCCTGGTATTCGCGCGAGCGGGACACGGCGAGCTGAATCAGTGTGGCCGCAATCGGGGCCAGAATCAGCATTAGAAGGCCGACGAAGCCACCGCCGCCTTCGCGATCGTCGCGATCGCCGCCGAAAAAGAACGCGAACCGCGCCAGCATTGTGATCGCGCCCGCCAAGGTCGCCGCAACCGAGCTGATGAGAATGTCGCGGTTGCGCACATGGCCTAACTCATGCGCCAGCACGCCTTCCAGTTCTTCGTCATTCAACAGGTTCAGAATTCCTTCGGTCACCGCGACCGAAGCGTGTTTGGGATTGCGCCCGGTGGCGAAGGCGTTGGGCGACTCGGTTGGAATGACATAGATCTTCGGCAGAGGAATACTCATCTTCTGCGCGAGGCGATCGACAATTTGATAAACGCGCGGCAATTGTTCTCGCGTGACTGGTTGAGCACGATAAGCCGCCAAGGCAATTTTGTCGCTGAAAAAATACGAAACGAAATTGATTACGACAGCGACGCCGAAGGCCAGCACCATCCCGCGCTGCCCCCCGAACAAGCTACCCATGAAGAGCAGGAAAAGCGTGAGTGCAGTCAGCAATAGCGCTGTTTTAAAGGTGTTTCCCATAGCTGCTATGTAGATGATAGGGATTGGCAAGGGATGCGGCAAGAAAGGCCAGTGGCCAGTGGCCAGGTTGAATTTGGCTACTGACTGCCGGCCCGCTGGCTACTGGCTACTGATCACTGCTTCATCTCCAATAGCCCTGCACCCAAACATAACCGCCGTGGCGCGGCACCCAATAGCCGGGCACCCAGACCGCGTAGGCTCGCGGCGGAACAACGTAACGTCCGGGCACCCAGGCATAGTTGTGGTGATACCAGCGATAGTATCCGCCCGTCCACACATAGCCCGGGCGCACCGGTGCGTACTCCCGAACCGGCGGTGGTGGGCCGTAGCGAACTGCCTCAGCGCCAGCCGTTCCCACCGCCAACAGAAGCCCAAAGACGCTCGCCAACAATGCGCGTTTCATATTCACCTCCAATCGAACCTTCCTGTCAGTAGTAACGCGGAAAGCCGCCCGAGGTTGCGGGAATTACAGTTCGTTACAATTGGCGGCGGCGCGTCCCGACCATGAAAGGTTTGCGCGATAGCCGGCAAACTGCTAAGTTTTGCCATTGCCCTCGAACATGAAGAACGCCATTCGTCTCGCTCTTTTCTGTTGCGCCAGCACCGCCGCACTGCTGGCCCAAGTTCCCACCGACAGCCCAGTCGATGTTTTGCGCCACCCCGGATGGAGCAAAGGCGTCTTCGTCGGCGGCGGTACGACGGTCGACACCTCTCCCAGCGCGCAAAATTTGGTGTTGGGTGTGCGCATCAGCCGCGTGATGACGAACGAGCATGGCTCGGGCATTTTTCGCGGAACGTTTGAATTGGGATTCGACGTGATTCCGCTGGACGAATACTGGATCAACGGCGGCCAGTATGCCGGCGGCGTCGATCCGATCATGTGGAAATGGAATTTCACCAGCGGCTGCAAAGTTGCTCCCTACGCTGCGATTGTGGGAGGCGCGCTCTTCAGCAATCACAATCTGCCGCCAGGGGACACATCGCAGATCAACTTCACCAGTGGCGCCGAGATCGGAGCGCAAATTTTCCGCAAGGGAACGAACTCCTGGGACGTCGCCGTCAAGGCTTACCACCTGTCCAACGCCTCGATCGGAAATCACAATCCCGGCTTGAATGCGAACCTGCAATTCATGCTCGGCTACACCTGGCACTGACACGGTTTCCACAACCGGCAATTTCCTGTGCAAGGGGCAACTTCAGCGTTGACCGACATCCCCGTCGCGGTATACTTACGCTTATTCCATGCGCCATGACAGTCTCTACACATCCACTCGTACTTTGCATTGATGACGCTGAAGTCGCCTTACGCGTTCGTAAACTGGTGCTCTCCAATGCCGGTTATCGCGTGCTTGCCGCAGTGTCTGGGGAAGAAGGGCTGGAGATTTTCAAGCAGAATCCGATCGAGCTGGTAATCGCCGATCACTTCCTCACCAACAAGAGCGGATTAGAGATTGCCGCCGAGATGAAGGAACTGAAGCCAGAGGTGCCGATTCTGATCGTCTCGGCAGCGGCGGAGCCGCCCCAGGGCCTCGAGTTCGCCGACGGATTTCTGTCCAAGGGCGAGGGTCCCGACGCACTCTTGAACGCGATCGCCGGCCTGCTGCACGGCAATCCGACGAACAATTAGAAGGAATTTGCAGTTCCGCTTGAGGAAGGGCTGGAGCGGAACTTCGAATTGGCGGCGCGCCTGCTGGCATTGCCTCGCGCGCCGCCGGCAAGACTACTTCTTTGAGACTCCGCCTGAATCTGCAGATGTGCGATCCATCGAAGACGACAGCAGCCGGATTATTTCCGGATGGAATATTCGCAGTTTGATTCGCTGCGAACCAGCGCAGCAACGCGACGTCGTCGAAGTTGATTTACTGCTGCGCCGAACTCGCAATGGGAAAGGCGAGCAGCAGGACTCCTGCCGTTGCCAACACGTATTGCCTGTTCACAGAACATCCTCCCTGGGGAACGACGAGCGCAATCAGCCGGACTGCGGATAAGCCGCCGAAGCCCACAAAACGTGGACCATCACGCGTTGACCTGAGGCGAGGGCGCCTGCAGGTTCTTGACACCACTTCGGTAGCGGAAAGCGAGCCAATTTATTCCAAATAAACAATGGTGTGCAACGCTTGAGACATGTCGACAAGGCTGCAGAGATCTACGCGTGGGAGGCTTGACGGCATTTCAGATGTTTTCGATCTCCAATTTGGGTTGCATGATGGCATAATGATGTGACCTGGTCGCCGCTCCCAGAATCGGGGCACCCGTGCCCTATCCATTGCCGCCGCTTCGTTTTTCTCACCGCATCGTGCGGCGAAATGGCAAATACAAAATTCAGTCCACCTGCCTGCGCTGCGGTGCGCAGAAGGAAGCTACGCTGACGGAAGAGATCGTGCAGTGGGAAAAGAAGCATAAATGTGAGGAGCCATGAGGCCACGCCTAAAGTCATAGGCACTTTCCGGATCTGTAACCGCGGAGTGGCGAAGACCAGCACGCACCCACGGCTGCGATAAACTAGACCCAACCTCGCCAGTCAGGACGCGCGGCCCTGTAGCTCAGATGGATAGAGCAGCGGTTTCCTAAACAAAGATGTTCCCGTTCTGCTGTTTGGATTCAGTGATTTACCGTCGGATTACAGAGTGATATTCGGATAAGCCTTTCGAAGTCGGGCACAGCTGTGCACCTTCCGTGCACCGTCCTCTCTCCATACCTATCCGCGCGAGTACGCAGGTAACTAATTTTCTTGGAAACGACAACCGAACTATCTCAAGGCAGGTGGCGGCGCGAAGTTCCTAGTTCCATATTATTGGAAACTGGACATCGCTCATCGCGGCTTTCCCGCAATGCCGCGAAGCAGTTCGGCGGGCGTCATCTCGAAGCTGAGCGCAAGAATCTCAATCGTCCGCAGACCCGGCTCTTTCTTTCCGTGTTCCAACTGGCTGATGTAGACGCTGCCCAAACCGGTGTGGCTCGCCATATAGGTCTGTGTCCATCCGCGCTTTTTTCGCAGGTTCCGTATTCGCTGGCCGAATCTAGCGCAGATGTCGCCGGTTGCCATCGCACCAGCATGGCGTTATCCTTTTGCGGACGTTTTAGCCAGTAGGCTAAGTCGCTTTTCCGTCGCCCGAAGCGGCGTACGCAAAATGCACCACTCGAAATATCCGTCGTCTGCCAACAAATTGGGAGACGCTTTTCTCCGCCAAGTCGGAGAACACGCCAACCAGCCGTTTCGAGCCAAAGTGCGGAGAGCCTGCATCGGTGCGTTCAACGACGGGATTCAAACTGACAGATGCAAAGGTTTCGCGCCACAGGGAGGAGGTGGCGGTGGCGGCCCCGTTTACACTACTGGTACATGCCAATCTAATACCGGACCAGACGGCGGAGCAGTCTATTACCCGTGCAGTGTTCTAGTGGGATTCTTCTTTGGAGCTGGTAGCGGTGCGGGTGGGGGTGGCGGAGCCGTGAAACGCCCTTTCGGGGGAACTTTTCCTTGTAGCCAATCGCCACAGGCTGTGATCAAGTATCTTGAGAATAACTTTGCAGCTGCAGCGGATTGGCAGTCCGGACCACTTAGCGTTACATTCCTTCAGAAAGGTACGCTCACGCAAGGGAGCACGATTTATATAGACGGACCAATCGGTTACGGATTACCCTCGCATTTAGGCGGAACATCAGCGGTTACTGTTCAATCTGTGGGGCCGACAAGTTTTTCGTTCGCAACAGTGCCGGGAATGCATCCGTTCGACAATGGCACGGTGACCTTCTCTGCTGCTCCGGCTTCCAACGGCCAGGTACAGTTTAGCGTCAACGTCGATGCACAATTTTCCGGGAAGTTGTCGCAGGTTTCGTTCAATCTCGGCGGGAAACAGCTAGAGTCCGCCATTTGGAACCACCTTACCCAGAGTGTGCAAACGTTCTGCCAAAAGTAATCATGGAGCACCTGAGTGAATACGAATGTGAACACATACATTAGTTATGGGCTTAGAATCGTCGTCGTCATCCTAAGTCTTTTTCTCGCGGCTCTCTTTGTTATCCCATCGCTTGATCGCATCCTGGAGGGCACCGCCGCGTTTGTGGTTTATGGTGGAACATTAATGATCTTCCTGTTGCTTCTTCTGGATTGGATGACTCGCAAAGACCCGTTGCGGAGATTTGCCAAGCTGGTGGACACGATTCTGGGGCTCGGGTGGGTGCTGATTATGGGGTTTATCTTTGTCTGGTCCGTGGGCATGGGGATACTATAAAGGCCCAACGCGACGACGAGATTGAGAACGGCAAGGACTAGAAATGCCGGCGAAACAGCGCTGGATAAGCCCGGGATAGTCGAAGCAGCGCAACAGCTGGCTGTTTCTGACGTCCAGTCCGCGCTTCCGTGACCGGCTAGAGCTACGTCTACAATGATTTCAATGCCGAAGATCAGTGGTATTACCAAACCAGCTATCGCATATCCATGCTCTACGACGGCGACGGGCGCCGAGTACAGGTTTCGGGCGGCGCCTCGGGCACGCGAACCTTCTGGTACGACGCCTTCGGCCGCGTTTTCAGGAGGCAGATGGAAGCACTACCAACGAATATCTTTATCTAGGGGACCAGCGGATGGCGCGGGTCTACAATCTCTACACACCGTTCTATTACTATAGCGACCATCTCGGGACGTCGCGCATGAGCGTAGACGCAACCGGCAACAAGTGCTACGACGCTGATTATTTTCCGTGGGGCGATGAGCAGCAGGTGTACACGAATACCTGTACGCAGAACTATAAGTTCACCGGCAAGGAGCGCGATCCGGACATGCTGGTAGATTATTTCGGCGCCCGCTTCTACGGATGGGGCCAGGGCAGCTTCTACCAGCCGGATCATGACGAATACAGCAGCCGCCCCGACCCGGTACCCTACGCCAAGTTGGACAACCCGCAGAGCCTGAACCTGTACGCGTATGTTGTGAACAACCCCATGACCCTGCGCGATCCGGATGGGCATGACGGAGAGCCGGAGGTCCCGAGTGGTGGTACACCCCTTCCCGGACAAAATGACAAGAAGCAAGAAGCACAGGAGCAGCAGGCGCAAAATACGCAAGACCCCACGACTCCGCCTGCGCCACCGACGCCCGATCCCGCCGGAACGCGCACAGACCCAGCATTGAACCCCAGCCCATCTA
>CAVVDN010000031.1:0-85048 GCA_963747045.1 uncultured Acidobacteriaceae bacterium | reverse complement strand
CCCGCCGACGCCGAACAACACGCAGGGAGGCGTTAATTACATCAACGGCATCGGCGGCTATTGCGGCGACCCAGGCATCACCCCCTACGGTGAGACCGAAGCCGATGTCGACGTGCAATGGATAGGAGTCACGGCGCCGGCAGCCACGATTGATTTAGTCTCCTGCCAGGATACGACGACGACCTTTGGTGGAGACTTGTCCGCCATCTATATCGTCAACAATCTCGACAGCACGGTTTCAGCTTTCAGCGAGAGCTTCGGCGTTTGTGAAGCGCAGCTGCCGAACTTCGGCCTCCAAACGAACAACTTCTATAACAGTTTGTGGCAGCAAGCCGTGGCCGAAGGTCAAACCCCCGTGATCTCTTCCGGCGACTCCGGTGATGACGTCTGTGATCGCGGAAACATGCGGGGACCGAACGGGCAAGATGTTGGCGAAACCGGGCTTTCGGTGAACGGCCTTGCCTCTACCCCGTACAACGTGGCTGCCGGGGGCACCGATTTCAGCGATACCTATTCCTATTTCGGCAATAGCGAATGGTTCTACGACAATGGTCCGTATTATGAATCGGCCCTGAATTATGTTACGGAGATGTCCTGGAACGATACCTGTACCAGCCCATTGTTACTCGATTTCTACAGTCGTAATTATGGCATGAACTACCCCAACGGTGCGGAAGGACTGTGCAATGACACAACAAACTTCCACGAGCATTATCCATACACCTACCTCGACGGCGGTTCCGGCGGCATTAGTACGATTTATGGATTGCCGAGCTGGCAAAGCGCGTATGGCGTTGGACTGAGCACGAATTACACGTCAACGCAGTTCCGCAATCTGCCCGACATTTCGCTGTTCGCAGCCGATGGTTTCTGGCACCACTTGCTGGTGTTTTGCGAATCCGATATCGCTCCGTGCGACTACTCGAATAATTCGAATGCCTACGCGCTCGGCGCCGGAGGCACCTCGTTCGTTGCGCCGCAGTTGGCCGGCATCTTGGGACTGGTCAATCAGGCGACGGGGGTGCGCCAGGGACAGGCGAACTACAATTTGTACCGCCTCGCTACTTTGGAATATGGCACGCCCACTTCACCGAACCTGTCTACAACCATCCCTAGCCTTTACACCTGCGAAGGCTCGAACTTCCAAGCTTGGGTGACTTATAACAACGCTGGGATCTTTCAGAATTGCACGTTCCATGACATCAATCGGACGAACCAATACGAACAAAGCTGTATAAACGGGGACGGCTCGGGTTGCCTAGTCACCAACAACGACCAGCCTTGCGCCACCGGCACGCCGAATTGCTTCACCAACACCAACGGCGATCGCTATGGCTTGCTGTCCACTTCGACTTCGACCTTCCAAGGGGCATTTCCGCAGAGCTTCGGCTATAACGCTGCCACAGGCCTGGGCAGCATCAACGTGAGCAATTTAGTGAACAACTGGGACAGCATGCAAGGCGACTTCGTTCTAGCTGTCTACAACGGATATGGGGGCACCGTCAACAGCAACGACGGCTTCGTCAGTTGTCCGTCGCTGTGCGTTCATAACTATGCGCCCCAAAGCGTAGTGACGCTGAGTGCAACGCCCGCGCCAGGTTACTACTTTTATGGCTGGAGCAATGGTTGTAGCAATACGGGCTACTGCAATGTGGTTATGAATGCCAACCTGAGCCCCGGTGCGAACTTTTTTCCAATCGCCGGCGGGTCCTACACATTGAGCGTGACCGTCACCGGAAACGGAATCGTAAGCAGCGCCGATGGCCTGATCAATTGCCCGGGCACGTGCAGCGCCATCTATCAGCAGAATTCCCAGGTAACACTGACTACATCACCGGCCTTAGGCTCGACCTTTGGGGGCTGGATAGGAGCTTGCACCGGTACCGCTTCCTGCAACGTAACCCTGACGCAAAACTATTCCGTCACTGGTGAGTTCACCTCGCCGGTGCAGTTTGTCCCGGTAATGCCATGTCGCCTCGTCGATACGCGCGCCAACAACGACCCGATACGCGGAGGCACGTCGCGGAACTTCCCCGTGCCGCAACTCGGGGGATGCAATATTCCCAACACCGCGACGGCGTACTCGCTGAATGTGACTGTGGCGCCGGAAGGGCCCCTGAGCTACCTGACCATTTGGCCGGTGGGAGAGGACCAGCCGCTGGTTTCCACGCTGAACTCCCCTGACGCCCGCACGAAGGCCAATGCGGCCATCGTTCCGGCTGGGTTCGACGGCGCGGTAAGCGTCTACGTAACCAACACCACTCATGTCATTCTGGATATCGACGGCTACTTCGCGCCGTCCAGTTCGCAAACTTTGCAGTTCTACCCGTTGCCGCCGTGCCGGGTGGTCGATACGCGCGGGGCGAATGGCGATTTGGGCGGGCCCTATCTTTCGGCGCAGGTCGAACGCGACTTCCCCGTGCGGGAGAGCAGTTGCATTCCGTCAGGGCTGAACATTGGGGCGTATTCCATGAACTTCACGGTGGTGCCGCACGAGCCCGGTCAGCCGCTGGGGTATCTGACGGTGTGGGCGCAGGGCCAGCCGCAGCCAACGGTTTCAACGCTGAACAATCCTAGGGCGAGGGTAGTTGCGAACGCGGCGATTGTTCCGGTTGGGAATGGGGGCGAGATCGCTACCTACGCCTTCAACGACACGGATCTAATCGTCGACATTAACGGGTACTTCGCCGCGCCGGGAACGGGAGGGTACTCGTTTTATCCCGTCGCGCCATGCCGCGCGTACGACAGCCGTAACAACAACGGCCAGCCGTTCACGGGCGAGATCGTCGTGCCGATTGCAACCAGTCAGTGCGCGCCTCCGGGAAACGCCGGCGGATACGTCTTCAACGCGACCGTGGTACCGAGGGCGTCGCTGGGCTATCTGACGTTGTGGCCGGATGACTCGCAAGGCGGTCAGCCGGTGGTCTCGACCCTGAATGCCTACGACGGCTTCATCACGTCGAATATGGCGATTGTGCCGAACGTCGACGGCTCGACTGACGCCTTCGCCGGGCAAGGGAATCCCGGCCCAGGCTCGGGCTACACGCAGTTGATCCTGGACATCTCCGGCTACTTCGCGCCCTAGCAGGAACTGCCGCAAAGCAAGAAAGGGCACAGCGTTGGCCATGCCCTCACTTCAACCTCAAGAGTGATTACTGCACGGTCAGCACGACGGTTTGGCTGTTCACGGTTGCGCCAGTAGTGCTGTTGAAGGTGCTGGCGGTGATGTTGGTAGTGCCCGCGGCCACGCTGGTCACCAGACCATTACCGCTGGAGAGCCCACTGCTGATGGTCGCCACACTGGTATTCGACGAACTCCAGGTCACCGCGTCGGTCACATCATTGGCCGGGTTCGAATTGGCGTAGGCATAAAACTGCAAGGTTGCCGGTGCTCCGGAAAGTGTGGCCGTGGAGATCGGCGTCGTGCTTCCCTGGGTAGTCGTGATGACCAGGGTGTTTATGTTGGCTAACGTCACACTGACGTTGGCCGTCGCGCTGACTCCCTGGGCGCTGGCAGTCATAGTGGCAGTGCCGGTGGCAACCCCGGTTACCAATCCACCCGGCGAAGTGACCGTCGCCACATCGGTATTCGAGCTCGACCAACCCACCGAGCTTCCGGTGATCTGCGACTGGCTGCCGTCGGAGTACGTGCCATAGGCGATCATCTGGACCGTGTTGCTGACGGCGACCGTGGCCGAGGCCGGGTTGATGTAAATCGAGCTGAGCGAAGGATTGATGAAGAAGCCGCTGCACCCTGCCGAGAGAGCCAACAGCAAGAGACTGATGAGGACGCTGAGCACCAGCCGCTCTCGGCTTCGCTTCGGCGGACGGGGGTCGGAACGGCGTGCGACTTGTTGAACAGCGGCAAACGATTCGTGTTTATCAGCGAAACTCATCTTTACTCCCGAGCTGCAAACCGCTTCTCACGTGGTTGTCGGCAAGCTGGTAGAGATATAGAACCAGTTCGGCTACCACTCAAAACGGACCTTATGCCTCGTCCCTATTCCGCCCTGTGAGAAACATCATACCGGAATGATACCGCGGAGGAGAGCGTCACAAAACTTGTCCGCCAATGTTGGTTTGGCGCGACGATTTTTGGCTACGGCCGGAGGCGCGTTCGGCTCGGCGAGTCTGCCCGGTAAACTATGGGCAGCGCTTTTTCGCGGTTGTTGGCCAGCACGGACAACGCGTCATTCAGATGGCAACTCGTATCGTTTTTATCATTCTCGCGCTCGCGCTGGTCATCGCCGCCATCTGGGCTTACGAGCATGATGACAAGTTGCGCAAGAACTCCGGCCAGGTGACGATCGGCGACTCTAATGACGTGGTGCGCCAACTGCTGGGCGACCCCAGCCGCGAAGCTTCGTGCGGCACGATGACTCCCGTTCCAGCGGGCTGCAGCGAAGAGTACATCTATCGCTACTGGTATTCGATCTTTCAGCCGGAGTATCTGGTGGTTTGGTTCGATCAGACGGGCAAGGTCCTGGGCGAGCAGCGGGTGAAGTCGCATTTCTAAAGGCGGCACTTAGCATTTAGCAGTCGGCACTTAGCCGCAAGCGCGAAGTTCCAGCTCCCAGTGGCAACAGCTAAATGCTAAGTGCTGCTTTTCTCACATGTAGAACAAACTCAGTCGCGGGACGTGGTACTGCTCCAGCAGGCGCTTGTGGATGTACTGCTTCTGGAGTTGCTCGATTTGCGGCGCGTTCATCTTGCGGCGGTAAGGAGCGAGATCACGATCGGCGTCGGCGCGCACCTGATACAACGCCTCATCGGGGGTAGCGGCCAGCAATGCCGCGAGCAGCTTCTCTTCAACTACGGTAAGGTGCCGCTCCAGGTCTTCCATGCTGAGGGCCGATTGCTTGAGTGGCTCGGCTAGAGAGCGAAGAGTAGCAGCCACCTCTCGCGCCATGTCTCGCGTGGCGCCCGGCAAGTCGACTTGCTCCAGCGAATCGGCATTGCGTGTGAGATAGTCCATCACCCGGGTGTGCTCGAGGCCGCTATCACGCGACTGCTTCGCCGGCGCGCCGACAGCCGCATCCTTCATCTCTTCAGCGGAGGCCAGCACCTCCTGCGCGCAGAACGCGAGGCCGTTGATCTTGCGCGTCTTGCGCGGACGCCGCTCCCACTTATCGAAAGTCGTATCGATGCCCCGCAGCACGGCGGCGAGCGGAATACCCGCATCCTTCCAGATTTCCATCAGCGCCCAATCGAGCGGCGAGAGCAGCAACAACGTACCGCGACGTCGTTGAAATTGCTCCTCGATTTCGGTGAAGTAGTTGAAGTAGTTTTCCACGGCAGAGACCTGGGTCAGCAGGGTTCCGATAGGTAGAGCACGCCTTCAGGCGTGCATGGCGGTCATTATGAATGCGCGCGCTGCGGCGCCTGAGGTGAAACCGCGTCGCCTCAGCGGCTAAAGCCGCCCTGGATGAAAATCGCTCCAATGCACTGCTGAAGCAGTGCTCCACCCGGCCTCGCCATCATCCGCGCTTGCGGGCGGCCCGGCTCTGGCGCGCGACCGTGTCGCTGCTGTTACCGCCGTGCTCGGCGCGGCGTTTGCCATGCGCCTGGTTGCGTTCGTAGATGATCCGCAGCCCGTCGAGCGTCAGCAGATCATCAACCTCGCGGATGTACTTGGAACCTTCGCCCATCAGCCCCGCCAGGCCGCCGGTCGCGACCACGGCGACGTTGCCGCCGAGCTCGGCGATGAGCCGCTCGAGGATGCCGTCGATCAGGCCCATGTAGCCGTAGTACAAACCGGACTGCAAGCTGTTCACCGTGTTGGTCGCGATCACGCGCGGCGGTTTGCGGACATCGACGCGCGGCAGCCGGGCCGTACGCGCGAACAGCGCATCGGACGATATGCCGATGCCGGGCGTGATCACGCCGCCCAGGTATTCGCCGTTTTTCGAGACCACATCGAAGGTCGTCGCCGTACCGAAGTCCACCACGATGCAGGGGCCGCCGAACTTCTCGAAGGCCGCAACGCTGTTCACAATGCGATCCGCGCCGACCTCGGCAGGATTGTCGTAGAACACCGGCATGCCCGTCTTAACTCCCGGCTCGATGAAAAGCGGTTGCGAGCGGAAATAACGCTCGCACACTTCGCGCAGGGTCGTATCGAGCGGCGGCACGACCGACGAGATCACCGTGCCCTCGACGGCAGTGAACTCGATGCCGCTCATCGCAAACAGATTGCGAAACAGCACGCCATATTCGTCCACGGTTTGCGTCTTAGTGGTGGAGACGCGCCAGTGCGCGATGAGCGGCCCGTAACCCTCGGCTCCATTCTGCGAGTCGAACACGCCCAGGACCGTGTTGGTGTTGCCGACATCGACGACTAGAAGCATCAGCTATTTCCCGTCCAGAGCGCGCACGGCGCCGGACAAAACGGTTCGCGTGCCTTCGTCCGTGCGCACCAGCAAAAAGCCGCGGCGATCCAGGCCTTCGGTCACTCCGCGGTATTTGCTGCTGTCCTCGTCGATCTCGACGTGACGCCCGCGGGCGAACGAGGAGCGTTGCTCAAAATTGCGAAGGATTGCGGCCTGTGCATCAGGGCGTCCTTCGGCCAGCGCACGGTACTGATTGTCGAGCGATTTTAGCAGAGCCGCAGTCAGCTCCACGCGCGACCATTCGCGGCCGCTCTCAATGCGGAGCGACGTTGCGATAGGCTCCAGTTCGCCGGAGAACGATGCCTGATTCACGTTGATGCCGATGCCCACGACCAAGTGGCGGACGCGCGTAGGCTCGGCGTTCATCTCAGTGAGGATGCCGCAAAACTTTCGGCCGTTCAGCAAAACATCGTTGGGCCAGCGCAGGTCGGGCTTCATGACGGTGGTGCGTTCGACGGCCTCGGCCACGGCGATGCCGGTCATTAAGGAAAGATAGAGCGCCTCCAGCGGCGACATCTCCGGGCGCAGCACAACCGAGCAGTAGATGCCAACGGACTGCCTGGACTCCCAGGTGTGAGCGCCGCGCCCGCGGCCGGCTGTCTGTTTTTCAGCGAGGAACACGGCGCCTTCGGGCTCGCCCGCCGCCGCAGCCTGCATCGCCGTCACATTTGTCGATCCGATGCTGAAATAGTGATGGAGGTGATTGGCGAAGATCGTGCCGCTCACCAGCGGGCGGAGAACGTCAGGCAACAGCAGATCGGGAACGGCCATGAGCTGATATCCGGTGGCGAGGTGTCCGGTGATTTGCACCCCGAGCTGGCGAAGATATTGTACTGCCCGCCACACCTCGGAGCGCGACGTGCCCAACTCTTCCGCGATGCGCTGTCCGCTGATGACAACGGTAGCGTTGTCGCTCAGCAGACGCACGATGCGGCTGAGGCGCGCGTCGGTGGGCGATTCCGCGCGAGTGTCGATGCGAGTTGGTGCGGCAGGAGCGATAAGAAGATTATGCGCGAGGACGAAGCGGGACGATAGTTTTTCTGCGAATTCGGGTAGTGCGAAGCGTCAACGCCGCGTGCGCGAATTCGGGTAGTGCGGCGCTTCAGCGCCGCGTGAAGGCTGGTTCTCCACCTTTGCCGCCACGATCATCGTGATGATCCTGGCGGCAAAAGACAAGAAGTCGCCGGGTTTACGCTGGCCTGAAGGCCAGTACTAACACCAGTGCCGACTGCTCCTCACGCCGGCGAGAGTCGCATGCTCAGATCGACGGCTTGCACGGAATGCGTCAGCGCGCCGACGGAGATGAAGTCCACACCGCTTTCCGCATAGTCACGGATATTCTCCAGCGTGATTCCGCCGGAAGCTTCCAGCGGCACCGGCCGGCCCGACTTCTGCACACGCTCCACCGCCTGCCGCACCTGATCCGGAGTCATGTTGTCGAGGAGCACGGCTTCCGCACCATGTTGCAACACCAGGTCGAGTTCTTCCAGCGAGCGCACCTCGATCTCGACGGTTTCGGAACCGCGACGATTGCGCAGCGCGCGCTCCAGAGCGGGAACGACTCCACCGGCCAGAGCGATGTGGTTGTTCTTGATCAGCACGCCATCGCTGAGGTCGAGGCGATGGTTATGCCCGCCGCCGCAGGTGACGGAGTATTTATCGAGCATGCGCAGGCCGGGCACGGTCTTGCGTGTGTCGAGAATGATGGCCTTCGTTCCCTCGATTGCGTCGACATATCTGCGGGTGAGGGTCGCGATGCCGCTCATGCGCTGCATGATGTTCAGGATGACGCGCTCGCAGGAGAGCGCCACGCGCGCATTGTGGACCACGACGGCAATCGATTGCCCTTTGCGCAGCCGCACGCCGTCGAAAATCTCGGTGTGGCTGGTGACCTCGGGATGCGAAGTGACGGTACCGTCGAGCACAGCGAAGACGTCGAGGATGCGGCGAATGCAGCCCACTCCGGAGAGCACGCAATCCTGCTTGGCGATAATGGTCGCCGCAGCGCGCTGGTTGACATCGATGCAGGCGTAGGTGGTGGCGTCGCGCGTCGCCCGGTCTTCGAGCAGCGCGTTCTCCAAAAGTGACGTTACTCTGCGGGTTGTCCAGTCCAAGATAGCCCTCGCGAGTGGAGTACGCCTTCAGGCGTACGTTGCAATCCTGTATCCGTTAGCGCTTCAGCGCCTGAGGTAAGGTCGCCAGATGGACCTCAGCGGCTAAAGCCGGCTCATTCAGCACATCTTAAATGCACCGCTGAAGCGGTGCTCCACCCGCTTTGGCAGGGGCTAAAGCCCATTTACCTCTTCAATCACCCGGCACGACTGAAGTCGTGCCCTGACACAAAGCACCTTGCTTATGGTCCTTCGAGCCCGTAACGGCAAGGGTCATTGCTTCACAGGTCCAGCTCATCCAGCGCTGATTTGATCTTTTCGATCAGCATCTCAACTTCCGCCTTGCGCTTCTTCAATCCCTCAACGACCTTCGGCGGAGCCTTCGACAAAAATGCCTCGTTGCCTAATTGCGCCGTCGCACGTGTGAGCTCGCCGCTTAGCCTGGCGAGTTCCTTATTCAGACGCTCGCGCTCTGCCCCAGCGTCGATCTGGCGCTCATAGACGACCCGGACGTCGAAGCGCGAGGTGCTGCGTGCTCCCGCTGCCTTGGCGAGCGATTCACGAACGAAGGCGATGCTCTCCACGTTCGCCAGGCGTTCCACGGCTCCGCGATTACCTTCAATCATCGCCTGCAGATTCGCGTCAGCAAAAATCTCGATCGGTAGCCTCTGCTTCTGCTCGACCTTCAGCTCGGCGCGAACGTTGCGCACGCTGACAATCAGGTCTTGCAGGATTGCCATCTCGGTCTCGGCATCCGTGTTCATCTGCGCCGGATCGGGCCCGGGATACGCGACCAGCGCAATCGACTTCGCAGGTGGCCTTCCATCGTAAACGGCGTGCCACAACTCTTCCGTGATAAAGGGCATGAACGGCGACAGCAGCCGTAGCGCGCCTTCGAAAATGCCGATGAGGTTCGCGTAAGCCGCGCGAGCTGGTTCGCGGTTCTCGGCGGCGAGGCGAGGCTTGATCAGCTCCAGATACCAGTCGCAGTACTCGCCCCAGAAGAAGTGATAGACCACGTGCGCCGCTTCGTGAAAGCGATATGCGGCGAGGGCGTCGTCGATCTCCTGCGCGACGCGGTTGAAGCGCGAGAGAATCCAGCGGTCTTCCAGCGTTGCTACGGTGAAGCCAGGAATGCCTTCAGACCCACCTTTTCCGCCAACCGAATCGGAAGGAATCGGAGCCCCGACATTGTGGGAGTTCTTGAATTCCTCCAGCGACCACACCCCGGCTTCCTGTGCCTTGTCTACATTCATGAACAGGAAGCGCGCGGCGTTCCAAATCTTGTTAGCGAAGGCGCGATAGCTCTCGGTGCGGCTCTCGGAGAAGGCGATGTCGGTGCCCGGCGCCGCCATGGACGCCAGCGTGAAGCGCACCGCGTCGGTTCCATACTTTTCGATGATCTCGATCGGGTCGACCACGTTGCCTTTGGTCTTCGACATCTTCTGGCGCTCGGCATCGCGCACCAGCGAGTGGATATACACGTCGCGGAACGGAACCTCTCCCTTCCCATGGCCGCGCATGAAGTGGCAATTCATCATGATCATGCGCGCGACCCAGAAGAAGAGGATGTCGAAGCCGGTGATGAGCAGGCTCGTGGGATAAAACGCGTCGAGGTCGGGCGTGCTGTCGGGCCAACCCAGCGCAGAGCACGGCAGCAAGCCCGACGAGAACCAGGTGTCGAGCACGTCGTTGTCCTGCTCAACCGCGTCGCCGCACTTCGGGCACTTCGACGGCGCCTCGCGCGCGACCACGATCTCGCCGCACGGCTTGCAATGCCAGGCGGGAATGCGATGTCCCCACCACAGTTGCCGCGAGATGCACCAGTCGTGGATGTTGCGCATCCATTCGAAGTACGTGCGCGCGTAATTCTCCGGAACGAACTTGATGTCGCCGTTTTCGACCACTTCAATCGCGCGGTCAGCGAGCGGCTGAATCTTCACAAACCACTGCGTGGAGAGGCGCGGCTCGACGATCGTCTTGCAGCGATCGCATTTGCCCAGGGGCACAATGTAGTCCTTCGCCCCGACCAGGAATCCGCCTTTTTCGAGGTCTTCGAGAACCTTCTGCCGCGCCTCGAAACGGTCCAGGCCTTTGTACGGGCCCGCGTTTTCGTTCATCTGCGCGACTTCGTTCATCACCTCGATTTGCGGCAGGTTGTTGCGCAGGCCGGCCTCGAAGTCGTTGGGATCGTGCGACGGCGTGACCTTCACCGCGCCGGTGCCGAACTCGGGATTGGCGAGGATGTCGTCGGTGATGATCGGGATCTCGCGATTCATCAGCGGCAGCAAAACGTTTCTGCCGTGCAGATGGCGGTAGCGTTCGTCGCCCGAGTTCACGGCGACGGCGGTATCGCCCAGCATGGTCTCGGGTCGCGTGGTGGCGACCACGATGAACTCGTCTCTGCTGCCGACCACGGGATAACGAATCTCCCAAATTTTGCCGGGAGTTTCCTCGTGTGCGACTTCGAGATCGGAAACCGCGGTGATGCAGCGTGGGCACCAGTTGACGATGTACTTGCCGCGATAGATCAGCCCTTCTTCATAGAGGCGGACGAAGGCCTCGCGCACCGCGCGCGACATGCGCTCGTCCATGGTGAAGTACTCGCGCGACCAGTCGACCGACGCCCCCAGCCGCTTCATCTGGTCGAGTATGGCGCCGCCGTAGTGCTGCTTCCAGTCCCACACGCGCGCGATGAAAGCCTCGCGGCCGATGTCGCGGCGGGACTTGCCCTCGGCGGCGAGCTGCCGCTCCACCATCATCTGGGTAGCGATGCCGGCGTGATCGGTCCCGGGAAGCCACAGAGTCGTGTATCCGCGCATGCGGTGCCAGCGGACGATGATGTCCATCTCCGTCTGGTTCAGCATGTGGCCCATGTGCAGTCGGCCGGTGACGTTGGGCGGCGGCAGAATCAGCGTAAACACCGGCGTTTGCGAATCCGCAGCCGGAGTCTCCACGTGAAAGAGTTGCTCGCGCACCCAGTACTCCGCCCAACGCGACTCGATCGCGCCTGGATCATAGGCTTTGGGAAGTTCGTAGGACATGCGTTGGTTTCGATGAAACGGCTCGAACCCTGATCTTACAGGCGGGGAAAAAACGTGGTCAAACCGTGGTCGGGGTTAGATTGATCAGCTCGTTCGCTTTCGGGATGCATCCGCGCGCGGCCTGAACCTAAGACAGAGAGCCGCGAAGCTGTGTTCGACTCCTATCCAATTGACGGAGACAAAACTTTAATAACGAGTTGGGGTTTCAAGAACTGAGTGATTCTCTCGTAAACGTGCAAACCGCAGCCGTGGCCGCACAGCAGCGCTTCTTCGGAGTGTCCGAATGCTAGACTGCCGCTCGCCGGTAACACAGAAAAGATGAAACAAGGAGGAAGTTCATGAAGAAGAATGTGGTGAGAGCAATTTTGGCCGCCGCGCTATTCTGCGGAGGCATGCTGGTTGCGCAGAAGCCGGCGCAGAACATCAATCCGCATAACCACCCCAACCTGGCCGCCGCCCAGCGCTTGTCGGAGCAGGCCTATCAGAAGATCGTCACAGCGCAGCAGGCGAACGAGTTTGATATGAACGGCCACGCCCAGAAAGCCAAAGACCTGCTGGAGCAGGTGAACGAGCAGTTGAGACTGGCCGCGAACTGGGCCAACAAGAACCACAAGTAGGAAACCTTCTCCATCAACACAGAAGGGCGACGATAGACTCGCCAGCCGAGTCACCGTGGAAACTCGCCCCGAACCTCGTGTTCCGTCCCACTCATCCCTGGGCGTCACGACTGCCTATGACTGCGGTCACAGAACGCCGGTTCGTCCACCCCGCACAATGAAAGGTCAATTCAAGCGGAGGTGATCGCATGGCTAGCAGCGCGCCGAAGTTGCGATCCGAAACCATCCGAACTCTCCCCGACGACAGCGTGCGGCAGATTCTCTGGCGTTTCGCCGATCGCTATGACCTGCAGATGCTGGTGCAATCGGCACGCGAGGTTGCTCGAGGTCCGGCAGCGCGACTGGTGGCCGAAGGGGCGCGCGCGACCCACGAATGGACCGAGAAGAAGGCAGCATTGCTCGAGGCGTTCGACCAGTCGGGCATCACTGCAGTGTTCATGGAGCCCGAAGCAAGGCGGCTTTCTCGTCGGCCCGAAGAACCTGGCCCTGGCGCTGACGGCGTTTGAACTGGCGTGGGTCGATGCCGGCGCGGCAACCTGCAGCCTTGCCGGGTGCCTCGCGCTGGCTCCGATCCATGAGCGCGGGACGCCCGAGCAGCGAACCCACTACATGTCGCTCGCAGCTCCGCCTGCGGACGGCGAAGGTCGCGCACCTTGGCGCGGTGCTTTTTGCCTGACCGAGCCTATTCCCTACGTCGGCGTCGACACCGGCATTCTCGGCGGCAAGCTTCGCGTCGCGAAGTGGGAAGAGGGACACGAGCCGTGCTGCAGTTGGAGAAGCGCGGCCGCTTCATCACCAACATGGGCTTCGCCAATTTCGTCACCGCGGCAGTGGATTCCGACGATGAGCGAATCAAGGGCTCCTGCATCGTAATCGTCGAAGAAGGTGATCCCGGGACCTTCGATCGCGGCGCGGCCACGCGCAAGCTGGTGCATCAGCTTTCCTCGACGTGCGATCCGATTCTTCAGCGTACAGGTGCCGGCGAGCCGCATTGTCGGCGGCTACAGGATCAAGGACGGCGTGATCGTTCCCAACTACAGCCACAGCGAGGTTATCGAAGCGGTTTTCAAGCGCACGCGCGTAACAGTGGCGCTGATGACGTCGGCGAAGCTTCTGTCAGCGGTTGAGCCGATCATTCGCTATCAGCGTGGACGCTTCCGCGGATCGGAACAGGCCAAGCCCGGCAGCCTGCGTTACGAATTCGGCATTCAGCAGCGCCAGGACGCGCTGCATAGGCTCGCGGGCCTGTGGGCGATGGGCGAGGCCGGCGCTTCGCTCGGCTTTGCGGCGGCGCGACTGTACGACGAAGTCGATCCGCTGGAGAAGCAAAAGGTCGAAATACTCGCCGAGAAGAGCATCCGCGGCGGCAAAGCGGAGATGAAGTTCTTCCGCGAGGTGAATCGGGCAGCGCTGGAGTTTCTGCAGCAGGAAGATCTGTCGCCAGGGAAACGAAACGGGAGATACGAGGTTGTACGAGCTGAGCCGCTGGTGCAATTCGCATTGAAAGATGCGGTGGCGAACGTGCTCTGCCCGGCGGCCAAGCTGTGGAACACCGGCACCGGCGCGAACGCGATGCGCGAAGCGCTGAGCCTGATGGGCGGCTACGGGATCACCGAAGATTGTCCCGGCTTCCTCGCTTACAAGTGGATGGACGCGCAGCTTGAGGCCACATACGAAGGCCCCGAGGCGGTGCAACGGCGCAATCTCAGCGTCACCATGACCAGCGAGCTGTTCCTGGCACAATTCCGGCAATGGATTGCGGAGATGCGCCGCGTGGCTGAGCATCGTCCGGGAACGGGCGCCTGCACGATTGCGACCGCCATGGAGCTCTGGCTGTGGACCTTCGAGCATCTTCAGATTGCTACCGATGCTGACGGCAGCGCGCTGTACCAGAGCGCTCGTCAGGGCGTGACCTTCCCCATGGCCGATGCGCTGTGCTGGCTGCTGGCAGCGCGACAGTTCGTCCTCGATGTGATTGAGCTGGAGAAGCGCGGGCCGGAAAACCCGGTGGTCGCCGAGGGTCTGGCCGGCACGCTCAATCTGTTCACCGATCTGTGTCACATCCAGACTGCGCGGTCGGCCGGCGAAGTGGGGCGCATTTGCGCCGAGCTGGTTTTCGGTTACAACCGGCATCCGGCGTGGGATGACGAAGGCTACAAAGGCTGCTTCCGCAGCGACGAGTTGGATGAGTTGGAGGGCTTCATTCCCGGCATCAGCGCCTGCGCCGTCGATGTGATCGGCGAAGACGGCTCGCATCCGCTCAAGGCCGGCCCGTGCGCGTCATGCAAAGGGCTGGAAGCATTTCAGCGAATTCGCACCAAGCTCGATGGGTGCCTGACCGGCGCGCAACTGGCGAAAGATCGCGCCGCCGAAGCGCTCTCGAAGGTCATGATCCCCGAGGCACTCGACTATCCACGATGAGGCAGCATTGAGCACGGTTGAACAACTGTCATCGAGCGCGCCAGCATCGACGTCGATATCGCATGTGTCGGCTTCGGTCCGGCGATGGGCGGCTTCCTGACGACGCTGTCGCGGAAGCTGCTGAAAGAAGACGGCACACCTGCCATCGAGAGCGCCGTGATGCCGGGCATGCCACTGCAGGTCATCTGCTATGAGCGCGCCGACGACATCGGCTTCGGCGTGTCGGGCGTGGTGACTCGCGCGCGCGGCATTCGCGCCAGCTTTCCCGATCTCGATCCCGCCGCAGATTCCAATGGCTGCGTCAGTGACGAGCGAGAAGCTGGTGTACCTGCTGGATCCCATCGGCGCCAGCCGCCGTTCGCGCGCTCTGCGCATCGCCGATCGTCTGCTTCGCGGCGCACGAAAACTTGCAAAGCTCGATCACGACGCATTCGAACTGCCGCTACACGCCGGCGTTTCCTCCATAAGAAAGATGGCTTGGTGCTTTCGATCGGCCAGTTCAATCAGTGGGTCGGCAGCGCGATTGATGTCGGGTGGCGCGGTGCAAATCTGGCCGGGCATGCCCGCGCGCGAAGCGCTGATCGAGAACGGGGCAGTGCGCGGCATACGGCTGGTCGATCAGGGCGTCGATCGCAGCGGCAATCCGGAAGCGGGCTTCACTCCCGGCATGGACATACGCGCTGCGCTCACGGTCGTCGGCGATGGCCCGGTCGGCGCGGTCAGCCATGACATTGATGCGAAGTTCGGAATGCCGCCGGGCAACGATGTGCGCGAATGGGCGCTGGGCATGAAGTTCGTGATCGAGCTTCGGCCCGAGGTTGAACTCAAGCCAGGAACAGTGCTGCACACCTTTGGGTTTCCCGAGCCGGAGATCTTCGGCTTCCTCTATGTTCATCCGGGTGGCGTGGCGTCGGTGGGGATCTTTGTGCCGTCCTGGTTCCACTGCCCGGTGCGGACCTCGTACCGGTATCTGCAGCACTACATCCAGCACCCGTATTTGTGGCGCTATCTCGAAGGCGGCAAGCTGCGTTCGTGGGGAGCGAAGTCGTTGCAGGAATCGGGCAAGCGCGGCGAGCCGTTTCTCATCGGGCGACGGTTATGCGCGCATTGGCGAGTGCTCGGGCAGCACGAATGTTCTGACCGGCTCGGGCGTGGACGAAGCTTGGACCACGGGAGTGCAGCTGGCCGAAGGCTGTGCTCGAACTGACTGCAATCGGGAAAGCCGTTCACGCGTGAAAACCTGATGGAGTATGAACAGCGCCGGCGCGCCAGTTGGGTGGAGAAGGAAGCTCGCGTAGCGGAGAAGTCGCGCGACGGCTTTCAGTCAGGCGTCGTGACCGGCATGCTGGGCATGGCGCTAGCCGCTTTCACCAAGGGCAAGTTGTCGCTAGGCGGCAAGCCTGCCAAGCCCTGCGAGCACCTGGCGAGCCTGGCGCAGTTCTATCGCGGCAAAATCGAACTTCCGGAAATCGCAGCGCCTGGAGAAACACTGCGCAGCGCAGGCCACATCGCTGCATGATGCGCTGATGAATCGCTGCGGCTGGCCGGAGATCGTACACGACGGCTCGCTGCTGGTCTCGCATCAGGATGTGCTGCTGCTGGGCGGCAAAGTACAAGCGCCGGCGGGTTATGCCGACCATGTCATCTTTCGCGACATCGAGGTTTGCGGCCGCTGCGGGACGAAGCTGTGCGTGGAGATGTGCTCCGGCGCAGGCGATCACCCGCAGCCTGGAAGGCGCTGCCGAACTTCGATCGCGAAAAGTGCGTGTTCTGCGGTGCGTGCTCCTGGAACTGCCCGGAGATGGTGAACGATCAGCCGAATCTGCAATTCACTGCCGGAGCCGGCGGTCTGCATTCGGCAGAAAACTAGCAAGGTACAAAACAGAATGAGCCATCCATTTCATGTAGTCGTTTGCGCAAGCGTGGTGCCCGATCCGCTGCAGACACTGGAACCCGTTACTGGCCCGGCCGGGCCCGCCCTGAAGAACGAAATGATGCTGCCCGCGATCCTCGATCCCTGGGCAGCACACGCGCTGTACGAAGGCGCGCACCTGGTGAAGCAGGTTGCCGGCAGCAAGCTCTGGCTGGTCAGCATGGCGCCGAAGGCCAAGCTGCAACAGGTGATGATGACCGTCGCGCAAAAAGTGCCGCTGCAGCTGGTCGCGGTGGATGGCCCGTCCGGCGGCTTTGTCGACGCGCACCAGACCGCAACTGCGCTCGCAAATGCCATTCGCAAAATCGATGGCCTCGATCTTTCGCGTCTGCTTCTGTTCGGCGGATGGGAGTCGGCCAGTCGCAGCGCAGGCGTCACGCTGCAACTCGTCGGCGAACAACTCGGCATTGTCGATCAATTCCAGGGGGTGGACTCGATCAAGCCGCAAGAAGATGGCTCGTTTGAAGTGCTGGAGCGCGTCGAAGGCGCGCGCCACCAGGTTTCGCTGTGCGCCGGACCTCCGGCGGTGCTGGGATGGGCGACGGGGAGCCTGGGCGAGCCGCGCAACGATCCGCAAGTCGGCATGGCGAATATGCGAGCCATCATGCCGGCATTGCAGCGCGCCACAGCCGCGGCCCTCCCGCCTGATGGGCTGCGCTACGAAAACGTGATCACGCCCAAGCAGCAGCGGGAAACACAAATCGTAAAGGACAAGACCGCCGACGAAATTGCGCAGGAGATCGCGCAATGGATTGGGCAGGAGTAAGCACGACATGGAGACGATTCTTTTTCTCGCACATACGGAAGCTGACGGCACGCTGGCGAAGCCGGCCCTGGAAGCTTTGGGAGCCGCGACGGATTTGAACAAGCAACTGTGCGGAACGCTGGCCGTCGGGCTCTACGGAGCCGAGGCGCAAGCTGCGGCTAACGCTGTCGGAACTTGCGGTGCTCAGCAATTCCTATCTGTGTCGGGAGAAGACTTCGCGCAGCCCCGCTACGCGACGGATGCCGCTGCCTGCGAGGCGCTGATTCGCGCCTCAGGGGCGACGATCGTCATTGCTGCTGGAACGTCGCGCAACGCGCGCGTGATGGCCGGAGTAGCGCATCGCGTCAACGGTAACGTTGATACGCACGTTATCTTCATCGATGCCGGCTCCGACTCGCTGACCATTACGCGCTGGTTCTATCGGCAGCGCATCGAGGGGTCGCTGTCTCGTACCACGCGTCCGTGGATTCTGCTGCTCGATCCGGGAGCGCATTCCGCGTGGCAAGGCGAGTCTGCTTCGGTCTCCATCGAAGCAGTCGCAGTCGCTGTTCCGGAGACGCTTCGCCGCACAACGCTCCGTGGCACCGTCACACCGCCGGCCGACCAGCAAACCATCCGGCCGGACGCCAAACTGCTGTTCGTCGCCGGCGCGGGCTGGACCAAGAAACAAAAAGATGGGCAGACGCACGTCGCCGAAGCCGAAACGCTAATCGTGGATTTCCTGAAGCGCTCCAAAGCCTCGCTCGGAGGCAGCAAGTCGCTGGTCGATCTCACCGGCGAAAACCAGAGCGGCTCTGCGCTTCATGACGCACCTCAATCAGGTAGGCCAGACGGGCGCATCGCCGCGGCATCCCAAAGGTCTTGCCACGTGCTGCCATGGCGAGGAGCCGCACACCGTGGGCTGGCGATTCATCGGCGAAAGGCGCGCGATCAACCTCGACCCGAATTGCGGTTGGGCCCGCGGCAAGGCCGATGTGCTCTACGTGGCCGACGCATTCGAAGTGATTTCTAAGCTGAATAAGCTGCTTTAGAACTGCTCAGTTCGTAGGAACTACGCATTAACGCTTGGATTGGTTGAGGCGCAGGCTTAAGGGCGCTAGCGGCAGCCCCATAACTTCAAGTGTCCAGGTATTGTCTCCATCGGCCAGGTGTCCGGCGGTAAGAGTTCCGGAGCTGACGATTTCGCCCGCGGTTAGAGGCTCTTTAGGAAAACGCCGCAGAATCGCCGAGTTCAGTTCGGCCAGGCACAGCGCCGGATTTCCCAGAGAGTTCTTGCCTGCGCCTTCTTCCACGAACTCTCCTTTGCGCAAGACGCGCACCTTTACCTTAGGCAACTCCTCCAGCAACATATCGATCGAATCCGGCTGCACCGGCACGCGCGCTCCGACAATCAGCGCAGCATGAAGTCCTAACGCTGCCACGAAGTCGCCGGGCGTAAATTTCCAATCGGGAAAAGGACAGTCGATAATCTCGAAGCCGATTGCCAGCCAATCAGTAGCTTGGAGCGCAGCGCGAGCATCGGCGCCTTCCGCGATCGTTTCTTTCAGGCCAAAAACAATTTCCGGCTCAACCTTCAGCGAGCGCGCGTGCGGCAAGGTCAGCGTTGCGGTGTTGCCGTCGGCGTATTGCACGGTGTCGTCGTACATGCGGCCCCATACCAGCGTCTGGAGTTTAAATACCCGCCACATTGCCTTGTTGGCAAAGCCAACCTTGCGGCCGACCGTTCGGGCCCCGGCGGCTTGGCGCATAGCCTTGATCGAAGCTTCGATTTCGTAGGCCGCGTCGAGGTCAAATCCCGCGCGGGCGGAGGGAGGCGTCGCGACCATCTGGCCGGATTCATACGCCGAGAAGAGTTCCCGCGCTAGGCTTTCGATCTGGTTCTGCTCCATCATTTCGACGCCCCCAAAATTCCGATTCATTCAGCTCATCTATGCAAGAAACAAGCCGCTGACCGCAGTATGCTAACACCTGCTCCCCATTTAAGATTGTGATCTGCAGTCTTAGCGGCCAGCTCCGGGCACGGTCCGACTCATGCGAACGTCCGGTTTGCTTGAACCGTTTACTGCCTTACGACTCCGGCGAAGACTGAGCGCCGGAAAGGATTACGGTATATGACCCTGAGGTCGGTAAACACGCTACTCGACGTTCTCCATTTTGCCGACAGCCACACCGCAGTGATCGTCCCCGAAGTGGGGATTCGTGTGACCTACGAATCCCTTCGGCAGCAGGTGTGGGAGATGGCGAATGCGTTGGCCTCGCTCGGGATCGGCCGTGGCGACGCGGTTGGGTTGGCGCTGCCCAACGGACTGCCGGCGATCGTGGGCTTTCTGGCCGCATCCGTGGCGGGAACGGCGGCGCCTCTGAACCCTGCCTATCCCTACGAAGAACTGGTTTTTTTTCTGCGGGACACGAATGCCAAGGTTCTGCTGTGTCCTCCGGTAGGCGCTGAATTTGCGCGCAGCGCCGCCGCCGATTGCAACGTACCAGTGGTCTCGGTGGAAATGAGCGAACGGGGAGAAGTTCGCCTGCAAGGCGCTCCTGGCGGAGCGTCGGCGACCGAACCTACAGCCGAAGATATCGGTCTGGTCTTGCATACCAGCGGAAGCACAGGGCGGCCCAAACGCGTTCCCTTGCCGCACTTCAATCTGGCGATTTCTGCGGCCAACATCGCCAATACCTACGCCCTCACCGCCAACGATATTTCGCTGTGCATCATGCCGCTGTTTCATGTTCACGGATTGATCGGGTCAACCCTGTCGACCCTGGTCTCGGGAGGCACGGTGGTCGTGCCCACCAAGTTCAATGCGCTGTCCTTCTGGAAGACGGTGAAGGAATATCGCGTCACCTGGTATTCGGGCGTACCCACCATGCATCAGCTGTTGCTGGCGCGGGCGCACCACAAGCCGGCTGAGGCGGGCACACTGCGCTTCATCCGTTCCTGCAGCGCGCCGTTGTCGTCGGAACTCATCCACAAGATCGAAGAGATGTTTGGTGTACCGTTCGTGGAAGCCTACGGGATGACGGAAGCCGCGCATCAGATGACTTCGAATCCTCTGCCGCCGCGGCACCGCAAGGCCGGGTCGGTGGGCGTAGGCGCCGGGCTGCGCGTGCGGATCATCGATAAGGAAGGCAACGATCTGGGCAATGAAGAGCGTGGCGAAGTTGCGATCATGGGCGCCAACGTCTTTCGCGGCTATGACAACAATCCCGCGGCCAACGCTAAGGCGTTCGTTAATGGATGGTTCCGCACCGGCGACGAAGGCTGGCTGGATCGCGACTGCTACCTCCACCTGTCGGGTCGAATCAAGGACATCATCATTCGTGGCGGTGAGAATATCGCGCCCCACGAAGTCGATGAGGTCCTGCTGAAGCACGCGGCAGTTTCGGCCGCAGTAACGTTCGGCTTTGCTCATCCCACCTTGGGGGAGGAGGTAGCAGCGGCGGTGGTCTTACATGAGCCGCACGGCGCCACTGAATCGTCACTCATCAGGCACTGCCGTGAGTCGCTGGCGGAGTTCAAATGTCCTAAGAAGATCTACCTGGTGAAAAACATTCCCACCACGGCCACGGGAAAGATTCGCCGCAGCGCAGTGGCGGAGACACTCATGGGTGACCGGCCGTGAAGTTCCTCATTGCGGGCGCGGGCGCAATCGGAGCCTACATTGGCGCGCGCATGGCGCAGGCCGGCTACGATGTCACGCTGTTCGCGCGGGGTCCGCACCTGCGCGCCATGCAAGAGCATGGAGTGCAGGTCAGAACCTACGCGGGTGATTTCGTCGCTCATCCCAGAATCGCGGGCTCGCTGGACGAAGCCGGTCCGGTCGACGTTGTTTTTCTGGGAGTGAAAGCGCATGGCCTGCCGCAATTGGCGCCACAACTGGCCCCCGTGCTCGGCCCCGAGACGGCCGTCGTCAGCACACAGAATGGAATTCCGTGGTGGTACTTCCAGGGTTTCGGCGGTGCGTGGGATGGGCTACGGCTGGAACGCGTCGATCCCGGTGGCGTGATTTCATCAGCCATTGAGGCGCGCCGCGTCATCGGCAGCATCGTTTACTTCTCCACTGAGATCATCGCGCCGGGTGTGATCCAACATATCGAGGGGAACCGCATCTCGCTCGGCGAGCCCGACGGCGCACGCTCGGAGCGCTGCCGTGCCATTGCTGAGGCGCTCGTCAAGTCCGGTCTGCGCTGTCCCGTCACCACCCACCTCCGGCAGGAGATCTGGGTGAAGGTGTTGGGCAACGCGTCCTTCAATCCGGTCAGTGCTCTCACCCGCGCAACCCTGGTGCAGATGGTGCGCGATCCCGGAGTTTGTTCGCTCATTCGCAACATCATGCTGGAGGTGGAAGCGGTCTCCCTCAAGTTGGGAATGGAGTTGCCCGTTTCCATCGCCCAGCGAATCGCGGGTGCAGAGAAGGTGGGCGAGCACAAGACCTCGATGCTGCAGGACGTTGAAGCCGGACGGCCGATGGAGCTGGAAGCGCTCGTAGGCGCAGTGGTCGAACTCGGTGAGCGACTTGAGGTCGCGATGCCGTACTCGCGAACCGTGTATGACTGCGCGAAACTCCTGGCGCAGTGTGCGGCGCGACCGAAGTGATCGCTACCTTTCTTGCGCTTGCGAAACCAGCTCGGGTGGCTGGTAAGAGTTGCAAGCTATAAAATCTGAAACATATCGCAATACGAGCGAACTACTACTGCCGTAGTAGTCAAAAATAGCTCACAATAAGACTTGATGAGCCTACGACGATTGCGGTATAGTACCTCTTCTAGCTGGTCCACTTATCAGACCACTCCGAAAATGGTCGAATCCGTTCAAGCCGATTTTGAGGCCATCCGTAGACACAAGGTCTATGAGGCGGTCGCCGAGCAAATCGAGCGCCTGATTCTCAGAAAACTCAAGCCCGGCGACAAGCTGCCCTCGGAACGTGAGCTGGCGGAAACGCTGCATGTGAGTCGCAGCTCGATTCGCGACGCAATACGCAGCCTGGAATTAATTGGCCTGGTCGAGCCGCGCCAGGGTGCGGGCACAATTGTTCGCGAACCATCGTCAGATTTGCTGATGAGTTCCGTCACCGATGTGCTCCGGCACAAGCAGGAGTTAGTGGTTGAGCTTCTGGAGTTTCGCAAGATTCTGGAGCCTTCCTTAGCGGCCCGCGCAGCCGAGCATGTCTCGCGCGAAGAGCTTGCGGCCATGGAAGACATTCTGCGGCGCCAGGAAATCAAGCTCGCCGCCGGCGAAGATGCCATCGCCGAAGATGCGGAGTTTCATTACTCTATTGCGAAGGCAGCTGGAAACAGCGTGGTGCTGAAGGTCCTCGACCTGCTTATGGATTTGTTGCGCGACACCCGACAGCGCGCACTGCAGGTGCCGGGACGACCGCAACGATCGGTGAGCGGCCATCGCAAGATTTTCGCCGCGATCAAGCGGCATAACGCCGAAGCTGCCAACGCTGCCATGTGTCGGCATATTGAAGATATCGAGGACATCGTAGTTAAGAACCTTTAAGGTTGGTAGTCGCGGCGGTTGCACGCTGCGGGCGATAGTAGTTCGACGTTTTGCGACAGATCCCCGGATTGCGGAGTGGGGCCGCGACCGGATGTTCAGTTTCGATGTGGGGATAATCATTTTGAACGAAGCGCACAAGGGTGCTCAGCATGCCGCGGAGTCCGCGACGACGATTGCGTCTGCGGGTGACACCACGGCGCCCTCCTGTCTTGCTCTTCGGGTTGCAGAAGCGCGGATCGAAGACATCGGTCATGCTATCTGCCGCTTGGCGCCCTCCGACTTGCGGCGCATCGGCGCACAGGTGGGAGATGTCTTGAAGATTGCCGGACCCACGCCGGCGGTCGCTCGGGCTGAAGTCTCCGACGAACAGCATGCCGGCACCGCGCAGATTGACGGCACGACGCGCAGCAATGCCGGCGCGGGATTGCAGGAGCAGGTGACGGTGACCCGCGTCGAACACGAGTCGGCCGTCGCCGTCCGCTTGACTCCGATGTGGGTGGGAGCTGCACCCGCCACCGTCTCGCCCGACCGCCTTCTCGAGGACCTGGTCGGTGTCCCGGTCATGACCGGTTCGGTAGTACGCATTCCCACCTTCGCGAAGGCGGTCAATTATCAGGTCGTCCGCACGATTCCTTCGGGGCCGGTGATCATCGGCAGGCGTACCGATATCCGCATCGTAGAAGGCGAGTCTACGTTGGCTCGCGTTCCGGCGGTCGCTTATGAGGACATCGGGGGACTAGAGCGCGAGGTCGAACGCGTGCGTGAAATGGTGGAGTTGCCGCTGCGGTATTCGCGGCTGTTCGAACGCCTGGGGATTCTCGCCCCCAAGGGCGTGCTGCTGTATGGTGCGCCCGGAACCGGCAAGACGCTGCTGGCCCGCGCGGTCGCAGCGGAAAGCCGCGCCCATTTCATTCCGCTTAACGGCCCCGAGATCATGCGCAAGTACTACGGTGAGAGCGAGGCCAAGCTGCGCGAGGTCTTCGAAGAGGCCGCGCGGCATGCGCCGGCGATACTCTTCATCGATGAAATTGATGCCGTGGCTCCCAAGCGCACCGAGGTAATCGGCGAAGTGGAGAAACGCGTGGTCGCGCAGCTTCTCAGTCTCATGGACGGCTTTGTGGCGCGCGGACAGGTTGTCGTCATCGGGGCGACCAATATTCCCGAGGTGCTCGATCCTGCGCTGCGCCGTCCTGGGCGCTTCGACCGCGAGATCGAAATCGGCGTGCCGAACACGGAAGCCCGTCTCAAGATTCTGCGCATCCACACGCGTGCCATGCCGCTCGCTGCCGACGTTGACCTGCGTGAGATTGCCGAGCATTCGCACGGGTTTGTTGGCGCCGACCTGGAAGCTCTGGGCCAGGAAGTCGGCATGATTGCGCTGCGCCGCTTTCTCTCGACTTTCCCGGTCGATGTTGATGGAGCCACACCCGAGGACCTAGCAACATTGCATGTGACGCGCGACGATTTTCTTGCCGGATTAAAGGAAGTGGAGCCGAGTGCTACGCGCGAGTTCTTCATCGAGAAGAGCGACACTACGTTTGCCCACCTCGGCGGCCTGGATCGCGTGAAAGGTTTGCTCAACGCGGTGATCGAGCATTCGTATGTGCATTGCGAGCTTTACGAACAGGTTGGGCTCAACCCACCGCGCGGCATCTTGCTGGCTGGCCCATCGGGCACCGGCAAGACTGCCATTGCGCGGGCGCTCTCGGGCGAAAAGCAGATTCCGCTGATTGCCATCGACGGTCCCCAAATGTACTCGAAATGGTTGGGTGAATCGGAGCGGGCGCTGCGGGAAGTGTTCAAGAAGGCGCGCCGCGCCGCGCCCTGCATCCTGTTCTTCGACACCATTGACGCCATCGCTCCCCGCTTCGGCAGCGAGCAGGTGGCCAGCGATGTTCAGCAAAGAATTCTCAGCCAATTGCTGCGCGAGATCGACAACCTGCGCGATGTGAAAGGCGTGATTCTGCTGGCGGCCAGCAACCGTCCGGAGCGGATCGAGCCGGCGCTGTTGCGCAGCGGGCGCTTCGATTACGTCGTTCCGTTCGCGATCCCGGATGCGGCCGAGCGGACGGCGATTATCCGGTTGTGTTGCCGTCAGGTGCCGCTCACGCCCGACGTCGATTTTGTCGAACTGGCTGAACGGACGGAAGGTTTTACCGGCGCAGATATCGAGAGCTGGTGCAAGAAAGCAACGTTGTTCGCCATTGTGGAATTCCAGAACGGTGCACAGGTCGCGCCCTTTGTAGTGTCGCGGAGCGACTTCCTCAATGTGCTGAATTCCGTCAATGGCACTCCCCAGAAGTTAGAAGAACGCACGGTACGATCCGACGCCCCGGGGCTTCGTGCTCCCGTACGTCGCGGACGTGCCTACGAGGGTCGCATATGAGCTACACCGAACTTACGGTTTGGACGCGCGGCATCATCATGGATAAAGAGGGCCGCGACATTGTGAATTCCGTCGCTGCGGCTGCCCGCCAGGAAGGCAAGTACTCGCAGGCGATGGAAAACTACGTAGACAATCCCGACCGCACCAACGCGCCCACGCGCAAGTATTGTCGGGTCAGCGACGGGGTCATCGAGAACGCGCTCACCTACGAGAACGAAAATCCCAACATCGTGGTGCTGGTGGAAGGAACCATGGTGAAGGGCTGGGACTACATGCGCGGCATGCCTCCTGGGGGAACGCTGATCATCAATACGCATTACACCCCGGACTACATGATTCGCTTTGTGCCCGGTCCCGAGCGGCTGGCGCAACTGGTTTGCGTCGACGCCGCCAAACTGGCGGATCACAAATGGCTCTACTACCGGCTCGGCGAACTCGGTCTGGATCGTCTCTCCACGGAAGGCGCGGCCGAGCGCAGCAAGTTGGTCGCGCCCGATATCGCCGCTCCGCTGATCGCTGCGGTAGTGAAGACCACGGGCATCGTGAAGCGCGCAACCATCGAGCCCATGATCGCGAACAAGAAAGCATTTCAGATGGCGTTTGACGAGTTACATATCATGCCGTTGACGGCGACGGCACAGGTAGGAGCTTAGGCAATGTCGACTAAGGGCACACACATCCCCGAACGGCTGAAGATTACGTTTGGCGGCATCACTCCTGCGCCAACGCAAGAAAAGGGGCAGGACCTTTTTCCCACCGGCAACTGGCGGGCGATTCGCCCGGTGTATCGCGACAAGTTGCCACCGTGCAACAACGCGTGCGGCACAAACGAGAAGATCCAGGGCTACCTCGACCTGGTGAAGCGCGGTAAGTATCTCGATGCTTATGCGTTGATCAAGGAAGACATGCCGTTCCCGTCGGTCACCGGTCGCGTGTGCTACCACCCATGCGAGCAAGCGTGCAATCGCGGCAAGTACGACGAAGCGATCTCGATTCGCGCGGTCGAGCGCTTTCTGGGCGACCTGGGTCAGGCGCTGAAGCGCGACGTGGTCAAGGCTGGGCCGCCAAATGGAAAGAAGGTGGCGATTGTCGGCTCCGGTCCTGCCGGCCACAGCGCCGCTTATCAACTGGCGCGCCTGGGCTACAAAGTGACGATCCTCGAGAAGTCGCCGAGGCCGGGCGGTTTGAATCGCGGCGGCATTCCGGTGTGGGTGCTTCCGCCGGAGATTCTCGACCGCGAGATCGAGCGCCTGCAAGAGCTGGGCATCGAGATCAAGTGCAATGTCGAGGTTGGCAAGGATGTCAGCTGGGAACAACTGAAGAACGACTACGATGCGTGCGTTCTGGCGGTCGGCCTGATCGATCCCAACAGCGTGCGGGCCGAGGGCGAAGACAAGGAAGGCGTCATCTACGGACTTCCCTACCTGCGCGATATCGGCATGGGGACTTCCAAGGTAAAGCTGGGGCCTCGCGTGGCGGTCATCGGCGGCGGCAACACGGCCATCGATTGCGCGCGCGAAGCGCTGCGGCAAGGCGCAGTGGAAGTCACGATGATCACGGTCGAGTCCAACAAAGACGAGATGCCCGCCGTGCCGGAAGACATGCACGACATGCTGGAAGAAGGTGTGGAACTTCTGCATGGGAAAGCGGTGACCGCTGTGCTCGGCAACGGCAAGGTCGAGGCGCTGCAGCTGCATCCGGCTCGCTTTTCCGGCGCGATCAACGCGTCCCCTATCGACATCGATCGCCAGGCCCCGCCGCAGAAGTTTGCGGTCGACAATGTCATTATTGCGGTCGGACAGCGCGCGTCGCTGGCGTGGTTGCCGCAGGAGTTCAAGAACGAACGTGGCACGATAAAAGCTGATCGCTTCGGCCGTCTCGGCGGCACGAACTTCTTTGCCGCCGGCGACATCGTGCAACTCGGCACCGGGCAGCAGCTGATGGTCGTGAACGCAGTGGGCGACGGCAAGCGTGTGGCCTTCAATCTCGACAAGGTCCTGCGCGGCGAGGAGCTCCAACCGCGAACGATTGCGGTCGATGTGATCTTCGATTTGAACCGCATGAACATGACCTATTTCCCGCACTTCCCGCGGGTACCGCAGGAGTTGCTGCCGCCCAATAGCCGCAAGAAAACGTCGCAGGAAGTCATCCAGGGATTCAGCGAAGAGCAAGCGGTAGAGGAAGCGGGCCGGTGTTTTAGTTGCGGCACCTGTAACGCTTGCGACAACTGTTACCTGGTCTGTCCCGAGCCGTGCATCGTGCGTGGCGCTCGCTCGAACGGCCTGTACAAGATCCTGGTCGACTACTGCAAAGGCTGCCGTGTCTGCATCGAAGAGTGCCCGACGGGATGCCTGGAAGGCGTTCCCGAGCTCGACTTCGATACCGGCGTTGTGCGCATGGACACCGCGTTCGCCATCTCGCCCGGCTTGCACGGACGGCAGGCGGAACAGTTGCAGCATCTGGCAGAGCAGCCGGCAAAAAATATCTAGACGGAGCGATTTATGGCAACTGCAACACAGTTAACCAAGAAGACGGTCCGCATTAACGGATGCGTCGCGGCAGCGCAGGCGGCGAAGTATGCCGACGTAGACGTCATCACGGCGTATCCCATCCGTCCGTATACGGCGACCATGATGGCGCTGGCGCAGATGGTGGCCAACGGAGAGCTCGATGCCGAGTACATCGTGGCCGACAGCGAACACTCGCAGCTCAGCATTGCGCACGGCGCATCCTCGAGCGGGGCGCGCGTCTTCACCGGCAGCTCCGGCGTCGGCGTCACCTACGCCTACGAACTGTATTCGCCGATTTCCGGCAGCCGCATGCCGGTTCAGATGATGATCGCCGACCGCACGCTCGACCCGCCGGGAGACTTCGGCTCCGAGCACACCGATGCGCTCTCCACGCGCGACATGGGCTGGCTGATGGGCTGGTCGTGCGATGCGCAAGAAGCGTTCGACAATCACCTCATGGCCTATCGCATCGGCGAAGATCGGCGCGTGCTTCTGCCGCAGATGGTCTGCCAGGACGGCTTCTTCGTTTCGCACATCACGACCGACGTCGAGCTGCCGGATCCCGGGCAGGTGAAGGAATTCCTGCCGCCGTACAAGCATCCTTACCCGCTGGATCCGCGACACCCGGTGTCGCATGGTCCGCAGATCATGCCCGAGCAAGGACCACCGCTGCAGCTGGAACGTGCGCGCGCGATGGAAGAAGCGATGCCGGTGATCGAGGAAATCCACGAGGAGTTCTCGCGCATCTTTGGACGCCGCTACGACCCGTGGCTTGAACAGTTCATGACTGACGATGCCGACATTGTGTTCTTCCTCCAGGGAGGACACGCGGTCACCGCGCGGTATGCGATTCAGCATATGCGCAACGAGGGCATCAAGGTCGGACTGGTTCGGCTGCGCTGCATCCGGCCGTATCCTACCGACCGCGTCCAAGAAGTCCTGAGTAAGTTCAAAGTGGTCGGCGTCATTGAGACCAACCTCGGCCTCGGCAGCGTGGCCGGCGGTGGTTCGCTGTATGCCGAAGCGGCCGCGGCCCTGTATGAGGCGCCGTCGCGTCCGCTGGTCATGTCGTTTATGGCCGGGCTGGGCGGCGAGGCGATCGTGCTGAAAGAGTTCTACTGGATGACCCAGAAGATGACCGAGGCGATGAAACGCGGCAAGATCGAGAAGCGCACGCATTGGGTCGGATTCGAAGAATAAGCAGCGCAGTTTTCCGGCGCGGCCGAGGTCGCGCCCTTTCAAGATCTGAGGAGGAACGAAGATGGCAACGATTGAAGTCCAGCGGCAGGTGCTGCCCATTCTCGACAACCCGAACCAGGGCGCGCGCTTTTACAACCCTGAGCTGCCGGCCAGCGAACCGTTTGTGCCCGGTCATCGCACCTGCGCCGGCTGCGGGCCGTCGATCCAGTACCGCATGACCAGCAAAGCGGCTGGCGACAACACCATCCTGATCGGTCCCACCGGCTGCATGTACGTGGCGAACAGCTCGTACCTGTGCACCCCGTATAACGTGCCTTGGGCGCACACGCAGATCGGCAGCTCAGGCAGCTTTACCGCCGGGGTCTCGGCTGCCTACGAGGCCTTGATTCGCAAAGGCAAGTGGAAGGGCGAGTTTCCCAACGTCATCTGCGAAGCGGGCGATGGCAGCGCCTCCGATATCGGGCTGCAGTCGATCTCGGGTGCCCTGTATCGCAATCACGATTGCCTGATCATCTGCTACGACAATGAGCAGTACGCGAACACCGGCATTCAGGCGTCGTCGCGCACGCCGTATGGCGGCATGACCACCTTCTCGCCTCCCGGCCCGAAGGTTCCGGAAGCCAAGACGCTGTTCCCTAAAGACCTCGCGCGCATGATGGCTGCCGGCCATCCTCATTGCTATGTTGCGACCGCGAGTGTCGGCTATCCGATCGACCTGATGAACAAAGTTCGCAAGGGTCTCAACCACAAGGGAGCGGCGTACATGATGATCTACACACCCTGCCAAAAGGGGTTTGTGTATGAAACGCCGCGCTCCATCGATCTGGGGCGGCTGGTAGTGGAATGCGGCCTCTATCCTATATGGGAGTGGAACCCGGAGAAACGCGAGTACGACTACAGCTTCCGGCCGCAGAGTATGCGTCCGGTCTCGGAATACCTGAAGTTGCAGGGACGCTTTGGGCACCTTCACGCCGAGCACATTGCAACACTGCAGAAGTTCGCGAACCAACAGTGGCAGATGATGGGCGTCGCCTTGCCGGAAGCCCTGATCAAGGCTGCCGATGCCAAGAACGTAGCTGATATGGCCGCCGCGGAAGAAGCTGCGGTGATTGCGGAGACGGTATGAGCGAGAGAGCAACGGAACCTGGAAAAGGGCCTGAGGTTGAACCCGAGGGCCAGGAAAGCTACATCGTCAGCGAAGGCAAGAAGCGCGGCTCAACGCGTGACGTGCGGCCGGAGGCGGCCTACGATCGCTACTACACCGTGCTGCGCGTGCACCCCGGCGATGCCATCCTGACCGACAACTGGCACACCAACGAGGTTCTCAGCCACGCGCGGAACAACTTCGAGGGGCGTACCTTCCCCATGCGGACGCTGGAGGCGTGGGGCGCGAGCGTCGAAAACGATCAGCGCGCCTACTACACCGCCGGGGGTCGCATTTGGATCATGGACCTGGAGCCTTGCGACAGCAAGAAGCCGCGGATGCCGGGCACGGGTAACAACTAAGCGGTAGAGCGGGCCTGCAGGCCCGCGTCCCGGAGCGGTTTATTGTTGGTTGAAGCCGGCTTCAGCCGGCCAGACATGTGTCGCGCGGCGGAAGCCGGCCTCATTCGTTGTGACACACGCTTGACGCGAACCCGAAGATTCGCTCTACCTAACTAGAGTGCCTCGCATACTGCTCATCGACGACACGCCGGAGACCGCCGAGCTTCTGACGTTTGCCTTGCGTGACCGTGGCCATTTGGTTGTGGCCACTGGCTACACCACGTCGGTGAACGAACTCCTCGGCGAGGAAAAGCCTGCGGCGCTGGTGCTGAATTGCTCAACATGGGACATGAGCGAGTCCCTCTTCGATTGGGTCCGCGGCAATCCGGAACACGCGGACATTCCCATCGTCATCATCAGCGACACGCCGGAGCGGGCTGAAACGAAACTTCGCCAACGGAAGGCCCGCAAGGTCCTGCTCGTGCCGAAGCCCTTCAGCGGCGGCCAGGTCGCTAACGCAATCGCTCAGTTGCTGGAGTAGCTATGCCGTTGTGGAGCATGGACCAGTGGCGCTATCTGGAGCGCGAAGTTGTCACCGACCCTAAAGGCAGGCAATGGACGGTGGCTCTCATGGACGTCCTCGGGCAGGAGGGTGATCCTGAATTACCCAGCCGGTTGCTGGAAATGCAGTATTCCTCGGGCCGCTATTTCACGCTCATCTATTCCACCAGCGGCGGCCTGCAGCGCGAACGCGGCTATTCCTCGCTCGAAGAAGCGCAGGAAGCCTACGAACAGATGCTCATGGGACTGATCGACGGCAGCCTCGATCCCTCGCAACCGGTGTTCCGGCAAGACCTGGAAGATTAAGCATCATCAGCAGCGGTGGTGATCAGGAATTGTTGCCGCTGCGCGCTTAACGTCCCGGATTGAGATCTCTCATTACGACGTGCAGCACCTGCCCGGTAAGGCGCGCGTCTCGCTCTGAGATGCCGAGCTTAACGCTCGGCTCACGGTTGCCATTTCCTGAGTCTCGATACTGGCGGGCGACGATCGGCAAACGCGCACAACCCCGGCCAATCAGACCGCTCTTTTCTGCCACCCTCAGGCGCGCCTCAAACGGCCAGTCGGAGATATCGCGCGCCGGCGTACCCCCGGCCTGTAGCTTCGTGATTCCTTTCTGCTGCAGGGCGTCGGTCACGATTGCCTCCAGAATTCCGGCGTACGATAGCAGCGCAAGATCGAAGTTGCCTTCGTCGAGCGCCCGCCGCCCGTCGTGGTAGGCCTGCTCCAGAATCGGCCGGATTTCAGCGTCGTGCACGAAGTCGAAGCGATGAGGAACCGTCGCTTGCGCTGTTGCAACCTGCGCCTGCACATTCTCTCCCGAAAGCGAAGCGAGCGCCTGTTCCAGAACATCGATTAGGCGCTGCGCGATGTCTGACGGCGCAACTTCCTCAACCGTCGCACCTGCCGAAGCGGACACCAGGAAGGCGTTGCTGAACGCACGGGCCAGCCAATGGGCTTTGCTTCCTCCGGACAATTCATTGATCGCTACTCCGCAGTCCTGCTGCCACACACGGGCAGTCATCGCCGCCGTCGAATTGGAGGATTGCGCGGTCAGCGCATCGCGCACATCCACGCCGCGGCGGATCAGGACTTCCAGGCGACCGCGGTAGATGTCGATCTGACTTTGAAGTATTTCATCCATAATTTGGTGAGCGCGATTAGGCCTCACGCGCCGTTCATTTTCGCGCTCTTCAACGCGGCCACGAGAGTTACAAACATGTTGACACCCGCTAGGACCGAGTGTTAATTTTTCCGCAACTGGTTCGATGACCAGACCAATGTAGCATACGGCCGCTTGGGGTAAGCGCCCTCGACACCGGTTTTCGGTACAAGAATCGTGCTTTCAGTTTTTTAACAGGGCGCAGTACAATGCCGAACTCCTGTTTGCGGCGCACTGGGGCGTAGCGCCCAGGAATAAGGCTCGCGATCCGGGGCAGCCAGTCGCTGCGATGGCAGCCGGTGCTACGGTTATCGTCTGCACACTCCGTTCGGAGGAAGACACATGGCGGAACGTCCGGCCACTTTGATTCATCCATCCCGTATTCCCAATCGCTGGATACAGCTTAGCGCAGGCATTGTCGCCATGATGGCGATTGCGAACCTGCAGTATGCCTGGACGCTCTTCACCAAGCCAATCCAACAGCACCTCCATGTTTCGCTGGTCGCAGTGCAGTGGACGTTCACCCTGTTCATCGCGCTGGAGACCTGGCTGGTACCCTTCGAAGGCTATCTGGTCGATCGCATCGGACCGCGCTTCATGCTGGGCATCGGTTCCGTCCTGGTGGCTCTGGGCTGGGTCGGCTCCGGGTATGCGGAAAGCGTTGGTGGCCTGTACCTCTGGTATAGCATCGGCGGAATCGGCGCCGGAATTGTGTATGGCGGAACCGTAGGCAACGCCCTCAAATGGTTTCCGGACCATCGCGGCCTGTGTGTAGGGTTGACCGCCGGAGCCTACGGCATAGGAACAGCATCGACCATCGCTCCCGTCGCTAACATGCTGAAGACTTACGGTTATCAGCACACGTTTATTGTCTGGGGCCTGATTCAGGGAGCCGTCGTCCTGATAGCTGCGCTTTTCCTGGCCAGACCTCCAGAGGGTTGGGCGCCGCCCAACTGGGAGCAGAAGAAAGACAAGATCCGGAAGAAAGTGAACACTTCGGCGGTCGATCTGACGCCGTTCGAGATGCTCCGTCAGCCATCCTTCTACGTGATCTACCTCATGATGACCATGCTCGCCTTTGGCGGCCTGGTGGTAACGGCGCAACTTAACCCCATGGCTGCGTCATATAAGGTCGATAAAATCGTCATCGCCTTTGGCATGACGGCGGTAGTGCTGGCGATCACGGTTGACCGCCTGCTGAACGGCTTGACGCGTCCCTTTTGGGGATGGGTCTCCGATCACATCGGCCGCGAGAACGCGATCTTCGTCGCTTTTATTCTGGAGGCGCTGGCCGTGTACGCGCTGCTCCACTTGATTGCTTATCCGGTGTGGTTCGTCGTACTCTCCGGACTCTGTTTCTTCGCGTGGGGCAATATCTTCTCGCTGTTCCCATCGCTCACCGGCGATCTCTACGGGAGCAAATGGGCCACCACCAACTACGGCGTGGTCTATACCGCAAAAGGAGTAGCAGCAGCCTTCGCAGGACCCGGTGCTGCGTGGATCTATTCCAGGACTGGATCATGGACCAAGGTCTTCTGGGCCATGATCATTTGTGATGTGGTGGCTGCCTTTATGGCACTGCTCTGGTTGAAGCCGATGGCTGCGCGCGCGGTGAAGGCCTCAGACAGCAAACTTGCTACCGAGTTAGGCGACGCAAAACTCAAAACCGCTGTTTAGAAGCTCCTCCCCTAAACTGCTGCTCAAACCTCAGCGCTACGGCCTGAACCGTAGCGCTGAGGTTTTTGTACGAAAGCTGCTCGACTTACTTTTTCGCAGCAGTCAGGCGCTCTTCGAGCCTCTTCAGTTCTTCTCGCAACGCCCCCGGCAAATGGGTGCCAAAATGGTCGAAGTGTTCTTTGATCGATGGCACCTCCGCCAACCAGCCCTCGATGTCGACGCTCAAAAGCTCCTCCAGCTCGGCGGCGCTCAGCTCTAAGCCGCTCGTGTCCAGGTCAGCGACTTCCGGCGTGCGTCCGATGGGCGTGTCTTTGGCATGCACCTTCCCGTCGCAGCGCTCGAAAATCCATTTCAAAACCCGGCTATTCTCCCCGAACCCCGGCCAGAGGTATTTGCCATTTCGATCCTGGCGAAACCAGTTGACATAGAAAATCCTCGGCAGCTTTGACGCAGCGGCATTGGCTCCCATCTCGAGCCAATGGGCGAAGTAGTCGCCCATGTTGTAGCCACAGAACGCCAGCATGGCCATCGGATCGCGGCGCAGTTGCCCGACTTTGCCGGCAATGGCGGCGGTGGTTTCGCTGCTCAACGTCGCTCCCAGGAAAGTCCCGTGCTGCCAATTGAAGGCCTCGGTGACCAGAGGCACGACCCCCGCGCGCCGTCCGCCGAAGAGGATGGCATCGATCGGCACGCCGTTGGGATCCTCCCACTCCGGCGCAATCGACGGACATTGCTTTGCGGCCGCGGTGAAGCGCGCATTGGGATGGGCCGCCTTACGTCCGGAGTCGGGCGTCCAGGGACGACGCAGCCAGTCAATCAGAGCCGCGGGAGTCTGCTCGGTCATGCCCTCCCACCACACGTCGCCAGCGAACGTCATGGCGCAATTGGTAAAGACCGTATTAGTGGCCACCGTCTGCATGGCGTTGGGATTCGACTGCATGCTCGTGCCAGGCGCCACGCCAAAAAAGCCGGCTTCGGGGTTGATGGCATACAGACGGCCATCTTTGCCGAACTTCATCCAGGCGATGTCTTCGCCGATTGTCTCGACCTTCCAGCCAGGAATGCTGGGGACCATCATGGACAGGTTGGTCTTGCCGCACGCCGACGGAAACGCGCCGGTCATGTATTTCACCTCACCGGAGGGGCTGGTTAATTTGAGGATAAGCATGTGTTCCGCCATCCAGCCCTCGTCCCTGGCCTGCACCGAGGCGATGCGCAGCGCATGGCATTTCTTCGCCAGCAGAGCGTTGCCGCCATATCCCGAGCCGTAGGACCAGACTTCGCGGGTTTCCGGGAAATGGCAGATGTACTTCTCTTTTGCATTACAGCGCCAGGTCGAATCCGGCTGACTCGGAGCGAGGGGCGCCCCCACCGAATGTAGCCCGCGCACGAACTCGCCATCCCCTCCCAGCACATCGAGCACCCGGCTTCCCACTCTCGTCATGATGTGCATGCTGACAACGACGTAAGCGGAATCGGTGATCTCGACTCCAATCCTTGCTCGCGGCGAACCGACCGGCCCCAGACTATAAGGAATCACGTACATGGTGCGCCCCGTCATGCAGCCGGTGAACAATTCTGTCAACTTTCGCTTCATCTCCGCCGGATCGCGCCAGTTGTTGGTCGGGCCGGCCTCTTCTTTGGTTCGCGAGCAGATGAAGGTCAACTCCTCAACGCGGGCAACGTCAGCCGGGTCGGAGCGCACGAGATAGCTGTTCGGACGTTTCGCCGGATCGCAAGCAATCGCAGTTCCGGTCAGTACAAGGAGCCGCAAGGCCTCCTCAAATTCCTCGGGCGAGCCGTCGCACCAGTGGATTCGGTCGGGCTTACACAGGCGCGCCGCTCCCTCAACCCAGCGCTCTAAATCGCCATGATTGCCGCGGTTGGCGGTCGGTACTTCCAGCGTGGTAGTAGCCATATTTAATCCCTCTCAGAAAATGACTGCGGATCACAATGCATGCTTCGGAGCCTGTCCATAAAGAGGAGTTGGATGCAAGGTATCGCCTGCAAGGCGACGTGACACTCCGGTCACTCAGCTGCTCAACGCAACCGGTACGTCCGGGTCCAACAGAGCAGAAGCGCTATTCGGGGTCTGGCGCACAAAGCCAATCAGTGGCACATACGGATCCACGAATGCTCACTCCTGAACATTAAGTGTATCCCTTAGGCTTCGACGGACACCAGTTCTTTTCAGGAAGCCAGGTTGGTTCCTGCGAGCAGGCTCGATCAGTCGGGAGTGTAACCCAGCATATCTTCGTGGCCTTCGAAAATCTTGCCCAATTTCGTAATGCGAAACAGCTCCTTCAGTCGCTGATTGAGGTTGATGAGCTTCAGATCGCAACCTTGCCGCTTCGCCGAGACATAGAGACCAACGATCGCGCCCAACCCCGAGCTGTCCATATAGTTCACATCGCTCAGGTCAAGTACGAGCGACTTGGTACCGGGCATCAGACCGCGCACCGTGCTTTGCAGTTGCCCACTCGTGGTTGAGGTGATTCGACCGGCGCAACGAGCGACCGTTTCATCGGCGTTCTTGGTGGTTTCGATCGTGAGTTCTGATCCAGATGTGGAATCCGCCGCCATACATCGCCTCCTTCGCCACACGGCTGCAGCAGGCTTCGAAAAACACGAAACGCCTGGATGCTGCAAAACCTGATCGGGGAAGGAGCATAGCACAATTTCCGAGAGTGCCGGCCAGGAAGATATCGTCAGGGCGTGATGGACTGTCCGGCGATCAGGGTTAGTGAAACTTGATGAAGTAGTACGCGGTCATTCCCAATCCGATCGCGATGACAACTCGTCGCACCTTCACCGGGTCGGCCTTTTGTGCAAAATGCGCACCGAACCATCCGCCGGTCGTCGCTCCGGCAACCATCACCAGGCACTGCGGCCACAGCACAGCGCGCGCCACAATAAAGATCAGCACCGCGGCGGCATTGATGACCACGGCCAGCAGCGTTCGCACCGCTCCCATGGCATGAACATCACGCATGCCGATCGCCGCCAGCATGCCCAAAGTGATAAATCCGATGCCCGCCCCAAAGTACCCGCCGTAAATCCCGATTAGTAACTCGATGAACGAGACCGCGGTTATCACACCCCATGATGCCCGGCGCCAGTCTTCCACCACAGATCTTCGGCCTGCCAGGGCGCGAATCTGATTGCCGAAAGCAAACAGCAGCGTGCCTCCCAGCAGCAGCCACGGAACAAGCCGCAGGAACACGTGCTGGGGAGTTTTCAGCAACAGCACCGATCCCGCGAACCCTCCCACGACGCTGGTCAGCAGCAGAGGGATCAGCAGTCGTCGCGGAACATCCAGTCGCTTCAGGTAGGCGCCGGTGCTGGCCGCCAGCCCCGGCCAAAGCGCCACCGTGTTGGTGGCATTCGCCTCGACAGCCGGAACTCCCGTAGCCAGCAGCGCAGGAAATGAAACGAAAGTCCCGCCGCCCGCTACCGCATTGAGCGTTCCCGCAGCAGCCGCAGCGAGAAACAGGAAGATGGTGCGTCCTAGATACAACATCAGTGCGATGAACTCCTTTCGCCGATCATGCTCTGGGGCTCGATCACAACCGCTTGTGACGACTGCCCTTGGCCGGCGTGACGAACGTAGCTAGCGTAAGAATCGCCGAGTTTTTGCCGCAGACCGGCAAGGGTGCATGTTCCATTCCCCCACCTGGCAGCCTGCGGAGATGAGAGGCTTCTATGTCACCCACTTGTGTCGATCTGGAACTTGAGACGCCAGTCGAAGAGATCAAACAACGCACTCCCTCGCCGGAGCTTCCGCCGAAAGAGATCGATCGAAAGCAACGCATTCGGAATTTACTGTTCACCATCTTCGAAGGACATGAAGAGTTCCTGGGCTGGACCCCTGACTGAGCTGCTGGGTCGAGCCTATCCGGCCCTCAGAGCCGATTTCGGCCGCCAAGAATCCTTCCTGCGCCGTAGAAGCCTCCTATGCTCGCTACTTCTCGGTAGAACCTTCGCTTTAACGAGCGGCGTCTTGCTGATAGAAATCTACCTGTATCGTACGCAGCTTATTGACATGAGCCAAATGACTTGATGTCATAGCAATCATAATTCCTGATTATGATTGATCTGGACCGGCTTCTCGTCTTCCACGCCGTAGCTCAGGCAGGCAGCTTCACCCGTGCCGCCGACGTTTTGCATCTCACCCAGCCGGGAATCAGCAAGCATATCAAGCAGCTCGAAGAATACTTCGGGGTCGCTCTCTTCGATCGCCTGGGCAGGAAAGTGGCGCTTACGCAGCCGGGAGAGATTCTCCTGCAAGCCACGGAGGAGATACTCGCGCTGGCGTCCGGGGCCGAGCAACGAATTCGCGATCTTACCGGCTTGCACGGCGGCCGGCTGCGACTGGGAGCAGGTTCGCCGATCGGGCTTTACCTGCTGCCGCGGATCCTCGCCGCCTACCGTAAACACTATCCCGCTGTCGATGTGACGTTGGCAATCGCGCCCAGCGCGAGCATTCAAGCTAAGGTCTTGTCGAACAAGCTCGACGTCGGATTGGTCACCGGTGAGGTGCACCATCCGAAGTTGTTCGTCCGGCAATTCATGACCGACGATTTGGTCGTCCTTGTGCCCGACAATCACCCTTGGCCAAGCAACCGACGAGTGAAAGCGAAGGACCTGCTTGGGGAAACTTTCATCTGGTCTTCCAAGGGCGCCGGGGCCCGAGCCGTGGTTGAGGAGAGGCTCCGGGCCAAAGGCATCATCCTGAAGAACGTCCTGGATTTCGTGAATTCCGAGGGAGTGAAGCATGCGGTGGAGGCGGGATTAGGCATCTCGATCCAGCCGCGAAACATTGTTCAGCGAGAAGTAGCCGCCGGCTCACTTCGTACGCTAGCTTTGGCCGACATCGACGCGAGCATTCGTTACCGGTTCATTCGCCTGAAGAAAAAACACGCTTCCGTCGCAGAGGAGGCCTTCCTGGCACTGTTAATGCACACTTGTTCCGAAGCTGCCGGAAAGCAACGGAAGCAGTAGGCAAAAATATCCTCACCCGATTTCGCACGGCGACCGAGTCCAAGCCGTTTGAAGCGCGCACCAGTCTGGAGTCAGGTGAGAGGTACACGAGGGCGCCGGCTGCTGGCAAAATTACCCGACTGCCGGATTGCAACATATAGATGGATTGCGACGCCTGGTCCTGGATTATCGTCCCGCCAGGTCTTCTCCATAGCAATGATGGGTTATGCCCTGGCCATCAAAGCCGAGGAGACCCGCGATGGATCGATCGAGCCCGCTAGACGTACAGTCGTGTAGCCGATCGTTTTGATCGCAGCTTCCGTTAGACATGACACCGGAAATGAAGGTAAATTGACCCACGTTGACGAAGTGCGCCACCTGCTTGTCCAAATGCGGTGCCGAGCCCATCATGCCGAAGAATGGGGAGCGAGGCACAAAACAACGTGATGGTTTGTTAGGAGAGCAGCCATGTCCCTGAGCAAGGTGTGCGTTTTCACAACGCTGGTTGCGGTTGTTGCCCTCGCGGCGGGTCGAAGATTGGACCATCAGGCCAAGGGATTGGGTGCTCTCATAGCGAACTCGGCGCGGTGCCATCCAGCAGCTGATCTCAATAAGTCGCTCTGGCCTCCAGACCATTCGGAAAAAAAGCCGGTCCAATCAAACTGGGTATTCGACCCGCGAAGCGAAGACCCTTTGCCGATTTCTTTCCCAGTGCAATCAAAGAACCCTGAGGATTTGGGTGCCGGAAGGCTGCTGGTGGCGAGCCGTACACTGGCCGATCCGAATTTCGTTGGCACAGTAGTCCTGCTGGTTCATTGCGACGCCGATGGCGTGGTTGGACTGATTCTTAACCGGCACACGAATGTCCCGCTTTCACGTGTGTTGGACCAGTTCGAGGCAGCGAAAGAGCGTACAGACACGGTTTATCTCGGAGGTCCTGTCGAAACTCCAGCGGTGTTTGCGTTGCTTCGGTCTACAGTGAAGCCCGACGGGGCAGAGCAGGTTTTTGGCGGGGCCTACTTAATTTCCACGAAGGCCGTTTTCGAGAAAGCAATCTCGGCTCGACCTGATCCCGCCATCTTCCACGTTTATCTGGGGTATGCCGGGTGGAGTAACGATCAGCTTCGGAAGGAAGTAGAACAGGGCTCGTGGTTCATTTTTCAAGGTGATACGGGCACGGTTTTCGATTCGGATCCGGATTCGTTGTGGCGCCAGATGATAGAAAGAACAGAGTTCAGGTTGGCGCGGAGCGAACCTGCCGATGCCCAGTCCCGAACGGTTGCATTCGAAATAAATGATCGCGAATATTAGGCAGTCCGGCAAGCGAACCGAATCCCGCAAAGCCAAGCCGATGGGTGCAATCGGTAAGGAGCGGGCACTTTATCGTGCATCGACTGGCTACGAAGTGGCGGTAGGAGAAGGAAATGGTAGGCACGAGGAGACTCGAACTCCTGACCTCTACCGTGTCAAGGTAGCGCTCTAACCAACTGAGCTACGCGCCTACAACTACCGACAAGTTTATCAGGGAACGTTTGGGAACGGAACTCGCGACCGCCCGCAAAATCCGTGCCTGCGCTTCGCGCCGATCTTCCGGCCCCGATAAGTTCAGAGTCGGCCTGCAGCCGGCGCGCCGGGCAGCAAGTAAGCTGCCCAATGGGGCAAAACCCGCGTTTTGACTGTCGATCATCCGCACGCTCCCGTCCCAAGTCTGGGCAGAGAAGCAGAGAAGGAGCGCAGGGCATACAATTACCTTGAGAAGGCCAGAGGCCAACGGCTAGAGCCGTTGAAGGTGGATGAAGCCGATGCAACAATCTCGCAGACCGTATATCGCCTCGTTTCAAGTTGAGCCTTTTCATAAAGGCAGGCGCTATCACTGGATGATTTGCCGGGCCGGCAATGCTGAAGAGCTGGTGTCGTGGGGCCACGAGCCTACGCGTGAACTGGCGGAAGCCGCGGCTGAGAAAGAGGTCCAGGTGCTGTCCTCCGGCGTGACTGAGGGTGGCCAGGTGGTCAGCGCCACGAAGCCGTTTACGCGTCGCCGTATCCCTGATTAGTGCTGCCGAGTCGATCCTGAATCACCCTTTCAGCTATTTCAAAAGCTTCAGTGGAAGCTACGTACCGACAGCGATTCTGCGGCGTACGCGGCGGCTTTCCCTTTCCGGTGGCAGAAACTTATTCGCTCAACCGAACGCGGCGCAGCAGATCCTGAAACCGCCTGTCGCTACGCAAGGGATCGTACACGGGATCCACTTTGAGCGTCGTTAGTGCATTGGGCTGCGTTTGGTAGGCGCGTTCCAGCCAGGCCAGCGCCTGGTCCTTATCGCCCGTCGCGATGTATGCGATGGCGAGGAACCAGATATCCACGGGCTCACGTTTTCGCCACTCGAGCAGCTTGTTCAGGGCGTTCTTTGCCTCGGCGTGCCGGCCCGCTCGGCCATATAAGTACGCACGTTCGGCCCAGGACCACGAAGCGTCGGAAAAGGGGCCCATGCTCGCCAAGGCCTGCTGCATCATTCCCTTTTGCGCATAGGCCAGCGCGATGATCCCGGAGCGCGGAAAATCAGGATCCATTTCGCGCACGCGAAGGAACTCTTCAATCGCGCGGTCGTATTGCCGCGAATAGTAAAAGATTGCGCCGCGATCGGAGGCAATGATGAGCGACAGGGGATCGAGCTGGCGGGCCCGGTCGCTTTCCCTCAGCGCCTCGTCGAATCGCCCCTGCCAGGTCAGGCATTCGGCGTACCACTGATGCGCTGTGGCGTAGCTAGGATTGAGCGCAATCGCCCGCTGATATTCCTCTTCTGCCCTTTCCCATTGCCATTCGTAGTTCTCGGTGATCAGTGCAAACGCCGTATGGGTTTCCGCCAGGTTGGGTCCGACCTGCAGAGCACGTAACGCCGCGGCCTTGGCCCGCACGGCATATTCGGGGCGCTGAACGCCGAGGTAGCCTCCTAGCAGAGCGTACGAGTCCGCCAGACCGGCCCAGGCGCGAGCGTTGTTTGGATCTTTAGCAATCGACTGCTGGAAGTAATCAATGGCGCGCTCCAGTGCCTCACCGTCTCGCTTGTTCCAGAAGAACTGCCCCTTCAGATACAACTCGTAGGATTCGTAAGCTTCGGTTGTGAGCGGGGGCTGATCGGCGGCTGCGATTTGCGCATGCTCCCCCAGCGCCGCCTGGATCCCGTTGGAAGTGTCGCGCGCAATCTCGCTTTGCAACAGCAACACGTCCCGCAGCTCGCGATCATACTGCCGCGCCCATAGCTCGGTCTGGTCCTGGACACGCACGAGTTGGGCGGACACGCGGACTTTGTCCGCCTCCCGGCGAACGCTGCCTTCCAGCACATACTGCACGCCTAGTGCGCGACCCACCTGATCGAGCGGTTTCGGGTTGCGCTTGTAGCCCATCACGGAGGTGCGGCCGATGACAGCCAGGCGCTGGGGATTGAGGCTGCCGATTTCTGCAATCATCTCTTCGGTGATGCCGTCGCTGAAGTAGTCCTGCGACGGATCTCCCGTGAGGTTTTCGAAAGGAAGGACGGCAAGCACGACGCGGTCGGTCGCGGGGCGAGTTCGTGAGGCCGATCTGGCACGAGCCAGCCACATAGCCAGAAGGATAACCAGCGACACGGCCAAAGCGGCAGAAACCATGACCCAGTGGCCAGATCTCCTTTTGGTGGGCGGTGCTGCCAGCGCCGGTGCCGGATCCGGCTCGCCGGTTTCAGCGGGCATCGATGGCACGGCAGCAGATGGATGAGCAGGAACGGCTGCAGCGACGGATTCCGGCGTCCGCCCGGCAGCATCCTCCTGCGGACTCCTAGGCCCTGGCACTTCCAGGGGCTCCGCAGGTGCAATGAAACGATATCCTCGGCCGGTTATGGTTTGTATGAAGCGGGGGCGATCGGAATCATCTTTGAGAACCTGCCGTATTTTCCGAATCGCGCCGTTGATGCTGTTGTCGGTATCCAGAGAGACATTCTTGCCCCAGATGCTCTCGGCGATTTGGTCACGCGTGACAACCTGGCCACGATTCTCCAGCAGCAGAAGGAGGATCTCTGCCGGTATGCGCTCCATCTTGAGCACACGCCCGGGCCTGCGCAGCTCATAACTGTTCGGGTCGAGCTCGCAATCCATTCCTAGTTTGACGGCCGGACGGGTTCCCAAAGGCTCGAAACTCACGGCTAATCCCCGGCGGAGTGGGCACTTGATTCTACAACGGCCCGCCGTGTTCCTTGTATCTGCTTTGTTTCAGCTAGCTTGCCGGAACAGAAGAATTAAGAAGTTCGACAGCTCTGCACTATTGAGCGGTTGCCCAAGCCGATACAAGATTGGCCACGCATTTCACAGGAGGTGTGAAATGAAACTCGTCCGACTCCTGATTCTGTTGCTGATGACCAGCGTTCTCCCTGTTCTTCTACTGCCAGCCCTGGGACAACAGGAAATCGACCCCGAGCACTTCGACCAGGCAGAGCTCGCCAAAGCCGCCAAGCCAATCGCGAAGTCGCAAGGGACTTCCAGCGCACTGGCCGGTAAGCGCCACGAAAAATCCTTGGCCAAGGCCAACAATCATCGGCGCACCGTAGCCGAGTCTCGGCCGCCCAAAGCAGGGCAGCATTTAGTGGTTGTGCGGCCAACCGCAGACTGAGGCCCGGTCTTGCGGAAGGGGGAAGCCGCTGTGGCCTAAGCTCGACAGCCACCTCTCGGCCTGGCTGTTGAGCTTCTGGCTGCAAGCAGTCCTTGTTTTACGGACGAACCTGCGCTCAACCGGCAAGAGACATCTGAGCCGTAGTCGCTCTTCTGTCCAACCAGGGAACGCAACTCAACAATTGCCTCGTGTAGGAGTGTTGCGGATGTTCGAGCACCTTCTGACTGTCGCCTTGTTCTACGATCTCGCCTTGTCGCAATACTGCGATGCGATGGCAAATCAAGGCGACCGACATCACGTCGTGCGAGATGTACAACACCGCCATGTCCAGGCTGCGGTTGAGTTCGGCGATCAGCCGCAGGATCTCCGCCTGCGTGATGACGTCGAGCGCGCTGGTCGGCTCGTCGGCGATGAGCAGCGCGGGCGAGTGCATGACTGCCATGGCGATCAGCACGCGCTGCGCCTGTCCCACGCTGATTTGCGAAGGATAGCGGTTGCGAAATTCGTCATCGTATGGCAGCCCCACGCGGCCAGTGCGCCTTCGACCGCAGCGTCCAGATCGCTTCGGCTCTCCGCGCGCGTGGGCGCGCCAACACTCAGCCAAGTTGCGTGCCGATGCGCAACGCGGGATTCAGGCTGTCCAGCGGGCTCTGCAACACCAGCGCAATATCGCGGCCGCGAAGCTGGCGCATCTCGCTTTCCGAGGCGGTCATCAGATCGCGCCCGCGAAACATCAGGCTGCCGCATACCGTGCCGTCTTTGACATCAAGCAGCTTCATAATGCGCCAGCGCGATGGTACTTTTGCCCGAGCCGCTTTCCCCGACCAGCCCGAGAATCTCACCCGCGTGTGCATTCGAAGCGCACGCGGCGGAGCGCGCGCGGCTTGCTGGGATAGTCCACGCTCAAATCGACAGACATGCAGCGGCTTCACTTGCCATTGCTGGCCCTCTCGACCGCAAGCTTCAGAGTACTCAACGTTCCAGAATGTTTGCGGCCGCAGCGGCACAGGTCTGGCGCTCCTCTACGCGACAGCGACACCGCCATGAGCGCGTTCTTGTTCACCAGATAGATGAATGGCGCCTGCGTCGGCGACGATCTCCTGCACCCGGTCGAAGTACTGCTTGCGCGTTTGGTCGTCCATCGACGACGCCTGCGCCCGCATCAGGCGGTCGATCTCCGCTTCCCAGGCCGTGGCAGGCGTCGCTCTGCTTCGGGATTCCACTGATGTTCTTCCGACGAGCTTAGCCACACGTTCATCTGCGCGTTGGGATCAAGTTCGACGTTCACCAAGCCCAGCAGCGCCGCTTCGTAATCGAACGACTCGCTGATGCGCTGAATCAGAGAAGGGAAGTCGAGGGTGACGACGTTCACCGTGATGCCGATGGCGCGCAGGTCCTGCTGGATCATGGTGGCCATCGCCTCGCGCGCGCGATTGCCGGCGTTGGTCACGATGGAGAACTCGACCGCGTGGCCGGCCGCGGTCGTAGAGCTTGCCGCCGAGAGATGAAAGCCATCCTGCGCGAGAAGTTGCAGTGCAGCGGTTCGTGTCGAAGCGGCACCGGCTGCAGCCGCGCATCAAACCAGAATTTGTTGGCGGGCGACACCGGACCCAGCGCCGGGCTGGCATGACCTTTGTAGACGACCTTGCACAGGTCGTCGCGATTGATGGCCGACGAGATCGCCAGCCGGAAGTTGCGCGACTTGAACCACTCGCGCTTGTACGCAGGAATGGGCGCGCTGGGTACCTGGTTGAACCACATCTGTTCGGAGTCGAGCGACGGTCCCGGCATCACGCACCTTGTCCGGCGCCGATGTGCGACAGCCGGTCGAAGTAGTCGGCGTCCATGCGCGTTGATGAGGTGGATCTCGTTGCGCGTGAACTTCACGAACTCGATGTCGCGGTTCGCCTGGATTTCCAGCTTTACCGCGTCGAGATAAGGCAGCTGACGGCCGGCCGCATCGTGCTTCCAGTAATTCGGGTTCCTGCTGCAGGTAGACGTACGCGCCCGGCTTGTACTCCGCAACATAAAACGGGCCGAGCGTCGCCATCTCTTTCTTCGGCGACTGCGGCAGAAACGATCGCGACCTCGTCGAACAGCCTCGTCCAGCCCGGCGACAGGCGCGGGAAAGGTGATGGCGATCTTGTCCGGCGCAAGCACCGTTGCGACGACTTTGCCGCTGCCCGAACGGAATGCATCTCCCGTCGGCGAATGCAGCGCCGGATCCATCAACTGCTCCATGCGTGTACTTCACGTCCTGCGCGCTGAAAGGCGTTCCGTCGGAGAAGCGAACGCCCTGGCGCAGCGTAAACGTGATTGTCCTGCCGTCCTTGGAGACCGCCCACGTGAGCGCGCAGTTCCGGTTGCAGCTTCTGAGTGTCGCGATTCAGGCGCACCAGCACGCCTCCCGTGAGGTAGCGAATGGTCTCCGAAGAATCGTCGGCCACCATCGCTGGGATTGAAGGTCTTGGGGTCGGAGCGCAGATAGAACCTGAGCTCATCGCCGCAGACGCCACACAATCGCAAAAAGAGTGAAGAGGGACAGAAACAAGCGACGGCGCGACGCATATCAGCAGGCCTCCTGTTGCGAAACAGCAATCTGCAAACTGCTCACGACCACAACCAGCACGATGAGAGCGGCGAAGCGAAGCCCATCGCCGCCCAGAGTCAACACCGTTTCCATTTCGCGCAGCAGGCTGCCGAGCGACGGCAGTGGCTCAGCGACACCCAGCCCGAGCAGGCTGAGGTTCGCTTCGGCCAGAATGAAGATGGGAACCGATATCCAGAACTGCGCCAGTCAGCACCGGCCGCAGGTTTGGCACCATGTGCCTGCACGAACAACCGCCAGCGCGACACGCCGGAGGCGCGCGCCAGCAGAATGAACTGCGAGTGGCGAAGCCGCGAGCGCGCGCTTGCAGAATCCGCGCCGGCGCGGCCCAGCCCAGCGTGCCCAGCACAAGAAACGTCACCACCGCGGACAGCAGAGGCGAGGTGTTCAGCGGCAGCATGGCGCGGACCATCAACAGTAGAAAGAGCCACGGAACGGAAAGGAACAGGTCGATGACGGTCTTGGCCGCGCGCTCGGGTCTAGCCTCCGCGAATCCGGTTGCGCCGCCGACCAGCGAACGCCAGTAGCATGGAAAGTGCCGCCGCAGCCGGAGCCAGCAGCAGCGACACGCGCGTGCCATGCAGCAATCCGGGAGAATCGGTCGCGGCCGAGATCGTCGGTGCCCAGCCAGTGTCGCGCGGAAGCCGCCCGCGTTGACGTGCTCGCGGTCCTGGCCGGCGTAATCGAACCGCGGTAGAAATCCTCCGGCCACACTTGCGCATTGCGATCAGGAGCACGAGTGCCATCGACATTCGCGCAGGCCTTCATAGCAGCCGCCTCCGCTCGTCCGCTCAGCAGGTCGGCTCCCGAGTTGGCCAGGGTTACCACCAGCGATGACCAGCATGGAAAGGTTGACCAGCAGGGGCAGGTCGCGCGCCAGCGCCGACTGCCACGCCAACTGACCGATACCGGGTATCCCGCAAAGCGCTTCCACCGGAATGGCTGCGCTGATCGCCAGGCCGACCGAACTCCCGCCAGCGCCAGGACCTCGCGCCGAATAACCGGTACGACGTGCAGGAAGAGAATTTGTGCTTCGCAGACCCCCTTCGCCTTGGCCAGAGAGGATGTGCTGCATTCTGCCTGTGGCTCCGACCAGATGGCTGAGATAGCGATGAACCTTAGGAAAGAGGATCAGCGCCAGCGCCAGCCATGCGGGGGCGTCCAGCATGATTGCCAAGAGAGCGAGCGCTCCGGCAGGCAGGCAAAGCAACGCGCCGCCGGCAATGCCGGCGATCAGGTTGAACGCGCGCAGACGCGAGCAGCCATGCCGCGAGGACCAGCGACACCGCCATCAGCCAGGCCACGATCATGGCTCGCCCCGCCAATCGGCAAGTAACGGCGCTACGTTCCGCCAGCACCTCGCGCACCGGACGGTTCAACGAACGCGAGACGCCGAGATCCCCGTGCAGCGCACGCCGGTAGAAGCCGCAGTAATAGGGGACGATGCTGCGTTCCTGTGCCGTCTCGCTCCTGATCGCCGCCATGCTGTCGCTGCTCAAGCGCGCGTCCAGTTGCCGCTCATCGGCGCCGAATCCTGGCGCATAGCGGACCAGCGTGGCCGAGACGAGTCCGCCCAGCACGATGGTCAAGCCTGCCAGCATCAGCCTGTCGCAACAAACGCCGTCCACATCGCCTTACGCTCCTACTGCGTCACCACGCTACGGCTGGGGATGGCGGGCAACGATGCCGCGAAAGGATGGTCCTTCTTCATGGCGTACATCCGCTTGTCCGCTTCATCAGCAATTGCGCGGCCTGAGTCGTGTCTTCGGGATAGAACGCGATCCCGACGCTGGCGGAGAGCTCGATGCCCGTGCAAATTCCTCTCACGCTGCTCGCTGCAGCGGCATTGATGCGCGCATGAACTCTTGTCGCATCGCTGGGCTTCAGGCCGGGCGCAATGACCACGAACTCGTCGCCGCCCATGCGCGAAACGTAGTCGTACTCCCGGCAACGCCAGCTTGAGCCTGTCGGCAAACGCCTGCAGCACCTGATTGCCCAGCATGTGTCCGAACTGATCGTTGACCTGCTTGAAGCCGTCGAGGTCGCAAAGCATCACCGCCAGCCGACCGCTCTCGCGCTGACAGCGGGAAATCTCGGAGTCGAGCTGCAGGAACAGCGAACGCGCGTTGGGCAATCCGGTGAGGTAATCGGTCGTCGCCGAGTCGGCCGCGTCCTGATACTTCGCGGCGTTCTCGATCGAGGCGCCGATCTTGTCGGCGATGGCCAGCAGAATCCGCAGATGGTCGTTGGCAGAAGGCGTCGGCTTCTGCGCTTGTAGAGCGTCAGCACGCCCAGCACACGGCATCGTCGGCCCCCAGCAGCGGCACCGCCAGCGCCGACCCATCGACGATCCATGCGGATTGCCCGCGTAGCCGGGCTCCACCGCGGGATTGCCGTTGATGATGGGCTTGCGGTTTTCCGCCACCCAGCCCGAGAGTCCCTTCGCCCAGCGGAATCTTCAGCGCGGAGAAGGCGCGATAGTCGTCGCCGGTGACATACTCGGCAGCCGAGCCTTGCTTCGCGCACGCGGTAGATGGCGATGGCGTCGTAAGGAATCAGTTTGCGCAACCGCGCCGCCACCACCGACAGCGTTTCGTCCAGGCTGAGCGAGCGGCCCAGATCGTTGCTGAACTCCAACAGCGCCTGCGCCTCGTAGCGCGCAGCGACGATGGAAGCCAGAAAGTCGAGCTCCCGGTCGGCACCCGGCTGCGCCTTCTCGAAGCCCGCGGCCGGCGCGTCGCAGTTGGCCACCTTCACCTCGGTCGAAAGCGTGCGGCTCTTCCGACCGCGCCGGTGCCGGCCGTTTCGGCCTGCTTTTCCCATTCGAGATATCGGCGCTGGAGCACTTCCACCACCCGCGGATCGAAATGCCTGCCCGCCTGGCGCGCCAATCTCCGCCATGCTCTCCGGCAGCGGCAGGCCGCGGCGATATTGCCGGTCGGAGGCGATGCGCATCCAGGCAATCCACCGCGGCAAGAATGCGCGCGCCGATCGGAATCTCGCTCGCCTTTCAGCCCGTCGGGATATCCGCTGCCGTCCCAACGCTCGTGGTGCGAGCGCACGATCGGCGCCACCGGATAAGGAAAGTTGACCCGCTCCAGAATCTCCGCCCCCACGATGGGGTGGATCTTCATCTTCTCGAACTCTTCCGGCGTCAGCCGTCCCGGCTTGTTGATGATGTGTTCGGGCACCGCCAGCTTGCCGATGTCGTGCAGCAGCGCCGCCGCCCGCAACGCCTCCATCTCCACCTCGCGTCAGACCCATCTCCTTGCCGATGCCTTCGGCGTAGACCCGCACCCGCTGCAGGTGCACATGCGTGGTGTGATCTTTGGCGTCGATGGCCAGCGCCAGCGCCTCGATGGTGCGCAGATGCAGCTCCGCGATGCGCTCTACGTGCTTCTTCTCGTCCTCCAGCTTGCCCAGATAGAGCCGGTAGGAGCGATAGAGCAGATACAGCACCGGCACCATCAGCAGCGACGCCTGCCAGCCCAGCGGAGCATTCGACCAGGTGATCAGCCAGGCCATCGCGGCGCCTACCAGATAGTTCGGGAATGACCAGAAGTAGCAATCGGCCCACGTGCGTGTGAAAGACCCGGCCCTCGGTGAACGCGACAATCGCGGCGATGGGAAGTGTATTGGCCAGGAAATAGAGGACCGCTGTAGCCATCAGGCGCGATGCCATGTGCGGGCCGATCCACGCGGCGCAGGAGTAGAAGAACCGGTAGCAAAGCTCGACCGAGATGGTGATGTCGGCGGTGTTGAAGGCCAGATGAAGCAGGTTCAGTTCCTGTTTCCGTCGCCACGTCTGCGCCAGCGCTGCCGCGCAGCCGAGTACCAGGGTCTCCGGCAACGACAGCTCGACTACGGACACCAGCAGCACGACCAGATTGGCGGACATCGTGCCGTTGATTCCGGGCAGCACCACCCGCATCCGTGAGGCGAGAATCACAATGACCAGGTAGCAGAGAAACTTGCCCGGCGCAGGCCAGGCCGGATGCAGAAGCTCGGCAGCGAAGATCGCGGCTCCGGCGGAGAGAAGGACCGCGATCAGAATCTTGGCTCGATAATTCATCGTCACTCCGCCGTTCACCTTCTGCTCAGCCTCGTGTTTATGCCTGCCGCGCATGAGCCAGACGCAATCGTGCCTACGTAAGCTATCGGCGGTTTGGCAGGAGGAGTACAGTGCTGCGTCAAGGAAAAAGCGCACGCCGAATTCGACGTGCGCCCTGCTGGTACCACCATTCGCCGCAAGTTATAAAGTTGCCGCTCTCACTGGATACTCTGCACCCGAATCGTGCGGCTCCTGCCCCACAAGACGCTGCAGCGCCGCAGATTGCCGGTGTGCCATCCTGCCGGGTACTCGCCGGATTTCTCCCGTCCGGTCACCGGCAATCTGCGCTGCAAGCCGTCCTCTGAGGTTTGCGTGCATTCGGTCATCGCCATCTCCTTTCTGCGCATCGCGCCCTGTTCTTCCTTTCAGTTCTCGCCGGTGATGGTGAGATCGGCCCACACCACGGAATTGCCCCACATGGCAGAGTTGCCCCACATGGCAGAATTCCCCCACATCGCTGAGTTTCCCCACATAGCGGAATTGCCCCACATGGCGGAACTGCCCCACAGGATCGAGTTTCCCCACATCGCCGAGTCACCGCTCAGGAAGATGTTGCCGCCCCACACCAGCCCGGCATTCCAGATCGCCGATTGTCCCCACGGCGTCGTGCTGTCGGCCACAAAGAAGACGTTGCCACTGCCCAGGTCATAAGTCGCCGCCGGCGACTTGGCAACTCCCGGCGCCAGGTCGGTGTTGCTCAAAGCCGCTTGCACATCGAGATAGCCGGCGCCTACCGTGAATCCGTCCGCCTGGATGACATAGGTGTTCGTGCCGTCGACGATCGTCGTGTAGCTCGGCAGGCTCTTGTAGGCTGTCTTCATCAGCCGCGCTTTCACCTGGTCAGGCGTGAGGACGGGACTCTGTTGCAGCATCAGCGCAACGGCCCCACTTACCACGCCAGTTGCCATGCTGGTTCCGCTCAGCGATGAAGTACGCTGAAGAGGGTTTGGCAAGGGCCCCGACCTTCATGTAATACGAGGTAAGGGGACGGTTCAGCGGATAGCCCTGCACCAGCGTGCCCGGCTCCTGCAGCGAAACGACGCGATTGCCCGGCGCAACCAGATCGGGCTTCACGATGTAATCAATGGCGGTCGGCCCCTTGGAGCTGTAACTGGTCATCCCATCGTCACTGCGATCGGGCGTGCCCTTGGTGTTCATCGCGCCGACGGTGATCACATAAGGATCGTTGCCCGGCGCCTCGATGGTGAAGTAACCTTCAGTGCCCATCGAGTCGTCGCGTCCGTCGTTTCCCGCCGACACCACCACCACAATTCCCGCCTTCCACGCCTGCTCCACCGCCTGGCACACAGGATCGAGCGTGTAGCTCTCGTACACCGGACGGCCCACCGACAGATTGATGACGCGAATGTTGTAGACGTCTTTGCAGCTGAATGGCAGCATCGATCGCGGCAATGACCGTGCTGTCGCTACCCTGCGCCGTTGCTGTCCAGCGCTCGCAGGTTGACCAGCGACACGTTGGGAGCGATGCCGCGGAGGGCGACGGTACAACTGGAGCAGGTCGAGTCCGCGGCATTGCCCCCGATGATGCCGGCGACGTGCGTGCCGTGTCCGTAGAGGTCGTCCGTACCTCCGCCGGCGAAATCCTGGCTGTACACCACGCGCGATTGTCCGGCGGCATTGCGCAAATCGTCGACGTTATGAATGCCGCTGTCGATAACAGCGACGGCGATTCCGCTGCCGTCGAGCCCCAGCCCCCAGGCGTAAGTGGCCATCACCGCCGCCGCGGCATTATTCATGTGACTGCGCAGCGGGCGATCGGGCGAGATGTAGGCTACCGAATCGTCCTCCGACAGGGCCGCCACCGCACTCGCCGGCATTTGTGCGGTCACTGCTCGTACATTTGTGCAGGTCCTTCCCACCGTGCCGTGCATTGCCTGAATACGGGCCCTGTGAACGGCGGTCGGGGGAGTGTTGTATTGCACGATCACCGACACTGTCTGATTGCCCCCAACCTGCTTCAGTTCGGGAGCGAGCTTGGCATCGTTGGCCATCAGTGACGCAGAGATCAGGAGCGCAAATCCAAGAATCAGCCCACGTCTCATTCATTTACCTCCACCATGAAATAACGCGCGTTCCTCAAGGTTGCACGAGGGCAGCCATTCCGGCGCGTGCGCTAAGTGCTTGCTTCTAAGGTGTGGGTGCGTTCGGTTGGCGTGAATGACTTGAGCCACCGTGGCACGATGAGCGGCGATAACTGCGCCACCATGGCGCAATCGCCCTCAAGCAGAGCTGGCCGCCGCCGATAGATCAGCTGTGAGCTTCGGCCGCGCCGACGAACCTTGGCGCAAAACGCGAGAGTGTCCCTTGGGCAAACAGACAGTCAGATGACAAATACTACGTCGCCACTCCAAAGAGAAAATGCACTGTCTGGCATCGTGGTCGCTGACCCGAAGATGCTGGAGGTGATTGCGACGGCCCGCAACGTGGCGCAACATGATGCGGCGGTACTGATCACCGGCGAGACCGGGGTGGGCAAGGAAGTCATTGCCCGCATCATCCATGAAGGTTCGCCGCGCTGCGCGCGGCCGTGGATTGATTTGAACTGCGCCGCCCTGCCCGAGCACCTGGTCGAAAGCGAACTGTTCGGCTACGAAAAAGGCGCGTTCAGCGGCGCCGACACCGCCAAGCCCGGCCTCTTCGAGGCGGCCAACGGCGGCACGCTGTTTCTGGATGAGATTGGCGATCTCGATCCCAAGGTGCAGGTGAAGCTGTTGCGCGTGCTCGACGGCATGCCTTACTTCCGGCTGGGCGGCAGTCGCAAAGTTTCGTCGGACATTCGCGTGATCGCCGCCACCAATCGCGACCTCGAATCCGGTGTACGCGATGGCGGCTTTCGTCGTGACCTCTACCACCGCATCAGCGAAGTCCACCTTCGCATCCCGCCGCTGCGCGAGCGGCCGCAGGACATTGCGGCACTGGCCATACACTTCCTCGAGCGCTGCCGACCGGAGGCCAGGTTCACAGACAACGCGCTCGAAATGCTGCTGCAATTGGAGTGGCGCGGCAATGTGCGTGAGCTGCGCAACTTTATTCTGAAGCTGGCCATGATGAACCCGCTACCCGAAATCGGCATCGAGGAAGTTCGCCGCCACGTCGGCGAAGAAACGCAATCCCTTCCCCCAGCGCCGCCGGTACGGCAGCCGGAAATCGTCTCCCTGGCGGAGATGGAGCGACAGATGATTGTGCGCGCGCTGCAATTCACCGGCGGTAACCAGACTCGTGCCGCCGAACGCTTAGGCATGCCGCGCCGTACCTTCTGCCGCAAGCTGCAACAACTCGAGATTGTTCTGGAGCGTCGGCGCGGCGCGCCAGCGAAACTGGATTGCGAGCCCCCGCCGGATCGGCGCAAAGAGATCAGCGTCTTCGTCAGTATCGTCACCGAGGCGGGACGGCGAGTCGCCGCCTCAGCCCGCAACCTGAGTCTTGGCGGACTGGGATTGCGCAACGTGCAGGCGCCCTTAGTACTCGGCGAGAAACTCACTGTGGCGCTCATCGCCCCCGGTAGCGGACAGCGGCTGAAACTGCGCGCTGTCGTTGCCTGGTCGCAGTCAAATGGCGCGGCTGGCCTTCGCTTCGAGGAACTGAGCGAGATACAACGCGAAGCCTTGCAGCATTGGATCGCCGGCCCAATCGGCCCTTCGCTGTTCGCTATTCGCTCTTCGCCAGAGAGCGTCTCCTGCGGTTCCTCCCGTTTGTCTTAGATGGCATCGCAGCAGGACAACGCCCTCTGCCTGTCCGAGCGCGAATTTCAAAAGCCAGCAGCGAGGAGCGTAAAGCCGCTCGTCCTAGCTCGGTTTCGTGTCTACGACGTAGACGCGATTAGGATTGCCCGGCTGAATCAGGTTCTTCCCGAAGCAGGCTTTGATTCTTCGGCGCAACTCGCGACGTACCGCGTCCTGCGAGCCTGGCCGCGTCCTCACCAGCATCAGGTACTCCACTTCCTCACCCGTGACTTTATCGATGCCGGGCACCTGCGGCTTGGCGACAATCATCGGCCCGAACTCGGGATCCTCGCCGATCTCGTTGCCGACCAGCTTCAGCAAACTGATCACCTTGTCGCTGTCGGTGTTGTAGGCGACGGAAATATGCAGCGCGAGCTGCGTCCAATCCCGCGTGAGATTGCTGACCACGGTGATCTGGCTGCTGGGCACGTTGTGCACGGTGCCGTCGGCGTCGCGCAACACCGTTCGCCGCAGCGTCATCATCTCCACCGTGCCCTGCACGCCGGCAATCTTGACAATATCGCCGATGTCGTACTGGTTCTCCACCAGGATGAAGAAGCCGTTGATGAAATCGCGCACCAGCGTCTGCGCACCGAAGCCGATGGCCACGCCGGCAATGCCCGCGCTGGCCAGCAGTGGTCCCATGTTGATGCCCAGCAGCGGCAGGATCTGGAGCGCGGCAACGAAAATAATGACGAAAACGCCGACGCTGTAAATCACGCTCGAGATCGTACGGATCTGCTGCCGGCGCAGCGCCGATGCCAGTCGTTCTGTACTGCTGAGATCGTTGATGTGCCGCGTCGCCATCCGCAGCACCCGCGTCAGAATGAACGCGATAATCAGTACGCCGACGATGCGCGGCGCCTGGTGGCGAACGAAATCAAAGGCGTCGTCGCTCCAGCTGTCGAGGATGCTGAGGGAATTGCGCCGTGCGCCGTCCGGCCCGAACATCAGTTGTGCTAACCGCTGTAAGAAAGGAGACATTCTCGCGGATTATAAAGCCCGCGTTTGTAAAATTTCTTGGCGCGGGCTTTCGTTTGCCCGCAGGAGGCGCAGAATATACTCACGGAATCCTATGACAAAAGCGCTCTACTTCTCGCGTCTCGTGCAACCCGTACTGATCGCCGCGGTATTGCTGCTGAGCACATCGCTCGGCTCCGGCGCGCAACTCCAAACGCAGTCGCCGCACCCGGGCGCACGACATCCCATCTCGGGCTCCGATGACGACGACAACACCTGGCAGCAACAGCAGCAAAAAGAGTTGGCCAAGAAGGCCAATGTCCAGCGTGAGGAGGAGATCAAGAAAGATGCGGAAAAGCTGCTGGAACTGGCGACGGAGCTGAAGCAGTCGGTCGACAAGAGCAACGAAAACACCTTGTCGCTCGATGTCATCAAGAAGGCCGAGCAGATCGAGAAGCTGGCCAAGAACGTGAAAGAGAAGATGAAGGGGCCGTGAAGCAGTGGCCGGTGCCTGTGATCAGTGGCTTAGTTCGGGAACGTGCCTGACAGCCATCACTCTGCGCGATCCTGCGATTCTTGATACCCTGTCTAAATTCGTTTGAGGTCATCCAGCCGTAGGAGGAGTTCCTGTGCCATTCAACAAATATGTGAAGGTCCCCGGCAGCGAGCGTCAGCCCATGCAAGGCGCTACGCAGTCCGGATCGCTCGATCCCAACGAGATTATGCAGGTGACGGTCATGCTGCGTCCGCACTCGGGCGGGCAAGCGGAACCGCTGGCCAATCTGGTTGCTAGCGGCCAGCACATTTCGCGCGAGGAATACGCCGCGCGCTATGGCGCCGATCCGGCCGACGTGCAGACCGTGCTGACGTTTGCCAGCCACTTCGGTCTGGCGATGTCGAGCGTCAATCTCGCGGCGCGCAGCGTAACGCTGAGCGGCAAGTGCAGCGACTTCGCCAAAGCGTTTCAGGTGAAGCTGGAGAGTTATCAGCGTCCGGGCGGCTCGTATCGCGGACGTACCGGCGCCGTCAACGTTCCGCAGGAGTTGCACGGGGTTGTCGTCAGCGTGCACGGCCTCGATAATCGTCCGCAAGCCAAAGCGCACTTCCGGTTGGCCAATTCGACTCGCGCCTCCGCGGCCGCTGCAACCTCCTACACGCCACTGCAGGTCGCCAAGGCTTACAGCTACCCGACCAACGTGAACGGCAGCGGCGAGACCATCGGCATTATTGAACTGGGCGGCGGCTACAACCAGTCGGACCTCGACAACTATTTCAGTGGACTCGGCATCGCGACGCCAACGGTTGTAGCTGTCTCGGTCGACGGCGCACAGAATTCGCCAACAGGTGACACGAGCGGTCCCGATACCGAAGTCGGCCTCGACATCGAAGTCTGCGGCGCGATCGCGCCCAGAGCAAAGATCGCCGTCTACTTCGCTCCTAACACCGACGCCGGCTTTCTCGATGGCATCAATCAAGCCGTGACCGACACGGTGAACAAGCCATCGGTTATTTCAATCAGCTGGGGCGGTCCGGAGTCGTCATGGACGGCGCAGTCGCTGCAGTCCTACAACAGCGCGCTACAATCCGCGGCGGCGGTGGGCGTGAGCGTGTGCGTCGCTGCGGGCGACAACGGTTCGGACGACGGCGTCGGCGATGGTAAAGACCACGTGGATTTTCCCGCTTCCAGTCCATACGCGCTGGCGTGCGGCGGCACCACGCTGAAAATCAGCGGCAGCTCGATTTCGAGCGAGGTGGTGTGGAACGATCAATCCACCGACGAAGGCGCGACTGGCGGCGGCGTCAGCGGAACGTTTCCTTTGCCGTCGTATCAGGCCAACGCTAATGTGCCTCCGGGCAAGAATCCCAGCGGCTTCAAAGGCCGCGGAGTTCCGGATGTTGCCGGCGACGCCGATCCCAATACCGGCTACAACGTCACAGTCGACGGCTCCAGCTTCGCGGTGGGAGGCACCAGCGCCGTCGCGCCGCTCTGGTCGGGTCTGATCGCGCTGATGAATCAGTCGCTCGGCAAAGCTGTGGGGTATCTGAACCCGACGCTGTACCAGAACATCGCGGAGAATGTCGGCGCGTTTCGCGACATCACCTCGGGCAACAACGGCGACTTCACCGCCGGGCCGGGATGGGACGCCTGCACCGGTTGGGGCAGCCCCGATGGAGCGAACCTGCTGAAGGCTCTGGCCAGCGGCTCCACGACGGGTTCGGGCGCGACGCCCCCAAAACATCCGCCGCGACCGAAGCCCAAGCCGAAGCGCTAGGATCCAGCGTGTTTCACTCATCCGCGGTTTGCAATGAAGTGGAACATGCATGCCTTAGTGCTGACTTTCCTCCAGCAGTTGCTTCAAGTAGTTCTGCCAGACCGCGGCGTCGGTGTGCGTCCCGTGGCCACTCGTCTGGTCGGAGATGGGCATCAGCACGAAGCGTCCGTTCTTCACCTTTTTGATTTCGCGCTCCGCAATGCCCAGCTCCGGGGGATTGATAAAGTCGTCGGCGAAGTTGACGAACATCACGTGCGCGATAATCCTGTCGAGCTGCGGCGAGGGGTCGTAGCCCTTGGAAGCGCGCACCGCATAGAGAAGATCGTTCGCATCGCGGCCTTCATTGAAGTGCTGCACATAGCCAGCGAGATACTTGTCGGCCTCGTCGGCAGTCGGTCCCTTCTTCTGCAACACCAGCGGCGAGCTGGCCGCAATCAGGAACATGTCAGCCGCCATGCGCATGCCCATCGGCGGTTGTGCTGTGTAGTCGCCGTTCTTCCACTCGGGATCCTTCTCGATGCCTTCAATCAGCATCTCTCGCCACATGCGATTGCGGCCGGCGATCTCGACCGGAAGGCAAGCCAACGGCATGAGCGCGTCCATGAAGTCGGGGTAAGTCTCGCCCCACACGAATGAGTGCATACAGCCCATCGAGGTGCCGAGAACGAGCCGCAGATGGTTCACGCCCAGCCCTTGCGCGACCAGCTCGTGCTGCGCCTTCACCATGTCGTTGTAGTTGTATTGCGGGAAGTGCGCGCGCATGCCGTCGCTGGGCTTGCTCGATTTGCCATGTCCCACATTGTCGGGGAGGATGATGAAATAGCGGTTAGCGTCGAGAAGCTGGCCCGGCCCGAACAGCACGCCGGCGAATTTCGGTAGCAGAAATTGCCGGCCGGAGCCGCTGGTTGCATGGAGAATCAGAACCGCGTTGGTCGCCTGACCATTGGCATCTTTCTGGAGCTTGCCCAACGTGTAGTAGTGCATGCGAACTTCGGGCAGCGTCTGACCCGAGGCGAACTGAAAGTTGTGGAGTGAGAAGTAGCCGTCGGCGGGAGTGAGGCTGCCGAGGCCATTCGATTCCTGGGCGCAGCACAGCGCAACCAGTGAGAGAGAGAACAGGAAAGCAACGACAAACCGTCGCATTCGTAAACCTCCTGCAATCGCACAAGGATGGTAAAGGAAAACAACCTGGGCGAATGGGACTTTCAAGAGCCTGAAGGACAAAGCCGTTCTTGCTCGGGACAGCGGAAGTCCAGGTTTGTGTGCGCCTACCGCCACCCCCTCCCCCGCTTTTGGTGTTGATACACAATGGTTTACGTCAAAATACTGATTCCATTAGACTTACTTGAATCTTACAAACCTACCATTTTCAATGGGTTGCGGACTCGTGGCAATGAGCAATGAATTTTCAAAGATCTGAGGTTCGCGTTCGCGACCACCGGCGTCTGGCTCCGGCCTTCTTAGTTTAGTTCCGTGGGCCAGCTTGGGCCGAGCCAAAAGCGCGCTACACGGAACGAAGGTAACGGGGTCTTCCCGAATTGGTACCCCGGGAGGTGGGCACATACTGAAGACGAGGAATGAGTCTCACCGTCCTACCATGCGTTGCAGATGTTCGGGATATCGCGCCCCCTGCACCGGAATCTTCGAGGCGGCGGCATCCAGCTCGCGAAGGTCCTCGGGCGAGAGCCTCACGTTCAACGCTCCGATGTTTTCTTCCAGCCGATGCAGCTTGGTTGTGCCTGGGATGGGCACGATCCATGGCTTCCGGGCCAGCAGCCAGGCGAGCGCAATCTGCGCCGGCGTCGCCTTTTTCTCCTGCGCGAACTTGCCGATCACATCCACCACCCCCTGGTTCGCCTTGCGGTTCTCGGGTGTAAAGCGCGGGACGATGTTGCGAATATCGCCGGTGTCGAATTTTGTCTCCTCGTTAATCTTGCCCGTCAGGAAGCCCCTGCCCAACGGACTGAACGGAACGAAGCCGATGCCGAGTTCCTCAAGCGTGGGGATTGTCTCCGCTTCCGGCTCGCGCCACCACAGCGAGTACTCGCTTTGCAGCGCCGTCACCGGCTGCACGGCGTGCGCGCGGCGAATCGTCTTCACGCCCGCCTCCGAAAGCCCAAAGTGCTTCACCTTGCCTTGCTGGATGAGTTCCTTCACCGCACCCGCGACATCTTCGATCGGCACCTCCGGATCGACGCGATGTTGATAGAACAGGTCGATGACATCGGTCTTGAGCCGCTTGAGCGAGGCTTCGGCGACCTCCTTGATGTGCTCCGGCCGGCTGTCCAGGCCAGCTTGCTTGCCGTTCGCGTCGATCTTGAATCCGAACTTGGTAGCGATGACCACATTCTCACGAAACGGAGCGAGGGCTTCGCCGACCAGCTCTTCATTCGTGTACGGCCCGTAAATTTCCGCCGTATCGAAGAATGTCACGCCGCGCTCGACCGCGCCTCTGATGAGTGCAACTCCCGCCTGCTTCTCCACCGCCGGCCCAAGCCCAAAACTCAGTCCCATGCAGCCGAGGCCGATGGCCGAGACCTCAAGATTGCTCTTTCCAAGTTTGCGTTCTTGCATTATTTCTCCTTATAGAATGCGCGGCCCGATCAACGCGATTGCCAGCGGCGCTGTCCAGTTTCGCTGGCCGGGTGGAAACATAACGTGTCCCCGCTGCGGACAGGCTTCGGGTTACCTGCTCGAAGAACAGCCGTTGCCAGTCGCTCAAAGTTTTCCCTTGCTTCCGGGCCCTCTTTGTATTCTGTTTTACGCTTCACCATTTGTATGCCTCGTGAACAAGAAACAGAGAAAAAAGCGAGAAAAGCAGGCCCGCTACCACGCTGATAATACCGCTGACCGCGTCGCTCTCACAGAACATGAAGGAGCTGACATAAATCAAACAACAGAATCCCGTCACCCCGAAAATGAAAGCAAGGGTAAGAAGAATCCATTTTGGTGGGGGGAAGCCATCCAATGGACTAACAACTACAGCAACGCGATAATCGCCATTTTCACTGCTGTTCTTGCTGTCATGGCTTTCGGACAGGCGTGCATTTACACCAAGCAGTTGGACGTACTTCGCGACCAACTCATTATTTCCTCGCGACCCTACATATCCTTCACGGGATTTAACGGAAGTAAGCCGGAATTGCTCAACGGAGAGGTCGCAGACTCCATAATTTTCGTCAAGTGGAATAACCCCTCTACTTCTCCAACCGTAAACGGTAAGCTGACCATTGGTCATTCCGTGCTCCCCTTTACTGGTTTCCGGGCTTCCTCGCCAGCCAGTTTCGATCATCCTGACCAATCCGATATGCCAATCGTTGCTGGCCCGAAGAGCGACGGTAGTATCGCTGCCCATGTACCCATTGAGGCAATTCAGGCTGTGGAGCATATACAGGCCAGCGTATTCCTCTGGGGCTGGGTAATCTATCAAGATGCCTTTCCTGAGACCCCGAAGCACCTGACTGAGTTTTGCTTTCAAATTCAAAGCATCAACATTACAAACATGCCACCCGCGAAACAGGAACCCAACTTCAGGGATGCATCTCTTAACTGGACTGCTACTGACGAGTATTGCCCAAATCACAATTGCTACGATAATAACTGTCCGGACTACGCCGAAAAGACGAAATGATTTAGCCCTGTCACGGCCACCCTGAGTGTGTCATTTCGCGCGCACATGTGCGTCAAGCGGCTTAATGCCCTTTGGATTGCGCTTGCCGTGGAAGCAGGCGATGACCAGAATCCGGCGCTCTTGAACTTCGAAGATGATTCCGTAGGGAAACCGGCGCACTCCGGCACGACGGCGCCCGCGATGCACAATGGGGAATTGCAGCGGATGGTCCGCGATTGCGTCGACCGTTTCCTCAACTGCCATAGCGAAGCGATCTCCGAGGTGCGGGCGTATGGCGTCGTACCAATCGCGTGCGTGGGTCAATTCGGTTCCGCCTCCGGTAGCCAGACAACCGGGTGCGTCACGACTTCTTGAAGAGCCGCGCGCGGACTTGTTCCCAAGGGATAACATCAGAGGGATTTTGCTCATGGCGCGCGACGCGGTAGTCCAGTTCGGCGCGTTGCTCATCGGTCAGGGAAAGGGAGTCGGCTTCGAGGCTTTCCCAAACGGCGTCCAGCAGTTCCGCCTTCTCCGCAGCCGACAGACTTTCGATTTGAGTTCGTAGATCGTTCATAGTTGATACGCTAACGCTGTTTTCGTTGCCGGGCAAGTCGGCAGCGCCGAAGGCGCTGTTCCCCGTCGGGGACCGCTCTTTCGTGTGTAATCGCTGCCCAGGTTAGCGCCCGAAGGCATGGCGCGAACCTGGGGCACCCGGCTTGAGCGGGTTTTTCGTGGGAATCACGAGAAAGAGGTGGTTCGAACGAAAAGCCCCACTCAAGGCCAAACGATGGCCTTGAATGGGGCACCCGATTGATGGCACATCTCTGTGGCTAAGCTTCCTACCGCACGCTCCCCGTCAACTCCGGCGTAGGCTGCTCTTTCTGGGTCGGGGCCTTCACGATCCGCATCCCGTAGAACGACCTCTACACGAAGAAGAACGAGACCACGAAGAACACCACCGCCAGCACGTGGCTGAAAGCCGCGCCGTTGGTCGCGGTCAACTGCACCGCCAGCTCCACCGCCAGCAATCCGAACAGCGTGGTGAACTTGATGATCGGGTTCATGGCCACCGAAGAGGTGTCCTTGAACGGGATCGCCCACCGTGTCGCCGACCACGGTGGCATCGTGCAGGGGCGTGCCCTTCTGCTTGCAGCTCGACTTCGACGATCTTCTTGGCGTTGTCCCACGCGCCGCCGGCATTGGCCATGAAGATCGCCTGGTACAAGCCGAAGATCGCGATCGAGAATCAGGTAGCCGATAAAGAAGAACGGCTCGACGAAGGCGAACGCCAGGGTCACGAAGAACACCGCGAGGAAGATGTTGAACATGCCCTTCTGCGCGTACTTGGTGCAGATTTCCACGACCTTCTTGCTGTCTTCGACGGAAGCCTTTTCCACGCCTTCCAGCTGGATGTTGGCCTTGATGAACTCCACCGCGCGATAAGCGCCGGTGGTGACCGCCTGCGTGGAAGCGCCGGTGAACCAGTAGATCATGGCGCCGCCGCTGATCAGGCCCAGCACAAACGGAGCGTGCAGCAGCGACAGCTTGCCCACGTTCTCCGTCAGGCCGTGGGTGAGCGCCATGATGATGGAGAAGATCATGGTGGTTGCGCCGACCACGGCGGTGCCGATCAGCACCGGCTTGGCGGTCGCCTTGAAGGTGTTGCCCGCGCCGTCGTTCTCTTCCAGCATGTCCTTGGCGCGCTCGAAGTTCACGTCGATGTTGTAGTCGCGCTTCAGCTCGCCTTCGATGTTCGGGATCTGCTCGATCAGCGACAGCTCGTACACCGACTGCGCGTTGTCCGTCACCGGACCGTAGGAATCGACCGCGATGGTCACCGGCCCCATGCCGAGGAAGCCGAAGGCCACCAGGCCGAAGGCGAACACCGCCGGCGCCAGCATCAGCGCTGCCCAAGTCCCATGGTGCTCACGCAGTAGCCGATCGCCATCAGCGCGACCATGGTGAAGCCCAGGTAGTAGCAGGAGAAGTTGCCGGCCACCAGGCCGGAAAGAATGTCCAGCGAAGCGCCGCCCTCCTCCGCCGAGGTCACCACTTCCTTCACGTGGCCCGACTCGACGGAGGTGAAGACCTTCACCAGCTCAGGAATAATCGCGCCCGCCAGCGTGCCGCAGGAGATGATGGTCGCCAGCTTCCACCACTGCGTGGCGTCGCCGCCCAGGTCGGGAATGATGAGGTAGGACACGATGTAGGTCAGCACGATGGAGACGATCGAAGTCAGCCACACCAGCGAGGTCAGCGGCGCCTCGAAGTTCATCTCGTCGGCGTTGCCGTAGCGCGCCTTGGCGATGGCCTTCGTTCAGGAAGTAGGCCACCGTGCTGGAGACCAGCATCATGATGCGCATGACGAAGATCCAGACCAGCAACTGCACCTGCACGGTATGGATCGTGCACGCCCAGCAGGATGAAGGTGATCAGCGCGACGCCGGTGACGCCGTAGGTTTCGAAGCCGTCGGCCGTCGGGCCAACCGAGTCGCCTGCGTTGTCGCCCGTGCAGTCGGCGATGACGCCCGGGTTGCGCGCGTCGTCTTCCTTGATCTTGAAGACGATCTTCATCAGGTCGGAGCCGATGTCGGCGATCTTGGTGAAGATGCCGCCGGCGATACGCAGCGCGGCCGCGCCCAGCGACTCGCCGATGGCGAAGCCGATGAAGCACGGGCCGGCGTAGTCGCCGGGAATGAACAGCAGAATGCAGAGCATGATCAGCAGCTCGACCGAGATCAGCATCATGCCGATGCTCATGCCGGCCCGCAGCGGAATCGAGTAGCACAGGATACGGCTTGCCGCGCAGCCCGGCAAACGCGGTGCGCGAGTTGGCGAAGGTGTTCACGCGGATGCCGAACCACGCCACGCCGTAGCTGCCCAGAATGCCGACAATGCTGAACGCCAGAATGATGGGCAGCGTGACGCCGACCGGCTTGATCGGACGCAGCCAGCCGAAGTAGGCCAGAATCACCACCGCGATGAACGCCCACAGGATCATCAGGAACTTGCCCTGGGTGATCAGGTAGGTCTTGCAGGTCTCGTAGATCAGCTCGGAGATCTCGCGCATGGCGCGATGGACCGGCAGGTTCTTGAGCTGCATGTAAATCGCCAGGCCGAAGAGCAGTCCGAAGAAGCAGAATGCAATCCCGATCAGCAGGATGTTGTGGCCGTTCATGCCCAGGAAGCTGACCGTAGACAGGTCGGGAACCTGGAGGCTCGCTTCACCGCCAGCCTCGCTCGGCTGAGCGAAGGCTGCCGACGTGTGCAGCAGGACCAGAGCGAGAATGCCCATTACGAACTTGGCTGGACCTTTACGAACCGACGAGGCGAGCCAGGTGTGCATAGAATTATTCCTCCGGTGGGCTGATGAGCGCCCACACATATGACGGTTAGAGTTGTTTCACTCTGCCGCGAGATAACTCGCGGGCAGCGTTTCCTAGAGATCGTTGACCACCCAGCAGCTCGGGCGCACCCGCTCTACAAGTCGCGTTGCTGACCGTGTTGAGCGGTTGGAGCCTGCTGGAATCCCGGAAACGCGCTTCCACTTCAACCAGGGCCCCCGCCGAGTCCGTTTGGACCCGTTGGGGTGGCCGGAAGTGTTTGAGGCTTGGCCGCGTCGGGAACACTTGCACCAGTTTGTGTGCATATTGCCACACACCCCGGCGCGCACAAAAGGCGTTTTTTTATAACATTTCGGGCTATGCCGGGTCAATGCAGAAGGTGGGATCTACCCATAAAACATCCCATCGCATGCGACACGCCTTGCAATTCTTGCGATGAAATTTCCGTCAATCCCGCAGAAGGCATCTTATCCAGCATTGCAGCCGTTCGAGGTTGCCCCGTATACTAACGGTGACGGTGCATCAGGCATGGTGTGCTTGAAGTTGGAGGGTCGTCTTCAGCAGTCGTGAGACGCTAAAGCGCAGGCGACGAGAGGTCGGGCAAGATGGTGTTCTTGCCTCAGCCCCCCGCGCCCTCCTGCAAAGTGTTTTCTCCGTTCTTGTTCCTTCCGATTGCAAGCTCTGTCATATTCCCCTCGGTAACGTCTCCAGCCTTCCAGTCTGCCCGGAGTGTCTGGAGGAAATCCGGCCCTTGCGCACCCCGCAATGCCTGATCTGCGGCGATCGCCTGACCAGCGCGCAGTTATTGATGGGCGACGGCCAGTGCGTCAACTGCCGCGAATGCCGGCCTGAGTTCGAGCGCGCGGTGTCGTTCGGGGAGTATAAGGACGGGCTGCGTGGGCTCATCCATCTGCTGAAGTACGAGCAAGTTACGCCGGCGCAGGGGCCGTTGGGGCGGATGCTGGCCGAGGCTGTCTCCGAGCTGTTGCCCGCCTGCGGCGACGGCCATTTACTGCTGGTGCCGGTTCCGTTGCACCAGAACAGGCGCCGCTCGCGCGGGTTTAACCAGGCAGAGCTGATCGCCCGGGCCGCGCTCAAACCGCTTCCGGCGCAGTTCGAATTTGCCTCTGCCGTGTTAATGCGCCGGCGCGAGACCATCTCGCAGGTGGGACTCAGCCGCGAGGAGCGCATCGAAAATATGCGGGACGCGTTTCGCGTCCGCGATACCGCCCGGGTGCGGGGGCGCAACGTGCTGGTCGTCGACGACGTTATGACCACCGGTACCACGTTGTCGGAGTGTGCCCGCGTGCTCAAGCAGGCTGGAGCGAACAAGGTTTGGGCAGCCACCGTGGCCCGTGCATTTCATGGCGCGGACTTGCCGGAGGTTGTCGACGACGGGGAAGAGGAGGAAGTCGAAGCGGCCAAGTCCGCTTCGTAACCGAATATGTCCATGTCGGCCCACAGCACAGCGTCGCGCTACGGAAAGTCGCTTGCCGGTTGCATGCATCACGCCCGCGTTGCGGGAGACGAGCCGCCGCACTGGGCGCCGATGCACTCGCCCGTGCTGGTGCTGAACGCCTCCTATGAGCCGATCAACGTCTGCGCCGCGCGTCGCGCCATCATCCTCGTTCTGAAGGGCGTGGCCATGATGGAAGAGGCCAACGGGCATGTGCTGCATGCCGCGCGCGTAGCCATGCGCGTGCCGTCCGTCATTCGTCTGCTGGAATACCGCCGTATTCCGCATCAGACACGCGCCCTGTCGCGCAAGAACATCCTGCTACGCGACCGCAACACCTGCCAGTACTGTGGCAAGGCATTGGCCGCGGGCGAACTGACGCTGGACCACGTCATTCCGCGCTCGCGCGGGGGCGCCTCTACCTGGGAGAACCTGGTGGCCTGCTGTCATTCCTGCAATCGCAAGAAGGGAAATCTGCTGCCGCACGAATCCGGTATGAAGTTGATGCGCGAGCCCCGCGCCTTCAACCTGCATACCAGCCGGCACATCATGCGTATGATGGGCCGCTCCGACGCGAAGTGGCAGAAGTATCTGTTCTACTGACGGCACCCGCTGGAATTCGGCGCAAGGCCACGGTTGTGCGGCCAACTCAATGCTGAACAACCGCTTCCTCCGTGAATAACTTACACGCCATTTGGCGTCCTAAATCGACTTGCAACTTGCTAGTCACCCGGATATCTGCATCTCACTATGTACGAGCCGGCTCCAGCCGTAATTTGTGCCGGCAAATCGATGTGTGGAGATGGCATGGCAGATAGTGCTCTGGACCAGATCGTGAGTGACTTGCGGAGCTCGGGCTCCCGATATTTCCCGCAACACGGCGAGATGAAGGCGGCCCGCGTGGTCGGACATACGCCCAAGCCCGATCACTATACTTACGAAATCGTTCTGGATTTTGCCGACGGCAGTGAGCGGGTGAACGCCAAACTGTATCGCGGCAAGAGCGGGGGACGAGGGCCGCAGGAAGCGGCCTTGCGCGAGGCGCAGAATCTGCAATTCGCGCACGAGACGGCGCAGCGGCGCACGCTCGGCGGAATTCCGCGTCCCATCGGCGACTTCGCCCATCTGGGTGCGGTCGTGAGCACCAAGATCAACGGCCTTCCGTTGCAGAGCGTCATCATGAAAGCCGCGCTGCTGCCCGGCGATGGCAACCACCATGTGCTGGAAGCCGCCGCCCGGCAGGCTGGAGAGTGGCTGCAGCGATTTCATCGCGCTTCGGCGGGCATGCCTGCACTGCTGGATGGGGAGGCCACGTTGAGCGAGATGGAAAAGCTTTGTACGCGCGCCAAGAAAGACGGTCTACCTCCGGAATCGATCGAGGTCATTCTTGGCAGGGCACGAGCCGCACTGGGTAAGCAGAAACGTCCGCTGCGAACTTCGGCGGTATTGCAGGAATTCATTCCTCTGAATGTGCTGGTGGCCGAGGATGGCACCGGGTTCTGCGAATTCGCCGCGCTCAGCGAGCAGGGCTACTCGTTGCTCGATGCGGCAATGTTCCTGGCCGCTGTCGAGGTCTTGGAGAAGTATCCCTTCTGCAATCGCAACCTCACCTCGCAGGTGCAGAGTGCCTTCGTCGAGGCTTACGGCATCACTCCGCAGGAAGAACCGCTGCTCGACACGCTGAAGATGAAAGTCCTGCTGGAAATGTTCGCGCAAGGGCGCGTGATCAAAGAAAGTGCCGAGCGCAAGAAAGTGATGTGGGCCAACGTGATGAAGCGCTTCCTGCAGCAGGCCGCTGGGCGCTCAGCGGCGCGGGTGGCGTGACTGGCGTCGTAGGGCGCGACAGAGATTAGCCCAGCCGTTTACGGCTGGGAACGATGACAGTACTGAAGCGCGGGGCTAACCTATATCGCGCCTACGGCGCTGCTATATCCGCCAGCAAGTATGGCGTACCCATTCATGCGCACCCCGAGCCGTAGGCGAACTGCTCACTGCTGCTTTACTGCTTCGGCGGCGTGCCTCCCCGCATTCGGTGGTTGCGGCTCTTCACCTTTCGTGACTTCCTGGCCCTCATAAGTAATCCTCGACTTCGCACCGTAGCGCTTGTAGTTCGTGTACTTCACGATGTAGCGCATGCGACGTCTTCATTGGAGAAATGCAGCGTGTCGTCGGCGCGGGTGTAGGTAGGGAACCAGTACTTGCCGTCGATCTGCTGCGCGCCAGGTGGTGAACTTCGGCGACAGATTTTCCTTCTCTGGATGCTTCGTGTTGTGCACCTGCGGCACGGTCTCGCCGTAGGTCTTCACGATCTGGAAATCGTGATCGTCCACCCAGATGCGGCCCTGGAAATAGCGCTCGCCCGTGCTCGATCTGCTTGGGCGCGATGTCGAAGACGTAGGTCCCCAGTTCGTCTTCCTTCTGCTTGCCGACATAGAGAATCTGATACTTGCCGATCTCGTCGCTGGTGAGCACGAACGGCAGGCGATGGCGGATGTCGTCGTAGTCAGACTGGGTCATGATGACGCGCTGCAGCGACGATTGCGGCGCAAACGTCACCTCTTCGATGCGGTTTCCGCGATCGTCGAACAGAATGTCGGATACCTGCTGGTATTGCCCGTCGACCGTGTTGCCTTCCAGCGTCTGGACGGTCACATCCTGGGTGTAGGTGTACTGCTCGCGCGCGAGCTTGAACTGTTTTTCCTTGGCGGCGAACTTCTGGATGATCTCGTTCGACGGTGATGCCCGGTGGGCTGCGACGGATCCAGCGGCCCTTCGCCACGATCGTCGGCCAACGCCGGCAGGGCGACACAGAGGGCAAGCAGGATAGGAAGGACGAGACACAAGGCAGGCGAGGAGGCGATGCTGCTTCATGGAATCACCTTGATCTTGTAATTCTATTCGATAGCGGCGAGCGCCTCGCAATTCCAGAAAGATGCTGGCGGCTTTCGCAACTGCCGAGTCCCTCACTCGGTTCACAAGACGCTCTGTGACATTTGTTTGACGAGCCACCACACTTCCGTTTAACATGGATGTAACGTGGCGATATCGAAATCCAAGCAACGCATTGGCGTTATCAACGCCCTTCGTGCCTTTGCGGCGCTGGCGGTGGCATGGGGCCATTTTGTTGCCGGACAAGGCAAGTACCTCGGCCTTTCCGGCAAGTATGGCTACCTCGGCGTTGATATCTTCTTCGTCATCTCCGGATTCGTCATCCCTTGGAGCCTGTATCGCTCCAGCTACACCTTACGCGACTATCCGCGTTTCATGGTGAAGCGCAATGTTCGTCTGTATCCTCCATATCTGGCGTCCATCGCGATCTCGATTCTGGCTACCAACCTTATCCTGGTGCCGCTGTTTCACATTCCGCGGATGACGGTCACCGGCCGCGATTTGCTGCTGCATTTCGCTTACCTGAACGACCTGTTCCATGTGCGCTGGATCAACGTCGTCTACTGGACGCTGGCCATTGAGTTTCAGTGGTATTTGCTGATCGGCCTTGTGCTGCCGCTGCTGGCCAGCGCCGCAAATTCACGCGCTTCGCCATTACTCAGCGATGCTGCTCGCCTACTTCACGGTCTACTGGGACCGGCTGGTCTTCCACTATCTTCCGGTATTCCTCATCGGCGTCTTCGTCTTCCAGTACCGCGCGCGCATCATCGAGCAAGCAGCGAGATGCTGGGGCTGATCGCGGCCATGGTTCTTCGCCATGTCGAGGATCTCCGGATGGCTGGTGCCGCTGGTCGCCGTGCCCACAGGACTGCTGATCGCCTTCTCGCACTTCGAGCATCGCGCCGCCGGACCGCGTGGGCGACGTCAGCTACTCGCTGTATCTGCTGCACTTGCCCATCGGAGTCAGCGTCATCGGCTGCCTCTCGCACTGGCTGCCGTTTTCCAGTTAGTACATCGGCCTGCTGGATGTAGTCGGCGTGGCCGCGTCGATGTGGCGCCGCGTGGGTCATGTACCAGTTCCTCGAGAAGCCGTCGCAGGAGCTGTCTTCGGCCATCCGCTTCGCGCGCCGCACGCCGAAAATGCCGCCCGAGCCGGCGCCGGAGCCCGCCATCGCCGTCGCTGCTGACTGAACGTCAATCCCGCTCAGCTAGAACATCCGAAGTGATGACTGCCGTTTTGGTCGCAACCACGCGATTCGGTGGCAAAAATCGTGGTTTTGCTTCTGCCACACACTCTGCGTCGCGCGCTGCTCGTCTGCGGCTGTTACACTATCGGGTTTTCAGCGCGGATACCTTTTCCTGCATGTCATCGCGCTTTTCCGTTTTCCCGCGTTTCGCGCGACGGGAATTTGGAGGCCTCATGTTGCGTCGTCTTGTCATTCTTCTCTTCTGCTGCTCGTTTTGCGCTTTTGCCCAGAACAAACGCCCTTTCACCTTCGAAGACATGATGCAGCTGAAGCGCATCGGCGAGCCGAGCGTTTCGCCCGATGGCAAGTGGGTCGCGTTCAGCGCTGTCGATGTTGATCTGGAAAAGAACACCAAGACGCCACACCTGTGGATTGTGCCGATAGCCGGCGGAGAAGCGCGCCGGCTCACGCCAGCCGATGGCAAAGGCGAAGACCGCATCCGGTTCTCGCCAAATGGAAAACACGTGCTGTTCGAGGCGACGCGCGAAGGCGCAACGCAGATTTGGGTTCAGGACTTCGACACCACGCAGGGAACGCTGGTCGGCGAACCGCGTCAAGCGACGCACATCTCCACGGAAGCTTCCGGAGGAATCTGGTCGCCTGATGGTCAATGGATCCTGTTCGTGTCGTCGGTTTGGCCGGATTGTCAAGGCGAGCCGAATCGCACCGACGATGAATGCAACAAGGAGAAGGACGAGGAGCAGGCGAAGTCGAAAGTGAAGGCGAAGATCTTCACCGAGCTGATGTTTCGCCATTGGTCGAGGTACTTCGACGGCAAATACAGTCACCTCTTCCTCATTTCCGCTGGTTGTGCGCTGTACAAGCCAAAACCGAGCAATGTCGAAGTCCTCACAGCTTCGCCGCTGGCCTGCGTTCCCGTCGATCTGACGCCCGGAGCGCACGATGTTCCGCCGTTCTCGCTCGGCGGACAGGACCAGTACTCGTTCTCGCCAGACGGCAAGGAGGTTGCTTACACCAGCAACATCGACGAGGTGCAGGCGACGAGTACGAACAGCGACATCTTCATCGTGCCGGTCGCAGGCGGCGCTCCGAAGAGGATCACGACCAATCCCGGCAGCGACTCGACGCCGCTGTACTCGCCCGACGGAAAATACATCGCGTATCGCGCGCAACTTCGCGGCGGATACGAGAGCGATCGCTTCCGCCTGATGCTCTACGAGCGCGCCACCGGCAAGATCACCGACATGACGCCGAACTTTGATCGCTGGGTCGATTCGATGGCGTGGTCGCCGGATTCGAAGACCATTTATTTCACTGCGGAGAACGAAGGCGCGTCCCCGATTTACGCGCTGGACATTACAGGAACGAATCTGTGGCCTGGCGAATTAGTGGCAGGATTTAACGACAGTCCAACGCCGACTGCTGATGGCAAGATGCTCGTCTTCGATCGCATGTCAATCTCGGCCCCGAATGAAATCTATAGCGCGGCGACATATAGGCCAGCGTGCACAGTAGATTACAAGAGCGAAAAAGCTAAGACGCCGGCAGTGTACACAATGCCCGATTGTCTGCTCTCGAAGGCGCAGCCGCTGACCAGCCTCAACGAACCTGTCTTGTCACAGGTACAGATGCAGCCGCTCGAATCCTACTGGTTCGACGGCGCGCTGAAGGAGAAGGTGCAAGGCTTCGTCGTCAAGCCGCCGAACTTCGATGCCACCAAGAAGTATCCGGTGAAATACCTCATTCACGGCGGCCCGGAGGGAGCGTGGGGCGACGACTGGTCGTATCGCTGGAATCCCGAGCTGTTTGCCGCCAACGGCTACGTCATCGTGATGGTCAACTTCCACGGCTCAACCGGCTATGGACAGAAGTTCATCGACGCCATCAACGGCAATTGGGGCGGAGCACCGTATCAGGACCTGATGCTTGGCCTCGATGACGCCGAGCAGCATTATCCCTATATCGACAAGGACCGCGAATGTGCGCTAGGCGCCAGTTACGGCGGCTACGCGATTAACTGGATTGAAGGTCACACCACCCGCTTCAAGTGCCTCGTCTCGCACGACGGAATGTTCAACACCGAGTCGGCTTACGGCACAACCGAAGAGCTGTGGTTCAACGAGTGGGAGTTCAAAGGCACGCCGTGGACGAACCGCGAGATGTATCGCAAGTGGTCACCGCACCTGTTCGCCGCGAACTTCAAGACGCCGATTCTCGTCGTGCATGGCCAGCTCGACTACCGGTTGGACGTCTCCGAAGGCTTCCAGATGTTCACCACCGCGCAGCGGCTGAAGATTCCGTCGAAGATGCTGTACTTTCCCGACGAAGGCCATTGGGTGCTGAAGCCGCAGAACAGCAGGCTTTGGTACAAGACCGTCAACGACTGGGTCGATCAGTGGACGAAGTAGGCTGAGACGAACCTTGCGTGGCAACGCTCCGCTTGAGTGGGCTTGCTACACCTGGTGTCGCGTACAACTTACTTTACATAGTGCCGGCCTGCTAGGATGTCGTTACTCCAACTGAGGTGCTGCCCGTGAAGCAACCGCTGGCTGCGGTGTTCGGACTCGCTGTCCTTCTTTCATTTCAGGTCAGTTGTAACAGCAAACAAGATGCCACCGCGAAGTCTGCCGAGCCGGGGAACAACTCGCCCGCCTCTTCCCAGACCGCAGACGCGCGGCCGGCCCGCAACCCGCTTAAGAATGCTTATTTCGGCGACCTGCATTTGCACAGCGGCTATTCCATGGACGCTTTTGCCTTCGGAACTCGAACTACGCCTGAGGATTCCTACAAGTACGCGATGGGCGAAACGGTGGAATACATGGGCAAGCCGCAAAAGCGCATCGCTCCGCTCGATTTCCTTGCCGTGACCGATCACGCCGAATATCTGGGCGTAGTGCGCGACACGATTGATCCCAATGGCCCATTCGCCAAGTCCGAGTGGTACACCGTGATGACCAATCCCGATCCCGCGGTTTCGGCCACGGCGTTCCGCAAGCTCATCGGTTCCACCTTTGTCAACAAGCCGTTGCCCGAGTTTAACGATCCAAAACTTCTGCGTTCTGCATGGGAGAAATACGCGGCGATCTCCGACAAGTATTACAAGCCCGGCAAGTTCACCACGTTCATAGGGTTTGAGTGGACGTCGGCGCCGCAGTTTCAGAACCTCCATCGCTGCGTAATCTTTGCGAACAAGGGCCCGGCCATGCCCTACACGGCATTCGATTCTCAGGATCCCGAAGACCTCTGGCGCTATCTGGAAGCACAGCGCAAACTGGGCCTTGACGTCATTGCTGTGCCCCACAACGGCAACGCCAGCAACGGCCTGATGTTCAGCACGCGCGACCTGTCGGGCAAGCCGATTACCCGTGATTACGCTGAACGCCGCATGGCCAACGAACCTCTGGCTGAGATTATTCAGACCAAAGGTCAGACCGACACCAGCCCGGCGCTTTCGCCTACTGACGAGTTCGCGAACTTTGAGATGTGGCTTTATCTGATTGGTTCGGACAAGAAAGCGAACTCCGCAACCGGAAGCTATCTGCGTCAAGCCTATGGCGTGGGCCAGGAGCAGCAGGCCAAGCTGGGCGTCAATCCCTTCAAGTACGGCATTGAGGCCGGGACCGACTTTCACTCCGGTATTACCTCAACAGAAGCAAGCAACTTTCCCGGATCGCACGGTAATCAGGATAACGACCCTAAGACCGTGATCACGGCGACGACCTCCGTCGGCGGCGAACCCCCGGCTGCGCTGAGTTCCGGCGGACTCACCGGGGTGTGGGCCGAAGAGAACACGCGCGAATCCATCTTTTCGGCGTTGAAGCGCAAGGAAACATTCGGCACTTCCGGCACCCGGATCAAGGCTCGCATGTTCGCCGGCTGGAATTATCCCAAGGACATGACCAAGCAAGCGGACTGGGTGAAGGCCGCTTATGCGGGCGGCGTGCCCCAAGGTGGCGATCTGACCCCTCAGTCCGGAGCCGCTGCCCCAACGCTTGTCGTTCACGCGGTCAAGGATCCAAATAGCGGCAATCTGGATCGCATCCAGATCATCAAGATTTCAACGAAGAACGGTAAGAGCACGGAACACGTGTACGACGTGGTGTGGAGCGGAGACCGTAAACCCGATCCGAAAACTGGAAAGGTCCCTGCCGTCGGCAACACGGTTGACGTGAAGACCGCAACTTACCAGAACACGATTGGTTCGACGGAACTAATTGGTGAGTGGACCGATCCCTCGTTCGATCCCAAGGCGTATACAACCTACTATGCGCGTGTGCTCGAGATCCCCACGCCGCGCTGGTCTACCTATTGGGCAGCCAAGCTGCACCTGCCGCCCAACCCTAACGTCGCGCCCACGGTTCAGCAGCGTGCCTGGACCTCGCCCGTCTGGTACACGCCAGCCACGCCGTAGGAGTCGTTTTTGGATGAGTGAAGTTTCTGTCGACGTCGTCCCGGATCAGCAGGAATCAGTCGCGCAGTCCAGGCTGAAGAGTTCGCCCGTTCCTGTCCTGAAACGCTGGCTGCGCGAGCCGCTTCTGCATTTCCTGCTGCTTGGCGTCGCGCTATTCGCCGTCTATAGCTATACGCAGCGCGGCCGCGGCGGAGTCGAGTCGTCCCGGCAGATTGCTCTGAGCCTCGATGAACTTCGCCAGATGGACGTGTACTTCGAGTCGCAATGGCATCGCCAGCCGACGCCGGTTGAGTTCCAGGCCATGGTTGAGGATAAGGTTCGCGAGGAAGTCCTCTACCGCGAGGCGCTGGCCATGGGCTTGGATAAGGACGACACCATCGTAAAGCGCCGCATGGCGCAGAAGATGCAGTTCCTTGCCGAAGACGTTGCCGCTGCTCACGAGCCATCCACTGCGGAGCTCAAAGCCTGGTTCGCGAAAAACAGCAATCAGTTCGCACTGCCCAGCCGCTACAGCTTCCGACATCTTTATTTCTCTCCAGATAAGCGCGGCAAGAATGCGCAACAGGATGCCGCCAGGGCCCTGGCTAAGATCTCCGGCCAGCCGGAGGATTCCGCACTCGCTGCTTCGCTCGCCGACCGGTTCATGTTCCAGGACTACTATGGCGACCAGGCGACCGAGGCGATCGCCAAGGAGTTCGGTCCGCAATTCGCAGTTGCCATCGAGAAGCTCAAGCCGGGTTCGTGGCAGGGTCCCATCGAGTCCGGTTATGGTTGGCACCTGGTGTTTGTAGGTACCGTGATCCCCGGTCGAATTCCGGCGTTCGAGGAGATGGAACCGGATGTGAAGACCGCCTGGCTGGCTGAACAGAAGCGTGAGGCTTGGCAAAAGGCCTATCAGGAGATGCGCGCCAAATACACGGTGCTATTGCCTGGTCCTTCCGACAAGGATGCCGCTCAAGCGCCGGCCCCAAAGAAACAAGTTCCGTCCCCTTCCGGTGAAGGGCCGCTGTGAGCAGCTTCCGTGCCCGCTTCGCCTGGCTCACGGCGTGCCTGCTGCTCGCCGTTGCGGTTGCCTCCGCCCATGAGGCGCGTCCCGCGTATCTCGAGGTCAAAGAGACCGCACCCGGACAGTTCACCGTTCTCTGGCGCACGCCAGTGCTGGCAGGGATGCGACTTCCCATAGCCCTCAAGCTTCCTGACGGGGCGAAGAACTTGCGAGAGCCCAACGTACAGGAGCTGGCTGACTCCTTCGTGGAGCGCCGATGGATCGACGCCGGGCCAGACGGTCTGGCAGGCAAGCGCATCGAGTTCCCTGGGCTGCAATTCACTATTACTGACGTGCTGGTGCGCATTGAACTACTGGACGGCCGGAAGCTGACGACCATCGTGCATCCCTCGCAACCTTGGATGGAAATTGCTGCTTCGCAGACGTGGATGGGCGTAGCCGGCACCTACATCGTGCAGGGTATCAGGCATATTCTCTTCGGTGCCGATCACATGCTGTTCGTGCTTGGGCTGCTGCTGATCGTCAAGGACCGTTGGATGCTCCTGAAGACGGTGACTGCGTTTACGGTGGCGCACAGCATCACCCTGGCCATCGCAACGCTGGGTTACGCAGAGATCCCAGTGCTGCCACTCAATGCCGCGATCGCACTCAGCATCCTGTTCCTCGGTCCCGAAATTGTTCGCTCGTGGAGAGGAGAGACCAGCTTCACGATTCGTCATCCCTGGGTGGTGGCATTTGCGTTTGGGCTGCTGCACGGATTCGGCTTCGCCAGCGCACTCACCAGCGCGGGACTTCCGCGGCATGAACTGCCATTGGCGTTGGTCACTTTCAACGTCGGCGTGGAACTTGGACAGCTCGGCTTTATCGCCCTGATTCTGGCACTCGAACGCTCATTCCGCATCCTCGAAGTGCGCTGGCCACGGTGGGTGGAGGCACTTCCCGGATACACCGTTGGCTCTCTCGGCGCTTTTTGGACGGTGCAGCGAGTGGTATTACTTTTTGGAGGCGCACGATGAACAAGCCGCGAAACCATCCTTTGTGCCGGGCGATGATACTGGCTCTGGTCGTGTTCTTGTGCGCTCAGACGGCGTTTGCCCATCCGCAGAAAGGCGAAGCCGTTGGATTCCTCACCGGCTTTCGCCACCCGATCTCGGGGCTTGATCACGTTCTGGCGATGGTTGCAGTCGGCTTATGGGGCGCTCAGCTCGGTGCTCCTGCGATTTGGGTTCTGCCGGTCGCGTTTCCCATGGTGATGGCCTTCGGCGGAATGCTGGGACTGATGGGCGTACCGCTACCGGGAACTGAATACGGAATCGCTTTCTCAGCGATTCTTCTGGGCGCTGCCGTGCTGTTTGAAGTGCGCCCGCCCCTGGGTATTGCCGCGGCACTGGTCGGCTTCTTCGCCATTTTCCACGGGCACGCACACGGAACCGAACTGCCGCCCGGCCAAAGTGCGCTGCTTTACAGCATGGGCTTCGTCATTGCAACGGGCTGCCTGCACGCGCTGGGAATCGGTATCGGAACAGTCTATCGATGGTCATGGGGACAGAAGTTGCTTCGCGTCGCGGGAGGGTTGGTCGCCGTCGGGGGCACGTTCTTCATGTGGAAGGCGTTCGCATGAAAAGCACAAGCCAGTCTCATCTGCCACTGTACGCATTCGTTGTTTTCGCATTGGTCATGTGCGCGCTTCCCGCCGATGCGCATCTCAACTCCACCGGCATGGGGCCGTTCTACGACGGACTAATGCACTTCCTGATGAGCCCCGAGGACATCGTTCCGGTGCTCGCCTTGGCGCTATTGGCCGGACTGCGTGGTGCCAACTACGGACGACGGGCACTATTCACACTTCCCGCTGCGTGGCTACTCGGCGGCCTGGCCGGACTAAGCACCATGACTACGAAGCCCCATCCATTTATCGCCGCGGCATGGTTTCTACTCCTCGGTGGATTACTGGCCGCCGACGCGAAAGTTTCACTGCGCGTGACTACAGCCCTCGCCGCTCTGCTGGGTGTCTATCACGGCTACTTAAACGGAGCCGGGATGGGCCAGTTCGAGACCGCCTCGGTTGCTCTCCTTGGCTTAGTCTTCGCCATATTCGTCCTGATTGCCCTCGCTGCGGCCTTCGTGGTTCGACTCCGCGCGGACTGGTCGCGAATTGCCGTTCGCGTCGCGGGAAGCTGGATCGCCGCTAGCGGTCTCTTGATGCTCGGTTGGGCCGTTCGAACCCGCTAGGTAAGACCTCGCCCGAGCGCCTGCCCAACTTCCAATAATCGCGGTACGCCGCGTCATTCGGTCTATGCCATCGCGGCAAGCAGGTGTAGAGTATTGGCGTCTTCTACCGCACAATATCCGATGTGTCTTTCGCTCCCGAAGCCGCTGGGATTTCTGCGGGTCTGAGCGAACCATCAGCGAGAGGATTATGTCGCTTCCGCGTCACTTCCAGCGCCACGGTCAAGTTCCTTCACTTATAACGGCAGCAATATTAGCTTCCACTCTTATGTTAACCGGCTGCGGAGGGAGCGGCGGCGGATCCGGTCCGTCCTCCAGTCCCAACTTCACCTTATCGGTGAATCCGAGCATGCAGTCCGTGAGTGCCGGCTCACAAGCGATGGTGAGCGTGTCGGCCACAGGCATTGATGGATTTTCTTCCCAAGTCAGCGTCCAGGTTGCCGGCGTTCCCTTTGGGGTGACGGTGGCGCCGAGCAGCATCACCCTCACTCCCGGCACGCCGCAGCAGGTGACGTTCACCGCCGCCTCGTCTGCCGTCAGCTCCAACTCCACCGTAACGTTTACGGGTACGTCCGGCGGACTTCAAAACTCGGCAACATTGGCGCTCTCTGTGAATGGCTCGTCCGGCAATGGCGCCCCTGTGCGCACACGCTATCGGCGCACCGATGCGACAACCCAATACTTCACCTACTTGAACCAGCATTGGATTCTCTACCACGCCGCGACTGCGCGGTACTTCGTGACCGACCCGTCTTCTAACCTGGTCCATGTGATCGATGCGACGACGCAAATGCAGATCGGACCATTCCAGTGCCGGGCGCGTTCGGAATCGACGACACGCCCGACCACAGCGCGCTCTGGGTGGGGACGCTGATCGGTGATGTCTACTCGCTCGATCCGGTCGGCATGACAGTGACGCATCGCTATATGGGTTCGCAGATCGGGACTGCGGGATATCCCACGCAATCGGTTCAGGTGCTCGCTGACGGCCGCCTGGCGCTGATCGGCGAGTACAACGCCGTTGATGGCGCCAACAGTGTCGGCGTCTGGAATCCCGTGGATAATTCCCTCACCGTGTACGGGGCGTATCAAGGGCAAGGAGGTGAGCCCTGCGAGTTCTTCACGAACTTCGAAGGCTTCTCGCGCACAGTGGACCGCAGCCGCATCTTGCTGGGAACCCTCGGTAGTGCCATGTGTGCGCTCGATCCTTCAACGGGAAACTACGTCCTTAGCGCGGGCGCCCAAAATTCGATCAAGATGACCACGTCGCCAGATGGCCATTACATCATTCTGCCAAGTTATCCGACAGGCGTGATGGTGCTGGATGCGCATTCGCTGGCCACAGTGAATCAGTTCGACACCATGGGCGAAGTCGCTGATGGTTCCGGCCTTGTAGTAAGTGCCGACTCCCAAACGTTGTTCGTTCCCTCAGCTTCGATCATTTACGCCTACAGTATAGCGACGGGCCAACTCGTCGGCTGGGTGTCGAACCTGTATGTTGAGCCTGATATTGTCGGCGTCAACCTGGCATTCGGGCCGATTGATAATCCATATCTGCTGGCGACGGATGGCAGCGGCTTGTTTGCCGGCCCACTGGGCCAGGGCATCGGGTTCGTTGACCTTTCGGCCCTGAATACCGGGCCGGTTGGGACGCAATTTCAGAACGCCGTCTTGAGTCCCGCCACGGGGCCGGTCTCCGGAGGCACCGCCACGAAGTGGCAAATCCCTAATCCCGCGGGGGCGCTAAGCAACGTCTATTTCGGCTCGAACCAGGCCACGGCGATTTCCGAGTCATCCGGCTATATCCATGCCACAAGCCCTGCCGGGTCCGGCGCGGTTGACGTGTATGCCTTTCTGCAGGACGGAAGCCTGCAGGTTGCTCCTGAAGCATTCAGCTATGGGCCGACTGTTCTCGAGGTTACGCCGAACATGTCCACGGCGGAGGGTGGCGGGACAGGTTATATCTATGGCTATGGCTTCGGGCCTACGAACTCGAACACGATTCCGGCCGATCTCCAGGTAACCGTCAACGGCGCCCCCGTTGCCGTGACCGCCTTCACAGGTGAGGCATACCCTGTCGATCCTCCGCCATTTCCGCTACAGAGCATCGCCTACACCATTCCACCGGGAGCGAGTGGAAGCGCAGTCAACGTAACCGTCACGACCGGCGCGGGAAGCGCGACGGCTTCGACGGCGTTGAGCTACCTGCCGCCAACTCAACAATTCCCATTGGCGGGAGCATCGCTCGCGCAGGGCATCTACGATTCTTATACCGATCTGTACTACTTCACCGATACAACGCAGGTGCGAGTGTTCTCGCGCACGCAAGGACAATGGCTGCCATCGATCAGCATCACGCCGCCTCCCGGGACAAACGAGAATCTGTGGGGAATCGCGCTTTCGCCCGACGGCAGCAAGATGGCGGTTTCCGACGCAACGGCGGGTGCGATCTATGTCTTCAATCCGGCAAATCCCGGGACGGTGCAGACCTTCATGGTCGGTTCGACCTATCCGTTCCTTGTAAACCCATGCGGACTTGCCATCAGCAATGCGGGCATTGTGTATTACTGGGTCTATGTACTGGGACAGGGCGGCGGCGCCGATCAGTTCTTCAAGCTCAACACTAATACCGGCGCAATTCATGACTACGGTGTCGACGGGCCGGGCAATGGTATGCAGGATCTATATCTGCGGAACGCGATCAGTGCCGACGGTTCTACCGTCTACAACGGCCAGGAAGGTGCGGTTCTTGGGCTCGACACAGTGACTGACCAAATCACTTACGCTCTGGATGACGATGGTTGCTGCTATGGAAACTACGAGCTTTCGCTTTCAAGCAATCAGATGCAGCTAACCGCGACGAATTTTCTATACGACAACCTGCTGAACGGCGTCTCAACTTATGCATTGAATGATCGCGAGAGCCTGAACCTCAGCTATATCTACGGCGCGAAGGTGAACTATGACGGGCGGTTGATCTTCCAGCCATCCAGCAACGGCATCGACGTGCTCGACGGCAATGTTGGTAATCTGCGCAGGCGGATTGCGCTGCCGGTCGCACTCTCCGCTAACTACGATGCGTTGGCGGTTGACCCGAACGATAATGTGCTGATCGCGATCACGGGAAACTCCGGAGACGGAATTGCAATCGTCGATTTGACGTCGCTGCCCGAGCCGACGGACCTGTTTCAATCGATCCATCAAGGTCGCACGCCGATTTCTTCAATCGTGGGGAATGCCTTGACTGGAACCTCGAATCCGACAAGACGTAAGCAGACCCGGGAACTTCGATTTGCGGGCTACCCGAAGATGATTTCGCATGTCACGAACGCCATGCGCCGGCACGCACAAAGATAAAAATAATGGCTTCCCCTAGATAGGGTGCGGGTAATAGCCGCTGCCAATTCAGCAATGTTCGTTGAAGCCAAAGCCGAAAAATTATCGGCTTCGTCTTCTGTGTAGTCCTGTCGATTGGTAGCGCACCGAGCCGTCAGCTTCTTAGTTAAAACTCCAGCCGCGCCTGAAATGCGATCATGCGCGGACTACTGTCTCCGCCCAAGCCCACGCCTAGAAGTCCCGTCGGCGGTGATGTGGTGGACGTGAGCGCGCCGAAGCCGGTTTGCGTGGAAGGCTGGCCCGCAATGCCAGCATAGATATTACTGGGCAACGCGAAGTTTGGATGATTGAAGACGTTGAAACACTGCACGTCAAAACGAAGCTTGACGCGCTCGCTCAGCGGAAACCACTTCGTCAGATAGAAATCGCTCCAGAAGAAATCGGGGCCCCGCAATGCGTTCCGTCCGAGCGTCCCGAACTGGCAGTTCTGCGGAGTATCGCCGCCGTAACAGGCTCCGGTGCTCGGATCGACGGAGGAGACGAACGCATTCGGATTGAGCCATTGGATCGTCCCTGGCTGCGTGACTCCCGGAATCGGGCCATTCGCATACAGCGGCACTCCGGGGACAAGGCTGGCGAATTGCGGACCGCTGCCTTGCAGAATGCCGTCGCCGTTGGCCGAGTAGGGTGTGCTCAGCACTGAGAACGGAAGGCCACTGTGCCAGAACGCGGTCCCGGAAATCTGCCACCCATTCACTGCATACCCGAGAGCTCGACTCTTGACTTTGAACGGCAGTTGATAAACGTACTGCGCTGTGACGTTGTGGCGAACGTCATAATCGCAAGAAGCATAGTTGCGGGCAAGTTCACCGGGCAATGGCGAGAGAATTCCGGCCGAGGAGAACGACAGGAACCCTCCGTTGGAAACGTAATCGAGACAATGACTCCAGGTGTAATTGATCTGGCCCTGTAAGCCGTGTACGGGACGCATCATCGCAACCAATTGCAGTCCACTGTAATTGCTTCCGGCCCCGGTCGATAATTGCGTGACCGCAGCAAAACGCGGATCAGTCGGCTGGAGATAAGAAAACGGCGCAAAGCAGCCGGGACAAACCGTCTGGTAACCGTTCACCTCGGTAAGATACGGCTCATCCACAGAGCGCGTGCCGACGTATTGGGCCTTAACGCTGCCATGGTTGCCGATCTGATGTTCGAGGCCCAGGCTCCATTGCATGAAGTACGGCGCGTGCAGCTGGCCGCTGGGAACGGCGGTGATCGCAACCGGCGGCAGGCAAGCTTTTGGATTAGCCATTGGGGAAGCGCACGAAAGCTCACCCTGTGCGAATCCTGCCGCGAAGCTTTCATTCGCGGCACTCAACGCATCAATGGCGCTATTGGGTACGCCAGGTGCAATTGCGGTTCCGCCTACGGTACCCAGCAAGCCAGACTGAAACGACCGGACGTAGGGTGGATTGGTCCCGACCAGGTCGGCCACGCTACCGGGCAACAGATCGCTGAAGACCCCGAAGCCGGCCCGCACCACCGTGTTCGGCTGGAACTGCCACGCGATTGCCATGCGCGGCTGAAGAATGGCGAAAGGCGTCGAGCTGAACAAGTGACCAAGGTTGGTCTGGATGGCCTGATTCAGCGGCTCATTGACGTCATGCGCGATGGAGTCGAATGCGCCGGTAAGCCGGGAGACTTGATAGTGGGGATTCAAGGGATTTGAGTTGTACGTGTCGCGCAGTCCGAAGGTCCAGGTGAATTTCGACGTCACCCGCCATGTATCCTGCGCATACAAATCGACATTGAGGAAGTTGTAGGGCTCGTTGGTAGTTTGCGGAAAACTCTGGGTGGCAGTCGAGGTGACGCCGTAGATGAATTGTGACAAGTCGGTGTAGTTCACCGTGGGCACAGTACCCTCGCCAAAATCGAAGTCGTTCAGGCGGAAAATCCGGATGTTCGTACCGAAGCGGAATTCGTGAGCGCCGTGGCTCCACGCCAGGTTGTCATTGAGGAAAAAGCGCGTGGCACGCCGGCCTTGCGGCCAGGTGTTGTCGAGTCCGCCGACGGTGGTGAACGGAGCGTTGGCTCCAATGCCCTGCAACACGACGGGGAATGCTGCGAGGGTCGCTGCGAAATTGCTTGGCGCAAAGATGCTGGAGTACCACGAGAAAGCAGGGTTGAAATAATTGACCAAGTTCTGGGAGAAGATATGCGTATAGCCCGCGGCAAAGGAATAGAGCGGTTGCGGGGAAATCGAATTGAAGATCGGATTGATGGGGTCAGTGTAGGCGGCTTGCAGCCCGGTATCCGCCTGGAACCGGAACCAGGCAGTATTGTTCGCGTTGATGTTGTAGTCGATCCGTGCCGTCTGCACCTGCTCTTGATCGTGGCTGGAATTGGAGACACCCATGCGATTGGCGCAGCCGTTACCGTTGGGAGGTGTACCTCCTGCTACGCCACCATCGACATTGAAAGGACAACCCAGCACCGACAGCGGCGTCCCGCTGGTTTTCCCGTACAGCGAGAACATCTTCTGGTAGAACGGCACTGATTCCGGCGAGGGTGCGTAGTGAACTCCCGTGATCGCATCGGTACCCCCCAATGGAAGTTGTTGCAGAACGTACTGCTGAAAGGCCGGAGTTGGAACGGTGATCGTCGAATAGATAGGCAGCGCTATGCGCACCCATTCGCTATCGAAGAAGAAGAACAGCTTGTCGTGGATAATGGGTCCGCCGAGGCTGCCGCCAAAGTGGTTCACGTTGGAAAATGGCTTGTGATTGCCCGGTGTAGCGTTGGTAAAGTAATCCGCTGCGTTCATTGCCGACCCGTTCCACAGTTCGTAGAGGTTTCCGTGGAACTGGTTCGTGCCCGACTTGGTGACGTAGTTCACCTGCGAAGCGCCATACCGTCCCTCATCGACTGAATAAGAAAGCGTGTTCACGGTCACCTCGGAGATCGAGTTTAGCCCGAGGACCAGATTGGTCGAGAGACCGCTGTTCAGGTTCGTGAGCGGATCGTTTGTCTCCAGGCCATCGACGATGTAGCCGTTCGACGACGCAGGCAAGCCGTTGAACTCGACATTGCCGTAGCCGTTTGTGCCGCCCACGAAGTCGTTCCCGCTGCCGGCAGTATTGATGAGCGCTCCAGCCGCGAACTGTAAAGGATAGGTCAGGTCACCTCCGGGATTCGGCAGGTTTTCCAGCGCGGGGGCATCCAAGGTCGTGGTCGTATTCGCCTCGGTCGGATTGATGAGCGGCGCCTGCGAGCTGACCTCGATCGTCTCCTTTGATCGCGCCACTTTGAGCGCGAGGTTCACGGTTTGCTTCTGACCCAGCCCTGCGGAAAGAGCTTCAACTTGCTGAGCTTCGAAACCCGCGGCCGTCGCGCGGACCGAATAGCTTCCTGGCAATAACTGGGGGAAGTTGAATCGTCCCGCCGCATCGGTCCGGACGGTCCGCGTAAGCCCCGTATCCCGATTAGTAATCGTAACTGCGGCGTCGGGGATCGCTGCCCCACTGGAGTCCGTCACCTGACCGAGAATCGCGCTGGTGGTTTCACCCTGCGCATACAAAAGCGAGGGCAGCAGCAGGACGGTGAATGCTATGAGAAGAGCGCAGCAGAGTATTTCAGTCCAGAGCGATTTCAATCTCGCGGCCTTTCCTCGAATGCCGGAGGGCACAACCGGAACGGGCATGCTTCCCCACGGCAAGCAGGATACACCACAAGATGTTAATTGCAGTAAACAAAATTGTAGAAATTATGATTTCACTACCCATACCTTCTCTGCTGCCGGCGTGCCCAGACGAATGTGGCGCGTTCCGACTGAGAGCGAGAGAGTGCCGTCGTAATTTCGCGAGCTCACGCTCACTTTCGCGCCCGGACGAATACCCTCTCCGTCAAAAAACTCCAACAACTTGCGATCGCGCTCATAAACGCTGGCGACTATATATTTCAAGCCCGGCTCCGCTTCGGTGAGCAGCCGCAGCCCTCGCTTGCGGCGTTCTGCAGGACTACGCATGGTCAGTCCGTTTCCGTGAGGACAGGTATCTTTGTGGCCTAATTTCTGCACCAGGCTATGTTCGAATGCGGGCGATACGGCATGCTCGAGCCGCTCTGCCTCATCGTGGACCTCATACCAGGCCATCCCAAAAATCTCCGTCAGCATTCGCTCGATGAGGTGATGCCGAATGATGGTACGCTCTGCGATTTCCCGGCCTTGCGAAGTAAGCCGGATGTGTCCGTCGTCCTTGACCGTGACCAGACCGTCTTTGGTTAACCGTTTCAGGGCGAAAGTGACGGCGGGTCGAGTGACGGAAAGCCAATGAGCCAGCGTGGCTGGGATAACGGTCTGACCTTCGGTCTCTGCTTCGGCGATGGCCTTGAGATAGTCCTCTTTGGAGATGGTGATTGTTGTCATGTCTGAAGCCGGTTGACAGGTGGAGTCTAACATCCGGAGCTTTGATATCAG
>CAVVDN010000030.1:0-42559 GCA_963747045.1 uncultured Acidobacteriaceae bacterium | reverse complement strand
CATCGTCGCCAGCCGCGTGCGCACGGGAAACTCCACATACTCCGGCGTGGCGATCTTCAGCGGAAGGTCGAACAGGGAAGTGTTGTACTCGGGAATCACGATTAGGTCGCCGAACTTGCACTGGTCGGCTTCCGGCTCGAGAGCCCGCGCGCCAAACTGCTGCATGTAGTAGGCAAATCCCCAGCGCCCCTCGAACCAAGGCCTGCGGACATCGTCGCGCGTCCTGGCGCGCATGAACTCGGCCGCCGTTCGCGCGGAATTCGCCAGCGCCATGTCGCCCGCAGCCACCCACAACGAGACCGCGCCGCAAAGAATCAGCGGAACTGCGAACGACAATACCTGCCATCGTGGCGCGATGGGCACAGCTTCCAGCCGCCGCGCGATCAGGATGCCGGCTGCCGGAATCATCGGCAGGATCGTGCGGGCGTTCACAGTCCAATTCACCAGCACGGCGAAGAACAGCGTGCCCAAGATCCATAGCAACAGCAGCAATGAGTGCGAATTTTTGTGCCGCCAAAAATCTGCGATGGTGAGCGCGAGAACGCAGGTTCCTGCGCCAACGTAGAAGAACAGTTGCCCGGAGATCCGCAGCAGGTGCGCATGCAGCCACGCTTCATGCAGATAGATTGTGCCCAGGTCAATCCAGCCACGCCAGAATGCCAGTGTCAGCAATCCACTGGCAGCCATTCCGTAAACCACCTGCCGGCGCGACCACAGCAGCGGCGTGTAGAACAGTGCCGGCAAGGCACAGCCGCCGGTGAAACTTAGTCCGACCAGGATGCGGCCAGACAGGGTTTCGTTTGCACCGAGATAGTGCCGGTGCACCACATTCATCTTCGTCAGGCCCGATCCGCTGGTGGAAGGATTGCCCGCGGCCAGCCAGAGGAGGCCGTAGCCGTAAAGCTGATGAGTGTAGACTTCGCAGCCCGCCAGGATGACCACCGGGATCGCGAGGTATACGATCCAGCCGCGAAAACCGCGCCGCCGAAACCAAGAATATGCGAACAACAGCGGTACCAGCGAAATCCCAAAATATTTCGTGAGCGCGCAGGCGGCCATCAACACGCCCGAGACCGCCAGATACGCGGGCTTGGGCCGCTCCTCCAGTCCCTCGACCCAGAAAACCAGCGCCGCCAGCCACAGCGCCAGCATGCTCACGTCGCACATCAGCCCGGTTGCGGAAACCAAAAAGCCCGGCGCGACTAGCGTCGCCGCGGCGGCAACGAATGGCTTGTGGGTGAACCGCCGCGCCAGCTGATACGTGGCCAGCACGACGACCATTGCCGGAACGAGAAAGCCGATGTGCAGCGCTCGCTCCGACCATCCAGCCACCGATCCAATCAACGCCATGTAATACGCTGCGAGCGGTGGGTTCTGCTGGATCTGCCACATCGGCGTCGCATGCGACCACCAGGTGGCGGAGAAGCCATAGAAATCCAGCGGATGCCGCGTGATTTGCTGCGCGCTCCAAATGAAAGTGGGATCGTCGATGTGAAATGCTTTGCCGGAGAAGGGAACCAGGCACGCCAGCGTGAGCAGCGTCAACGCCAGCATCGGCCAGCACGCAACCGAGCCAAGCAGGCCCGACGCCGGCGGCTGCGTCGTTGCGCCGGGAGAATCGCCGTCAGGGCCAGGACTCTCGGCTTGGCGGGTGCGGATATTAGTGTTCAAGCAAGGCCCCTGAGCACGAGTCGCCATCGTATCAAAGCGCGCCACCCCTGCTGCTTCCCGCGAATGGTTCCCACAGAGACATAGCAGAATCCGCACGGTGCTGCGCGTTGGCTCGCCGGTTGAGTTCGGCTTTGCCGGACAGGTCCGGCCAGCCAAATTGTCATCACGAGAAACAATCTTCCGCATCCGCGGGTAATTGCCAACGGCAAAGTGCGGTGCTAGTATTTAACTAACTGGTTAATTAAATGGTGACCCGCTCCGATTCCGCCGAACTCCGCCGCGGCAGCCGCCGCCAGCCCGAGGCCAGCCGCAATGCCATCCTGCACGCCGCGCTGGCCGAGTTCGCCCGCGAGGGCCTGGCCGGCGCCCGCATGGACGCCATCGCCGACGCCGCCGGCGTCAACAAGGCGCTGCTCTATTACTACTTCGAGGACAAGGAGACGCTCTACGGCGCCATCCTCGACCGCTTCTTCGAGCGGCTGGTCGAGCGCATCATGGCCGTCTGCGACCAGCCCGGCAGCGCCGGCGAGCGCTTCCTCGCCTACGCGCGCACCCACTTCGACTCCATCGCCGAGTCGCCCTACTACGCGCACATCTTCATGAGCGAGCTGATGAGCGCCAGCCGCGGCGGCTCGCCGCATCTCGACCGCATCTTCGACAGCTACATGCAGCCCATCGGCGCGCGCGTGCTGGAGCTGGTGGAGGAAGGCGTCCAGCGCCGCGAGTTTCGCGCCGTCGATCCCAACCAGTTTCTGCCGTCGGCCATTGGCTCCATCGTCCACTACTTTCTGACTGCGCCGCTGCGGCAGAAGTTCATGCCCGAGATGGACTTCAACAGCGCGGAAGCCATTCAGCAACGCCGCGCCGCCGTGCTCGACTTCATCGCCGCTGCGCTGTTCGCCGACCGCGAGGCGGGTATCAAGCTCGCCGCCAGGATCGCGCGCGGCATAAAGAATCCGAGTCCCCCAGGGACGGCACCGCGCTCGCGAAAGAACGCAGCGGTTCACCACCGGAAAGGTCGTCCATCATGAAGATCAACAAATTCTTCATCTTCATTCTCGTCCTGCTGGCGATCGCGGCCGGCTACTACTTCTATTCCACCGACCGCACCAGCGACACCGTGCTCATCGGCATCGTCGATGCCAACCAGGTCATCGTCAGCTCCAAGATCGCGGGCCGCATCGAGAAGCTGTATGTCGACGAAGGCTCGAAGGTGAAGGCCGGCGACCTGATCGCCGAGATCGACTCCGCCGAACTCGAAGCGCAGAAAGAATGCCGCCCAGGCGACCATCAACGCCTACGACTCGCAGGTTGCGGCGATGCGCGCCACCGAAGCGCAGACCCTGGGCGAGACCAACAGCGGCGTGGTGAACGCGCAGGCGCGGCTGGCGTCGGCGAAGGCCGTGCTGGCGCAGGCCAAGGCCGATCTGGTGCGCATCCAGAGCGACTCGCAGCGCATGATCGAACTGGCAAAAGCCGGCGTGGAATCCGACCAGGACCGCGTGCGCGCCGAAGCGCAGCTCGATGCGCAGCAAGCCGTCGTCCACAGCGCGCAAAAGAACGTCGATGCCGCGCAAGGCCGACCTGAACACCGCCACTGCGAAGCTCCATCAGCAGCGCGCGGCAGCCAGCAACGTCGCCATGAACGAGGCGCAGGTGGCCAACGCGCGCGCGCAATGGGCCGAAGCCGACACCCGGCTGGGCTACACGAAAATCTACGCGCCGGTGAGCGGCACGGTTTCCGTGCGCGCCACGCGCCAGGGCGAAGTGGTGAATCCGGCGAGCCCATCGTCACCATCATCGACTTCAACGACACCTGGGTGCGCGCCGAGGCGCCCGAGACCGAAGCGCGCTTCGTCGCCGATGGCGACAAGCTGAAGGTGCGCCTGCCCGCGGGCAAGCCCATCGAAGGCACCGTCATCTTCAAAGCCGTCGAGAGCGACTACGCCACGCAGCGCGACGTGAGCCGCCGCAAGCGCGACATCAAGACCATCGGCCTGAAGCTGAAGGTCGACAATCCCGACGGCGCGCTGGTTCCCGGCATGACCGCCGAGGTGCTGCTGCCGAAAGACCTGAGCACGCGAATGTGGCGGAGGGTTCGCGATGAAGCGGAGGGTAGAGCCGGCCTTTAGGCCAGCGTCGCCCATCATTTGCTTTGTATCAGGGCACGACTTTAGTCGTGCCGGAATGTGTTCTTTATTTTGCGCGAGCCGGCTTCAGCCGGCGACATTTTTTGTTTCCGACGTTCGCGCGCCTATGTTCCGCGGGCTGAAGCCCGCTCGAGCAAAAAAGAAGAACGTCGAACGGCACGGCCGAAGCCGTGCCCTGATACAAGGCTACCTCCGGATACGCAAGATGCGGCGTGATACGAGCCTGAGGAATTTATGAATTGTCCCGAGCCGCCCAACGGCGACGCCATCGTCGTCGATCACATCACCAAGAAGTACGGCGACTTCACCGCCGTCGACGATGTCTCGTTCAACGTCAAGCAGGGCGAGATCTTCGGCCTGCTCGGCCCCAACGGCGCGGGCAAGTCGACGCTGATTCGCATGATGACCACGCTGCTGCCCATCACCAGCGGCCGCGCGCTCATCAACGGCTTCGACGTTTCCAAACAGCCCGACAACGCGCGCCAATGCATGGGCGTGATCCCGCAGGCGCTGACCAGCGACATCGACCTCACCGTCGAAGAGAACCTCAGCATTTACGCCAAGCTTTACGGCGTTCCGGCCGAGCAGCGCAAGCGCAACATCGACGATCTGCTGGCCACGGTCGATCTCACCAAGTGGCGCCACGCGCAGACCAAGACGCTTTCCGGCGGCATGCGGCGCCGGCTGGAGATTGCGCGCGGCCTGGTGCACTCGCCGAAAATTTTCTTCCTCGATGAGCCGACCACCGGCCTCGATCCGGTCTCGCGCGTCGCCGTGTGGGAGATGCTGACCAAAATCAAGAACTCGCGCGACCTCACCATCCTGATCACCACGCATTACATGGACGAGGCCGACCGCCTGTGCGATCGCATCGCCATCGTCGATCACGGCAAGCTGGTCGCGCTCGATTCGCCGGCGGCGCTGAAGGCCAGCGTGCCCGGCACCAACGTCATCGAGGCGCAATTCTTCAACGCGCCCGCCGACTGGCAGCAGGAGCTGGAGAAGCTCGACGACGTGACCTCCGTGCAGCCCGAGGCGGCGCACATGTATCGCATCCTCACCGCCAACGGCTCGAAGACCACGACCGAGCTGGTGGAGCTGGCGGTGCGCAAGAAGGTCGAGGTGAAGTCGCTCTCGGTGCAGAACACCACGCTGGACGATGTCTTCGTCCACTTCACGGGACGGCAGCTGCGCGACGAGCAGGTGAAGGCCTTCAGCTTCGTCATGCCCGACCGTCCGGGGATGCGGCCATGAATCGCATGTGGGCCATTGTGGAGCGCGAGCTGCGCAAGTTTTTCCGCTCGCCGGCGCTGATGCTGGTGTCGATGGTGTTTCCGCTGGTGCAGCTCATCGTGCTGGGCAACGCCTTCGGCGGCAAGATCAAAGAGGCGCGGCTGGGCGTGGTCGATCAGGACCGCGGCACGCAGTCGGTGAAGGTCCGCGAGGCGCTGGCCGCGGTCCAGGCCAACTCGCGCACGTTCTATCCCGTCGATTACGACAACGACAAGCAGGCCATGGAAGACGTGCGCACCGGCAAGCTCGACGGCGCCATCATCATTCCGCCGGAATATTCGCGGCGGGTGTACGAGCAGAACCATCCGCGCATCGCGCTCATCGTCGACAACACCGACAACTTCATGAGCTCGACGCTGGAGGACGAGTTCGCCAGCATCGTCAACGCGCTGAACCAGCCCGACGTCGAGCCCTCGCGCATCGTGCAGCAGATCTCGCTCGATACCGTCGAGCTCTATCCCTACATCGAGTACATGAAGTACCTGCTGCCCGGCTCGATCGCGCTGGCCATGTTTGTGTCGGTGATGATCGGCGGCGGCATGTTGTACATCGACGACAAGGCGCGCGGCGTGCACGAAGGCTACCTGGTCACGCCGATCACGAAGTTCGAACTGGTGGCCGGGCTGAACATCGCGGGCGCGATCAAGGCGATCCTGGCGGGCATCGTCATCACCGTGCTGGGATGTCTGCTGTCCGGGCTGGGAACGATCTTCCTGCCGCTGCAACTTTCTCTACGTGCTGCTGATGATCGTGGTCACGTCGCTGGCCTTCAACACCATGATGTTCCTGATGATGGTGCGCGTGGAAGACCCGCTGGTGCCGCGCGCCACGTTCGGCATTCTCAACACGCTGCTGTTCTTTCCCTCGGCGGCGCGATCTATCCCATCAAGGCGTTTCCCCCGTGGCTGCGCTGGATCGCCTACATCGATCCGTTCACCTATGCGGTGCATGGCTTCAAAGCGCTGCTGCTGAAGGATGCGGGCTTCGTCGCCATCCGCGCGGATTTGGCGTACCTGACGATCGCCGCCGCGGTGATGATCACGATCGCGACGATGTTGTTTAAGAGGACGCTATGAATCAGATGTGGCCTCTTAAGCCCTGCCTGTGATAGCCTATGAGTCGCGCCAGGATTACCAAACTCCGCAAGGCTTTGGACGAAACAAACGTTGTACGCTGTGGGCTAGGGACAGGGGTCGTTCGTGAAGAAGCCTGGCAGAATGCAGAAGGTGAAGTTGTGAGGTACAACTTGGCTTTCATCAATCACTCTCTGGTTTCAAAGGACAACGGTAGAGTGCTGGGGTACGACAACAAGCACGGCCATCATCACCGCCACTATGCGGGGAAACAGGAGCGCTTCGCGTTCGTAAGCTACGAGCACTTATTAGCGCGGTTTCTGGATGAAGTTCGCAGATTGCGAGAAAGGACGGACCCGCTATGAAGGTGAAAATAAGCAGCGAAGGATTTGAGGCCTACGCTAAACGCGCTTTGGCCCGGGCGCGTAAGCTCGATCGGGGAGAGCGGATCAAGCCGGAGATCAGGATCACCTTTGAGGATCCGCTCGCCATGGTGGAAGTGCTTACGGCGGAACGGCTGCGGTTGCTTAAGCAGGTGAAGACCCGGTCTCAGTCGATTTCTGCTTTGGCGGCTTCCCTGAAGCGCGACCCCAAGTCGGTGCGTAGGGATGTCGTAAAGCTGGAGCGTGCCGGGGTGGTGCGGACGCGCGAAGAAATCAACCCCGGTCACGGGCGCTCCCGGATCGTGGAGCCGGTTGCGCGCGAATACCGTCTTACGGCTGTTCTCTAGATCGAAATGATCACGATTGCGACGATGTTGTTTAAGAGGACGCTATAGACACTCTTCCAATAGGCAAGAAGGTTGAAATGAAAGATTAGAGAATGAGTGGGCTATTTCTGCCTTCATTCAGGCTTTCTTTCGGGCTGATTGGAGCAGCCCATTTCGGGACGATCAGACACAAATCTGGAAGAACCTTGGTATCACTGGAAATAAACGGCGGTATAGTGGGCTCAGGTTGGGCAGAAGGATGCCATACCTGATTTTCGCGCCCAACCCAGGACCTTATTTGCTTTGCGCGAGTTGGCCGCGTGCTTCGCTCCCAGGCTTGTTTTGAGGATGATTGCGATGCGAAGAATTCGCATCGTGTTCCTTATTGACACCGCCGGGTAAGTAGGAGTCTCACCTTGGATTGCCTTAGCCGGCCGTGAGTACCGCAGAGCGTGCCGCAAGCACGGATTCACGGATACTAGCCGGGCTTCTCGCGCACGTATTCCGCATTCGAGCTTCGCCGCCATTTTTGGAAGCTCCACCGAAGACACAACTCCGGTTGATTACCTTCACGCGAAGCTACTCACACAATTCATGGCAGGAGGAATAATATGCGTAAGCTATTGCCATTGGGTATCGCCGTAGTGTTGTTCGCGTTGTTGTCGGGTATGGCCATAGCACAAAACTACCCTGTCTACACCGTGCCGGATGTAATAGACGCCTGGATCACGGTGCACCCGGCGTGGGGCGGACCCACCACGCCGCATCTCATGTGGGACACCGTCGAGGAAATCGGCAGTTATGGCTACCAGACATTTCCGTTGATTCAGTTCGATCTCAGCGCATTTGCCGGGCATACGGTTGTAGGAACCCCACCCTCACGCTGACGGTACACAGCGGCTGGGACTATGGCCAATGGTATAGCGGGCCATGGTCGCAAACCGTGCAAGCGCTAAGGGTGGTTAAGCCTTGGACAAACAATGCAACTCACATGGAACAACTTCGGTCCGGGCCCGATTTGTATAACACCTAATTGGCAAGGAGTGGTGAATGTTGACTGCAATCCGCTCGACACCGTTTCCATGACCGTTTACCGCGGGCGACCAGGTGACATGGCGCCTCCCGGCCTCGTTGTTACAGCAATGGATCGATATCCGGAATCGAACAAGGGAATTCTGTTGCTCAGCATCACGCTAGCAACGTGCCAGGATATCACTTTGCATCGTTGAAGAACACAGCCGTACCCGGGGCCGGAGCTGACGTTCGCAACTAGCTTCTAGGATTAGTGGGCGCAACCACAGTCTGACCTTCGGGAGCCCCAGGTTTGAAACAGGTGCCCCATCCGAGCATCGTTTGCTCGGGTGGGGTTTTTCGTTTCGCGCCAGAATCGGCCAGGGGCCCGGTTGTGCCGTCCCTGAAGGGACTCGGGCCCTCTAACTAACGCCTACCCAGCACTCCGCTTCCCCCATGCGCCCGCCTGCGGCGTGCGATTGGTGACTCCGCTCTGTGCTGGGCTATCCTCTTCCGTCCCGCTGCGCGAGACTCGGAGGTTGATGATCCGCGCTCCGATGCCTTCATGAAGCTGCTGCCGGCTAACACAGCGCCGCAGGCGCGGCATATCTAAGCCCAGCGCTTCAGCGCTGGGTACGCGAGCGGATCGATGGCGAGTCCCATAGGGACGGCATATGAATGTCGCGCCAAGCATGATTGCGTCGACGATCCATATGTCGTCCCTAAGGGGGACTCGACGCATTTGTTATTGCTCACCCAGCGTTGAAACGCTGGGCTTAGGTATGCTGTCCCCTACGGGGACGAACCGTTGGCCCGCCTCGCGGGACTCGGGCGTATCCCGTCACCAACCCATTTGCCGCATCCTGTTCAGGATGATCGCGCTGTACTGGTTCATGCGGTCGGGACGGCGCTTCAGAGGGCCGGGCAAAATTGCCGCGAGTCGTGCTGCTTGGTCCCTGGCAATCGTTCGTGGAGACATTTTGTACCAGCGACGGCACGCCGCATCCGCGCCATAGATTCCCGGACCCCATTCGACGACGTTGAGGTAAAGCTCGAGAATGCGCCGCTTGCCCAGAACGAATTCGGCGACCGGTACCAGCGTGTATTCGGCGCCCTTGCGCAGGATCGAGTGGCTCGTCCCGAAGAACAGATTTTTTACCAGTTGCTCCGTTAGCGTGGACGCTCCGCGAGTGCGGTCGCCTTCCAAATCCTCTTTTGCGGCGATTTGAAGTTCGTGCCAATCAAACCCATGATGCTGGTAGAAGCGGGCATCCTCCGCGGCGATGACAGCGTGCTGCAGATCGAGCGAAATCTGGCTAAGCGGAATGAATTTGTATCGTTTCTGATAGGGCGTGCCGTGGATCCAGGACTGCACTCGCCGCTCCATCTGCACTGCCGTGGTGGGCGGGTCGATCCACCGCAGGAAAACCAGCAGTAGTGCGGCAAGCGACCAAAGAAGCAGCGCGCCGACAATCAGCCATCGCAGCAACGATCGAAGGCGAACCTTCTGAAGCTGAGTCTTGAGGCGGCTGTAGGGCCGTGGGATCACTTTGCAGAATAATAACGTGGGCGCAGTGGCGCCAGCGGCGTCGCCCCATGCTGGGCTATCATGACGCCGTCCCGCCGGGCGGGACTCTGGCGTCTATGGCTCGCACTCGATGCTTTCGCAAGCGCAAAAGCATTCGTGCATCACCATCGGTGTCCGCGCGTCTGGCGGGCAAGAATCTCTGTCTGGACTGTCGCGTCTGCGCGTATTGTTATTCGCAATAGTTCGTCAAGCACTTTTCGAGGAGGGCGACCGTGAAAGTGCACCGAGGTTTCTCCACGAGAGTCGCGATTCTTCTCGCGCTGTCCATCGGCTTCTGCCGCGCGGCGCGAGCTGACGACGAGTGCCTGAAGTCCTGCCAGGCAGATTTGTTCAGCTGTGACGCCAATTTGCAAAAAATTCCTGGGGGTTCCCACCAGGAATGCATCGGGGCATTCAATACATGTAAGAACCATTGCCCGCCGCCGCCTCCTCCTGCCAAGGTCACCAATGTCGGTGACTCTTGCAAAGACGCGTATTGTTCGGCGCCGCACCTCGCCTGTTACGACCAACATTGCGCTTGCGAGCCTGGATTTGTTGCCTGCGGTACGAAGTGCGTGGATGTCGTCAACGACGATCACGCCTGCGGCGCCTGCGGCATAAGTTGTTCTCAATCGCAAAAATGCGTTGCGGGCGAGTGTCTTGGGGCCAACCAGGAACCGCCCAAGCCGAAGGACTCCAAAGCGGGTAATCGATTCGACGTCACTCCGGGGTTCTGTTCTGGGTACGAGAGCCATCCCGTGCTCTCGGCGAACGACGGAATCATGTTCCAGGCGGCCGGCAATGGCGAAAGCGGCCAGGTCGTTTCCTGGGCTAAAGTCAGTTCGCCTGCGAACTGGACGATCTCCAATACCGTCGAGGCGGCCCAGAGCACGACTGAGGCCAAAGGACTGGGCTTTCAGCCTCCGGCATGCGGACCGAAGGGCAAGGCGTCGCAGACCGGTTGTCCGTTGGTCCCTAAGGGAGACGTTTGGGCCACGACCTCTGGGTTCAGTGGGCTCGAGTACGTGGCGGCCCGCACGGTGTGGTCGTTAATTGAGCCTATCGGCACCTCAGACCCGTCTTCCCCGGATTGCTTGCCGTGCAGGCCTCGGAGCTGAAAGCCGGCCATCTGCCGAAAGTACGGTGGGCCCTTCCGATGAGCGAAGCCGACGATGGTCTGACCGCGGCCTACGACGCTGGAGGCACAGCGCTCTGGATCGCGGCCACCTGCGGTGACCCGACCGGGTCTTCCAGCGGGCATCCCTGCGCCGTCGTTTTTCCCGATTGCAAAGGCACTGTGGATAGCGACACCTGCCGTCGCGCCAAAATCGGCGTCGGCGACGCGGACTTCGCCGACCCTATGCGGGATGCGCCGGACAGCGGGCGCAGCAACCATGGCCACACCACCGTCATCGTGAACCCATGCACGCACCATGCTCTGGTCAGCTTCATCGAGAAAGACTCTAACGATGAAGGCTTCGTGACGGTCGCGGCGGTAAGCCGTCAAGGGAAGATGGTGGCAAAGTGGCATCACCATCAGGACTTCGTCGGCAATGACACGAAGTGTCCGGACGCGTCGCCGCAACAAATTGCCAACTGCTCGGCCCGGCCACTCTGCCCCGATCCTGGCGCGACGAATACCAACTGTTGCGATGCCGCCAATAAGTGCAACGCTGGCGGCACACCGTCGATCGTTTCGCGAGTGGTGCCGCGGGCGCAGATGGACGTGCAGGTGCGGGGTAGCGGAGCCGATGCCAAGTGCACGCTCTACGTCGGCTGGGACGCGGCACACGGAGAGCCCGGGCCGGTACGGCGCGCCGCCGCGCTTGCTTCCCTCGACGTTACCGGGGACGCCAGCGGAAACGAGAGCGCGAACGCCGGCTTCAAAGTGCTCACCGAAGTCAAGCATGACGGCGAGAGCATGAACGCCACTCCCGTCGCATCGCGCTTCAGCGACACGCTGGCGTTGATTTATGTGCAGAGAAATGCCGACGCAACCAACGAGACTTTGCGCGCGCGGGTAAGCCGCGACAGCGAATTCAACGACTTTACCGACCTGGCGGTTTCCAACAAGAACCCCAACTCCTGGTTCGGCGACAGCCTCTCCGAGCTCCTGGGTGGATTGCCGGGCGGCACGATCCTGGCAACCTGGCCGGAGCTCGCGAGTAAAGACTGCCTAACCATCGACGGTGCTTTAGTGACCGTCGGTGTGGAAAAGGGCAAGAACGATCAGCCTCCATCGCCCCAACCTCCGGAGGTGCCTCCCGCTGATCCGTCACTGTGGCGAACCCTTCCGGCCGACCGGGGCGGGTCGCCGAGCCAGCAAAAATGAAAGGGAGAGCTCCGCAGGCGAGCATCGTTTGCTCGCGTGGGGGGTTCGCCTCGTTCGATATGAGCGCGCGAGGTCGAATCACTCGAAGTGATGACTATGCCGTCGTTGCAAAGAGTCTCCGGACACGCTTGACCCCGCGACAGCAGGTATGTAATTATCGCGGCACTTGATGTAGGTCTTCCGACCTCGATCGCACGTCATGAACCTTCGCCAGCCCAGCCTTACCACGGTTCTGCTCGCGCTGCTGGTCGTTACAGCGGTCGCGACCGTTCTCATCACGCCCAATCCCACCGACGACGTGCATGCGGTCATGCGTTCGCATAAGACTCTGCATGCTCCGGCGGCTGCCTTTTTTCTGCTTCCTGTGCTGGCGCTGCTGGTCGCTTTCAAGCAGCACGGCAGCGAGGTGGAAACCTCGGCGCCGGTGAAGTCGCTGCAGCTCCTTTGTACCTGTCGCTGTTAAACGCCAGTTCCGGATCGGCCCTGGGGTCAGCGTCGCGACCTCGCAAGCCTGGCCCCGCTCGCGCAACGCACCGCGCGTTGAGTCCGGAGAGCGCAACCCAGCTCACGAAAGGAGTCCATCGTTTATGTCTATGTCGCACACGCCAATGCAGGTTGACTGGCGCGAACTTTTCCGTCACGCCGTTCGGGATTGGCACTCCAAGAAGAAGGACGTGCGCCTGGAAGAGGCATCCGAGGCCATACAGCGGCGCCTGCGAGCGGAGAACGACTCCGCTCCGCTGAACCATGCCGAGCGCAGCGAGATGGAAAGCGCCTTGTACTTCCTGTCGCTGCTCAGCATGGCGCGATAAGTCGGGTTTTATGGGGGACCCACGCGAGGGCTGGTTTGCTCGTGTGGGTTTTTTGTTTTAGGGGCTTTCCGGAAGGCAGTGATAGAAGCTCTCAGGATGCGACTGCGGCGCGGGGCCCTTCACTGCGCTCGGCTTCGACTCGAACTTGAAGTCGAGCACGGGATGCAACTCGACGCAGTTCTTGGCCAGGCCGGTCTGGCCGTGCGCGAAGTCGAAGAAGAGCACGCCGGTCACGTCCACCAGCACGGGCGTCTTCAGCGCGAAGAACTCCGCTTCCGGCTGCTGGGTGACTCCGTTGGCAAATGCGGTTCGGGCCTGGGCGATGGCATCTTTCTTGAGCGAGGAGCAGACGCCTTCGCACTGCGGATCGGGAATCTCTACCACCATCGTCTGCGAACCTTTCAAGTCTTGAATCACGATGTGAAAGTCGTGGTCGCCGCTATTGTCGTTGGCGTCAAACTCAATCTTGTAGCCCACCAGCCTGGCGTGCACGACGTAGGTCTGGTCCTCTGCCGGCTGCCGCGTTTCGCCTGTCCTCGGAGCGGCCATGCTATAGAGCTGCTTCACCGTCGCGGTTTTGGGAGTGAAGTTGACCTGGTTCGCGTCGGGATCGGAAAGCGTTTTGACATCCCAACGCTCGGTGCCGCACTTCGGGCAGGCAGCGGCGGCGGCTTGCGAGGCCGGGGCGTGGAGGGACGAATCCGCCGAATCCGAGGTCGCGGCCAACAGCAGACAGCTTACGACCGGGACGGCAAGCAGAAGAAGCACACTTCGCAGGGATACGCGCATCGACATCCTCCTTTTCAACTCACACTGCCGGACGGCATAGAAACTCGTAACAAACTTTAGCCGACTCGCTGAGAGGAAGAAACAACGGATGCACGAGGTGTGCCTTGAAAGATAAGCCTGGCATTCGCGGACTTTGAGTGGGCATCGAGCCCGCCGCAGCCTGTGCCGCCGGAGGAGTGGCTCCAGGCTGCGGCGTGACACTCACAACCCACTACACGGCGGTGTGCGAGTGGTGATGATGCGCCCGGCCGGCATGATTGCTGGCCAGGTTGTGATTGCGCGAGTGCTGGTGCTGCGCAATCAAGTGCGATCCGTGCGATTTGTGGACCGCGGCCTTTGCTGCGGGCTGATCGAAATGGTCGGGGTCAACTTCCTGCTGCGCGAAAACAGGAGCCAGGCCAAGGGCCAGGATAAGTGCGAACAGTTGCAGAGCTTTCATTGTGATTCTCCTCACCAAACTTGAATGCCCTGATAAGAGCACGCTCGCGACCAAACTCGCCGGGCTGGGAAAAATAGAGACAAGCTGTTGCCAGTGGGCTGTTTGCCGTAGGCTGCGCGGCTTCGCGCGAAGTCTGCGCGGAAGCCAGCGACGGCGATACGCTATCCGGTTGGAGAGCGACTATCCGCGGGGATAGCCGGCATCGCCGACGAACTGCACGAAAGTCTTACGCGTCCTGGGTTCCCCTGCCGACATCAACTGTTGTACGCAAGGAAGGTACGCGAGGAGGATTATGCCGCTGGTTCGCATTGACATGCTTGCTGGCAAGTCGCCGGAATATCGCGCCAAGGTGGGCGAAATCGTTTATCGCGCCATGCGCGACGCGCTCAACGTTCCGGAGAACGACCGCTTCCAGGTCATCACCGAGCACGCCAAGCACTCGCTGGTGTTCGACCGGCAGTATCTCGGCATTGAGCGCAGCGATGACTGCATTTTTTTCCAGATCACGTTGAACAGCGGGCGCAGCCTCGAGGTGAAACGGAGGTTCTACAAGGCGTTGGCCGATCGCCTGCACTCGGAGCTCGAACTCCGGCGCGAGGATGTGCTCATCAACCTGGTGGAGGTGCACAAAGAGAACTGGTCGTTCGGCAACGGGGAAGCGCAGTACGCGCCCGCCGCACCGAGTTCGTAGAAGAGGCGTGCTCCACCCACGGATCACTTAAGCATGATTCGAACAGACCCGGTGCTTCCACAGGCGACTTTTGCCGCTTGCATCGGGTGGGACGAAAGTATCACGATAGAGGTGTACGCCGCGCGACGGAGTGCCGCTCATCGCGTCTAATACCCAGGTTGTTATTTCATTTCTCGCAGTGCTCTGCACGCCAATCCCAGGAGGCAGCCATGCCACGTAAAACCGCAGACCCTTCGCACCCCGATATCGGATCGCAGGAGCTGACCGAAGAAATCATCCGCCTTCGTGCCTACCAGCTTTTCGAAAAGCGCGGCTACGAGCACGGTCACGACAGGGAAGACTGGCTCGAGGCCGAGGCCGAGATCATGGGCAGGAAACCCGACGCCGTGGTCGAGGAGCGCAAACCGATGAGAAAGGCCGCGGGCCTCGCGGCATAGATGCGAATCTTAAGGGCCATCTCACAAAAGGTTTGTATCGGAGCACGACTTTGCAGGCTGCTGAAAAAGTGGCACGGCGGCGATTGTGCCGTCGGCTGAAGCCGACTCAGCCACTCAAATAAACGACTTGGACGCTGGCCTAAAGGCCAGCTCTACCCGAAACAGACCAGCGGTAGAGTTTTTCAGCGGCCTGTGAGGTCGTGCCCTGATACGAAGCCTATCGATTCATGACATCAGTCCAGAAACTCTGACATGACTTCAGCGACTCTGGCATCAGGCTCAAAGACGCTCATGTCCAGGAGAACATGATGAGCCCGCGACATCTTCTTGCCTACGTTTTCCTGACGCTGAGTTTTCTGGTCGCTCCCGCCGCGGCCGCTGCGCAGACGTGCGGCGCGCAGGGTGTTGCCGTACAGGTGCTCGGTTCGGGCGGGCCGGAGCTGCAGGACAAGCGCGCTTCCAGCAGCTATCTCGTCTGGGAGAACGGGCAGGCGCGTGTGCTGGTCGATGCCGGCGGCGGCAGTGCCCTGCGCTTCGGCGAGAGCGGCGCCACCATGTCGCAGCTCGACGTGATTCTGTTCTCGCACTTCCATGTCGACCACAGCGGCGACTTCGCGGCGCTCATCAAGTCGTCGTGGTTTGAAGGTCGCAAGCGGCCGCTGCCGATCTATGGGCCGCCGGGTAATTCGTTTATGCCTTCGACGACGGAGTTTGTGTCAGATTTATTCGGCGGACAAGGGGTTTACCGCTACCTTAGCGAGTTGTACGTGCCGCTCGAGCCGGGCGACTACAAAATGCAGCCACACAATGTGGATGCCGGCTCAACTCCGGTGACTGCCTTCCACAGTGGCGATATTACGGCGTCGGCGGTGCGCGTCATTCATGGCGGCGTGCCGGCCTTGGCGTGGCGGGTGGACATTGGCGGCAAGAGCATCGTCTTCAGCGGCGACACCAACGGCGATGGCGAAGGCCTGCCGCGCCTGGCGAAGGATGCCGATGTATTCATCGCGCACAACGCCGTGCCGGAAGGCGCGACCGGAGTGGAGCGTCGGCTGCACATGCCGCCGTCGGTGATTGGACAGATTGCCGCCGAGGCGAAGGTGAAGCAGTTGGTGCTGTCGCATCGCATGCTGCGCACGCTGGGCAAAGAGGAGCAGACGCTGACGGAGATCCGGAAGAAGTATTCCGGCCCGGTCACGTTCGCGAATGATCTGGATTGTTTCAATGTGAAATAAGAGGGTGAGGGGAACTGAGCCCAGCGTATCAGATAGGCGGGAGTTCCGGTTGACTGCGGTGATCTAGTCATCGGCATACAGCCGGGTGCCACACACAGCGCGCCTTTCGTTGTGTGGGACCCGCATTGACACGACCCGTGCGGCTCCTCGCCATGTCGAGTATTCTTTTTCCACTCATTCGAAAATCGCGAATGAGTGGCACTCAGCACCCGGCAGGAAGGCCGTTACCCTCGATATGTGCTTCGTACTCTACGCTGGAACCACGAACCCGATACCGCGAAAATCCTGGCGCCATGAATCCCCGACGCTCTCGGTTAACCCATTAGACGAACATGATGCGTCCATGGCCGCGCATTTCAGCAAGCCGAATGTCCAATACATCGGGTCGACCTCTGAATGTGGCTGTGACTTCCCGAAGGTCTTGTACCACAACGGAGAATGGCCTTGGTACGTATCCGAGACGCCCGATGCCGACGACCTGGCGCAGGAAGCGATTGAAAAGCACAACCGCGAGAGCCTGTTTGCCCTGCTGCGCCAGACCGGGGAATCTACGGTGGAGTTGTACGGAGTTTGGGAGGGAGAGTTCACCAAGCCACCAGCGATTCGCGAAGAAATCTCTCTGGACGCGATTCTGAATCGTCAGTTTCGATTCAAGGAACAGGGGTTCTACGTGGTTCATCTTGATTAGCGCCGAGCCCCGTCCGACTTAGCTGGTGAAACTGACATACCGCAAGTCACGCTGGACACTGCAACGAAAGCGGCCGGTGCAAACGGTCAAACTTGCGCTATCGCCCGTCTGCTCACGCCGGCTATTTAACGACAGCCGACTTCCAGTTTGTCCGTAATACACCTGGCGTTTTCTTGATCGTGGCTCGTTGAGGGTCGGCTGCAGCTTCGTTAGCTTATTGATCCCTTCTGCCTCCCATTCTTCCGCCCTACCCACTCGCAATGCGAGTCGCCATGCAGCATGTTCTTGGCAATGATGAAAAGTTTGTTAAAAAGCTTCGAACGGACGATAACGGACAGTATTGGGTATATAGTGTCTCGCACGTTGTGCCACAACGAAAGAGGTGCTGAATGCCCGCTTCGAGGATCAGAACAGCTGTATCTTGGTTACTCGCACCCCTGCTTTTGATCTCGACCCTGCCTGCGTGGGGCGCCGACAAAGGCAAAGACGAAGAGACCATCCAGAACGCCACCGCAGTGTTACAGGCATTGCTCGATGGCAAGGTCGTGCCAGCCAACCTACTGGTGACCGCTAATTGCATCCTCGTTTTGCCCGGCGTGAAGAAGTTCGCCGTGGGTGTTGGAGGCAGCGGTGGCCGTGGCCCAATGACTTGCCGCAAGGGCAAGAACTTTAGCGGCGACGAATGGTCAGCGCCTGCCATGTACACCATTGGTGGCGCCAGCGCCGGTCTGCAACTGGGTGGTTCGTCCACCGATGTTGTCTTTCTTATAATGGCGCCCTCGGCGGTGAATAAAGTGCTGGACGGCAGGATCAAGGTGGGCACCGACCTAACCGCCGCGGCGGGCCCCAGCGGCGCTACTTCTACCGGATCGGTCGGCGGTGCCGACATTTTGACCTATGGCCGGGCCAAGGGACTGTTTGCCGGGATCTCACTGAACGGCGCTAGTCTAGAGCCGGACTCTAGCGCCGACCAGCGCCTTTATAGCAAAGCCGTCAGCGCACGCGAGATCGTGCTCGATAACGCTGTCAAGGCTACGCCCGCGGGCCAGTCTCTGGTTTCGCTGATAGAGAAGCGGGGATAAGAGTCCGCTACATCGGGAAACCCCATACTCCCGAAGCTCGCCTCGCAGAAAGCGATTACGGGTTCTTAACGTTGGTCACTGTTGACAAGGGTTTGTTTGCAGCAGTTTGCGCTGCCTCGTCTCCCTAGCCGAAGACGCCCTGAAAACGCATTCGTTGTGAAATCCCCATACCACGAGCGATCCGGCCGGGCGGCTGGGTTTTGGTTGTGAAACGCTGTTATCGCCAACTGAAAAAACCTCTGCAACAATGCGCCCGACCGCCCTGAGGAACATGGAGGGATTGCACTGCATGAGCAAAACGGAACTCGGTTGGTTGTGCCCATGTTGCGATAGGCTCGCAAACCTGCCGGTCGAGTTCGCTGTGATCTTCAATTCGAGGATGTGCAAGTGCGGAGCGTTAGGGCTTGGAGCGCTTTCGCGCGACACGGACGCAAATAATCGACGACGCAATCAACATCTTTGGAATTGCCGACGGCTACATGTCTCCGTTTGATACTGACCGCCTGGCTGGACCGCAGCGAATCGGTGTTGATGTGGCAGAAGGCCAAGCGGTCGCACCAAGCGGAAGCGATCGATCTGAGCTTAGAGTCCTGTGGTTTCGACGGAAGCCAGCACAGGCAAAACAACACGGAGTTTGGCGGACGCTGGAGATCACGCCATCGCTGAGGCGCGTTGAGAAGTAGGCACGCTTTGCTGTTAGCTACGATAAATCGCATACCACGAATGAAATGTTGAGCCCCGCTGCAGTCGCGTACTTTTCCCAGCTCAAATACCGGGCCGACGCCGCAAGGCGAATCTCGTGGTTGCCGTTATGCGGCATCTACTGGGAAGACGAGCTTTCCAACCTTCAAGACTTGATGCACATGCCAGAGTCTGACCAGCGCCTGATGTTGCGATTGTTTTGCATCCGCATTCGGATATGGAAGGGTGAGGCGCTGTCCGATGAGGACAGGCCTTTCTGGGGTGACATTCACTCGCAACTGCCCGATTGGGCTTTTTTTCAACGTCTCACGATCTCAGCCGATGATCAGAACGCTCAAGCCGCAGCAGAGCAGGCTGGTGAAAGCGTCTTTAAGAGCATGGCAGAAGTATTCCCTGACCAATGCACAATTACGGAAAAAGACGGCGTTCAGCAATTTTCCGCAACTTGGAAAGTGCCCGAGAAGTAAGAGAGTAAGAACAAACAAGCGACCCATGACGGATCATCGCTTGCGATGAATTGTGCGAAACGCGGTCGCAGAGCTGCCGCTACTTCGTCGCCCCAGCTCTTTCCTGAAGCGTGGTGGCGGCCTGCTCGAAGCCGTCGGGCCTCACGCTCACGTATCCCTGGTAGGGTCGGTCGATGTCGGCGATGGCCACCAGCACGAGCGAGATCAGGAAGCTCAAAACCAGCACCTGCAGGATGTGAAAGCGGAAGTTGTTCACGCCGAAGAAGCAGCAGGCGGCGACGGTGATGATGCCGCCGGCGATCAGCACCGTCCAGAGAATTCCCGGCAGGCTTTCGCGGACCTGCATGACGCGAATACGCCGGTATTGCGTCAGGCTGCGCAACTCCTCCATGAGTTGGTAGGCCGCGATGGCATCGGGTTGCGCGTGCGCCTGCGCCTGTCCGGCCAGCTGCCAGAACTGGTTGATCATCTCGCCGCCTTCGGGAGGTAGATCGCCGTTCAGCATTGCCGGCCATTCGCGGTGTAGGGCATTGTCCGCATAGCGCAGACACAGCGCCTGAATGGGCGCTGCGCCGGGGTCCTGAAGCTGGGTGGCGATGCGGTAAATGTTGGTGAGGGCGTTGGCTTCCTGCTCTTCGTTGGCCTGCGCTCCCTGAAACATGTACCAGACGCCGGAGAGCGTGAATGCCAGGATTACCGCGTAGGTGGTCCCGATGACCGCGACCACCGCACCGGTGAAATCGTTGGACTCCTTACGCGCGTGCGACGACGACAGGAGCCCGACGCCGTAGAGAAAAAGCAGCGCACCACAAATGCAGCCGATGATGATGAGGATGTCGCTGGTCACGGATCCACACTCAAATTGCTGTCTTGAGCGGGGATGATTTTACACCGCAAGGGGAGGGGCCGGCAGAGTGACGATCCGGGTTAGGGAGTTACTTACGGAATTCTGACTACGGGAATGCCTGGGGTGGAGCACACCTTGAGGCTCTGCTGAAACTCCGAGTTGGCCTGCTTTGTAACAGGCACGAGTTTATTGGTGCCGAACGGGTCCCTTTCCACTTCGGAAGCCGGTTTTGAGCCGGCGACACCCGCGTATGACGGTCGACTGAAGCTGACTAGCGACAAGACGAGCTGTTTTCGGCACGAACTATCGTGTCTGGGTGAGAACCCTGTGTCGTCACTGAAGGGACTCGACATTGTTCCCCACTCCACCCAGCGCTGAAGCGCGGGGCTAAACTCTTCTGCGCCTACGGCGCTCGTTTTATCGCGAGGAACATGCCGGCTTACTCCATCAGATTGCTGCCAATCGAGCTCTCACGCAGACACTAACGCGTGCCATGATGCAACCACTGTGACATTGAGTTTTTCGTAGCCTGTGAAGGCGTGCTCCGCCCGTGCCGCGATCGGATCGAATTTCAAACTGACTAGCCACGAGGTCCAGAAAGTTCCGGGCCCACCCTGCAATAGGACGGGCCCGGAGGTTATCGGTCAGCGACCGTTAGCAGCACTGGCCGCCGCAGCAGTCGGCGCCGCAATCGCCCGAGGCGCAGTCGCCGCAGCAGGCGCCTGTGCAATGGTCGCAGCAGGAACAGGTGACGGCGGTCTGGTCGGGAGTGGCGATCCTGGTGGTTTGCGCCATCGCAGGCAGCGCGAAGACGATCAGGCAAAGAGCGAGCTGTAATTTCGATTTCATTTTCGTTCCTCAGAATTCTGATTGGGCGGAGACGTCGCTCCGCAAGCCCATTGCGCGCAGCGGTTCATGAACCGCCGCAGACATGCAGGCGACGACAAAGCGCAGCAGAGCGCCAGTCGCAGCCTTTGGCGCGCGTGGGCTTTAAATCCTGAGGTCGGTCTTTTTCTCGTTGACCGGTTGGACGTAGGAGACGCTGGTCTCCGAGCTGAAGCGGAGTGACCGGTTCGTCAGCGATGCGGACGAGAAGAGCGCCGAGGCTAGGTAGACCAGTGCGTGCTTCGGCCCGTTGTTTCTGGACAGGAACGACGTGGCCGGCAGAACCGCGCCGGTATCGCCCGCGGCGCAGCAGGTCGGCGTGTCGCCGGGGCTCCTGAGCGGCGCGCTATGCCTCGGACAGCAGGCTTTCACGCCCGAAATCGATGGGATAGCGTTTGCCGGCGATGAGCTTGGAACCAGCGTCGCGTGATGGGGGCACGCCGGCGTGCGAGCGCAGATCAGCTCGGCAACTGCGGGATCGGACCACAGCACGGCACAAATCGCCACTGCCATGACCAGACGCAACCGCCATGTGGGGGCACAGCTCATCGTAAGTAGATTACACCCGATTGGGCGCGCCGAGTGCTGCTAGTTGCAATTGCCGCCCTACGCTGCTGCGCTCTTGCTGCGGCTGAGCACGACGTAGCGTTCGGCCGCCATCAGGATGCTGCGCAAGTCATCGCACTGGCAGCAATCGACGGCGCCCACGGCCAGCGCCTCGGCCCACATTTTATCGTCGGCCAGGCGATGCACGGCGACGAAGGCGGTGGCCGGGAACTCGCGGCACAACTCCCTCAGCTCGACAAGGCCGATGAGTTCCAGGTCGACGACAGCGAAGGGCGCACGGAAGCGCGCGACGGTTGAGCGCAGCTCGAAGGCCGAACGTGCCACCAGCAGGTTGCGGAATTCTTTATTGAGCGACGCGGTGAGGTGCTGCGCCGCGCCGGGGTCGCGGTGGGCGAGAACTGCATTGATAGGCCGCATGGCAAACTCCTCGACGAGAATTGAGGGACGGCGTTGCCATCCTGTAATGCTAGGCCTTACGAATTTCGCACCTCGCGGTGCGCACTTGCGAGAGAGGTTCCAGCGTCTACTTTGTCGCGCCGCCGGATTGTGTTGCTGGTTGGAAAGGTTCCGGTTGAAGCTTGCCGTTGCGCTTAAGCAGAATCTCGACCTTGCCTTCGGCTTCTTCCAGTTCCTTCCGGCACGAACCTGAGAGCTTCATCCCTTCGTCAAAGAGTTCCAATGCTCGATCCAGGGGGACATCGCCTTTTTCCAGTTCATCGACGATTTTTTCCAGCCGGTCCAGACACTCTTCAAACTTCGGCAAGCTCTACTCCTGAGGCGATTGTAGTGCAAAATCCGGGGCCCGCAATGACAATTTGGAGAAATTGAGAGTAGATACAGGCAGGGACCAGGGGTCAGGGACCAGGGGTCAGGGGTCAGGGATGGAGTGCACCCCAAAAATGAGACACGGAGTTAAGGGCCAACATACATTGAAGGGAGACGAGGTATGGAATTGGCCCGAACCGTGTACAGTCGCGATTTGAAGATTGCTGCCATGCGAGCCATGGATGCCGGGGAGACGCGCAACCAGGTGGCGCGGCGTTTGCAGCTGAGTCCGAAGCTGCTGGAACGCTGGCGCGGAGAGTGGCGGGCCCGCGGAGAAGCCGCCTTTCCCGGACAAGGTCATCGGCAGGAAGGAAGCCTGGCCAGCGACGAGGCTCGGATGGGCGAGCTGGAGCGCAAGATCGGCCAGCTAACAGTGGAGAACGACTTCCTAAAAAAAGCGTTGGCGCATTTCAGGGAGCATCACCGGCCAGCCGTCGTCAGTGGCGGAGCTGCGTGTACCGACAAGTCAAAGCCGCCGCGCACGCCGGAGGGCAAGTGAGAAGCCTGTGTGCTGCCGTGGCCTTGAGTCGGGCCAGTTACTACCGCGGTCTGCGGCCCTCGGATCCTGAGCCGGAAACCGTGGCGCTGCACGACCACATCCAGAAGATCGCGCTCGCGTTTCCCGCCTACGGCTACCGCCGGATCACGGCGGAGTTGGGGCGGCGGGGCTGGGGTTGCAATCACAAGCGGGTGCTTCGCCTGATGCGCCAAGACAACCTGCTGTGGTTGCGCCGCCGCAAGTCGTTTCTGCGGACCACTGACTCAGCACATCCATTTCCGGTATTTGCCAACTTGGCGGCGACTCTGAAGCCGACGGCGACCAATCAGCTATGGGTCGCCGACATCACCTACATCCGCCTGCGCCGCGAGTTTGTCTATCTGGCGGTGGTACTGGATGCCTACTCACGGCGCGTGGTGGGCTGGGCTCTGGGTCGCACGCTAGAAGCGAAACTGACGCTAACCGCACTGCGCCGGGCGCTGGCGGCGAGAGCGCCGCTGCCTGGACTGGTGCATCATTCCGACCGTGGCGTGCAGTACGCTTGCGGCGACTATACGGCGCTGCTGGACGAGCACGGCATGCGTGGCAGCATGAGCCGCTGCGGCAACCCTTACGACAACGCTTATGCCGAGAGCTTTATGAAGACCCTCAAGTACGAAGAGGTCTATCGTAACGAGTATGCCGACCTGGACGAAGCGGCGGCATCGATCGGCGAGTTTATCGAGCAGGTGTATAACCAGCAACGCTTGCACTCGGCGCTGGGCTATCGTCCACCGGCTGAGTTTGAGCAACAGGAAGGGATGATCGGCGCGGCAGGAGTACGATCGGCATGAGTTTTCTGAGGCATGAGGAAATCTATCGCTCCGATGTGGCGAAAAGGCTGGGAGGCAACGACCTCTGCGGCCTCCCAGCACTCATCGGCTGCGATGAGTTTCCAGCCGGCTATTCCTTGGTGGGTTGCTCTCCAGCAGAGCCTGCCTCCGCTTCGCCGGCTGCCAACGATTCTCCGCAAGGGCAAGCGCCGCGCAAGAATTTTTCATCCAACGGCAACTACCCCCTTAACTCTGTGTCTCACGACAAGGGTTCACTTCAGGAACAGGGTTTAGGGGTCAGGGGTCAGGGAACAGGGTTTAGGGGCCAGGGGTCAGTAGAAATTCCCACTGTGATTATTCGTTATTAGTTCCTGTTAGTTCCTATTTCTAAGTCCTCAGTTTGGTCTCTGACCCCCTGACCGCGGACCCCTGATCTCCGACCCCTGACCTCTGGCCCCTGACCCCTGACCTCTGATGCTGCTACAGCGAGAGGAACGGATTGCCCTCGCGCTCTTCGCCGATGGTGGTGAGCGGGCCGTGGCCGGGGACGACGATGGTTTCGTCCGGCAACGCGAGCACCGGCCCGTGCAGCGAGCGCATGATCTTTTCGTACGAGCCGCCGGGCAGATCGGTGCGGCCGATGGAGCCGGCAAAAAGCGTGTCGCCGGCGATCAGCTTTTTCTCGGGTGCGAAGTACAGGCAGATGCTGCCCTCGGTGTGACCGGGTGTGTGCAGCACGTCGGCGATGTGGCTGCCGGCCCGGACTTTGTCGCCGGTGGTCACGCTGGCATCGATTTCCACGGCGCCGGGCGAGCCCATGCCGATCCACGCGGCCTGCACGTCGAGCATCTTCAGCAGGGCGTAGTCGTTCTGGTTGAGCAGGATGGGCGCGCCGGTCAGCCGCTTCAGCTTCATGGCGCCGCCGACGTGGTCGATGTGCGCGTGGGTGACGACGATCTGCTTCACCGTGAGGCCGTGGCGCGCGACGACGGCCATGACGTCGTTGATGTCGTCTCCGGGATCGATGACCATGGCTTCTTTCGATTGCTCGTCGCCGATGACGGAGCAATTGCATTGCAGCGGGCCGACGGGGAAGATTTCGTGAATCATGAGTACAGGATAACGGTAGAGCGGGCCTACAGGCCCGCGTCGCCAGAATCTTTTGATAAGTGAGTCGGGTTCAGCCGACGCCAGAGTGTCGCCCGCTGAAGCGGGCTCTGCGAGAAGTAAGACGTCAGCGACGCGGCGCTGAAGCGCCGCACTACCCGAAGCGCCAAATGCCGACTGCCGATTGCTGACTGCCGATTGCCGGCTGCCGATTGCCGGCTGCCGATTGCTGACTGCTGCCTTTCTGCAGTAAACTTTCGCCCAATCGCCTCGGCACCGACAGGGGAAAATGCAATGGAGCGGATCAGTTTTGTGACGCATCGCGGGCAGCGGATCTTGTTCCTGGATTTCACCAATTGCAAGGCGGAGCAAGTCGCCGAAATTGCCGATCGAGTGGTTCCGGTGATTGCCCAAGAACCCGACGGATCGGTGCTGCTGCTGGCCGACTTCACCGGGGCGGAGTTCACCCGCGAGGCGGTGGAGCACATCAAGGTCGCCGCCGCCATCGACAAGCCACGCATCAAGCGTGACGCCTGGGTGCTGGACCACAACCTGCCCAAGGCCCTCTACGAATCGGTGCGGACGTTCAGCACGCGCGAGTTTCCCATCTTCAATTCGCGCGATGAAGCGATGGATTATCTGGCGGGCAGTTAGAAGAGCTGGGAGCGGCAGCCATTTACGGGATCGACTTGAACGTGATGTTGCTGATTACGTTCTTCGGAGCGGCATTTTCGTTCACCGTAGTCTCGGCGATGTTCCTCTTCGCGATGATTGGGGAAGTCAATCGCGCCGGAGGCACCGGCGCGCAAATCCAGTATCTTCGTTGTTGGCGGATTCAGGTAATGCGGGAATCCAGAGCGCTTACCTTGGAGGAAGTACACAACAGCTCTGATTCTGACAACCGTGTTGGCGGGATTATTTGGTCTATCGTTCGTCTTCATTCTCTTTTAAGTTCTTCCAAAATATTCCGTCCTGTCGCAATGACATTGCTTCGTGCACGATAACCTGCAAGGGCGCTTCCGATCAGGCATGATGGCGCACATTCCACAAAGAGCCGCGAAGCGGCTGCGTTTCTACCCCCGGTCGCAAGACCGGGGTGCGGAACGCCTCAAAAAGTCCTAAGGCCGCGTAGCGGCCTGCTTCGGATGGTGGCCGCTACGCGGCCTGCAGATGTTCAAAGCATAGCCTACCCCGGGCTCGCGCCCGGGGCTAACAGCGCAGCCGCTGCTTCGCAGCTCGCAACTTCTAGAGGAAGCCAAAAGCTGAAGGGAGAGAAACCAAAAGCTAAAGCGAGAGGAAGCTAATAGCTAAAGCGAGAGGAAGCCAAAAACTGAAGGCTGACGATTGCGGCCTTCAGGCCCGCGTTCATGCCGGTATAGACATTTCCGCCGCTGAGGTCCGTGATCTCAGCGGCGGAGTGGCTTGAATTGGTATGCCGGACGCGGCGCTGAAGCGCCGCACTATCGGGAGTCAACCTTACCGGTTCGGCGTCATGGGCTGCGGCTCGGGGGCGGGCGCCTGCTGCGCCGGTGGCAGCGGCTTGGACGGAGCCGGCGCGGATTTCGTCGCGCCGGAGCGCGAGCCTTCCAGCACCGATCCGATACGATGCGAGCGCCGCGCCGCAAATACCGACAGCGTGATCGAGGTGAGCATGAAGACGATCGCCGCCCAGGTGGTCGCCTTGCTCAGGACGGTTGCCGCAGTGCGGGTGCCGAAGGCGGTCTGGCTGCCCATGCCGCCGAAGGCCGCGGCAATGTCGCCGCTCTGGCCGCTCTGCAGCAGCACAACGATGATCAGAAACGCGCAAACGAGAATGTGGATAACGGTAATCAGTGCAACCATGTAACTCTCAGTCTCTCTTGTGGCGGCCGCGCACGGGCGCAGAAAACCTCTTGACGTCGCTGGCCGATGGGCGCTCAGGAATGATCCGTGGCAACGTTCGGAGTAGCTTAAATTTTAGCATAGGAGGGCGGGCAATCTTAAGCGAAGACCGTGAATGGGAGTTATGACAGTGATTGCCTTCGGGCGGCGCCCGCCGTTCAGGCGTGCATAACGATTGTCTTGTCCGAATAGGCTTTAGCCGCTGGGGTCAACCCCGCAGACACAATCTACCTCAGCGGCTGAAGCCGGTTCCTGAAAGCCCGCAGGCTGATGCACGTCTGAAGGGCGTGCTCCGCCCGCGCCGGATACACTAATTCCGGATCACTTCGCCGGCCGCGCGCCCACATGCCCGAGCTGCCCGACATCGCCGCCTACCTGCATGCGCTCGAGTCCCGCATCGTGGGACAGCCATTGGAGCGCGTCCGGCTGGCGAGCGTCTTTCTGCTGCGCACGGTCGAGCCACCGCTTCAGGAAGTCGAGGGGCGCACGGTGCGCGAGCTGCGGCGCCTGGGCAAGCGCATCGCAATCGGCGTGGACGGCGATCTCTGGCTGGTGTTGCACCTGATGATCGCCGGCCGCCTGCACTGGCGGGAGCCGGGCGCGAAGCTGGGAGGGCGGCAGAATCTCGCCGCATTCGATTTTGCTAACGGGTCGCTCGTGCTCACCGAAGCGGGAGCCAAGCGGCGCGCGTCGCTGCATGTTGTGCGCGGCGAGGAGGCACTGCGCGCGCTCGATCCCGGCGGCATCGACGTCTTCGCCTCCGATATCGATCAGTTTCGCGAGGCGCTCACTGCGGAGAACCGCACGCTCAAGCGCGCGCTCACCGACCCGCGCATTCTCAGCGGCATCGGCAACGCGTATTCCGATGAGATTCTGCACGCTGCGCGCCTGTCGCCGATCGCGCTCACGCACAAGCTCAAGGCCGATGAGTGGGAGCGGCTCTACACGGCGACGCGCGACACGCTCAAGCTCTGGATAGATCGCCTCGAGAGCGAGGCCGAAAAGAAGTTTCCGGAGAAGGTGACGGCGTTTCGGCCGGAGATGGCGGTGCATGGGCGATACGGAAAGCCGTGCCCCCGGTGCGGCGAGAAGATCCAGCGCATTCGTTACGCCGACAACGAGACCAACTACTGCCCACATTGCCAGACGGGCGGAAGGCTTCTTGCCGACCGCAGCCTCTCGCGCCTGCTGCAATCCGATTGGCCGCGCACCATGGACGAACTGGAGGCGCTCAAGCGGCGATAACACGCGGAATTCGTCCGCCGGCCGAAAGTCGTGGCAAGTGCCTCTAATAGTTGAATCGTGCGGCTCGTTTTGGACACCACTTGCCGCGCTCTGTTAAATTCCCTCAACTAAATTTCTGAAGCTCTGAAGCCACTTCGAAGCTCCATGTAGTACCTTTGTCCGCAACTCTGCGAGAGGTTCAACCTGTGAGGCAAGGCTGCGCCCTCAATCAATCGCAACCACCAAGCCAAGGAGGGAATGATGTCGAAGTACAAAGCCGCAATTGCAGTAACCGGGATTCTCGTTTTTGGGGCCCTGTTGGTTACGGTTTACGCCAAGAGCACGCCTGCGCCCACATCCGGAATGTTTCTGGTCGATACGAAGCATTCCGAGGTGCAGCTCATCACCGACGGCACCACCGACTTCGGGAGGCAGAAGCTGAACTTCACCCTCGGCTTCGCCCGCGTAAACGGAACGTTTAACGTCGACCAGGCGAATCCGGAGAACTCGAAGCTCGATCTGCACATGTTCCCGGCGAATTCGGACGCGCCCATGCTCGATGAGAACGGCAAGCTGAAGGCCGAGTGGGTAGCCAACGTCGCCAACCACACGCTGATCTGCTTCCACTCCAAGAAAGTGGTGCGGACGCCCGACGGCAAGTTGCAGGTCACCGGAGACCTGGTGCTGACGCGCATCGACCGCAACATCGATATCGAACCCAACGAAGCTTATTCCGGGCCGGTGTATGGCCCTCCGATGGTGCACCGCGTGGTGCGCGACGCGACGTTTGTGTTCGATCTGTCCGCCGCCAGCGCGCAGAAGGGCGCGCTGCAAGCGATGGGATCGACCGCCATTGCGCGCGAAGGTTTTCCGGAACTGGTGCGCGCAGTCATCAGCACCAACTGGCCGCCCGTCGTGATGGATGAGAATTGCACGAACCCCGCCGGCGGTACGGAAGACTATCGCGGCTTCCGCTGCACGGGAACCTTCATGGAAGCGCAGGGGCTTCCGCCGGCGCCGGTGCGCGTGGGCGAGGATTACCCCGGACCTTCCGATTACAACGCGATCGTCGGAAATCAGCTCACCCTGATGATGAATCTGCGACTGAAGCCGGGCACAGCGGCCGGAGCACGAATGGCCGGCATGTAAGCGACTCCTCTTCGAGTACGGGGTGACGCGAGAGAAGTGTGACTAGCTCTGCGTCACGCTGTTTTCATTTTGGGTGGGTTGACTCGCCGTTCCCGGCAACTCGGGCGTGCGCCACTTGGCAATGTTGTATCCGTAGATGGCGACGCAGAAGAGATTGGCGGGAACGAAGCCCACTTGCGCCGTGCGCAGGGCGATCACGCAAATGATGGCGCTGTTAGCCGAGGCCACAATCCAGCCCTGCCACATGCGGCGGCCGACCAGCACCGTGGAGAGAACCGTCAGCAGACAAGAGATGTAATCCAGACGAAGGCCCATAATTCCGAGATCACTGGCACACGTTCTGCCGTGATTACCCATTTCTACTATGGAGCACAGCCGGCCGTGTGGTCTGCCTGTCGCGTCACGAAATCCGGTGACTTGCATCACACCGCAGGTCCGGTCAAAACTCGGGCTACGCGCAGCTGATCCTGGACATCTCGGGATACTTCGCGCCATAGGAAGGCAGTCATTAGCGATCGACGGTCAGTTGCAGACACAAGCGGTCGCGCGCAGGCGGTCATTGATAGGAGACTGGGATGACGCGGTCGCACACGTGCCACCTCTCCCATTTATCGAGAGAGCCGTCTGTCGCCGACAGCAGCATCGCCATTCCGCAGCTGAGGCACGTCGACTTGATGAGCAGCCGGTCCCCGGCGCGCACTTCGGTATGCGTGTAGCGGATGTCTTCTATGTCACTCATCTATGTGTCGTGAGAATAGCGGATCAACTTCAAACCTGCCAAGTACGGCAGGAAAGAACCAGAGCAAGCGTCGGGGGAGCCGGGTCGCAAGTGTTCAGGGCGTAAAGTGGAAGATCGCGCCTACGCTGACGGAGGAAAGGCATTACCGGCGTCGAGATGGAGGCCCAGTCGGCGGAAGGACAAATCGAAATGCGGAGTGGTTTGCGGGCCGACGGTCCTGTTCATCTTGCCAGCCTGGCCCATGATGCAATGAGCAAGGGCCCTGGTCTTATCGCGCAGGAAGCTTCTGCCGCACGGCAAATCCCTGCCCCGACGAGACATGAGTTCCGCCGGCACCGCTGTTCAGCACGCTGCTCGCGGCTTTATGCGGCTCGCGATTTCGCCTGGTGCAACCAGGTTTTGAAACGCGTCTGGCCTAGTCGCGCGTCTTTGCCGGGAACCAGTGTCTTGTCGTTCAGCTTGATGCCGTAGTAGCGCGCGTCAGGGTCAGCAACGACCTCGCGCGGATCCTTCCACGCAGTTAAAGCTTGCCGAACGAGTTCGTCGAGATGAAACTGTTCCGGCCCACCGACTTCCACGATGCCATTCACCGGTGGGCCGATCGCGACCTGGCCTACCGCGCTGGCGACATCGTCGGCCGCCATCGGCTGAATGAGCGCAGATGGCATGCGTACCTTGTTGCCCTCGGTCGAAAAATCGGCGATGCCTTTGACGAATTCGAAGAACTGGGTCGCGCGGACGATTGAGTAGGGAATGGATGAGCTCTTGATTAAGTTCTCCTGCGCGATTTTTGCGCGGAAGTAGCCGCTCTCGATCATGCGCTCCGATCCTACGACGGACAAGGCAACGTGATGTCGCACGCCTGCCGCCGCTTCCTGGGTAAGCAGGTTGCGGGTAGATGTCTCGAAGAACTTCATCACCGCCGCGTCTTCCCACGAGGGAGCGTTCGATACGTCAACCACCACCGATGCGCCCTTCAGCGCTTGCTCCAGTCCCTGGCCGGTAACCGTGTTGACGCCAGTATCGGGGGATGCCGCGATCGCTTCGTGCCCGTGCTCACGCAGTTTGGGGACGAGCTTCGATCCGATAAGTCCAGTGCCGCCGATGACTACGATTTTCATGATGGTCTCCTTCATTTTGAATGGTTGGGTTTCCCTGGGATGAGTAATAAGCTGCTGAGCTGATTACCGGCACCACTTCAACGCCCGGTTGCTGCGGCTTTGTCGATTCTGTGCCGGAAGGAACTACGGACCGCGGGCTGCGACCCAAACCCTACGAGACGAAGCGTCGGCTTAAGTTCGACCCGCCAATTTCACGAGTTTATCGATTAATAGAAGCGATGCGGCGAGCCGTCGCAGGGTTGCATCAAAATGACAGCTATCACGGTCCGTTGCGACGGCAGGTGAACCCCTCTTCCTGAAGATGCCTGGCTACTTATCGATCCTGCGCACCTGCTACACTGCTTCGATCACATCTTGTAAAGGACACACATGGACATTCAAGGCATTGTGGTGCAACTTAGACAGGAAGCCGGTCGTATCGAGCGAGCTATTGCAGCTCTCGCAGGACTAGGGTCGACAGCCCGAAAGGCAGGTCGTCCGCCTAAGTCAAGCCAGGCGAAACCGGCCGGTGGCCGCCGTCGCATGAGTGCTGCGGCGCGGGCCAAAATAGCTGCCGCACAGAGGGCGCGGTGGGCAAAACAGAAGCGTAACGCTGCTCCGAAGAAAGCGGCAGGCGCCCGGAAGAAAGCCTCTGGTCGCAAGCCGATGAGTCCTGCCATGCGGAAAAAGCTATCGGCCATGATGAAAGCGCGGTGGGCGGAGAAGAAGGCCAAAGCATAGGTTCAGAATGTTTGTCAGAAAAGAGCGGCTTGGATGCTTCCCGGCCGCTTAGCTCGGTTCTGAAAGCTGACGGCCGCGCTTCGCCACATGGTTTACCTGGCGCTGACGGTATACCTTCGCACCTGCAGCATCGCAGGGCATGGGCCGTCTTGGTTGCCGCTGCTGAATCTCGAAATCCCGGATCGAGACAGGCAAGAGGTAAGCGACTCGCTTGCACCGAGTCACTAGGCGCAAGTTTCCGATTAGAAATATTTCGATGGATAGAATGGTGCGGAAGGGGGGACTTGAACCCCCATGCCTTTCGGCGCCACCCCCTCAAGATGGTGTGTCTGCCAATTTCACCACTTCCGCACAGCCAGGCAGCAGAAACGTAGAGGCGAGTTAAGTATAACAAAGGGCGAAAGCATCGCGACTCTCGTCAATCGGTTAAAAAATTGCCCGAACTGAGCTTATCCCGGCGTTGCGCGACAAGGACGACGAAGTGCGGACGCAGGTGTCTACCAGCCTCACGGGATTGACCGACCACCCGATCGGCGAATCGATGTCACCTGTGCAGGCAGAGAACTTCTGGCGCAATTGGTGGCAGAGTCAGAGCGATTCCAAGCTGATCGATCCGCCCTTAGATAACATCGGCCGGCTTGATAGCAGACGGTCACGCGTAGGAAGGAACTCGGATCCTGTGCTTGCTGCGTCGAATTACGCGGCGGGCGGAGTTGCTACCTTGAAGTTGGCGGAAACATGTCCGTGCGGGCATCGCTGCGCCAGCACTGTGTCGTGCTCCGCCTTCGATAGATTGGCGCGAAAGATGTACTGCGCAACCGTGCTGCCGCACACCGGACATACCCAGGGGCTGGACAACGCCGCGTGCAGCTCCTTGGCGACGGCGCATAACTCGGCTGCCTTGGCGCAAAGGTCGCGGGAACGGCTCAGGACATCGCTCACCGACTGCGACTGATCCCTATCCATACCCACCGCCCTGGTAAAGTGCACTGCCGGAAACGCGTAGCCTGGGAGGAAACCGGCCAAGGCATCGCGAAAAGAACTCCCGCCAGCCGTTCGATACGCTCCCGATCGGGGGAACAGCAAGAGAGAAGCGGAACTTCAGCTAAGTCAGCAGATAGGATGTCCAAACTTGGTCTGGAGAGGCATCGCCGTTTGCTAAGTACCTATTTGTAGACGGCTCGATTGCCGCCGCGCGCGCGGGAACGGTACACTAAATCACTACCGAGGGGTTCTCCCATGCTGATTGTTATGAAGGCGCACGCCACCGAAGAACAGGTGCGCGACGTCTGCTCCAAAATCGAGAGTCTAGGGCTGCGGGCGCATTCCATGCCTGGAGCGCAGCGCACCGCCATCGGCATCACCGGCAACGAATTCGAGCTTGATCCCGGCACCTTCGACGACATGCAGGGTGTGCAGGAGGTCATCAAGGTCAGCAAGCCCTACAAGCTGGTGAGCCGCGATGTGAAGGAAGAAGACACGGTGGTACGCTTCCCCAACTCGGATGCGACCGTCGGCGGCGACGAGGTCGCCGTCATGGCCGGGCCGTGCGCGATCGAGAGCCGCCAGCAGGCGTTCGCCACCGCCGAGCGCGTGGCGGCAGCCGGAGCGCGCTTCTTCCGCGGCGGCGCTTATAAGCCGCGCACCTCGCCGTATTCCTTTCAGGGCATGGCCGAAGACGGCCTGAAGATCCTTGCCGACATTCGCGACGCGTTTGGGCTGCTGATCGTCACCGAAGCCATCGACAACGAATCGCTGGAGCTGGTGGAGAAGTACGCCGACATGATCCAGATCGGCGCCCGCAACATGCAGAACTTCTCGCTGCTGAAGCAGGCCGGCCGCATACGCAAGCCGGTGCTGCTGAAGCGCGGCATGTCGGCCACGCTGGAAGAGTTGCTGATGGCGGCCGAGTACATCATGAGCGAAGGCAACTACAACGTCGTGCTCTGCGAGCGCGGCGTGCGCACCTTCGCCGATCACACCCGCAACACGCTCGACCTCAGCCTGGTGCCGGCGGTGCAGCGCCTCAGCCATCTGCCGATCATCGTCGATCCCAGCCACGGCACCGGCAAGCGCAACAAGGTTACGCCGCTGTCGCGCGCCGCAGTTGCGGTGGGCGCGGACGGGCTCATCATCGAGGTGCATCCCGATCCCGATCGCGCGCTTAGCGACGGCAAGCAGTCGCTCTTTCCGGAGCAGTTTGATCAGCTCATGGTCGAGGTGCGGCAGATCGCCAACGTGCTCGGCCGGAGCGTTGCCGCGCCCTGAGCAGCCGGCGCACGCCTGACGAGCGCAGCTGTAACCCAATCCGCTCGTCCGACCGCAGGCGCCGGAACGGCAGCCACCCATTGATCAAGAGCGATTTCACCACGGAGGCACGGAGATCACGGGAAAATAAAAAACTCCGTGCGCTCCGTGTCTCCGTGGTGAATGATTTTTCTTACATGACGAAGGCTCAGCTTTTTGCGGCCATTGCTCTCGTTCTGATTACGACTGCCTGCGACCAGCGCAAGCTCATCGTTCCCGGCTACCACGAATACGCCTACGTCACCAACGGCAAGAGCAGCTCGGTCAGCGTGCTCGACCTGACGCAGCTGGAGACCAATCCTTCGCGCCTGTACGCGAAGACCATCACCGTCGGTGCCGGCCCGACCGGCGTGGCCGCCAGTCCCACGCGCAACGAGATCTACGTTGTCAACGCCGATTCCAACAACATCAGCATCATCGACGCCGAACGTAACGAAGTGGTCGCAACCATCGGTGTGCATCGCGCGCCCTACTACGTCTCGGTGTCGCCGGATGGCAAGCGTGCCTACGTCGCCAACTCGGGTTCGGCCAACGTTTCCGTTATCGATCTGGACAAGCGCGCGGTGATTGCCACCATTCGCGTGGGCGGCGCGCCGGGGCTGGCCAAAGTTTCGGTCGACGGCAAAGTGGTGGTGGCCAGCAATCGTGCGGACAACACAGTCTCGATCATCGACACCGACAAGCTCACCGTGCGCAGCACCGTGCCGGTGTGCCAGCAGCCGCAGGACCTGGCCATTGTGCCCGACAACAGCAAGGTCTTTGTCGCCTGCCCGGGATCGAACCAGGTCGCAGCCGTCGATCTCAAGAGCGACCGCTTGCTGACCTACATGGATGTCGGAGAGCTTCCGGTGTACCTCACGCTCAAGCCCGATGGGGGAGAGTTGTTCGTCAGCAACTTCAACAGCAACAACTTCTCCATCATCGAGACCACGACCAACGAGGTCGGCGGCAGCTACCTCATCGGCAATCAGCCGTCGCATGGGGTCGTGACCTCCGACAACAGCCTGCTCTACATGAGCAACTTCGGCTCGGACACGGTGAGCGTCTACGCCATCGACGAAGGCCATGTGATTGGCGCGGTGCAGGTGGGCCGGCATCCCGACGCGCTGGCGCTGACGCCGGATGAAGCGCATCTGCTGGTGCTCGACTCGGCTTCGGGGGATGTGGCCGTGGTGCGGACGGTGAAGACCAAGCAGAACTCGAAGATCAGTGCCGACCGCGCGCTGATGACGCTGGTCCCCGTAGGCAGCCAGCCGAACGACATCGTGGTCAAGGCGTTTAAGGTCAGTAGCCGGTAGTCAGGGGCAGTTGTCAGTTGTCAGTTGTCAGTTGTCAGTTGTCAGTTGTCAGTTGTCAGTTGTCGGTTGTCACGATGCTGGGTTTCCGTTGTCGGTTGTCACCTCGGGTCCTGACAGAGCCTCGCAGAGGCGAAGGTAATTAGCCCAGCGCGGAAGCGCTGGGAAAGCCGCGCTTCTCCTGATCCGGAGCCCCTTCAGGGGCGACAGGGTTTGGCGTTCGTAGCAGGTCTCGCCCCTGAAGCTGCTTTCATTGAAATGTTGAGCCCTGACGCGGCGCTTCCGCGCCCGCTAATTGCTTTCGCCTCTGCGAGGCTGGTCCTGCGTTGCTCCGCCTAACAAGGGTTCTCGCCGGCGACCGTGAATCGGATCGGCAAGTGCCATGTGGCCGGCTTGTCTCCGCTGCAACAGCGCCGCCTCCGCCGGCACGTGCCACTGCAGATATCCCAACCCTACCCGCATCTGATGATGCACCGCATTCGGCACCGTTACCGCGATGCACATGCCGAGAATGGCGTGCGCCAATCCCAACACATAGAGATTGCGATAGCGCAGGAACAGCGCGCACGCGATGATGCCCCACACCAGCGTAGCGACGACGAGTAGCGGATTCGGCACGTGAGCCACGGCGAACAGCAGGCCCGCGATGATGACGGCCGCGGCTCGCGTGGGCAGGATTCGCAGCAATCGTGTGAGGAAGAAGTCCTGCAGCATAAATTGCTGCATCAGCGCCCACACGATGTAGACCAGGAATCCCCATTCGACGGCGTGGTGTCGAAACGCGGCGTGGAAGGTGTGCAGCCGGACGGAGATCCACACGCCCGCAACTGCGGCGATCGCGGCCAGTCCGACGATCCACAGCGTGCGGCGCATGCCCGAGACGCGCAGGCCCAGTTGCGCCGCATCCGGCTGCTTGCGAATGGTGACGACCACCATCCAGAAGAACGCCGCACTGCCCAGCAATAACTGTGCCGGCCTGGAGCTCCAAAGCGCGAGAATGACCAGCACGAAGCCTACTGCGACTTCGACGAACTCGCGGGAGCGGAGTCGCGACTGCCAATTCGTGGTTGGCGCGGCGAGATGCAGGGCGTGCTGATTTTCCATCAGAAGATTCGGATTGATCGTTTCTGGTACAGCGGGCCTTCAGGCCCGCGTCCAATCCACGATCACAGCCTGAGTCGGCTTTTAGCCGACGGCAGAGTGCCGACGGCTAAAGCGGGCTCTTTCATTTGAATGTCTCGACGCACGCAGCGCTGAAGCGCCGCAGTATTGAATGCTGCCCTTGAGCGAAGTCGAAGAGGCCGCACGACCCGAGCCAACACCTTGTGCAAAACGACGACTGTTGCTACGGGCACAAATAGCGATCTACAAATTCCTCCAGCGACGCGACCGTGAGCTGCGCCAGCGATCGTGCACGTTGCAGCTCTTCTGCAACAGAATCCGCCGCCTCGTCGACTAAGATTGTCCGCATCCTCAGGCGCCGGCCCGCTTCCATGTCGCGCAGCGAATCGCCAATCATAACGCTGTTGCCGGCGTGCGCGGCGGGAAAATCGCGGAATGCCTGCTCGAACAAGCCAGTCTTCGGCTTGCGGCAGTCGCACTGACCCTCGCCGTGCGGACATACATAGATTGCGTCGAGATGGGCGCCGTGGGCCCCAAGCCTCTCCTGCAGGCGGTCATGCATTTGCGTCAACTCCGCCACCGAGTAAAGTCCCAGAGCAACGCCCCGCTGGTTCGTTATGACAATCGCGGTGCGTCCCGAGCGGTTCAACGTCGCGATGGCCCGCTCAACCCCGGGCAGTAACTCGAAGTCCTCCCAGCGTGTCACGTACTGTCCCGCAAGCGGCTTGCGGTTGATGACTCCGTCCCGATCTAGGAAAACGAAAGTAACATTCGAGAACTGATTGGCTTCGCCGCTCTTCATTTCCGGATATACTGCGTTCACATGTAGGTCCTACAGGTTCTCTGGGAAAGCCCTCACATTTTTGCGCCACGAGGCTCTATGCCGCTTTCTTTGAACCTGGCCGGCGTCTTCAGCGACGCCATCGCCGAACATCTGGCTATTATCCGACGTCTCCCTGCCCAGCACGACGCTTTTCGAGCGTGCTGCGGCACTTCTCTGCGACTGCCTGCGTCGCGGACACAAAGTCATCTGGTGCGGCAATGGCGGCAGCGCCGCCGACGCGCAGCACCTGGCCGCCGAACTGGTCGGCCACTTCCGGCGTCCGCGCTCGGCGCTGGCTTCCATCGCGCTCACCACCGACTCGTCGGTGCTCACGGCGCTCGCCAACGACTTTGGCTTCGAGCAAGTCTTCGAACGGCAGATCGAGGCGCTGTGCATGCCGGGCGATGTTGTGGTCGGCATCTCCACCTCGGGCAAGAGTGGCAACGTCTGCGCCGCCCTGCGACGGGCGCGCGAACTCGACGTGACGACCGTCGCCATGATTGGCAAGCGTCAGCGGACGGATCGGCAGGCTGGCCGACATTTGCCTGCACGTACCCTCAACCAATCCTGCGCGTATTCAGGAGGGGCACATCCTGCTGGGACACATGCTGTGCGAGTGGATCGACATTGCGATGTCCGCGGATCAGCCAGTTCGAGAACGCGGGAGTGCTGCCGATGATCTCCGACTGCGTGAGATCGTGGCCCTGGTCGAGTCGGGCTGGCGCCACGTCCCGGTGCTGGTCGTCGGCGACGTGATGCTCGACCAGTACGTCTGGGGCGAGGTGGAGCGCATCTCGCCCGAGGCGCCGGTGCCGGTGGTGCGCGCCACGACTGCGCGACGAAAGGCCCGGCGGCGCAGCCAACGTCGCCATGAATCTTGCGCAGCTGGGCGCGCGCGTGACGTCTGTGGCTTCGCCGGCGGTGACGCGGAGCGACACCGGCTGGAGTCGCTGCTGGCCGAGCAGGGCATCGAGCCGTCGCTGACGACGATTCGCGAATGCGCCGACGACCACGAAGCTGCGCATTCTATCCGGCACATCAGCAAATTATGCGGCTGGACAGCGGAATGCCGCACCGAACATTCCAGCTCCGAATACCAGTCGTTGCTGCGGGATGCGCTTGCGGCGTTGCCGGAGGCGGGGATCGTTGTGCTCTCCGATTACGCTAAAGGCGTCGCTGACCGAGGAAGTTTGCGAGGCGCTGATAGGCGAGGCGGCAGCGCGCAAACTCCCGGTGCTCGTCGATCCCAAGCAGCAGGATTTCGCGTCGCTATCGCGGCGCCACGACCATTTGCCCGAACCTGAAAGAACTCGCGGCCGCGGCTGGAGAGCCTGCAGGGGACATCGCTGCAGTGCTGAATGCCGGGCAGACCCTGGTCACGAAGTCTGGATCTGCAATGCATGGCGGCCACGCTGGGCGAGAAGGGAATTGCGGTGCTGCGGCCGGAGTCGCGGCTGCATGCTCCCGCGGTGGTGCGCCAGGTATACGACGTCTCGGGCGCGGGCGACACGGTCATTGCTGTTCTGGCGCTGGCGGCGGCGTGCGATGTGCCGGTGTGAGACGGCCGTCGAGTTGGCGAACCTTGCGGCCGGCGTGGTCGTCGGCAAAGTCGGCACCGCGCCGATCCGGCGCGAAGAGTTGCTGGGAGCGTTGTCGCGCGAGATCGGGCTGCAAATGGACGACAAGGTTTTATCGCTGGATCGCCTGCTGGGCCGGGCGGCCTCGTGGCGCTGCAGCGGCGAGCGCATCGTCTTCACCAACGGCTGCTTCGACATCCTGCACGTCGGCCACATTCGTTTGCTGGAGGTGGCGCGGCGCAAGGGCGATCGGCTGATGATCGGGCTTGAACAGTGACGCTTCCGTTCAACGGCTGAAAGGCCCGTTGCGGCCGATTGTCGGCGAAGACGAGCGTGCGCGCGTGCTGGCGGCGCTGAGCGCGGTGGATGCAGTTGTGGTGTTCGACGAAGACACGCCCCTACGGCTGATCGAAGCGATCCGTCCCGACGTGCTGGTCAAGGGCGGCGACTATACCGAAGAGCAGGTCGTCGGTGCGCGTGAAGTTCGCGCGTGGGGAGGACGCGTCGAGCTGATTCCGCTGGTGCCCGGCACCAGCACCACGCGGCTCATCAGCAGGTCCGTCGCCACAATGGAACCGCAAACTATGGCGAAGGTGCTCTCGGCGTGAAACCACTCCGGTCTCCCGCCGCTCTTGTTTTCGGCTGCGTCTGCCCACGGGGCTGGCCTTGTTCTGGCGCAGGCACATCGCGCGTCCGGAGATCTCCGGCACATCGCGCAAAGACCCCGCGTCGTTCATCGTATTCCGGCTGGACGCGATGGGAGATGTCGTCCTGACCACACCGCTCTTCCGGGCGCTGAAAGCGGCGCAGCCGCGCTCGCGGTGCACGGTGGTGGTGCAGAGAGCCTACAAAGCGCTGCTCGCGACCGATCCGCGCGTTGACGAAATCCTGACGCTGCCGAATATTCGGCCGGCGTGGCTGCCGCGAGGCGTGCGGAGGCTGTTCGCCGCGCTTCTGTTCTATTGGACGGTGCTGCGCAAGCGGCATTTCGATTACGCCATTTCGCCGCGCTGGGATACCGACGAGCACTTGGCGACATTCTTGTGCGTGATGAGCGATGCGACCACGCGCGTCGGCTACAGCGAACGAACGACGCCGGCGAAGCAGAAGATCAATCGCGGCTTCGACCGCGCCTGGGACATATGCCTGCCCGCCGGGCTGGTGCGCCATGAGGTGTTGCGCAATCTGGCGGTCGCCGAAGCGCTGGGCGCGAGAGTGGGACAGCCGCTTGCAGATTCACGTCACCGAGCGCGACCGTCGACGTGCCGAGCGGCGGTTGGCCCAGGTTTGTCCAAACGATGGGCGAACCTGGGGCACCGATTTGACCCAAATGCAGACACCACTGATCGCGCTGGGCATCGGCGCGCAAAGCCCGGGCCGGCGTTGGCCGCTGAGGCGATACGCTGAAGTGGTCACCCAGCTCTATCGCGCCCATCGCGTGTGGCCGGTGATCGTGTGTTCGCAAGCCGAGTTCGGCGACGCGCTGAAGCTGGCCGCGATGCTGCCGCAGAAACCGGTGATCGTCAGCGGCGCACCGCTGCGCGAGGTGTGTGCGGTGCTGGAGCGTTGCGAGATGTTCCTCGGCAACGATAGCGGCTGCGCGCATCTGGCTGCCGCCATGGGTTCGAGGACACTGGTGATCTCCCGTCATCCGCGCAACGGCGCTCCGAACCACTTCAACAGTCCGCTACGCTTTGCGCCGCACGGCCGCGACTGCCGCGTGCTGCAACCAGCCGCCGGGCTGGAGGGCTGCACCGAGGCATGCGTCTCGCTCAAGCCGCACTGCATTCTTGCCGTCTCGGTCGACGCGGTCGTCGCGGTTGCGCGGCAAATGTTGAATGCCAGCCAGACCGCGCAACGTGAGCCATGGCTGGCGAAACATCGCCACCCGATTTCTGCCGCGTTGCTGCAGTCGCATTCGGCAGATGCGCTGCAAGCAGCGGTGCAGACGCTGCATGCAACCGGACCGAACCCGCTCGCATGATGCCCCGGACGCTCAGTACGTCGCGTTATGGCCGCATCGTGCAGGCGGTCTGTTCCGGGGGCTTGGCGCGCGTGCTATCCAGCGCCATTGCCTTGTTCTCGTTGCCGTTGGCGGTGCGCTACCTGGGAGCGGAGCGCTACGGCGTGTGGGCGACCATCACGACCACCGCCGTCTGGGTCAACCTTCTGGATCTCGGCGTAGCGAACACGCTCACCAACCACATCTCGCGCGCCTACGCCGGGAACGACCGGCGTTCCGCCGCGCGCTACTTCACCAATGCGCTGGTCGCGACCAGCGGCATGGCCTGTCTGGCGGGGATGGCGGCCGCGCTGGTCATCCCGCGGGTCGACTGGACCCGTTTGCTCAACGTCAATGCGACCGTCGGTGCCAGCGAAGTGCGCAACACCGTCGCTGCTGCGGCTGCCTTGATGTTGCTGGCGCTGCCTTGCAATCTCGTCAGCAAAGTGCTGGCGGGATATCAGGAGCTGCATCGCGCAAACTACGCAGCGTCTGCGGGCGCGGTCGCGAGTCTGTGCGGGCTGGGGCTCGGGGTCGTGCTGCATGTCTCCATGCCGGCATTGTTCGTCATGTCGGCAGGCTGCCTGACATTCGCCAACCTGGTCACGCTCCTGCTCGTCATTGGCTGGGAAAAGCCCTGGCTCCGGCCGGGCTTGCATTTCATCGAACGCGCGCCGATGCGGGAGCTTTTGAGCTCGGGCTCGTCGTTCTTCCTGATTCAGGTAGCCGCCGTGGTCGTGTTCAGCTCCGACAACCTGGTCGTCAGTCATTATCTCGGCGCTGCGGAAGTGACGCCCTATAGCGTGACCTGGCGCGTCGTTGGATTTGTGGCGATCCTGCAGTCGCTGATGTTTCCTGCGCTCTGGCCGGCGTATTCCGAAGCTTATGCGAAGCGCGACTACGCCTGGATACGGCGGACGTTCGCCTTCACGATGACTGGAACCGTCGCGCTCAACGCGTTGTGTGTGTCGGTCCTATTGCTTTTCGGACGAGGACTCATTCGGCTGTGGGCCGGGCCGGCAGCCGTTCCCACTTGGCCACTGCTGTTCGCCATGTGCATCTGGGCATTGATCAGCGGATGCATGACAGTGGAGTCGTGCCTGCTGGCAGCTCTCAATCGCATCCGCGCGCAGGCGGTGTTGTCGATTATTGCCGCGGCGTTGAACATCGCGTTGTCGGTGATTTGGGTGCGGCAGATCGGTTCGCTCGGCGTCATCGCCGGGACGATCGTTTCGTATCTTGTCGTGCTAGTAGTGCCGCAGACGATGATCGTGCGGGGTCTTTGGAGAAAGGAATTAGGTTCGTTGCACAGTGGAGGGATTCGAAGAAACGAGCCATCCCTTAGTTGGAAGGCCGTGCATGATGCCTGAAGGACCCTGCCGTCCCTGAAGGAAGTCAGTTGGCAGCTCACCCAGCACTCCGGCCGCCGCAGCCTCCCTACGGGGCTATCCTGACGCCGCACCTACGGTGCTCTGACGTTCGCGACTCGTCCATCGATGCCGCAGGGAAACTTTGGCGTGGGCACGATCATCGTGAATCTCAGCGCAGTGCTTCGCCGAGCTTGCCGCTGGCAATCACGTCGGCCACCTTCACGATGTCGGGGGCGAATACGCGGTCTTCGGTCACCGGCGGGGAAACAGCACGGATGGCTGCGAGCGCTACTTGTGCGCGTTTGCTGGTTTCCAGCGGAGCGCGGAAATAGTGCGCCTGCGCCGCCGCCAGCGCTTCGATGGCCAGCACATTGCGCGTGTTGACGACGACACGCAGCAGCTTGTTCGCCGACGTCATTCCCATCGACACAAAATCTTCCTTGTTGCCGGAGGTGGTAATCGAATCCGCGCTGGCGGGATGCGACAGCACCTTGTTCTCGTTCACCAAGGCTGCGGCCGTGACCTGCGGCATCATAGGC
>CAVVDN010000029.1:0-24738 GCA_963747045.1 uncultured Acidobacteriaceae bacterium | reverse complement strand
AATCACGGCTTCCCGGTCGGAGCAAAACTCTTGACGATACCTACCTCTGCCGCGAAAGTGCCTCGCGCGCCATTGTGGGCAGTGGTGGGTAAGTTGGCAGTTCGCCCTGCATCTTCGGTCAAGCGGACCGCCTCCTTCATCTGTTGCAGAGAGATGAGCATAGAGTTCCTTGAGACACGGCGCACGATCGGATTGGCCACCCAGCGTAGCGCAATGGGAATGTCGCGACTCAAAGCAATCGCCTCGACTTCCACGTAGGTTCCGCCGTCTCTTTGCTCAAATCTGGCGACGCTGTACAGGCGCCAGACGTAGCCGCTGCCATGATCTGGCGGAAGCTCCTGCTCGTCCGGGCGGCCGTGGTGCCGGATCTCTTGCACCCGCGTGGTGCGCGTGGTGCTATACCATCGGGCGTCATCGATTTTGAAATAGCAGGTTTCATATTCCATATCCAGCGCCGTCTCAGCTACGACCTCCTTGTTCACTACGCGCATGGAGTACTTTTCGCAGGGTTCGTCACTGCTGAGCAACTTGGAATCGACAACTGTTGGCTTGTAATACTCTTTGTAGTTGCTGTAATCACGCGCGGCGGCCAAAACGTCATTGATACTAGCGTTCGGAAAAAAAGCTGCGCCCAGCCAATCGTGGATCAACCCTGAGTCCACCGGTTTTGGGTTTTCCTTCCCGACGGACGAGACCAGAATCTCACCATCATGGACACGCTGAAGGCGCTCGGGCTCCTGGTCGACCCAGAGAAATGGTGTTTGGGAGGTCATCCGTGGACGCGCAGTGTCTAGGTACGCGTTCCAATAGGTCAAAGTTTTTGGTCTCAACTCAGCCCCATAGGATAGCGAGGGCGCGACGAGAAAGCCCAAATGCACGAGCATGACAATAATGGCTCGGAGTGTGGGGAAGCTGTTGCGACTGTCAAAGCTTGTCTGTCTTGGTGCGGTCCCTTTCATAGTTGAACCCCCTCTGTTCTTCGGGCAAGCGATGGAGTTGAACGAGAGAATCTCCAACTTGCGGCTACTTGGATCTAAAGAGCACGGCAGGTGCCAGGGCGTGATTTAATTCAAGTGGCTGGGAAATCAATGAATTGACGAAGTGAAGCTAGACGATCTGTTAAAACCGTCGACCGTACGTTGGCAGTGGTGACTTTCTGCCTGCATTTGGGCACCTTTGGGAACGGGCCGCATCAGCTCTAGCGAGGCAGCACGGGACCGTTTGGCTCTATTTCGTTTTCTTGGAGAGTTCGGCGCGTCAGACTGCCGGCAATCTCACTCCGACGCGTTCTGCAGCGACTTCGGCTCGCACTGGGGATTTAGAAACGGGAAGCTCCTGTTCACGCCAGGCCTTGAGTCCGCCTTGCAATACCCACACGTTATCAACGCCTACCCTCTTCAATGCCATCGCTGCTCGTGCGCTTACCGTATCGCCTCCCAACGAAGAATAGAGAACGATGTCAACGTCATCCGGAACAATAAGATGTGGAGAGTTCCGCAATCGGGTGGGATCTACCCTGAAAGCACCTGGAATAACCTCTGGTCTTTCCGTATCGGTTTTTCCCTCGAACTCTAACAGGTCGAGCACCGCGATCTTGCTTTGAGACTTCAGCTTGCGGGCGAGCAGCGACGGACTCATGCGACGCAGCCGCATTCGGCGGACCATTCGCACCAGAGCCAGTCCTCGCCAGATAGCATAAAGGCAGACCGGAACCGCAATCGCGATGGCGAGGGCCGTCCCAAAACGCTGGGTCCAACCAATTGCCACGTCTACTTGATCGGAGAATAGATAGCCGAGTCCCACGTAGAAGCCTGACCAAAGGAAACCACCTAATGCATCGAGGGCTATGAAGCCCCAAAGCGGCGCTCCCTCCGCGCCGACCAGCGGTGGCATAACGACATCTAGCCCGGGAAGAAACTTAGCCACACATAGTATAGGGAGACCATAGCGGCGGAACTTCTCATGCGCATTTTCGGAACATCTTCGCGGGTCTGCGGCGAAACGACAGAGTAGCCGCAGAGCTTGAGAACCCCAGCGGCGGCCCAAGCAGAACCATATTCCGTCCGCCGCCAAGCAACTCAGAACAGCCAGCAAGATAATCAAGCTCGTTCGCATTTCTCCGCGTGCGGAAAGAGCACCTGCGGCCATCAGAAAAACGATTGAAGGGATAGGCAGGCAGAGTTGTTGGGCGAAAACCGCTAAGAGGACGCCGGGATAAGTCAGTTGTAAGTAGGCGCTCACTAGTTCGACTCTCCTTTGCCCATTCTCCAGTAAGCATTCCAATTGCCGTCACCCGATGTCAGCAATTCGAGAGACCCGTTAGAACTCGCAGGCCCGCTTGGAACACCAAAACTAGCCCTCTCTGCATGAGATTGAGATTAGAAGCAGATAGTTCAATCCCATGGCCGGCGCACTCGGCATCTCGCGGATTCGCCCTTATAAGGTCGACGCGACCTTATTCGGTCGCTTGGGAGCTTTCCGCTTGCAGTTGGCTAGCCTTGCGGGAGTAAAACAGCTGCCCGGTGCGAAGGCATTCATACCCGTAACCCCTGCTGAATGCCGGAAATAGAGCTGTGACCGCGACTCGATGCTCGGCGGCGCACGATACAGGAGCAGGGCCGATCCAGTCTGGCACGAGTCGTGCATTGCTCAACGACGGAAGCTTTTGACTGTATTGTTCCTACGGTTGCCATATGAAGGAAGCAAGTCCAGCCAAACTCGCACCGCAGAACGCTAGGCGCACCAGCTTCCAATATATCCACGCTAAAACTGTGGCTCTGCGGTTCTGCATGCAATTGCTGGCCGGTTTCGCTGTGCTTATGGGCACAGCACTGGGGCAGGAGCAATCCAGTAGAGAGATACAAACAGAAAATACCCCTACAGTTGTTGTCGCGTTTGTCGGCGGATTTGTTCACAGCGACGACACGCGGCACTCGGAAGTGCAGCTTATCCAGCAGCTACAGGCGAACTACGGTAGCAATGTTCGGGCGAGGGTGTTTGAGAATCGACAGAGGAAGCAAGCACACAAGTTCATCCTGGATAGTATCGCGATGGCATCCGACCATAAACTATCAGAACAGGAGAAGGCACGCACCCGCATTATCCTGTTCGGTCACAGCTGGGGAGCCTCAAGCGTTATCTATCTAGCCCGCGAGCTCCAACGAGATGGGTTGCCTGTGCTCTTAACCGTGCAGGTTGACAGCATCCGAAAACGCGGCGAGGACGACTCCAATATTCCTTCCAACGTGAAGCAGGCTGTCAATTTCTATCAGAGCTCGGGCATCCTGCATGGCCGCTCTGAGATTACGGCCTACGATGTATCCCAAACGATGATCCTCGGCAACTTCCAGTATCGCTACGCAAAAGAACCTGCTGCTTGCCGCGAATATCCCTGGTACGACCGGCTTCTCTTCAAGGGACACACCGCAATTGAATGCGACCCGCAGGTCTGGTCCCAGGTCGCCGATCTGATTCGAATGCAAGTACCTCAGTCAGAGGTAAGAATGGCGGCCCTACGTTGAAACCAAAACCGGAGAGAAAGTCTCGCATGTCACCTGGAATTTCCAAGTTAGCGTTCGTCCTTGCTGCCTCTATGTGGGCAGCCACGCTCAGCGTGGCGCAGCAGCCCCTGCTGCAGCCAGGGGAGACAGGAACGATCGTCGGGACTGTGCTCGATATTACCGGCAGCACGGTTCCGAACGCGACTATCGTATTGCAGGAACCGACCGACTCCCGGACGACAGTTACAGCGGATAACGGTTTCTTTCAGTTCGACGGCATCAATCCGCGAACACCAGTCCGGATCCTCATTACCGCACCTGATCTCAAGAGCTGGAGCTCCAGGGACATCATTCTCCAATCGGGTCAGAGCTTTATATTGACGGACATCATTCTCGAGGTCGCACCTGTAGAGACCTCGGTGAATGCTGTCATGTCGGAGCAACTCGCCGCCGAACAGATCAAAATCGAGGAGCACCAGCGCGTGCTTGGCATGATACCCAATTTCTACGTGACGTACGAGCAGAACCCTACACCGCTAACACCGAGGCTCAAATTTCAGCTCGCAATGAAGGCATTGACGGATCCCGTCACACTTGTTGGCTTCGGAGCGAACGCCGCAATTTACCAGATGGCTGGTTATCCAAGTTATCAGCAAGGTGTCGCTGGTTATGCCCAGCGTTTCGGCGCCACCTTCGCCGGCGGCTACGCGAAGGTGTTGCTGGGCGATGCCCTGCTGCCCTCACTGCTGCACCAAGACCCGCGCTACTTTTATCAAGGTACCGGTACAACGAAGTCCCGGCTGATGCATGCGATCTCAAGTGCATTTATTACGAGAGGAGATGACGGGAGGCGCGAAATAAACTGGTCCGATATCGGCGGCGACTTGGCCTCTGGCGCACTTCAGAATGCTTATTATCCAACCCAAGATCGCGGCCCAGGACTGGTGGTTCGCGGTGCACTGATTGGCGCGGGTGGCAGGATGGCACTCGGCATCGTCGAGGAGTTCGTATTGCACAAGCGCACATCCAAAGTTCCCACTCAACCGTGATTGCTCGATGGCTCAGACACACAGTATCGATCGGCCGCGCGTCATTCCTTCTGGCCACCCTTTCGTGGAGTTGAAGCCTAGATAAGCTCTGATTAAGCCTAGTCTTGCAAGACGGTCTTCAGACCCTTCGTAATTTGCCCCTTGGACGTTGGCTCAGCTGCTGAAGAACTTAATCAAAGTTTACTAGTTCCTGAGTGGATCGTACGGCATGGCTAAGTGCTTTTTTCACTGGCTCCTCAAATGAGGATCACGGTAGGTGGGTCGTCATTGAGGTACACTTAGATGCAGCTCATCTGACGGATACCATAGTGGCTGACGCTGTTTGCTGCGAAGGTGGGAGAATGGCTCGTTGGCGAGCACTTCTGCTTCGTTTCAACTGGGCGCGCACCGCGCTTGGGGCCATCCTGGGCCTCTGTCTCACCTGCTTATTTCTTCTGCCAGGCACGATTCACGCCCTCGATCCGAACAAACACGTCACCCAGTACTTGCATACCTCCTGGCGAATACAAGACGGTTCCGCGCCCGCTGGAATGTTCTCGATAACGCAAACTGCGGACGGTTTTCTCTGGTTCACATCCCTTCACAAAGAAGTGTATAGATTTGACGCTGTCCGGTTTGTCCCCCGAACTGTGTCGTTTAACGGCAAGACGATCAATACGATTGCGCAGGTGTACGGCGACCGTACCGGTGGGCTTTGGGCGCTGGGGATACATGACATCGCTCACCTTAAAGGCGGGGCAGTCGTTTCTCACTTTGAATTTCCTGGCTTTCAGCAGTTTCAACAAATCAGCGAGGATCCTGACGGCTCATTGTGGGTAGTGCGTGGGTTCGGCAATCCTACAAACCTGCCACTGTGCCACGTTAGCGACCAAGCGATGAAGTGTTTCGGACAATCTGATGGAATCCCCGTATCCGAGGCTTCTTCCCTACTTGCGGACGGCCAAGGGGGGTTTTGGATGGGAGGGCTGAAAGCGCTTGTCCACTGGCGTAACGGTGTTTCGCAGCTATACCCGATCGAACCGATGAAGCCCTCTGAGCCAGGCACGATAGTAAGAGCCATACTACCTGGTCCGAATGGATCTCTTTGGGTCGGCATTATGGAGGACGGCCCCGGACGAGGGCTTGAAACATTGACGGACGGTAAGTTGCGGTCATTCGTAGCGCCCGGCTTTGACGGCAAGAACGTGGTCGTCTACACGATGGCCTTCGGCCGCGACGGCAGCCTTTGGGTCGGCACCGCAGGCAAGGGATTGTTTCGGATACGTGGAAATGTTGTGGAGCATTATGGACAGGCGGAGGGCTTGTCCAGCGACGACGTTCGCGATCTCTTCGAGGATAGAGAAGGAATTCTATGGGTGGCAACTAACAACGGAATCGACAGCTTTCGTGATCCGCGCGTCACTACCTTTTCGACGTCGGAAGGGTTGGGGCACGCCGTCGCAGGCGTTCTTGCGGGCAGTGATGGCAGTATCTGGGTGGCAAACGACGAATCTCTCGATCATATTGTTAACGGAAGCGTCTCATCGATTCGATATAAACATGGCCTTCCTGGCGGCCAAGTCACTTCCTTGCTCGAAGACTCGGCCGGAAACCTGTGGGTCGGAGTGGATCACGACCTCTATCTATTCAAAGATGGCCAATTCCGCCGAGTGCTCGGGCAAAATCACGAATCGCTGGGTTTCGTCACTGGATTGACCGAGGACGTCGATGGGAATATTTGGGCAGAGTGCGTCAGCAATCCGCGAGAGCTTGTGCGTATCCGCGATTTCCAGGTGCAAGAAGAGTTACCCGAGCCGAAAACTCCGTTTGGACATGCCATCGCTCCCGACCCAAAAGGGGGGATTTGGATAGCGACAAACAGGAATGGCGACCTCGTTCATTTTCGTGATGGCGCTTTCCAGACCGTCTCGCTAAACCTGAGCAGTCCTGTGGTTACTCAAGTCAGTGCCGGGGCAGACGGTTCCGTCCTTCTCGCTTCTGTGGACGGACTGGTCGGAGTGCGGCAGGGTAAGGCGCAGCAGATGACGATAAAGAATGGGTTGCCGTGCAACCCGGTGATTTCATTTGTGGAGGATAAAGAAAAACGATGGTGGCTCTACACTGATTGCGGCGTCGTCGAGTTTCCGGATTCCGAACTTCAGCAATGGTGGGCCAACCCGGGAGCGAAAATTCAGACCCGTGTCTTCGACGTACTCGACGGAGCCCGGCCAGCAGGGCGCCCCTCGTTCAACGCAGCGGCATATTCTCCAGACGGGCGCGTATGGTTTGCCAGTGGCTTTGTCCTGCAGGTGGTGGACTCGTCCGAACTCTCGCACAAAACATTACCCGCGGAGACATACATCGACTCGGTCACTGTTGACCGCAGAGAATTGGCAGCAATCAATAGTCTCAAGCTCCCACCGCATCCGCGCGACGTGCAGATTGATTACACTTCACCGACGTTCACGATTCCACAGCGGGTGAATTTTCGCTACCGGCTCGACGGGTATGACCGTGATTGGCACGACGCCGGTACGCGCCGCCAGGCGTTCTACACGGATTTGCCTCCGGGGAATTATTCGTTCCGCGTGATCGCAGCCAACAGTGACGGCGTATGGAACGATAGCGCTGCCAAGCTGGACTTCTCCGTCGCTCCGGCGTACTACCAGACGAACTGGTTTCGCGCCCTTTGTATGGTCGTCTTTCTGACGCTGCTGTGGGCGGGCTACGAATGGCGTGTCCGGCAATTGCGCCATCAGTTCGAGATGACGCTGGACGCGCGCGTCAGCGAGCGCACAAGGATCGCGCGGGAACTCCACGACACTTTGCTGCAAAGCTTCCACGGTGTGCTGCTGCGTTTCCAAACTGTTTTCCAGTTGTTGCCAGAGCGACCGGTAGAGGCGAAAGAGAACCTGGGAGGCGCGATCGAGCAAGCTGCTGAGGCGATCACCGAAGGCCGGGATGCAGTGCAAGGATTGCGCGACTCCACAATCCAAGCGAACGATCTCGCGCTGGCCATCAGCGCCCTCGGAGAAGAACTTGCCGCGGACTTAACTAGCCAACGGCCTGGATTCCGTGTAGCAGTCGAGGGCCAGTCACGAAATCTGCACCCGATCCTTCGCGACGAAACCTACAAGATCGCCGCCGAGGCACTGCGCAACGCCTTTCGCCACGCCGGTGCACACCAAGTCGAAGTGGAAATCCGCTATGACGATGAACAGTTCCGAATGCGCGTCCGGGATGACGGAAAAGGCATCGACCCGGCGGTGCTCTCGGCCCAGGGCAGTGAGGGACACTACGGCTTGCCCGGCATGAGGGAACGCGCCAAAATTATGGGAGCTGAGCTGACAGTATGGAGCGAGTTCGATGCAGGGACTGAAGTGGAACTGCGCCTGCCTGCAGGTATCGCCTATGCAGCGCGGAGACCTTCTTGGTGGGCGCGAGCCTTCACTGCGAAGGCAAAAGGGTGATGCAGGAGACCGGTCATGAGCACCGAGGTACCGCGAATACGAATTCTCGCAGTTGACGACCATCCACTCGTGCGGCAAGGAATCGCCGGTCTGGTTGGTGTTCAGTCGGATATGGTTTTGGTTGGCGAAGCCTCTACTGGCCGCGAGGCTATCCAGCAATTCCGGACGCATCACCCAGACGTCACGCTGATGGACCTGCAAATGCCGGAGATGAACGGGCTTGACGCGGTGATCGCCATTCGAAATGAATTTCGCGAAGCAAAGATAATTGTGCTCACGACCTACGCCGGCGATGTACAAATCGTCCACGCCCTCAAAGCCGGCGCTCAAGCCTATCTGCTCAAGAACACGTTGCACAAGGAATTGATGGAGACCATTCGCGCAGTCCATGCCGGAAAGAAGGCCCTTTCGCCAGAGGCCTCATACGAAGTGGCCGAGCACGCGATGGATGACGCCCTCACGCCAGCAGAAACTGCCGTGTTGCGCTTGATCGCTGCCGGCAATGCGAACAAACAAATTGCGGATCAGCTCTCCATCACGGAGGAAACCGTCAAGAGCCGGGTCAAGTCCATCCTTTCTAAGTTGGGTGCCAACGATCGAACCCACGCTGCCATGATCGGCCTCAAGCGAGGGATCATCGAGCTGTAGCTTCCACCATCTCGCCTCGCACCGCTTCTGGATACAAAACTGGAAAGAGTGACGATCCCGACTCTCTTTGGGGTGTCGGCCGCGTCAACAATGTGACAGTCTAGCGACGTAGAAAGGTGTGCGCCTTGCGACGTCTGTATTCCACATTCGCCGGCGGCTGGCCGGGCGCGGGCTTGCTTTTGATGCGCCTGGTTGTCGGCTTCGTACTGGTTGTAACCGCGGGCTCGCAGCTGTGGGCCGACCCTGCGCTAAACATCACAATAACCTCCGCAATCCTCCTGGGAGCGGGGATTCTCGTGACCGCCGGTTTATGGACGCCCATTGTTGGTACCGTCGTGGCCGTCGTTGAGGGGTGGAAAATCCTGACTCTATCCGGAGACAGATGGCTGTGGCTATTGCTGGGGGCCGTTAGTGGCGCTCTCGCGATGCTAGGACCGGGTTTATGGTCAATCGATGCTCGCCTGTTCGGATGGAAGCGCGTTGAAGTCCCGCCTCGAAGAAGTAAGCTCTAACCTCCCTAAGAACTCCCAGATAAGAAAATTTCCTGGCTCATAAGAGGCTGCTTCTCGCCTCCGGAGAGTTTGCGATTCCTCCCTATGTGGGGCTGTCTGCGAAGGTATGTGGATACGATAATTCGCTCATCACGAGGATCGATAGGTTCCGATTCAGAACTCAACAGACGACGGTTGAAGAAGAGTAGGAGGATTTTATGGGCTACGCGGGCATTGGTTTCGCAGATCCGGGAGGGTTCGGAGCAGCAGGCTTTCCAGAAGCGGTGGGGATCGAGGACCGGCAGCTTTTTCTGGAGTCAGAGACGAGCGAGTGCTGCTTCGAAGGCATCATCGGAAAGAGTTCAGCCATTCATAAGGTGATTGAGCAGGTTTCCATCGTAGCGCCTACGGATGCTACCGTCCTCCTTCACGGACAGACGGGCACAGGGAAGGAACTGGTTGCCAATGCCATTCACAACCTAAGTCCCCGGCGCGGGCGCGCCTTCGTGCGGATGAACTGTGCCGCTATTCCTTCAGGACTGCTGGAAAGCGAACTGTTCGGACACGAAAAGGGAGCTTTCACTGGCGCCCTGATGCAAAAGAAAGGGAGATTCGAGCTCGCTGACCAGGGCTCTCTCTTTCTCGATGAGATCGGGGATATCAGCCTGGAGTTGCAGCCAAAACTGTTGCGCGCCGTGCAGGAGCAGGAGTTCGAACGTCTGGGAAGCGCCAAAACCATCCACGTCGATGTGCGGATTATAGCCGCGACGCACCGCGACCTTCCGGCAATGATTTGTGAGGAAAAATTCCGCGAGGACCTTTTCTATCGATTCAATGTCTTCCCGATTGAGATCCCGCCTCTTCGGGAACGCCGAGAGGACATTCCGCTGCTCGTGAAGTATTTTGCCTCCAAATTGTCACGGAGAATGGGGAAGCAGATTAGGTTTATTTCTGAAAAAGTGATGCAGACTTTGACGGATTCTCCCTGGGCCGGCAATGTGAGGGAATTGGCAAACTTCATAGAACGCGCAGTCATACTTTCGCCTGGCGACGAATTACAGGTGCCGATAGCCACACAGCCGGTCTCCTACTCCCCCAGTGTTTCTGTCCCAACTTGTCGCTTCCGGGACGCCGAGCGAAAGGTAATCATTGAAGCAATGCGAGCTGCATCAGGACGAGTAGCGGGAAACGGAGGGGCCGCCGAACGGCTCGGATTGAAGCGCACGACTCTGCAGAACAAGATGCGCCGGCTCGGCATCACAAAAGCACAGTATCAGCAATAGTTAAATGCATTGTGGGCGGCTTCTGACGACCTCAGACGGGGAAGAAGGCCCAATAACTGACAAGAGGAATAGACACAGAGTTAATCAAGGATGCCGCAGGCTAGATGTGGAAAGGTGAGATGAGTTATATCGGAACGCTAAGTAGCAGCGGAATTGTGTGTAAACGTATTTTAGTCAGCTTGCGCAGACGCTGAGGTGATACCCAGCCGGCGCATCTTGTTCTGCAGAGTCGTGCGCTTCAATCCGAGCCGTTCAGCAGCGCCGCCCTTTCCCGAGATCCGTCCGGAGGCGGCTTTCAATGCTGCGATAATCGCATCGCGCTCGGCCTGTGCGAAGGTCGAAGCTGGAACTGCGGAAGCGGCAAATACTACTCGGGTATCGCTTCTGAGTTCGCCAACCGGGATCTGCAGTTCCTCACCGCGAGTGACAATGACGGCGCGTTCGACAAAATTTGCCAGCTCCCGGACATTTCCTGGCCACGCATTGCTGGTCAATGCCTCCATCGCGCGCCGTGGAATTGTCTTAATCTCCCTACGCATGCGTCGCGCCAGCTTGGAAACGAAATAGTTGACGAGTAGAGGAATGTCCTCGCGTCGTTCGCGTAGGGGCGGAATTTCTATGGGAAAAACATTGAGACCGATAGAAGAGATCCTCCCGGAAACGTCCGTCTTGGATCATCGCAGAAAGGTCGCGGTGCGTGGCGGCAATCATACGGACATTCACCTGGATTGTCTTGGCGCTACCCAGTCGTTCGAACTCCTGTTCCTGAACCGCGCGCAGTAGCTTCGGCTGCAATTCCAGGCTGATGTCACCGATTTCGTCGAGGAACAGCGAACCACCGTCCGCAAGCTCGAACCTGCCCTTCTTCTGTATCAGGGCTCCGGTGAAGGCGCCTTTCTCGTGACCGAAGAGTTCGCTCTCCAGCAGCCCTGACGGGATTGCCGCGCAATTCATCCTGACGAATGTGCGCTGGCGTCTCGAACTAAGGTTGTGAATCGCCCGCGCGATCAGTTCCTTGCCCGTTCCGGTCTCTCCGTGCAGCAATACCGTCGAATCGGTAGGCGCGACGATGGAAACCTGCTCAAGCACCTTTTGGAAGTTCGCACTCTTGCCGATGATGTCTTCGAAGTTGTATTCCGAACTGATTTCCGATTCCAGGTAGAGGCGCTCTTCGTCCAGGCGATCCCGGGCCGCCGTGACGCGACCAAAAGCAACCGCATTCTCAACTGCAAGTGCGATTTGCGTGCTGAGTTGAGACAACAAGTCCAGATCCTCTTGACCGAAGCTATTAGCTTGGCGGCTGCCCAGTGTGATCACGCCCTGGGGTCCGCTTGCCGTCACCAACGGGGATAGCGCCATTGAAATGATGGATTCTGCTGTAAGTTTCCTGCGAATAGGCTCGGGAAGTTTTTCGATCTCCCGAATCGACCATAGTTCAGGGCTGCGGGCGCTTAACTTCGCATACTCGGGCCCGCTGAGGTCGGACTTCTCTCCTGCCGCCATGAGACCTTTGCCGCTGGGAAAATCCAAGACGACGCACTCAAGTTGATTCGAACCTTTGTCAAGCATCCAGAATCCCGTGAAGTCGTTCTGGAAATAGTTACGGATGGAGGCGGAAGCTGACTGGAATAAATCGTCAATGTCGAGCTTCGAAACGATGTGATTGTTGATCTCCAGCAAGAGCTTCAGGCGATCACGTTCCTTGGCCACCTGCTGCTGGTAACGCTCTGCGCTGTCTCTTGCGACCGCGCATTCGAGCGCGACTGCAAGGTGCGAGGCCAGAGAATGCAGCAGTTCGACATCTTCGGGGAGAAATTCCTGACCACGGTCTTTGATCACCGCGAAAAATCCGTACCGTTGCTGAGACGTAGACACTGGAAATAAATAGCTGCTTCGTCCAACGCTTTCAGGTGCAAGGAAGGCCAGTTCAGGAATGGTCGACAGCTCCTGCGCGAGGTCAGGAAGAAACATCGGCTTCTGTTCGTCCAGAACTCGTGCCGCCGCGCCGCTGCGCGGAATCCTGGTGCCGGTCTCTACTAACGGCGCATCCGCTGCTTGATCAAAGTCGAAAAGATGCAGGCTTTCTCCCGCACTGTCCAGGATGTAGAGGTGAGCCCCGTGGATCGTGCAAGTGCTCGACAGAAGATCACGGAGACTGTGCACCATGGCCTTGACGGTAGGTTGGTCGGCCAGAGTGCTGGACATGTCCAGCAACGTTCGATAGCGATCTTCGGCGCTCGACATAATACGCTCCGAAGCGAGTGCACTAACCCGGCAAGGGGAAACCTGAATCATCTTATCAAGCGACTCCAAAATCTCACTGATCACAAGAGCTCCGGGGGCACGTTCATCAAGCATGCAGAGGCGGAATTCCAGGCTCGTTTTCGATTAGCCGCGTGATGAGTGCAAACAGCAGACTCACGGATATGCCGCACATCAGGACTCCCATCATGCTCTCCAGCGGCCCCAGCAGGCGCCACTGTGACGGGAGCACCACATCGCCATACCCGACGGTCGAATAACTGGTTGCCGAGAAGTAAAAGGCCGATTCCCACGATGAGAAACAAAGCCAACGATAGCAACCAGCCCAAACCAAAATGACCAGGCCCTGGAGGAAAACGATTGCCAATGTGGTTTTCATCACCAGGGCCGCAGCCGAAGAGATCAAGAGCGTTCGGAAGTCTCGCATCCCGACCTTTCTCAGCCACTGGATAAGCGCGGCTACGCCGGCACACTGCATACACAGCGTCACGGCTACCAATAGGCCGGCGGCGGCAAACTGTCGACAAAAGCTAATCATTCTGAAGCGCTCCGTTTCGTCAAAGGCGAGATGCTTTGTTCTGCCATGGGGTCTGCTACAGAATTGCTACTCAGGCCGTCTAGCTCTGCCAGCCACCGCCGAGATTCTTATAAAGATCCACAAGAGCTAACAGCTCGTTCAGCTGAGCCTGAGCAAGTCCCAGCTCCGCGTTGAAGTAGTTGGTTTCATTCGTCAGCACTTCGAGGTAGCTGGCCCGACCTCCTGAATATCGATCCTCGGAAAGTCGCGCTGCGTCCTGGGCGGCATCCGCTAATTGCTGCTGGTACTCACGGAATTCGCGGTCCTTGCGATAGGCAACCAGAGAATCCGACACTCCGCGAAAAGCCTGCTGAACGGTCTGGCGATAGGTCAGCAAGCACTCCTGCTCTTGAGCCTCGGTATATCGGACGCCCGACTTAATACGCCCCCCGGAAAAGATGGGTTGGGCGAGCGTCCCGCCAAACGCCCAGAGTCCCGCTGGACCGGTGAACAAGCTCGTTAGCGCCGAGCTGGCATATCCGGCATTCGCCGTCAGTGAGATGTTCGGGTAGTAGGCGGCTTTGGCGACGCCGATCTGCGCGTTAGCCCCGATGAGTTGTTCCTCGGCCTGACGTATGTCCGGCCTCCTTTCCAGCAGGTCCGAAGGAAGTCCCGCCGGCACCTCCGGCGCATGCGGTTGCTCCGCCAGCGTCAGACCGCGTGCAATCGGCCCCGGATTATTCCCAAGCAAGGTACTGAGGTAGTTCTCCTGCTGCTCAATGCGGCACTCCAGGTCGGGGATGTTCTCGTTGGCGATAGCCACCAACTGCTCGGCTTGGCGAACATCAATCATCGTGCCGGCGCCGCCGTCAGCCAGCGTCTGCGTAAGCTTGAGCGATTCTTGCCGGGCCGCCAGCGTTCGCTTAGAAATCTCCAGTTGAAGGTCCAGAGCACGAAGCTCAAAGTACGATGCCGCGATGTTACTGACCAGGGTAGAGATGACGTATTGCCGCGCCCAGCGTGCCGCAAGCAGGTTGGCTCGTGCCGCTTCGGTTGCTCGGCGGTACTTGCCCCAGAAGTCCAGTTGCCAATTGAGGCTCGCCGTGCCGACGTTGAAACTGGTATCCGTGTTGGGCGTGAGCTTTGTTTGCGGGATGTCTGCGTTGATGGCCGCGGCACCCACCGACAATGTGGGTAATTGATCCGCGCGCGTGATACCCAGTTGCGCCTGCGCTTTCAGGATGCGGGCGGCTGCGATCTGCACGTCGTAGTTGTTCTTGAGCGCGGTGCGGATGAGCTCCTGGAGTTGCTGATCCTGGAACACCTCCCACCACTTCTCGTCCGCAAGGGACGGCGCGGCGGGCTGAGCAGACGCCTGCTTATTCTGATCCGCTGGGGACTGACTCGCAGCTTGCGGCGTTTCCGCAGCCGGCGCTTCGCCGCGGTACTGGCCGGGTATGTCCACAACCGGCTTCTTGTAGTTCGGACCGACCGTGCAGCCGGTCGCTAAGATCAGTGCTAATAGTGCTGTCAATGTTTTCATCTAGTCCCCCTGCGCAGGAGCTGCCTGCGCTGCAATCGGAGCCGGCTGTGGCTGACGGCTCCAACCCTCCGCTACACGCTCAACGAGCACATACAGCGCCGGGATAATGAAGATCGCAATTCCAGTCGCCGCCAGCATTCCGCCGATGACCGTGGTGCCCATAATTTGCCGGCCGACAGAACCTGCGCCGGTAGCGATGAACAAAGGCACGCAGCCGAGAATGAAGGCGAAAGACGTCATCAGAATCGGCCGCAGCCTCAGTTTGGCTCCTGCCAGCGCCGCGTCGACTAGTGGCTTGCCGCTTTCGTATTCGGCCTTGGCGAATTCCACGATCAGGATGGCGTTCTTGGCCGCCAGGCCGATCAGCATTACGAGGCCGATCTGCGAGTAAACATCGTTGTCGATCTGCACCATGAACGCCGGGAAGATCATCCCCAGCACGGTGCGCCGCAACCAGAGCAGTCCGAAGGCGCCGAAGACCGCGACCGGGGTGCTCAGCAACACACCGAACGGCAGCGACCAGCTTTCGTAGAGTGCCGCAAGAATGAGAAAAACGAACACGAAGGACATGCCGAAAATGACCGACGACGGCACCCCCTCGCGCGCTTTCTGCTCCTGCCGTGACATGCCCATGTAGTCGAAGCCCATCTCCGGCGGCATCGTTTCGTGGAAGACATCTTCTAGCGCCGCAGTAGCCTGGTCGGAGCTGTAACCGGGTGCGGCGCTGCCGATAATCTGCGCCGACGAATACTCGTTGAAGCGCATCTTGAATTCGGGACCATAGCGCGACTCGAACCTGGTCAGGGCCGACAGCGGCACCATCTCCCCCTTGCTGTTGCGGACATAGAACTGTCCTGCGTTCTCCAAGTTGGAGCGGTAGAGTGCTTCAGCCTCCACCCGCACCTGCCACGCGCGACCGAAGTCGTTGAAGTAGTTCACAAACAGTCCGCCCATGAAGGCCTGGAGAGTGTCATAGACGTCGCTGAGCTTCACCCCCTGCTTCAACACCTTCTCTTTGTCGACATACACGAACTTCTGCGGCGTGCTCGGAATGTAGGTTGTGGTGATCATCCCGATTTCGGGCCGCTTGCGGGCGGCTTCCAGGAATTTGTTCAGGTTGTTCACCAGGAATTCGGGATCTTTTCCGGCGCGGTCTTCCAGTACAAACTGGAATCCGCCCGAGGTGCCGACACCCGAAATTGCTGGTGGAGAGAAGGCGAAGACAGTGCCCTGCGGAAGTGTGAGGATCTTCAGGTTCAACTTCGCCTTGATGACCTGAAACTGCTCGTCAATGTGCTTGCGGTCTTCCCAAGGCTGGAGCGTGACCCAGAAGAAAGCGTTGTAGCTGGTGCGCGTGAGGCTGAGGAGACTGAACCCCATCACGGTGCTGGTGTACTTGACCCCAGGCGTCGACTTCAGGACAGCCTCTACCTCGCGGGCCGCATCCGAGGTCGCTTCGAGGGATGAGGCTTCCGGCAGCTGCATCTGGATGTACATGTATCCCTGGTCTTCGTCGGGCAGGAAGCTCGAAGGCAGCACCTTGGCACACAACACCGCGCCAACCCCGAAGCCTGCGACCGCGACGAAGGCGACGACACTCTTGCGGATCAATCCGCCGGATACGCGCACATAGAAGTTGCTGCCGCGCTCAAACACGCGGTTGAACCAGCCAAAGAACCGGGCGAGCGCGCCATGCGTTTCTTTTTTCGGCCGCAGCAACAATCCGCCCAGCGCCGGGCTGAGCGTCAGGGCGTTGAAGGCCGAAAAGATGACCGAGATCGCAATGGTCAGAGCAAATTGTTGATACAGTCGCCCGGTGATGCCGGGGATAAAGACTGTCGGCACGAATACGGCAGAGAGGACAAGAGCGATTCCAACGACAGGGCCAGTCAGCTCCTCCATTGCCTTGCGGGCCGCATCCTTCGGTGCCATTCCGTCTTCAATGTGCCGCTGTATGCCTTCGACCACGACAATAGCGTCATCGACCACCAGGCCGATCGCCAGCACGAGCCCAAATAACGAGAGTGTATTGACGGAGAAACCGAAGAGTGGGAAAGCCAGGAACGTTGCGACCAGCGAGACCGGTACGGCCAGCATGGGAATCAGCGTGGCGCGCCAGTCTTGCAGGAAGAGGTAGACGACCAGGATCACCAGGACAAAAGCGATAGCCAGGGTGAGGACGATCTCATGCATGCCCGCCCGTACGGCGTCTGTCGTGTCCAGCGTTACGGCGTAGTCCATGTCCGCCGGGAAGCTTTCCTTCATTTTGGCCATCAGCTTCCGGACCCCTTTTGCAGCTTCCACTGCGTTGGATCCGGGCAACTGATAGATCCCGATGATCGCGGATGGCTGGCCGTTCAATCGCGTGATCCAGCTGTAGTCCTGCGAGCCCAATTCGACCCGGGCCACGTCCTTCACGCGTACCACACCGCCATCGGCGTTCTCGCGCACAATGATGTTGCCGAATTCTTCCGGCGTCCTGAGCCGGCCTTGGGCGCGCACGGCATAGGTAAATTTCTGACCTTCGGCAGCTGGTTCGCCTCCAACCTGACCGGCCGGATTCACAGTGTTTTGTGACTGCACTGCATTAGAAATCTCGTCGACGGTGATCCCCAACTTTGCCAACTGATCGGGCTTGACCCACAGGCGCATCGCGTACTCGCCGATCCCATAGATCTGCACCTGGCCTACGCCGTAAGCGCGCGAGATCGGCTCCTTGAGATTGATATAGCCGTAGTTGGACAGGAACTTCGCATCATGCGTGCCGTTTGGCGAATACAACGCGACCAGCATCATCGGAGACGTCAAGGACTTCTTCACATCAATGCCGATCTGATTGACCTCGGGAGGAAGCTGGCCATTCGCCAGCTGCTGGCGTGACTGCGCCAGGATCAGGTCCATGTTGGGATCGGTCTTGAGATCAAAATCGACCAGCAGAGTTGTACTCGAGTTGTTGGTCGAGTTCAGCGAGTACATGTAATCCATGTTGTCCACGCCATTGATCTGCTGTTCCATGGGCGTAGCCACTGCTTTCTCCATGGTCTCGGCATCGGCGCCCGGATAAAGCGCTTGCAGGCGTATCTCGGGAGGAGCAATATCTGGAAACTGCGCCACCGGCAGTGTCACAATGGTGATCCCGCCAATGATCACCATGAGGATCGAGATAACGATGGCGACGATAGGACGCCGGATGAAAAAGTTAGACATGACTCAGTGTTCCTCTCCCTGAAGGTTGACGGTCTTGGGAACTACGGGCGTTCCATCTTTCACCTTGCTTACGCCTTCGACGATGACTTGGTCGCCAGGCCTCAGGCCATCTGTGATGACCCACATACTCCCCACCTTCTCGCCGGCCTTAACGGGCCGGATAATGGCCTTGTTGTCGGGGCCAAGTAGTGCGATTTCGTAGCCGCCCTGAATTTCTTTCACTGCGCTCTGCGGTACTAGCAACGCCTTCTTCGTCATGCCGGTCTCGATGCGCACTCGTCCGTACTGGCCGGGTCGAAGGATGTTGCCGGGATTGGGAAATGCGGCCACCAGTCGAATCGTGCCGGTGTTCGCATCCACCTGGCGGTCGGTCAGCAGGATTTTGCCCTTGTGCGGATAGACCGTGCCGTCAGCCAGGATTAGTTCCGGTGAGCTGTCGAACAAATTCATCGGCTGTTCGCCGGAACTCAGGTGCTTCGCCCGCAAGTACTCCTGTTCGCTGACGGGGAAGAGCACCTTGATCGGATCGACTTGCGAGATGGACGTGAGGCGCGAGTTGGGCCCGACCAGATTTCCCATCTGAACTTCGGCAATCCCCGCAACTCCGTCCACGAGTGAAGTGACTTTGGTCCAACCGAGGTCTAGCTCTGCCCGCTCCACGGCAGCCTTGCTCGAAGCCACTGAGGCTTCGGCCGCGAGCTTGGCCTGGATTTCGGTATCCAGCTGTGCCTTTGGTATTGCCTTTTGAGCGACCAGGGGGGTATCGCGATCTACGTCTTGTGTGCTCTTGACCAGCAACGCTTCTGCTTGGCCAAGCTCTGCCTTCGTGCGGTCGACAGTCGCCTGGAACGGCCGCGGGTCGATTTCAAACAAGACCTGGCCTTTCCGGACTACTGAACCTTCTTTGTAGTCCTGCCGAATGATGTACCCCGAGACTTGAGGATGGATCTCGGCATTCACATAGCCGTCCAAACTTGCCACCCATTCGTTGTGAACGGCTACATCCCGCTGAAGAGGCGGGGCGACCTGGACCTCCGTAATGATCTGCGGAATAGCAGCGTGGCCCAGCTTGCATGCGCCTGTAGCCAAGGTGAGGATTGCAAGCAAACCAACCGGGACCGCGATCCTCATAGCCTTTCCAAAACGGTTTTGAAAACTCTCGTGAAATGACATCGACATTCCTTCCTTCATCAATGCGTACTTTCTTGCGCTACCAGCGCACCTCGATAAATTGGTTTGTCCAGGATGGGCTTGTTATAGACCGTTAAGTTCAATCGCTTGCAGGTCGTGGCCGCATAGACTGCATGGGCAACAAACTTCGCACCCAGGCTGCTCATCCATGTCAGCACCTGTTCGCCAACGGCATCGACGTAGCTCACTTCCGTGAGGTCCACGATCAGTCCTTTAGGGGCTAGGCCGCGTGCGAGTAGTGACTTCACCTCGTTAGCCCACTCGCCTACGAGTCTCCCTTCCATCTTCAGAAGTGACCCTTCGGAGAGCCGATTAAGTTCTGCCCGAAACATTTGCTTACCTCGCACTGGCAATACGCAAGCCACTTACCAAAGCTATGTCGCTTATCACCACGGGTTTGCCACCTATATGCTCTGAATGGGCCGCCTTGTGGCGGGCATTGCCCGCATCCGGGCAGTCGTGCCCGTGCGAGAGGATCTGCAGCCAACGAATATTGGGAAAGCGCGTGGGAGGATCGAGAGGGGAGCGCAAGCGCCCCCGATCATTGCACTAGGAAGCTATTGGCGCGAGCGTGCGGGACCGATAGGCTTGAAATGAGGCTGCGGTCGCTCTGGCTATTTTAGTAGCTTGTCGAATAAGCCAGCAGGACGCTGATCATGTCGGCAACCGCTAGCAGCAATCCAACTGCACACAAGGCGATGACTCCAACAATTGGTCCTTCCTGCTGGTCCGTGCCGAACAGCATGCTAACTGGGTATAGCAACATCAGTAAGTTCAGTGCGATAAGAATTGTCCAGAACCGGGCTTTCGATTCATTCTTTTTCATGGCTCATCCTTTTCTTTCGATTGCTCTCATGGTCCACGCAATAACGTTCATTCAGCCGATGAGCTTGTGATCGCGCGAGCTCTAGTGTCCTACACGGCCTGTTTGGCGTGCCTCAGGCTGTGTCATGCTGGAAACTTGTAGGCTCCGAGGCCGAATCGGCGATGCGCTGCAAAACCTCGTTCGTAGTGTCTTCAATGCGACTGTGCGCCCTATGAAATCTCCTCGTGGCCTTCGCTGCTGCCCTGCATAAAGCAAAGCGGTCCCCCAGCGTGTGTTCTGCCGCGAAGACAAGCTCTGATCTCATTTCATCTCTCCTTGGCCGCAAAGGGGCACTGCCATTACACGGCCCGCTACTGGATCCAGCACGACGCTCGCTCGACTTCTGGGCTTGCAAATCAGCGGCCAGAACTAACGGCTGGAAAGCGTGTGGATTCTGCACGCGCGTCATGGTTGCGCAATCCACGCGTGCCCACATTTGGACTTCGCCCTCCGTAGGGCAGTGGAACGGGGAAATTGGAGCCGCAAGTCGCTGGATTTCCAAAGCCTCTGTCCGGCAGACGGCTTGCAGATGTCTAGATGGACTCAGCCACGCATGCATCGGTGGCTCATGGTGACTTATGCTGCAAGCACTTTTTGAGCTGATCTTCGGATGCCGGCACCGGGCGTTCTCCTGGCCTCTCACTGTGCGAAAGCCTAGGAAGCGAACCTACGTCGCGTGCCTCAGTTGCGGGACCGAATTTGACTATGACTTCGAGGCCATGCGGCTTTGCGAGCCTATCACCAGAGAAATCGCCGCGCGACCCGAACATGCCCCGAGTATGCGAGCTAGAAAGTGCAGGAGCTTATGACTAAGAAGGCGTCGAGTGAAGCAGTATCCGATTACGACGAAGTACATGTAGTGCTCAAGGACCTGGCACTCGATCTGGGTTGGTCGTGGAACCATTCCGTCCATCTGTTGTGGAAACAGCTCGACCCGGAACTGTGGGAGAGGACCCGCAATCCCTTGCTCGTGCTCCAAACTGTGTCTCGAGAGCGTTTGCTTCGCATTGCGAACACGCGAGAATTCAAAGAGTGCCTGCGAAATGTTCTGGTTCAGAAACAGACTGAAGACTTGCTGCACCCCCACGTCGATGACTCGTCGCGCGCGATTGGTCCCATAGCCTACTTCAGCATGGAATACATGCTAACCGAGGCCTTGCCCATCTATTCCGGCGGTCTGGGCAATGTTGCCGGCGACCAACTAAAGGCTGCGAGTGATCTGCAGATACCCGTGACTGGGATAGGCCTGCTATTTCAAGAAGGATACTTCCGTCAGGAGATCGATGCCAACGGAGAGCAGCACGCGTTCTATCCATTTAATAATCCAGGCGAGTTGCCGATCACGCCAGTGCGGACCGCGGACGGCGAGCGGGTACGAGTGAAAATCACGCGGCCGGAGTTCACCGTCTGGTTGCGTGCGTGGCAGGCGAAAATCGGCTCAATCATGCTGTACTTGCTCGACACGAACGATCCAGCCAACGATCCGGTGGTCCGCCTTATCGGCAGCGAACTCTATGGCGGAGGACCGCAGCTTCGCCTTCGGCAGGAGATTATTCTGGGCATTGGCGGATGGCGGCTATTGCGTGAGCTGGGAATTGAGCCAATGGTCTGCCACCTGAACGAAGGCCATGCTGCTTTCGCTGTGCTGGAGCGAGCCCGCTGCTTCATGGAAGACAACTCCGTCGACTTCTTCACGGCACTGATTGCCATCAGAGCGGGCAACGTATTCACGACACACACTCCGGTTGCTGCCGGTTTTGACCGGTTCACGCCAGAGCTGATGGAGCCGCACCTGAGGCAATACGCCGAAGATCAACTGCAAATCCCCTTCAAGGAGCTCCTGGCGCTCGGGAGAAAGAATCCGCAAGACGACAATGAGCCATTCAATATGGCATACCTTGCGATCAGGGGAAGCGGAGCAGTGAATGGCATAAGCCGGGTGCATGGCGACGTGAGCCGCAGGATATTCCAGGAATTGTTCCCGCGCTGGCCGCAGGTCGAGGTACCTGTCGGTCATGTAACGAACGGGATCCACGTGCCAACGTGGGTGTCCGCGGAGGCGGTGGCGCTCTGGAACCAAGGTCTCGAGCTTGAAAAGACCAACATTATACCTGTATCAGTCTCTGGCTCGATTCGCGAAGATGCTCTTGCACACGTCACCGATTCTCAGCTGTGGGAGCTCCGCTGCAAGCAGCGAACAAAACTTGTAGCTTCCGCTCGCAAGCGGCTTGCAGCGCAGCGCGCGGCAATCGGAGCGCCCATTCCGGCGGAGACGCTAAGTAATGTGCTCAATCCCGACATCCTCACCCTTGGTTTTGCGCGGCGCTTTGCTGAATACAAACGTCCGACACTTTTGCTGCGTGATCCCGAAAGATTCGCACGAATCCTTACGAACCCCGATCGTCCTGCGCAACTCGTGCTCGCGGGCAAGGCCCATCCAGCCGACGGCTACGGCAGGGCTGCGGTCAGACAGTGGCACGATTACATCCAGAAGTACGGGCTACATTCCGAGTGGTTCTCTCCCAGGCGGGCGCGACGAAAGCTGGGTTCATTGGCAGAAACTTTTAAGGGCGACAAAGCGGCCGAGTCCCGTATCTTCAGCCTTGTAGACGATCCCCATCCCGCCACCGCCAAGCTTGGTCACGATGCGGTAGTGCGAAATGGTTTGATCCATCATTGCGCGGAATGTTATGGCGAACGGTAAGGCAAGTCAATGAAATCACGAATGGATCGCACTCATGGACGACATCCCTGTTGTAACATCCCCGTCCTGAAGCATGGCCTTCAGTCGCCACACCGTGCGTGACCAGTCGCCTTTAGAGCGGCTCATTGACCTGGCCAGAAATCTCGTTCGAACGAGGTCACTTGGACGTATAGGCAAATCGCCGACTGAGATCGGACGACACGCCGTGAGTCACAAGAAAGGGAAGGGCGTTTTTCGTCCAGGTGGATTACTTCCGAGTTGCTCGTCATACCTCTCAGTGGATACGCCAGCACAACGCCGATGCGTCGTTGAGCCCTGACGCGATTCGCACTCGACGCTGCTAATGTGCGATCACGACGTCGTAGATTTTGCGCGCCAAGCCGATATTCTCGATCGAAGCGTTCTCCTTCTCTCCATTGCTTAGGACGACGACAGCGAACTTCTTCTCCGGTATCGCATAGAGCTCGCTTGCAAATCCCTGGACATCGCCGCCGTGGCCGACCTCCCGGAGCCCGTGGTAACTGCTGATGGGGCCGCCGACGAACCAGCCGTAGCCGTAGATTGTCGGCTTGCCATCGCGCGTCTTTGCCGGGGCGATCATCAGGTTCCAAGTCGCGGGCGTGACTAGCTTGCCGCCATACAGTGCCACCATGAACAGGCCAAGATCGCGGGCAGTCGAGTTGATACCGCTGCCCGGTGGTTGGTTGCTGATGTCGAGCAAGATTGCGTTTTGGAGTCTGCCGTCCTTGTCGATACTGTACCCACGCGCGCGGTGCGGGATGATTGCGAAGACATCATCCAGTCGGGTCGAAGTCATGCCCGCCGGCCCGAAGATGCTCTGCTGCATGTACGTGGTATAGCTCATGCCCGACGCGCCCTCCATGACGCAGCCGAGCACGATGTACCCGTAGCTGGTGTAGCTGAACTTCGTACCCGGCTCAAAGAGGAGCGGGTCTTTTGCGAAATTCTGGGTCAGCGCTTCATTGATTGACGTGTAGTGGCGCGTGTTGATGCTCTCGTCGTCGTTCTTGTAGTGCCGCATGCCGCTCTGGTGCGTAAGCACCTCGCGTACCGTGATGGGCCACTGCTTCGTTGGGAACGCCGGGCAGTATTCCTGCACCGGCGCATCCAGGTCCAGCCTGTGCTCTTCGACGAGCCGCATCGCTGCGGTGGCGGTGAGCGATTTTGAGAGCGACGCGATGCGATATACCGTGTCGGCAGTGGCCGGCACATTGTTCTCGACATCCGACACGCCGTAACCCTTTGCGAAGATGAGCTTGCCGTCATTCACTATCGAGATAGCGAGCGACGGCTCGTGCAGGCTTGCCATCTCCTCGGCGGCGAGCCGGTCAACCTGTCCGTCGATGACGGGCGGAAGGGCTTGCTGTGCAGAGATCGGCAGCAGAAGTTGAAAAGCAACGAGCAGGAGACACAAATATACGCGGAGCTTCATTGGAGCTATGCGGCACGTAATGCCTGCGCGCCGCTCTAATTTTACGTCGCGACGGCCACTCGTCGTATGGTCGGCCACTCGGAAACCAACGTTCGCTGACACTTGGACGAGAAGTCGGCATCTCGGATAAGTGATCCCAAGAACCCCCGTTGGGAGCTGCCAACCCAGACAGTGAACGATCATGGACGCTGGAGGATACCGAGCTTTTAGTGATACTTTTGGGGATACTTTGTTCCGGCCTGTATCCGGGCACGCGGATGAGGTCCACGGCGGCATGTAACGTATTCGGCGCCAGGCGAGCGTAGCGGGCTGTGATCGCGATCGTCTTGTGACGCGCCAGAATCTGAATCGTCTTCAGTGGCACACCAGCCACAGCTAGCCGCGAGCAGCAATCATCTGATATCAAAGCTCCGGATGTTAGACTCCACCTGTCAACCGGCTTCAGACATGACAACAATCACCATCTCCAAAGAGGACTATCTCAAGGCCATCGCCGAAGCAGAGACCGAAGGTCAGACCGTTATCCCAGCCACGCTGGCTCATTGGCTTTCCGTCACTCGACCCGCCGTCACTTTC
>CAVVDN010000028.1:0-117339 GCA_963747045.1 uncultured Acidobacteriaceae bacterium | reverse complement strand
CGCTGCCTTTGATCGGCTCTCGACGAGCCGATCACCATTATGATGGTCAACCACATCCCGCGGCCGGATCGCACCAAAAGCCGAAAAAAGTAAACTGAAGCTCGGCTGCGCGCAGCGGATTCGTCCTAGGGCGGCAACCTCGATGGCGAGCTCAATCGACTTGTCCAAAGTCCTCGGCAAGCGGCTGCCTCATCTCCAACTATCCTTGCACCGCAAACCGAACGATCCGGTAAAACGCCCAGACGCCGAAGCCGATGGGCCAGCCATACACAAGAGCGAGCAACCAGCCATAGTCAGTGGGAGCGGACAACCAGCTGGGAGCGAACAACCAGCAGTACACAACGACTCCGACAGGGCCCAGCAGAGTGAAAATGACCGCCTCTCGTGCAATGCGTCGAAGTGTCTTCAGCACGCTCGTAAAGGTGATTTCCGCCGCAGCGCCCGCCGCGTCCTCTGCTCGCTTTGCTTCTTTCCGGGCCCGAATTTCCGCCTCTACTCGCCCTGCTTCTTTCCGGGCCTGAATTTCCCGCCGTAGGCGGTTACTCCGCTGGATGTCGTAACCGTGTGCGAACCCTTTGAAGAAGCGTGTGATTGGATTCCATGGTGAGGCCTCCGCGTTCGGCGGATTCCGTCGAGCTAGGCGGCGTTCCAAAGAACACGACATTAGAGGCAGGCGAACTGAAGGAAACAGGACAGTCTCGTGACCGCTTCCACTAGTCGATTTTCCTTTGGGGTTGTCCGGTCTCCAAACTCCATCGACAGATACGAACGTGACATCCGTGGTACTTTTCTGGCTACTTTGGCAGCACAGATCGAGCTCCGCAATTTTGGGCTTTCCCGCGCCTACTGACTTTTGCTCAGGACTCTTCGATTCTTTGGCAGCTTGAGGTGCGGTTGCACTGCTCAGAGGCACTGTCGCGAATACAACGAACGCGGCGAAAAGCATGGAGACTGAATGCCCGAATGGTCGCATGTGAGCCTCCGAAATTGATCCTCTAATGAAGAGCGGGCCTTAATTTAGGCCGCACCGCCTTAGTCACAGGTGCGTTTGGGAACCAAACGCTCGCCGACCAGGAATCGAGGGCAAAACTCTATCACACCATCGTGTGGCATACCATCGTGTATGGACTCAAAGTGAGCACTCGCTGACGATAGGCGCGTGAAAACTGATACTCTTGTTCAATTCGGGCTGCGCGTGCGCCAACTCAGGCTCGAACGGGAGTTAAGCCAGGAAGACCTAGCGGAACTGGCAGACCTGCACCGGAACTATGTTTCGCAGATCGAGGGCGGACGCCGCAATGTTTCACTGCTGAATATCCTCAAGCTGGCCCAGGGCCTCAAGGTCAGACCCACCAAGCTCATCGAAACCATTCGCTGAGGTCTCGCTCTGCTCCATCAGCGGCAATTTCGGCCGCACACGTTCCAGCTCAGCCCGCGGCGGGTAGGAAAAGACTTACGGGCTTCGATTCGGGCAAGTTTCGCCGCAGCGGACGCTTCCCGTCGGGTTAACTGCCGGTGAGACCATCTCCCGCCAGAACCGAATCACGCACGGGATTATGAGAATGAGATCGTTCGTGCGGCCTTTACGAAAACTCGTACGCCCAGGCTCATCCGAACAGGGTCAGCTGTTCTTCTTGCGGCGGCGGATAGGCGATGTTGCTGCGCGAGCTGAATTGCCGCTGATACCGTGCTTCTTGCGCAGACCTGCCATCAGCTCGGAAATGCGCTGGCTGTAGGCCTTGCTGACGAATGCCGCCCGGCGAAGCGCTTGCGATAGTCCTCCACCAGGTGAGGAAACTCCTTCTCCAGAAACGGCAGAAAAACGCTGGCCGAGCAAGGCTTCAGGAACAGCGGATTGGCGTAGATGTACTTGCCGCCCGCCTGCTTGGTCGCGTGCACCAGCGCGTCGAGCGCCGCTGTCGAATCGGTAATCCCCAGGCAGCACCGGAGCACAGATGACACCGGCGTTAATGCCGGCGGCACACAACTCCCGTACCGCGCCCAGACGCAGATCGGGACGCGGCGCGCGCGGCTCCAGAATTCGCGCCAGCTTCGTGTCCAGCGTGGTGATTGTGAGGTTCACGAACAGGGAATTGTGTTCGGCGATGCGCCGCAGCAGCTCGACGTCTCGCATGACCAGGTCCGACTTGGTGACGATGCCAAGCTCCAGGCCATGATGCATCGCCAGTTCCTCCAGGATGCCGCGCGTGACCTCGTAGCGCTTCTCCGCCGGCTGATACGGATCGGTCGCCGTCCCGATGGCGATCTCCTCGCCGCGCTTGACCTTCTTCAGTCCTGCCGCAACAGCCACGCGGCCTGCTGCTTCACGTAGATCTTGCGCTCGAAGTCGACGCCGTCGCGCATCTCCATGAACTCGTGCGTGTAGCGCGCGTAACAGTATTTGCAGGCGAACTCGCAGCCGCGATAGGGATTGATTGTCCAGGTGAACGGCACGCGCGAGGAGGTGCAGCGGTTCAGCAGCGCGCGCGAAGGCAGGGTGAAGTACTCGACCAGGTGGCCCTGCCGGATCGCTTCGCCTTGCGAGGCCAGCTTGGCGATGCCAACCAGCCGCGGGATCGGCGCTGCTTCTTCGAGGGAGGGGAGAGAGGGGTGCACACGGCTACTCTAGTTCGCTATTTGTTCGCCTCTTAAAGTAACACATGTAAGCCCCTGTGAAAAGTGGAATCGAATCAACTCTGCTCCCGGGCGTCGGCTGCCAACCGCCGGGCCCGGGCGGCCATCTCAGTTGCAGGATTGCAGATCACTTAGGGAGCCACGATGCCGAACAATCAACACATAACGGAGGAGTTGCAGGAGCTGATTCAGATATGCCGGGATGGTCAGGAAGGCTATCGCCACGGCGCCGACCACGCCAAGGATCCGGAGCTGAAGCGGCTGATGAATGAGATTAGCCTGGAACGGGCGAAGTTCGCCGGCGACCTGGAAAGTGAGGTGGTGCGTTGGGGTAATTCGGATGTGGACCGTTCGGGAACGGCCCTGGGCGTGGTTCATCGCGGCTGGGCCAATCTGAAGGCTGCGCTCGGCGGCGGCGACGATGCCATCTTGTCGTCAATGGAGACGGGCGACGAGTTCGCCCGCAAACGCTACGACGAGGCTATCAGCGACGAGCAGACGCCAGAAAATGTAGTTGGGATTTTGCGCAATCAGGCGCAGGCAATCGTTGGGACCCTGGATCGAATCCGGGCGATGCGGCGCCGCAAGGCGGCGTGAGCGCCCTTACCGCTTGTCCATGGTCACGTAGTGGTTCGGATAGGCTCGGCCCGTGGTAATCCGCCCGCGGGCGAATCAGGCGATTGTCGTTGAGCTGTTCGATGACGTGGGCTGTCCAGCCCGCTACGCGCGACACGGCGAACACCGGCGTGAATAAGTCGATATCGATTCCCAGCGTGTGATAGGTCGACGCCGAATAGAAATCCACGTTGGCGTTTAGCTTGCTATCGCGAGTTGATGAACTCCTCGATCCTGCGCGAGATTTCAAACCACTTGGCGTTGCCGCTCGACTTGCCCAGGTCCTCCGACATTTTGCGCAGGTGCGTGGCCCGCGGATCTTCGGTGTGATACACGCGATGCCCGAAGCCGGGAACCTTCCTCTTCTGCGCCAGCATGCCTTTGACGTACTCCACGGGATCGGCGCCCGAGGCGTCGACGGCCTCGAGAATGCGAAACACCGCTTCGTTGGCGCCGCCGTGCAGCGGTCCTTTCAGTGCCCCGATCGCCGCGGTCACCGCCGAATGCATATCGCTCAGCGTCGCCGCCACTACGCGCGCCGCGAACGTCGAGGCGTTCAGCTCGTGATCGGCATGAAGGATGAGCGCAACATCCAGCGCGTGCTCGGCCGTCTCGCTGGGAACTCTCGCCGTTCAGCATGTACAGGAAATTGCCGGCGTGCGACAGCGAGCGGTCGGGCTCGATCAGCGGCTTGCCCTTGCGAATGCGATCATAGGCCGCGACGACGTACGCCATCTGCGCCGTCAGGCGAATCGCCTTGCGGACGTTGGCTTCGTGATCGTTGACCTTCTCTTCGGGATCGTAATACGACAAGGCGAGACGATGGTGCGCAGCACATCCATCGGCAGCGCGTGCCCCGGCGCCTGCCGCAGCAGGCTGATGATCGAGGCGTCCAGCTTGCGCTCGCGCGCCAGATGCAGCTTCAGCTCGTTGAGTTCGGCGCGGTTGGGCAGCCGCCCGAACCACAGCAGAAAGCAGACCTCCTCGAAGGATGAATGGTCGGCCAGTTCGTGAATATCGATGCCGCGATAGGCAAGTACGCCCTGATCGCCATCGATGTAGCAGATGCCGGAATTGGCCGCGGTAATGCCTTCCAGCCCCTTGGGGCCCTGTGCTGTGGTGGACATGACCTTCTTTTATACTCCGCAACTTTCGCGGACGTCTATCGCGTCCTCTCACCCCTTCCCACTGCGCTTCCGAGTTCTCTGGCATCAACTCGTCACTCCGCCGCTCACCATGCGAAGACCGGCTAGTCCAAGCTCTCCGAAAGCACCTGTGGGGCGAACCACGTTCTGTCAGCGTCATCCATTACTGCCAAGAGAGGTTGTTCCCATGAGCAAATTCCGCTTTTTGCTGATCCCATGCCTGCTGCTGATCGCGGCCTGGTGCAGCGCACAATCCACGCAGTTGGATCTTCCGCTGCAGAGCCAGGGCGCGAAGATCACGCAGACCATCGGCATCACCAATATCACCATCAACTACCATCGGCCGCTGGTCAATAACCGTAAGGTCTGGGACGGTCTGGTGCCGTACGGACAAGTATGGCGCGCGGGCGCGAACCTAAATACCACCATCACCTTCGCCAACGACGTCAGCATCGACGGCAAGCCGCTGCCCGCGGGAACCTACGGCCTGCACATGATCCCGACCGAAGGCGATTGGACGGTCATCTTCTCCAAGCAGCACGATGCCTGGGGCAGCTTCAGTTACAAAGAATCGGAAGACGCGCTGCGCGTCACCGTCAAGCCGCAGCCTACCGACTTCCACAATGCGCTCACTTATGACTTCGATCAGCTCAAGCCGGACTCCGCTGTCGTCGTCATGAGTTGGGACAAGCTCGCGGTACCGTTCACGGTCTCGGTCGACGTTAACAAGATCGTCGAGGCCAGCCTGCAGAACCAGATGCGCGGCCTGTCGCAATACACGTGGGATGGATGGGACGATGCCGCGACCTATTTGGTCGACAACAAGGTCGACTTGAACGAAGCGTTGAAGTGGGAGAACAACTCCATCCAGAACGAGGACCGCTTCGAGAACGAGATGACCAAGTCGCGCATTCTGGCCGCGATGGGCGATAATGCCGAGTCCGCGCAGGCGAAGCAGAAGGCGCTCTCACTTGCCAGCGCGCAGCAACTCTACGGCTACGGACGCCAGCTCCAGCGCGAGGGCAAACAGCAGGAGGCGTTCTCTGTATTTAAAGACGCCGCAAAGAAAGACCCCAACAACTGGCTGTCGCACGCCGGGCTGGCGCGCATAGCAGTCGGAGAAGGGAACTATCCGGAGGCGACCAAGCAGATGCAGCTGGCACTGGCTGCTGCACCCGATCCGGCGAAGTCCGGCGTCGAGAGCCTGGTCAAGCGCCTGCAAGCCAATCAGGACATCAACAAGTAACCCCAGCCCCAACGCATCGTAACGAGGCACGACTTCAGTCGTGACGAAGACGACGAAAAACAGATTGGACTTCAGCCCCTGCGCAAAACGACAGGGGCTAAAGCCCGCACATCCGAGATATGCTATGTCCGGCACGGCTGAAGCCGTACCCTGTTACGAACCTCTACGATTAGGAGGTTTGTACTTACGAATGCTGGAGACCAAAATATGCGTCGCACCTGCCTCGTGCTAGGTTTTCTGCTGTTGTTATTGTGCCCGGTTTTGGTGTCGGCCCAGACCAATTCCAACGCGTCGAAATCGACGACTGCTGCTACGCGGGACGGCTCGCACGACTTCGATCCCCTTCTCGGCACCTGGAAGTATCACTTGAAGCGCCGACTGCATCCGCTGACCGGCTCCAACGAATGGGTCGAGTTCGAAGGCACCGGTGACTGCCGCAAGCTTTTCGACGGCGCGCAGATTGACAACGGTGAATGGAATGGCCCCAGCGGCAAAATCGTTGGCCTGACGCTGCGTGTTTACAATCCGCAGTCGCACCAATGGCGGCTGTACTGGGACAACCAGAAGGTTGGGATCCTCGATCCGCCGCAGGTGGGCGAGTTCAAGGACGGCGTTGGCGAGTTCTTCGCGCAGGACACCATCAACGGCAAGACCATCCTGATTCGCTTCCACTGGACGAACCTCAACACGAACTCGCCGCACTTCGAGCAGTCGTTCTCCGATGATGGCGGCAAGACCTGGGAGGTGAACTGGATCACCGATCAGACGCGGGTGAGCGACGGCTCGGCAAAAGGACAGTAGCTCTTTGTGGAATGGCTTGATGGGTCCGAGAAAGGGGCGGCAGGATGCTGCCCCAAATGCACGCTATGTAGTCCGCCTGACGCCGTTCCGCTTCGGCGGAGTTCAGGCATGGAAACGGCAAAAACCTGCTCCATACCGTTCGAGATACTTGGATGCGCGACCGGGGTTCGTGACCAGTGAAAAATCGGTGCCCGGGTTCGCATCCATTGTTTGAACGCGGACCTGGGACGGTTGTCAAGAAGCCCTACGTTAGCCCAACGGACGGGCGAACCTTTCGACCTGCTCAGGGCAGGCTGTGGGGTACACGATCCGAACCTCGCGGCCCGACGCTCCCACCCGCGCTATACTTGGGTATCCGAGGATGGTTGTGAGCTCGTCGCAAAAAACGTTTTACATCGAGACTTTCGGCTGCCAGATGAACTTTCACGACTCCGAGAAGGTCGTGGGCTCGCTCATTTCGCAGGGCTACCGGCAGGTGCAGCGCGAAGAGGATGCGGACCTCATTTTCTACAATACCTGTTCCATCCGCGATAAGGCCGAGCAGAAGGTCTTTCATCGGCTGGCCGACTTCAAGAAGCTGCAGAAGGAAGGGAAGCGCTTTGCGGTTCTGGGCTGCGTGGCGCAGCAGGAGGGCGAGCGGATTTTCGAGCGCGCGCCGCATGTGTCACTGGTGGCCGGCTCGGCGTCGTATCGCAACCTGCCCGAAATGCTGGTGCAGATCGAGGCGGGCGTAGGACGCGTCACAGGGCTCGACGACCGCGAAACCGATCAGACTTTCGAGACCGAGTTCACCGCCCGCACGAATCCACATCGCGGCTACATCACGATTATTGAAGGCTGTGACAAGTTTTGCGCTTATTGCGTGGTACCGTACACCCGCGGCAAGGAACGCAGCCGGACGTCGCAGTCCGTTCTGGACGAGGCGCGTCGCATGGTCGATGCTGGCTATACGGACATTCAATTGCTCGGGCAGAACGTGAACTCTTATCGGGATCCGCTTAGGAAAACTGAGCTTTGCGGAGTTGCTAACTGGAGTGGGCGAACTCGCGGGCATTCGCCGCGTGCGGTTTACGACCTCGCATCCGAGGGACTTCACGAAGGACATTGTCGATGCCATTGACGCCGTCCCGACGCTGTGCAATCACGTGCATCTACCGGTGCAGAGCGGCTCGTCGCGCCTGCTGAGCGAGATGTTTCGCGACTACACCCGCGAGCAGTACCTGGAACGCATTTCGTGGATGAAGGCTGCCCGGAATAAAGAAATCAGCATCACCACCGATGTGATTGTTGGCTTCCCGGGCGAGACCGAAGCCGAGTTCGGCGAGACGCTCGGCCTGCTGGACGAGGTTGGCTACGACGGCGTGTTCTCGTTCAAGTACTCGCCGCGCCCGAATACGCCGGCATTGCAGTACGCCGACTCGATCCCCGATGAGGAGAAATCGCGCCGCTTGCAAGTGCTGCAGGAGCATCAGCGCGAGATCCAGAGACAGAGCTACAAGAGACACTTAGGGCAGAAATTGGAAGTGATGGTGGAAGGGAAAAACGCGGCCCGGGGACAGGTGATCGGGCGCACCTCGCAGAACAAGACGCTGAACTTCGTCACCAACGGCGCCCCCGCGCCGCAGGTGGGAGAGTACGTGAGCGTTGAAGTGACACAGGTTTTTCCGAACAGCTTGCTGGGCGTCTTGCGTAATGCGTGACATGTTTTCACCACGGAAGTACAGAAGACACGGAATTTTGACAATGTTGTCGGTGCATAAGGCCGTGTGCGGATGGCGGGGAAGAGATCAAAATCATTCCGTGTCTTTCGTGCTTCCGTGGTGACATGATTTCCGGTATTGGAACGAACTAGAGAGGAGCCCACGATGGAAGTCGAGATGAAAATCAGCGGAATGATGCCTGACCCAATGACGAACATGCCCATCGTGGTGCTGCGCGATCCGGCGGGCGGCGTGGTGCTGCCCATATGGGTTGGGATTTACGAGGCCAACGCCATCCAGATGGAGATCGAGAAGATGACGGCGCCGCGCCCCATGACGCACGATCTGCTGAAGAACCTGCTCATCGGCCTGGAGACGACGGTGCGCAAGGTGGTCGTGACCGAGCTGCGCGAGGACACCTTCTACGCCGTGATCTGGCTGGAGCGCGACGGGCAGACCATCAGCATCGACGCGCGGCCCTCCGACGCGCTGGCGCTGGCGCTGCGCATGGATTGTCCCATCTACGTCGAGGACGAGGTGCTGAAGAGCAGCAAGGTGACCAGCAATACCGCAGACCGCGTCGCCGGCGAAGACCTGCGCAAATGGCTGGAGAACCTCGGGGAAGACGATTTGGGACGATACAAGATGTAGGAAGGGGTCAGGGGATCAGGATTCAGGGGCTAGCAATCGGAGATTGGCCGCTCGGTGTTCCTTGATGTCCGCTGTGCGGGTTTTCGATTGTTGAGTCAGCAGTTCCGGCACCCTTGACTCCTAGCCTCCGACCTCCGACCCCTGCTTTTATGGATTCTGCCGAGCAGTTACAGCGCATCTACCTTGCCGGTTTTGAACTACAGACATTCGAGCGATACCCGAATGCCGTGGGCGTGATTCGCGACGGCTGCATTGCTTTGCTGCGGCCGACCCCGGCCGGGCTGGAGATTATAGGGACGCCGGGCTGGCGGATGGGGGAAGTGCTCGGCGTGCTGGTGGAAAAGGACGGATGCCTGATGTTCCAGGCGAAGTCGGAGATCTTAGACGCTACCCCGGAGCGGCTGGAAGCGCTGCGGCGGTTCAAAACTGACCTGGAACAGCTCATGACTGCGACTGCGTAACCAACTTCGCATCTCGCTGCGTGTCAGTTGTCATGATTTTCCGGAAGAGCTGCTGGAACGCGCGTGCTCTGCATGAACTCGATCCTCCAGACGCCTGACTGCTTCTGTAGGGTCGCCGATTCGAGCCATTGCCGATCGTGTTTACCGGAGGCATCGGTGATGCTGCCTCGGTTGACATAAGCGACCCAGGCATTGCTGCCGTTGACGTGAACATCGGGATCGGTGACATTCCACTCGTAGCGATTGCCCGCCGCCTGGAGCTTCTTGATCAGTTCCATGATCGCGTCTCCCTCGAATCGCTCGCCGTTGTCGAAAATGTAAAAGCCTGGCGCGATCACGGAATGGAACTTGGCCATGTCGGCAGCTTCACCTGCAGCGAAGATCGTCTTCACGGTGTTCAGCACCTGAAGTTGCTCGGCCGAGAGCGACTTGGATTTTTCTTGTGCGGACGAAGGCTTCAGTGAGGTGAGCATAAGAATGGTAGCCAGGACAACCGCGCTGTGCATCCGGAATGTCACGCAGGAACCTCCAGAAGCGGGACGTAGTGTCAGCAGGTCAAGTTGACGTTGCGACACTGTCGGGGACCAAGAATAGCACGGTTGAGGAGCCCTCAAGGAAGAGCTGCAACGCCAGCCGGGTGAGCAGATTTGCCGGTCCTCGGGGACGCGGAAGCGCGCGTATGGCATGCCCCAATGAAGTTGACATAATATCTGTTATCGGACATTACGCGTACGCAACCAGGGTTTGACGGAATGTCTGGATGAGGCTCCCATATACAGTGCAACCTGAAATTTGGGGACAAAGTTTCCCCTAATTTCAATTGCCCATCTCTGAACGGTAACGGCCGCGCGAGCCATTCTGGGCAGTCGTGGGGGGTGACTGGGTAGCGGGCTCCGCCTCTTCCGTCAAACGGACCGCCTTCCTCATCTGTTGCAGTGAGACGAGCATGGAGTTCCTTGAGACGCGGCGCACGATAGGATTGGCCACCCAGCGTAGCGCAATGGGAATGTCGCGACTCAAAGCGATAGCCTCGACTTCCACATAGGTTCCGCCGTCGCGTTGCTCAAACCTGGCGACGCTATACAGGCGCCAGATGTAGCCGCTGCCATGATCTGGCGGAAGCTCTTCCTCGTCCGGACGGCCGTGATGCCGGATCTCTTGCACCCGCGTGGTGTGCGTGGTGCTGTACCATCGCCCGTCGTCGATTTTGAAATAGCAGGTCTCATATTCCATGTCCAGCGCCGTCTCGGCCACCACCTCTTTGTTCACTACGCGCATGGAGTACCTTTCGCATGGCCCGTCACTGCTGAGCAACTTGGAATCGACAACCGTTGGCTTGTAATACTCTTTGTAGTTGCTGTAACTACGTGCTGCCGCCAAGACGTCTTTGATACTGGCGTTAGGAACAAAAGCCGCGCCCAGCCAATCGTGGATCAATCCAGAGTGCACCGGTTTTGGGTTTTCCTTCCCCACGGACGAGACCAGAATCTCACCATCGCGGACACGCTGAAGGCGCTCGGGCTCCTGGTCGACCCAGAGAAATGGTGTTTGGGAGATCATCTGTGGACGCGCGGTATCGAGGTACGCGTTCCAATAGATTAGAGTTTTTTGCTTCAACTCAGCCCCATGGGAGAGCGAGGGCGCGACCAGAAAGCTCAAATATAAGAGCCTGACAATAAGGGCTCGGAGTGGCGGAAAGCTGTGACGCCTAGCAAAGCTGGTCTGTCTTGCTACGATCCTTCTCATCGTTGACCACCTCTTGTTCGTCGCGCAAGCGATGGAGTTGAACGACAGAATCTCCGACTTGCGGACCACTGAATCTCAGGAGCACGACAGATGCCAAGGCATGATCAATGTAAGTGTCCGAGAAATCAATGCCTTGACGAACATAGGCTGGACAGCTGTCGAAAACTGTCGACCATACATCGACAGTCCGCGACTTTCTGCCAACATTTCGGCGTGCTGTCTAAGGGCCCCGACGGCGAGATGAGGTTAGTTTCTTCAGGAAACTTCAGTAGTGCAATAGCAAGAAGGTGATGGGCGAATTCCCTGTCGGCCAAATGATACAAATATCTATCCGATGCAATCGCCTTCTCAGATCAGCACCACCTTGGGATGGAACAGCGTCCCTGCCACTCGGCTGGCCAGGCAGACCAGTTGCGCCTGTCCGGCGAAGACCTTCACCCAGCGCGACCGCGACATCTCCGGCAGATTGACGCTTCGGCCGTGGCGAATCTTGCCAACGTCCTCTTCGGTTGCGGTGACCGACGGCATGTTCGGCAGAACGCGCCGCGGATGAACCACAGCTCCTCGAGAAGACCTTCCCTGCGACGGCTGCGGCGACCTGCTCCAGCGGGTGCGCCTGTTCGATGGTGAATTCGGCGACGGCCGTGCGCCGCAAGCTCGCCAGATGTGCGCCGATTCCCAACTTCTGCCCCAACTCATGAGCCACGCTGCGCACATAGGTTCCTGACGAAACGCGGCAGGCGAACTCGATCAACGTCTCCAGTAGTTACTGGATCGCCAATTCCTTGATCTCAACCTCGACCGGCTGTAGCTCCACCTCCTTCTTGCGACGTGCCAGTTTGTAGGCAGGACGTCCCTGAATCTTCTTGGCCGAAAATGGTGGAGGAACCTGCTGAATGCGGCCCATGAAGCCGCCGACGGCCTCGCGAATTTCTTCAAGTGTTACATGAACTTCTTGCGCGGCGCCGGCTGGCTCGCCGTCGCAGTCATAGGTGTCGGTTGCAAAACCCAGCCGGATGGTCCCTTCGTACGCCTTTTCCGACGCGGTGTAGAACTGGGCCAGCCGCGTCATTCGGCCGGTGACCAGCGGCAATACGCCGGTCGCCATTGGGTCCAGCGTGCCCAGATGGCCGATCGAGCGCTCGCCCAGGATGCGTCGCGCCTTGCCGACCACATCGTGCGAGGTCCATCCCGCCGGCTTGTCCACAACCATCACAGCGTTGAGCGGCATGCTTCTGCTATCGTGGAGGGTGAAAGGCAGTCGGTCAAATCGCGGAGCTCTCGGCTCTCAGCCGTTAGCTCTGAGAAGCGTCGCCAACCCCGCAGCACCAGCCGCAGCCCCGTATGATCCCTCTGAAAGATGACGCACCTCGGATCGGCACTCCGTTCATCAATTACATCCTGATCTTGCTGAATACCGTCGCCTTCCTGTTCGAGATCTCGCTGAACTCCACCGGCGCCAGCAGTTGATCTTTGCCTTCGGCGTCGTGCCCGCGCGCTTCACCGTCGTGCTCTTCAACCACGGCTATGTGCCCTGGGATCTCATCTCCGATCTGGGTACGCGTTATGTGCCGACCGCGGCGGCCATCATTCCCGTCTTCACCTCCATGTTTCTGCACGGCTCGTGGCTGCACCTGATCTTCAATATGTGGGCGCTGTGGATTTTCGGCGATAATGTCGAGGACTATCTCGGGCACATGTTGTATCTGGTGTTCTATCTGATCAGCGGAGTTGCGGCAGCGCTGCTGCACACGCTCTTTAACATCGGATCGACGATCCCCAGCGTCGGCGCCAGCGGAGCGATCGCCGGTGTGATGGGCGCGTATTTCGTGCTGTATCCGCGCGCCCGCGTGCTCACGCTGGTACCGCTTCTTCTTCATCTTCTTCATGTGGCTGCCGGCGTGGATCGTGCTCGGCTACTGGTTTATCGCGCAGTTTCTCAGCGGTGCCGCAACCTCCATTGCCACGCACGGCAGCAGCTCCAGCGGCATCGCCTTCTGGGCGCATGTGGGAGGATTCATCGCCGGAGTTTTCCTGATCAAGCTCTTCCCTGCCCGCACACGGCGCTATCACTACGGGCTGTAAAAGCAGCAATTAGCAGTTACTGCTTAGCATTTAGCCAAGCTTGCATGCCGGCATCATTGACCCTGTCGCCCCCAACTACACCCCGAGGTGACCCAGAAACCGTCGATTCGCCAGAAGAGCCTGCAGCAGCGCCGGAGGTCGGCCTTTCGAGACCTGGTGTTTCGCTAATTGCTATTGCTAATTGCTAATTGCTGCTTTTATCAGCACCGCTCGCCAAAATCGGCGCCACGATGATCTCCGACAGGTTCGCTTCGGGCGGGAGCAGCACCGCGTAAAGTACTGCTTGCGCGACGCTCTCCAGGTGCACCATGTGCTCGAACGGGGCATTGGGCATGATCTGCTTCCAGATTTCCGTGACGTTGCGCCGGGCATGAGCGCGGTGACGCGGATGCCGCGCGGCATCAGTTCCTCTCGCAGCGTAAGAGTGAATCCCAACGCGCCCATCTTAGCCGCGGTGTAAGCGTAGTACTGCGGGAAACATCTGTTTTGCCGCTGTGACAGATTGTTGATGATCGTCGCGCCCGCTTGCATCTGCGGCAGGGCTGCGCGACTGCAAAGGAACACGCCGGTCAGATTGGTTTCGATCTGCTCTCTCCAGATTTCCAGCGAGTCTGTTTCCAGCAGCGACGTTGGCGGCTGGCTGATGCCCGCGTTATTGACCAGAATGTCGAGTTTGCCGAAGCGCTCGCCGACAACGGCAAAGAGTCGACGCCACTGATTCTTGGTTCGCGCACGTCGCATGCCATCGGAACTATCTCGACGCTGTCGCCCGCTTCGCTTGCGCAATTGCGCCGCGCTACTTCTCAGCATCGGCGGATCGCGTCGCGCTGATGACGACGTTGCAACCCTCGCCTATTAGTATCTTCGCGACGGCGTAGCCGATGCCCTTGCTGCCGCCGGTTACGACCGCGACTTTCCCAGTCAGCCGCGCGGCCGCGAGGCTACGGAAGATTAGGCTTGCGTGACTGCCGTTCGCGGCCATCGCTTAGATCCCGTTGCCGTTCTTGGCGTGGATGAGCGAAAGGAACTCCTGCCGCGTCTGCTGCGCGCGGAAGGCGCCCAGCATCGACGAGGTCACGGTCGCCGAATGCTGCTTCTCGACGCCGCGCATCATCATGCAGAGGTGGCGGGCCTCGATGACCACGCCGACGCCCAGCGGCTGGAGACTTTCTGGATGGTCTCGGCGATCTGTACGGTCAGCCGCTCCTGCACCTGCAGGCGACGCGCGAACACTTCGACCAGTCGCGCAACTTTGCTGAGTCCGATCACTTTGCCTTTCGGGATGTAGGCGATGTGCACTTTGCCGAAGAACGGCAGCATGTGATGCTCGCAGAGGCTGAACATCTCGATGTCTTTGACGATGACCATCTCGTCGTAATCGACCTTGAAGAGCGCGCCGCGGATGATCTGCTTCGGGATCTTCGTGGTATCCCTTGGTGAGGTCCTGTAGCGCTTTGACGTAGCGCTCCGGAGTGCGCAGCAGGCCTTCGCGGTCGGGGTCTTCACCCATGCGCACCAGCATCTCGCGCGCGAGCTCTTCAAAGCTGGCGCTGGTAAGGGTAGGGGTTTCGATCGTGTCTTTCATAGAAGCAGCAATTAGCAACTAGCAGCTAGTAATTAGCTTTGTTCTTCCGATTCGTGTCTGCCGCAGCAAAACCGCACGCCCCATCACGGACGGCCAGTTTAACTAAATGCTAAGTGCTAAATGCTACTTGCTAAGTGCCGCAGTATTCGAAGCTGTTCATGGCTGTCTCTTCCAGCCTCACTTTCTCTAGATGAGCTAAGCTAAAGCTTTGCTTCAAAATGTCGAAGATGCGCTCGCTCAGGTTTTCGGTTGTAGGAACCAGCGCGGCAAACTCTGCGCGCAGATTCAAGTTCACATGATCGAAGCGTTCTAGAATCTCACGAGCGACCGTATCGGTCAAGATCATCCAGGTTGCAGATCATGCCGGTCTGCGGATCAACAGCTCCGCTCACCGTCACCTCCAGGGCATAGTTGTGACCGTGCCCATTAGGGTTGTTGCACTTGCCGTAGACTGCGCGATTCTCCTCCGCCGTTAGCTCGTCGCAGTGAAGGCGATGCGACGCAGAGAAGAGTAGCGGCGAGTGAGATGGGCTTTCATGCTTCCCCGTAGAAATCGACGAAAAGGTCGGGTAGTTCATACACGCGCACGCGATGCAGCCGGGCCACGTTCAATTGTTTTTCCAGGCGCTTCCAGATGTGCGATCGCCAGGTTCTCGGTCGTCGGAATCTGATGCGCAAATTCCGGCTACTTCTTTGTTCAGATGGCGATGGTCGAAAGCGTCGATGACTTCGCGGTTGAGAATGTCCTTCAACTCCTTCAGGTCGACGACAAAGCCAGTCTTGGGATCGACCTCTCCCTTAACCGTGACCTCAAGGGTGTAATTATGGCCGTGTCCGTTGAGGTTGGCGCACTTGCCGAAGATGCGCCGGTTCTCGTCGTCCGTAAATTCCGGATTGTGGTAGTAATGCGATGCGGAGAATTCACACTTGCGGGTTAGGTAGACCATAGTTGGTGGGCTCAGCCCCTGAACTCTTTTCCGCGGCTAAGGCCGCGATTCCCTTTTGAACGCGTTCGGTGCGACTGAAGCCGTGCCCTGATACGAACCTGGAGTCGCGGAAGGCCCGCTGCCGACACCATACCTCCGGTCCTTCCAGAACACCAATCCTCGCTTATGTGAGATGTCGGAGTTGAGCAAAAGTATCGCGAAGAGCGGCAGGCCGAAAATCGCCAGAGTGTTGGAAAGCCGGTCAAAATGGGCCGACCGAACACGCTCGATCAAAAGCCAGGCGAATTCCGCAGCGATCACCGCGGTCCCGATAGCCGTTCCCCACTCGCCACGAGCGAGGTTGGCGACTGCGATGGAGGCAGGAACGAAAATACTCGCGAACTGAAGGAGCCGGAGCCAGGCCAGCTTTCGCGGATGCGGAAACAGCAACGCCAGGTTCTTCGTCCAGCCCTCCCACATCTGCGGGAAGCTGCGGTACATGCGGGTTGCGACAACGTCCGACCAGCGGAATTGCAACCTGTAGCCAGCGTGCTTGGCCCGCTTCGCCAGTTCGACATCTTCGAGGATTGCGCTCGCAACCGCGGCGTGTCCGCCAATTGCGTCATACACATCTCGTCGTATAAGAAGATACTGTCCATTTGCGGCCGCCGCGGAAGATTCCGGATCGCAAACGTCCTTCGGCCGATAGGTCGCTGCCAACTCGGCGAAGATCACCGGCATCAATGCGCGCTCCCAAAATCCTGAAACCTCTTGTCTGGGCGAATACGAGAGCAGTGCGGCGCCGCATTGCTGCGCCTCGCGAAGGCCCGAGGCAATCGAGTCCGGCGTGTGCTGCGTATCGGCGTCGGTGAAGAGCAACCACTTCCCTTTCGCGTTTTTCGCGCCCGTCCAAGCCGCGTTACATTTACCGGTCCAGCCTACAGGCAGCGGGTCGGCGGCAATCACGCGAACAGAAAAGCTTTCGGCAATCGCGCGAACAGAAAAGCTTTCGGCAATCGCGCGGGTCGCGTCAGTCGAGTGATCATCCACGACGATGAGTTCATAGCTCGCGCCTTGTTGAGCCGCCAAACTGCGCAGGCAATCGCCCAGGCATGCCTCCTCATCGCGCGCTGGCACAATGATCGAGAGCTCGAGATGGTTCGCAGGCTCCATGCTTGCTGCGGCGCCATGCAGCTTTCGTGGTACGGCGAATGCGCGCAGGCCTCCGATTCAGGAATTCCTATCCATTATTATAAAAGTGTGAAGCGTCTGGCCTGGTTACTGGTTCTGTTGGTGGCTGTACTCGCGAGCTGCAATAGCGGCTCGCATCCGCCGCGCATCGGCAGCATGGCTCCTGATTTCACGATCACGGACGGCCGCCAAACCGTCACACTCTCTCAGCTTCGGGGCAAACCGGTGGTGTTAAACTTCTGGGCCACATGGTGCCCGCCGTGTATCGAGGAAATGCCGTCGCTGCTGGCTTTGCACAAGGAACTGGGAGACCAGGTGACAATTCTCGCGGTCAGCGAAGATGCCGACGAAGCGGCTCTCAAGCAGTTCGTTCGCGATCACGGAGTCGACTTGCTGACCGTGCGCGACACGCACAACAACAACGAAATTTACGGCACCTTCAAGTTTCCCGAGACCTACATCATCGATCGCAACGGGAAGATCGTGCGCAAGTTCATCGGCGCAACCAACTGGACTTCGCCCGATATCGTCGATTACTTGAAGAAGCTGTAGATTTCCCCGCTCGCATCCTTCCGCAAAGCTGCGACAAAAAAGCCCGCCTCTCGGGAAGCGGGCTTTTGAGCTAAACAGCAAGCGCTATTTTCCAGCGAATGCTCTATCCACTCCGACGCCGGTGCAGAAATCCCAACCCGCTGTTGCGCTATGCGTACCGCAACTGCCGGAGGTGATGTCGGTAAAGTCGGAGCTATTGCCGAGATTGCTGTAGATGAGCGTATTCTCGGCGTTGCTGCTGGTCTCGAAGTGCCCGGCGCTGTTCACGATTCCGGCGAGCGAGGGGGACGCAACGCTGGTGCCGTAAACCTCCAGCCACCCGCCATAGCAGTTCGAGTTGTAAACAGCCACGGGCGAGCCGCCGCTGGAATCGAACGACACGTCTGGGGTGCCGCGCTTGCTGCCCACGATTCCGGAGATTGCACTCTGGAACGATGGACGAGATTCATATTTGCTCGCGCCGCCGCCGCCGTCACTCCACGCCGTCTGATTCGTATAGTTTCCGTTGCTGCGGTTTACTTGCGTGCCGCCAGCGGAGACGACGTCAGGCGATGAACTGGGATAGATCACGCCCGGCGAATCGCCCGCTGATGCGAAGTACACGACGCCGGACTGGGTGAAGTAGTGGTCGGAACTGCTCTCGTTTGAGGTCTCACTGCCGCCCCAGCTCATGGAGACTTCGCCTCTGCCGCCATGCGAAGCAATGTAGGAGTTAGCAGCCGTTACCGCCTGATAGAGAGCGCTATTGCTGGCGGACGAGGCTTCCATTAAAACGATGGCCGCGTTCGGAGCCATCGCATGCGCCCATTCGATGTCCAGCGCTTCCTCGCCCTGCCATCCCGAACTGCAGCCATTCGACGGCTTGCGGCCGCTGGCATATTGCACGGTGATGTTCGGCGCCGGCAGCCCAAAGGTGCTGGAGAACGTTGCCAGATCGCTGGCTGCGGTGGGATAGTCGTAGGCGTCCACAATCACAATGACGCCGCTGCCGCCGCTCGGAACCTGGGTTGTGCCGTTAATCGGACACCCTGAGATGGGATTGGAAACTACGTCATAGACGCAACCGAGCGATGCCGGTGTCTCACCTGCCGGCTGTGACGCGGGCACAATCGACCCGGTCGGCGCGTAAAGGATGTAGTTGGTGTGCATGTTCACGCCAACGTCCCAGGGTTGTTCAATGCTGGAGGGAGGAATGATGCCGACCCCGCTCCGTACCTGTGCGTTAAGTAATGTGCCGCATACCGCTAGCGCCATTACCGCGACGACGATGCGCATCGTCGTGAAGGCTGACCGCCGTGCAGATCCACTCCGCATATCTGCTGTCTCCTTTTCCGGTTCTCATCAAAAACGGCTATGCCACACCAACTCGCGGACCAGCGAGGACTGTGAGCCAGTGCGACCACCGTTGCCTGGATGCTCGGGATAACTGACCCCACTCTTAGGGCACTCTCGTGCTGACTTTGAGTGCCGCCTTCTGCGTGAAGGTGAACCGGAGTATACGCCCGTTCCGGCGTGTCCTGATACGTCACAAATGTGCTAAGGCGACCTTTTTTTCAAGCAGGAACACCAGTCTTCAGTGGACACCGCTGACCGCGTAGAGATCCCACAGCCGCAGGCGATAACCGAAGCCATAGGTTTGGCCATCCGGGGTGATGATGGGAGCTTCGGGGATAATACCGCCGATCGGAGGCAGGACCAAGTCTCGCCAGAAGGAGGTAGCACCTGTCAATGGATTGACCTTGTCGACGTGCACTGTACTAACGGGGCCGTTGGGAACGGTCGCAACATAGAGCCGGCCATCGTCGGTCCATCCCAGAATCGTCTGATTGCGTTTCACGAATGGTAAGTCCTGCATTTTGCCGGTGTCGATCGAAAGCAGATGGGGAGTGTTGTTGTTGTCGAAGGTGATCAGCCATTTGTCATCGGGGGAAAGTCCCACGCCCACGAAACCCTCCTCCGTAATCGGGCGAGGCGCTCCGCCGCTTAGGTCCTGAAGCCAGATGCGGGGACGATGCCCCGACGCATTGGCACTGTATGCGACTCGGCGTCCGTCCGAGAAGAAGGCGGCGGGAAAATCCGTTTGCAGATTAAGCGGGTTGATGCGTCTTGGCTCACCGGGTCCGACCGGAAGCAACCAGAGCTGAAGAGGCTCAGGCAGCTTCTGAGCGAGGGCCCATTTTTTGTCGGGAGAGAGCGCCACTCCGTAGCCTTCGCCGATGGGCGTGGCCGCCGAGCCGTCGAGGTCACGCACGTATACCGTGTAATTTTTCGAGGTGCTGCCCTCCTCTTCAAACAGGATTGTCTTCCCGTCGCGGCTGATGTCGCGAAGATACCCAAAATCAAGCCACGAAACATCGCGCTGGGAGTCGCCCTTCCCAACCACCATGCCGCGGCGGGCAATTCCCTGCCGCACGACCAGCTGTCCATTCGGTGCGATGTCTTGGAGGAAGAGACGTCCTGGGACAGCCAGTGGCGTGCGCACCTTTCCGGAAAGATTCATGGCGTGAATCTCACCGCTCTCCAGCGGTGAAGTGCTCCAGACCTCGTTGCCCGAACGGCTCCAGGCCAGACCTTCCGCGCTCTCGTACAGCGGGCTGGCAGTCACCTTCTCTCCCGTTTTCCGCAGAATGATGACGGTTCCGCGGTCGTCGCCGGGATTGTCATGTGCGATGAATGCCAGGTAACGTCCGTCCGGTGAGAAGCGCACGGCGTCGATGTTGAAGGCGCGATAAAGCACTTTGCCGATGGGATACTCCAGTTGGCACATGCGGTCATCGGGAATGTAACGAACGATAGCCAGCTCCGAGCTGTCCGGCGCGAAGTCGGCTGCCTGAATGTTTTCGATTTCCGGTTTGGGGGCAGCGCTGGACTGCGTCGTACGCGCCAGCATGCCAGGAACGAGGAATTGCGTCACCTCGTTCGGCGCCAATGCTACCGCCAGCTCACCGCTGCTGGAGACCGCGAGCAAACGCGCGTTCCGGATGTCGAGAGGGTGCCCGCCTTCTCCGTTCGCAGGCACGGTATAAAGCTCCGGTTGCGAACCTTCCCACATCGCGGTGTAGATGACGTTCTGCCCGTCAGGCGTGAAGCGGGCCGTGCCGATCGTGCCGCGACGATAGGTGAGCTGGTGGAACTGCGAGCCTGTGGCCGGCCGCGCCGCAAACACATTCCACGCAATCGCAAACGCGATGGCCATCAGCGCAGCGCCCGCGGCCACGTACAGCCATTTCCGTCGCTGCTTCGACTTCACGGCGGCGATGGTGGTTGAGCCTGTCAGTGTCGAGACGGATTCCAGGTCGAAGGCCAGGTCGCCTGCCGACTGGAATCGCTGCTCCGGAGATTTCTCCAGGCAGTGGCGGACGATACGATCGAGCGCGGGAGGAATTTGGCGGCCCGATTCCAGCAGCTCCGGCGGATCTTCATTCAGGATGGCCGCCATCGTGTCCGCCTTCGTGTCCCGCTTGAACGCCCGCCGGCCGCTGAGCATCTCGTACATCACGGCGCCGAAGCTGAAGATGTCGGTCCGGCAATCGACCGCCGCGCCGCGCACCTGCTCGGGAGACATGTATCCCACCGTCCCCATCACGGTGCCGACTTCGGTGATGGGAGCGGCAGCGGTCATCGTCGCTGCACCGCCTTCAATCCCGTGCGCGACCGGTTTCTGCACAGCTTTGGCGAGGCCGAAGTCGAGGATTTTCACTCGGCCTTCGCGGGTCACGAAAATGTTGTCGGGCTTGAGGTCGCGATGGGCGATGTTCTTACCGTGAGCGGCGGAGAGGCCATGCGCAATTTGTATGGCGTAATCGAGGGCGCGGCGATTCGACAGCGCACCCCGCGCCAGTACGTCATGCAGGCTCTCGCCCTCCAACAATTCCGAGACAAAAAAAGGTGAACCGTCATACTGACCGATGTCGTGAACTGCCAGGATGTTGGGATGGCTTAGCGCGGCTACCGCTCGCGCTTCCTGCTCGAAACGGTTGAGGCGGTCCACGTCGGCGGCAAACGAATGCGGCAGCAGCTTGAGGGCGACATCGCGCTGCAAGCGCAAGTCACGGGCCTTGTACACCTCGCCCATTCCGCCGGCGCCGATAAAGGAGACAATCTCGTAGGGACCGAGCTTCGTACCCGCGGTCAGTGGCATGAGTGAGTCGAATTATAGGGCACTGTGTTGTGATTGCAACTTTCTTGCTGGGACTACGGCAAGCCTACCTGCTTTACCAGTTCCGCAAAGCGCGGGTCGGAACGAATGGGGTCGAGTAGAAAGTCGGTCTTCAGGTTGATCAGATTATCGTGCTCGCGGTAAGCGATGTCGAGCCAGTAGAAAGCTTGGTCCTTGTCGCCCAGCTGGGCATAAAACTGGGCGATGGCATACGGCGAGGCGTATCCGTTCTTACGCTGCGCCAGTTGGACTGCGATGGCTTTGTTGAGCGCGGCCTTCCAGCCTCCGGTCTTATAGCCCTGCTCCAGGGCAGCGGCAACCTCCAGGTCGCGCGGATCGCCGTTGAGTTGAGCATAGGCTTTCGATTCTGCAATGACCTGTGGGTACATACCTTTGCCCCAGTAGGCCCAAGCCAGGTACTGGTGCGCCACCGGGAAGGTCGGGTTTTCGCTAGCCTGCCGCTTGCTCAATTCGATGGCCTCGTCGAATTGTCGCGCAGAGAGGTGGACGCGGGCGGCAGCTCCGATGACGATCGGCGAAAGCGGATCGAGTTGCTGAGCGCGAGCTGCTTCCGCAAGAGCTTCCTGTGTCCGGCCCAGGGAACCCAGGTCTTCCGCGTACCACTGGTGTGCAGTAGCGTCGTTGGGATCAAGTTCGATCGCCTTCTTGTCGTCTGCCTCGCCTCCCGCAATATCGAAGTCGTACTCCATTTCGTTCGATCCCAAGACGGCATGGGGATGTCCCAGAGTTGGATCCAATTCCAAAGCCTTGCGGGCTGCAGCATTCGACTTGGGATAGTCCTCGGCAGGCGTGCCGCCATGACTCGGCAACACTCCATAAACGTCGGCCAGACCGAGGTACGCAAGCGCATAGCTGGGATCTTTCGCGATGGCTTGGTTGAAATAATTGATCGCCGCCGCCAGTCCCGCCGGAGTACGTTTGTTCCACTCGTAACGGCCCTTCAGATACAGCTCGTACGCTTGCGGATCGTTCGTGCCCTGCTTGGTGACCTGCTGTTTCTCCACGCTGCTGAGCTGGGAACGCAGCTTGCCGGCAATGTCGCCAGCAATCTGCTGCTGCATCGAGACAATGTCCGAACTCTTGCCGCTATAGTGCTGCCCCCAAATCTCCGTGTTGTCGCGGGCGTCGATAATCTCGGCATTCACGTCGATGCTGTCGCCGCGCGGTACCACGCGACCGCTCACCAGCGCCATCACGCCCAGGTCCTTGCCGACCTGCTGCACATCCACGTCTTTGCCCTTGTAGCGGAAGACCGAATGCCGCGACTTCACCTTGAGGTCGGGCACGTGGGCGAGATTGTCGATCAGCGACTCAGTGATGCCGTCACTGAGATAGTCGGTCTTGGGGTCGCCGCCTTCGTTGGTGAATGGCAGTACAGCGAGCGAGTCTATCTGCGATGCCCTGCTGGATCGCAGCAACCAGATACCGGTCGTGGTTAGCGCTATAAGAAGCAGACATGCCACAAGAATCAGCCACGTCCGGCGATGGTTGGATGTTTTGCGGCGCGGTATCTGCGAGGAGCTTATGCGGCCCGAATCGGTATCGCGCTTGAGCCGTCGCAAGTCGGTCCGCATGTCCGCAGCGCTCTGGTAACGCAGGTCGCGGTCTTTCTCCAGTGCCTTGCGGATGATGCCGTCGAGTTGTTGTGAAACCTGGGCGCTTACTTGCGCCGGCGGAATCGGATCGTCGCGCAAGATCGCGCTGCAAATCTCGCCTGAGCTGGAGCCGTCGAAGGGCATCTTGCCGGTCGCCATTTCGTAGAGAACTGCGCCGAAGGAAAACAGATCGGTGCGGGCGTCTACGTCCTTGGCCTTAACTTGCTCGGGCGACATGTAAGCGACTGTGCCCAGCATCGCGCCCGGGCTGGTGAGGTGCGGCGCCTCGGAAGCGATCCTGGTTTCCGACTCCGAATCCGGCGCCGCAGCTGTGCCTCGCACTTTCGCGAGACCGAAGTCGAGGACTTTAGCGTGACCGCGGCGAGTGACGAAGATATTGGCCGGCTTAATATCGCGATGAATGATTCCCTGCCCATGCGCCGCGTCGAGCGCATCGGCGATCTCTGTGCCCAAGTCCAACAACAGCTCAGTTTCCAGCGGCTTCCCCGCAATGCGGTGCTTTAGGGTCACGCCGTCGAGAAATTCCATAACCATGTAGGTTCGGCCGTCTTCTTCTTCCCCAATGTCATGGATGGTGCAGATGTTGGGATGATTGAGCGCCGAGGCAGCGCGCGCTTCGCGGCGAAAGCGCTCCAGCGCTACGGGATCGCGGGCCAGATCGTCGGGCAGAAACTTGAGGGCGACGAAGCGGCCGAGGCGGGTATCTTCGGCTTTATACACCACGCCCATGCCACCGCCGCCGAGTTTTTCGACAATTCGGTAGTGCGAGATCGTTGTCTCGATCATGACTCACAACTGAAATGAATGCCTGATGATAGGGCGATGCCGTTTGGCCGTCAATGCGTACTGCGCGATTCCAACGCAGCAACGCGATGAACCTCTGCTATGATGCCGCGCAGAGGATGGCTATGCCCCAATATGTAATTGAGCGCGAAATTCCTGGCGCAGGTAGCATGTCGGACGAACAACTGCAGGAAGTGGCCCGCAAATCCGTGGGCGTATTGAAGGAGATGGGACCGCAGATCAAGTGGCTCCATAGCTACGTAACCGGCGACAAGATTTACTGCGTCTATTTGGCTCCTGACGAAGAAAGCATTCGCGAGCACGCACGGCGAGGCGGCTTTCCTGCCAATCGCGTCGAAGCCGTGCGCCGGCTGATCGATCCGACGTTAGGCGAGTGAGTCAGGCAGATGACGGGCTGGAATCTCACAGCTCATCCTTGTAGTTCAGTGCCTCGTGGATCGCTTGTTCCAGCGGCATCTCCCAGCCTTCCATCCAGGCCGTCATGCTGGTCGCACTGTCCACCGTGCGGCGGGCGAATTCGAGCGCATTCTGAAGCCTCGATCGTTCCGCTGTAGGAAGGGGAGCGTTTAGGCGCTCTCTCTGTGCGGCGGCCGCTCCGGCGAGGCGCAGTGCTTGCACCGCCTCCGACTGCGCGGCTGCGTCGGCGGCCAGGCACTCCAAAACTCTCGCGATGCCCCGCTTGTGGCCCAGACTCTGGAACATCTGGATGCTTTCGCCGTACAAGCGCCTCGCCTCTGCATTGTTCCCCTGATCGCAGCTAAGGCTCGCCAGATCGGACAAGGCGCTGGCGATACCCCAGCCATCTCTTAACAAGCTGAAGGCTGCCAGGCTCTGCTCGTAGTAGGAGCGGGCCGAGGCCAGATCGTTGCGTTCTCTGGCCACGTCTCCCTGATAGTTCAAGGTCCAGGCGGCGCCTGAGACATCTTGCACCTGGCGGAACAGCACTAGACTGTCGTCATAAAGCGACGAGGCGCGCGCAAGTCCGCCTTGCAGCTTGGTGACGTTGGCGAGATTGCTGAGAGCCCGGGCCGTGTCGGCTGGATTGCCGAGTTCCCGCCACATCTCCACACAGCGCTCGAAGAGAAATGATGCACCTGCCAAATCGCCGCGTTCGCGCGCGTTTACTCCCAAAGCGTTGAGAGCGACGGCAACGCCGCGATTGTCTTGCAGCTCGACACAAGTTTCAATGCTCTCATCGAGCAGACGTTGTCCAGTGGCATAGTCGGCCTGAGCGATTGCAAGCACAGCAGCGCAGAAAAGCACTCGCGCTCGCAGCTGAGGGTACCCTGTGGCTTCTTTCAACTTCAGCAGCTTATGCAAACGGTCGCGTCCCTCGGTGAGATGCTCGCGCGTCTCCCAATAGCGAAACATGGCCGCGCCGAAACGAAGCCCCCATTCGGCATTGCCGGTTGCGATCAGGAAGTCGAGCGCAACGCGAGCATTCTCGTGTTCGATGTCTAAAGCATCGAGCCCCATGGATTGGGCCGCGCCCTCGCCACCAACCTCTTCCGCCAGCAGTAGATAATAGGCGGCGTGCGCACGGCGAGTCGCCGCCGCTTCTCCGCTGGCCGCCAGCCGTTCCACGGCGTACTCACGAATCGTCGAGAGCATAACGAAGCGCGTTTCTCCGTCTTTCTGTTCGAGCTGCTGGACCAGGCTCTTGTCCACCATCGAAGTCATGCCTTCAAAAATGCTCACGCCCAGATCACCCTTGGTATCGCAAACGGCCTCGGCGGATTCCAGCGTAGAGCCACCCACGAAGACCGAGAGCCTGCGAAAGAGCCTCTGCTCTGCCCCATTCAGCAGGCCATAGCTCCAGTCAACGGTGCCCCGTAGAGTCTGCTGACGGGTGGGAAGATCGCGTGCCCCGTCGGTCAGCAAATTGAGGCAGCTCTCCAGCCGGGCCAGCATTGCCGCAGGCGGAAGCATCTTGATCCGTGCGGCCGCTAGTTCGATGGCCAGAGGCAGACCGTCAAGCCGGGTGCAAACCGCGGCCACCGTCTCAGCATTTTCCCTGGTAAGCGCGAAATCGTGCTTCACGGCGCGGGCGCGATTGACAAACAGCGCCATCGAAGGGAGGCGCGACAGTTCGTCCGGCGCCAGGCTTGAAGTCGAACTCGGAACGGCCAGAGGCGGCACCGGAAATTCGTGTTCACCATAAACGTGAAGGGCCGCCTGGCTGGTAACGGCAATTTTGAGCTTCGCACTCAACGTGTGCAGGTCGGCAATCAATGCGGCGGCGTGCACCAGGTGCTCGAAGTTATCGAGCAGCAACAGCATCGGCTGGCTGAGACCGCGGAGATACTTCCCTAGTCGTTCCCGCGACGACTGTTCTGCTGCATCGTACAGCCCCAAGGCTTGCGCGATGGTGATGTGGATCTGTTCGGCGTCCCGGATTGCCGCGAGAGCCACGAAGCAGACGCCGCCAGGAAATTGCTCGGCTATACTAGCCGCCACCTGCGAGGCCAGACGCGTCTTTCCTATGCCGCCCGGGCCGGTGAGCGTTACCAGCCAGACATCCTCGCGAGTCAGCAGTTCGCGGAGGCCCATCTGTTCGCGCTCCCGTCCGATGAATGCCGTCCGTTGCACGGGAAGATTATTCGGACGGGGCTCCCAGTCGCGCGCGGGAACGTCGCCCAGCCGGTCGCGCACCGCGAGCAGATCTCGCGCCAGATCGCGAGTGGAGGCGTAACGCTGCTGCGGATCTTTGGCCAGGCAACGCTCGACAATCCAAACGAACGGTGCGGGCGCCTTGATGATCTTTGCTACCAGTTGTTCCGGCTGGTCGCGCAGAATCGCGGCCAGCGTTTCGGCCATGCTGGCCTTACCAAACGCCGCCACGCCGGTGACCATTTCATACAAGACGGAGCCAAAGGAGAACTGATCCGATCGAAAGTCAGCTTCACACCCGTTCGCCTGTTCGGGAGACATATACCCGATGGTACCAACGAAGGCGCCTTGCGTGGTGATCGGAGTAGCGGCCGTAGAGCCATTCCCTTCGCGTTTGGTAAGCAGCTTGGCCAAACCGAAGTCCAAAATTTTCGCGACGCCATCGCCGGTGATCATCAAATTTTCGGGCTTTAAATCGCGATGAACGATGCCCGATTCGTGTGCCTTGGCGAGAGCGTCAGCAATCTGCGCGGCGATCAGGAGCGCCTGCTGGAAAGGCACCCTTCCGGCCTCCAGCATCTCCCGCAGGGTCCGGCCAACGACCAATTCCATCGCGATGTAGTGCGTTGCGCCGGCTTGGCCAAGCTCATAGATGGTGACGATGTTGGGGTGGTTCAGTGCAGATGCCGACCGGGCTTCCTGCTCGAAACGGGAGATCACGTCCGGTTCAGAATGGCGGTCGAGCTTGATGGTCTTGATCGCCACTTCGCGGCACAAGCGGCTGTCTCTGGCACGATAGACTTCGCCCATGCCTCCCGCGCCGAGGTGCTGCAGGATTTCATAGGCGCCCACGCGATCTCCGGGCGTAAAGGAGGAGGTCTCCGAAGCCGGCCTGAGCGGTGAGTTCATGAACGTTAACGACCTTTAGGTCTGCACGTGTTTTGAAGCGTCGCGCGGAAAGGGTGGCTCGAGCGTCCGTTAAGGGAACTTTGCCCGCGATCGTCCTCTGCCAGGTCAAGCTATAATACCCGAAGTCGGGAGAGATTAATGGATGTCCGCTCGTTGCAGCGCCCTTTGAAAGACCGCTATCGACAGGAGCCCACCGCCTCCTCCATCACTCTGAAAGCACGCGGGAGCCAGTGCGAGACGCCTATTTCCTGTTCGGTCGATATTGGTCGTGCCATCTACAATGCCCAGGCTCATAAGGGCGTTGGCGGCGAGGGGACCGATGCCTGCTCGGGAGACCTCCTGCTGGGCGCCGTCGCGGCTTGCTCGCAAATTACCTGTCAAATGGTGGCGGCCGCCATGGGTATCCCCGCGGAAAGCATTGACGTGACGGTGGAGGGCGATCTGGATTTGCAGGGCACGCTGGGCCTTTCCAAAGATGTGCCGGTAGGATTTAATGACATCAGGGTCAACTTCGAAATCCGCGCCCCGCAAGCCACGACAGAGCAACTGGAGGCCCTGCGCGCGAAGACCGAACAGTACTGCGTAGTTTTACAGACGCTGATGAGTCCTCCCGAAATCGAGAAAAAGTGGAATTGGAAATAGTGGCCCGGAGTGGACGCGCGTCCCACCACTCCCGACAAGAGTAAGCGGCTTGGCCTGACTACGTGATTTCCAGCACCAGCACTGTGGCGTCATCATTCTGATACCCGCACGAGAACCTATCGACGCACTCGAAGATAGCCTGAACGATGCCGTTGGCCCCGCTGCCTGCGTTGTTGATCGCCACCTCTCGCAAGCGTTCGACTCCAAATTCTTCGCCCTGAGTGTTCGTGGCTTCCGTCACGCCATCGGTATAGGCGACGATCAGGTCCCCCCGCCGAAGCTGAACCTCCGCTTCCTGATAATTCAGATCTGAAAACAACCCCACCGGCAAACCGCTGGCGCCCAGTTCGACACTGCCGCCGTCACGCCGGATGACGATCGGAGGATTGTGCCCGGCATTGACATAGCGTAGGCTGCCGGTGGTCTCGTCAAGAAGCCCATAAAACAACGTTGCATAGCGACTCGCCAGAGATGATGCGTGCATCTGGTGGTTCACCGCCCCCACAACCGTCTCAGGGTCGGCGTCGGCGAACGCAACCGCCGTTCGCAGCGACGACTGAAGCCCGAGGATAGAGAGAGCCGCAGCCAATCCCTTACCGGAGGCATCGGCAATAGCGAAGGCCAGGCGCCCATCCGCCAAAGGAATGAATTCGTAGCAATCTCCACCCACATCGCAGAGCTGCCGGCAGCGCGCGCTATATCGTAGGCCTTCGATTGCCCGCGCTGTGTGCTGCATGAAGCGTTGTTGTACCGCGCAGGCAGCTGCCAGATCGTTATAGGATTCCAAAACCGCCGCGTTGCTCGCCATATCGAACCTCTGTCCGTTAGTCGGTGTGCAACGCGGGAAATCGACACGTGCCGACGGCCAAAAAATATTTAATGGGCATGTCGAGAATGAACTGGGTGCTCCGACTAGCTCATGAAGGCGCGAATGAGCACGCATCGAAGGAGCCAGAACAATGAAATACATGCTGTTGATGAACAACATGACCACCGGCGGCGTCTACGCCGGAGTTTCCGGTTGGCGGGACGAAGACATCCAGGTGCACATTGCCTTTATGAAGAAGATAACCGCGTCGCTGCAGGAATCCGGCGAGCTGATCTCGACCGAGGGCCTGGAGCTTCCGTCCGAGGCGAAAATCGTACGCGCCGGAAAGAATGGCGAGCCGATCACCGATGGCGTATTTCCCGAGTCCAAAGAGTTTCTGGCCGGCTACTGGATTGTCGATGTTGCCAGTCCCGAACAGGCTTACCGGATAGCGGCACGGGCCTCGGCGGCGCCCGGTCCCAATGGAACAACGCTAACCATGCCGATCGAAGTACGGCGCATCATGAGCACGCCTCCCGACGGGCGCATACCTCGCCCTTCAAAGTAGCTGCCGGCAGAGGTTGCAGAATTTGTTCAGGCGGATGTCGAGAATTTCGAAGCGGTTCCGACTGTACGGTGAGAGAGCTATATAGCGGCACTCAAGAAAGGAGTAAGGAATGAAGTACATGCTGATGATGAATACGATGAAGCTGGGAGCCAACCCTTTTCCAAGCTGGTCGAAGGACGACGTTCGCACCCACATCCGTTTCATGATCGATATTGACAAGGAACTCAGGGCCAAGGGCGAGCTGGTCTCGGACGAAGGCCTGGCCTTCCCCGATCAGGCAAAACTCGTACGGGCCGACAAGGACGGCCAGCCAATCACCGACGGAGTGTTTCCAGAAAGCAAAGAATTTCTCGCCGGCTATTGGATCGTGGAAGTTCCCAGCGCGGCGCGGGCCTATGAAATCGCTGCGCAGATTTCGGCAGCGCCTGGGCCCGCCGGGCGGCCGGCAAGAATCCCGATCGAGGTGCGGCAGGTGATGAGCGGGGCGCCTGACTCTGACGAGACCGGCGGCCGCTGCTCCTGATGACCTCGATATCACGCAACCAGTGTTTGATAGCCCCCAATAGCTAATGAAGAGGAGCAAAGTTTATGAAGTACATTCTGATGATGTCGGGTACCAAGGCTGATTTCGCCTGGTATGCCAAGTGGTCGAAAGAAGAGCTGCAGGCGCAGGTTGTCTTTATGCACGCCTTCAACAAAGAACTCAAGGACGCTGGCGTGCTCGTAGCCGCGGAGGGCCTGGCATTTCCCGATCAAGCGAAGGTCATTCGCGTTAACGATGACGGAAAGCCGGTCACTGACGGCGTCTTTCCCGAGAGCAAGGAATTCCTCGCCGGATTCTGGATCATCGACGTCGACAGTCCTGAGGACGCTTACAAGATCGCCGCGCGAGCCTCGATGGCGCCCGCTCCTGGAGATAGAGGAACGATTCCCATCGAAGTGCGGCCGGTGATGAGCGGCCCACCGCCGGAATTCTTGTGATGAGCGACGCAGTGACGCCGGCACAATTCGACGCCCACGCCGAGCAGTTGTTGCGTGAACTTGCGCCCCAGGTACTCGGCGTGGTGATCCGGCGCTTTCACGATTTTGCGGCGGCGGAGGACGCGGTTCAGGAAGCGCTGCTGGCGGCCTTCATGCAATGGCCTCAGCAGGGTGTTCCCGAGAATCCTCGCGGCTGGCTGATTCAAGTCGCCAGCCGCCGCATGACTGACCACATCCGCAGCGAAGCGGCTCGTAGAAACCGCGAAACGGCGGTTGCAATCGAAGCGGATATCGCTGCTCCTGCTGTCGACGTCGAGCCCGACATGAATCCTGACGACACGCTGATCCTGTTCTTCATGTGCTGCCATCCGGCACTGACTTCGTCCTCTGCAATTGCGCTGACGTTGCGCGCCGTCGGCGGGCTGACGACCGCCGAAATTGCACACGCCTTCATGGTCCCTGAGGCCACCATGGCGCAGCGCATCAGCCGCGCCAAGCAAAGTATTAAAGCTTCCGCCGTGCCGTTCCGCTTGCCCAGTCAGAAGGACCAAACGCAACAGCTGCGCTCCGTGCTGCATGTTCTGTATCTGATCTTCAACGAAGGTTACACCAGCAGCTTCGGCCCACAGCTGCATCGCGTTGAATTGTCGCAGGAGGCGATCCGCCTGACGCGAGCGGTTCACCACTTGATGCCGGACGACAGCGAGATTGCAGGCCTTCTCGCCCTTATGTTGTTGACCGATGCGCGCCGTGCAGCTCGCACGGGACCGACCGGCGAACTCATTCCCTTGGACAAGCAGGATCGGAGCCTCTGGGACCGCGCCGCCATTTCTGAGGGCATCGTGCTGCTGACCAACGCGCTTTCGAAGGGAGTGATTGGCTCCTACCAGCTGCAGGCAGCGATCGCCGCAGTGCACGATGAGGCGGAGCGAGTTGAGGATACAGACTGGCCCCAGATCCTGGCATTGTACGAAGTTCTGAAAAGAATCTCTGACAACCCGATGGTGTTGCTGAACCATGCCATTGCGGCAGCCATGGTGCGAGGTCCCCGAGAAGGATTGGTGCTACTGAAGACACTAGACGCCGATCCGCGCCTAGCCACGCACCATCGCCTCGACGCCGTGCGAGCTCACCTTTTAGAGATGGCCGGTGACCATCAGGCAGCCATCGCCCACTTCCGGTTGGCGGCAACGCGGACTACCAGTATTCCGGAACGCAACTATCTGCTTACGCAAGCTGCCCGGCTCGACGAAACTCTGACTAATTAGCTACTCAACTTTAGTTTGGCTTGTCCTGCCGCTTTCTTGTCACTGACAATCACGGGCCTTTCATGTAACAGTTGTAGTTCACGCTGCCGTTCACCCTTACGTTGCGAACGTCTGGCGTCAATTGGTAAACAGATCGAGTTGAGCGGTTGGCTAAGGAGAGTTCTACATGGGTATGAAAGCGAGTATCCGTCAGGTCGATGACGTTACGGTGGTTGACCTGAGTGGACGTATGGAGCTGGGGGAAGGAACCACGATCTTGCGCGCGACCGTGAAAGATCTGCTCGGCAAAGGGCAGAAGAAGATCTTGGTAAATCTGGGCGATATCAATTACATCGACAGCTCCGGCGTAGGAGAGCTCGTGGCTGCCTTTACCTCAGCCAGGAACCAGGGAGGCGAGTTGAAACTGCTGCACCTGACCAAGAAGGTGAAGGACGTTCTGCAAATTACCAAGCTCTACACCGTCTTCCATGTGCTGGATGACGAGACAACCGCATTGAAGGCGTTTGCCGCATCCGAACGCTGATCGCTCCTAACCCGCCCCGAAGTTCGCTGTCGAGCTTCCGGGCTCCTACAATCTGTTTGCTGATTCGGCGACAGCATCGCACAGAGCGCGCCGGCTGGTCATGAGAGCGGAGAAATGGCCGGCCGGAATCCAGCGCAACGAACTTCCCTTCCAGTAAGAATGCAAGCGTTCGGTCTCACTGTTGAAGACATACCCGTCGCGCTTGCAGCCAACGATCACCGCAGCATCCGGCCGCCTAGGCAGCGGATAGCGAGTAACATCGGCGACTTCGAAGAGCTGGTGCAGGCGTTCGCTCACCATCGCGTGGAGATCCTGCGCGCCGCCCAGGGCCTGAAAGTCCACCGACCAGGACAGCAGTCCCCGCGTGTAGATGGTGCTGGCGGAGGCTCCGGTAGCGAGAGCGGCGCAACCGACGGCAAGCGGCGTGACGGCGGCAGTAATGGCTGCCATATGGCCGCCCATACTGTATCCAGCGACAACTAGCTTCGGATAGCTCGCGTACAGACGCTCCAGCATCGCGCGCGCCTCCAGCACCATACCTAATCCCAGCAGCCCATGGTCGCTTATGGTTATCCGTGAAGGTCCTTCAGGGGTACGGCGGCTGCCGTAGAACGGGCTCTCCAGAAAATAGAGATCGAGGCCGCGCCGGATCAGGTCGCCGAAGACAAGCTCCCGCGCGCGAAAGCCTTCATCACGCGAACCCGCCAGAATAACGCAAGCGGCTTTGTGCTGCTCCCGCGTCCACGCACGAACGTAGACTGTGCGCGTCGGCTCCGGCAGTAATTCCAAAGGCGAGTCGAACGTGGCATCGCGTCGCGTTATGCCGCGACGACTGCGGCTGCTGTTCCAGCGAAGCGCGATGGGCGTTGGCGAATCGAGGTAAGAGGCGCGGTCCGCCAGACGCGCAAAAAGCGCCTCATTACCCCAGCCCTGCGAGAACAGCGAACGTCGCCACCACCAGGCGACCGCCAGGTCGAGGGGATGAGCAGCGGGAATGGAACCCGGAATCATAACCGACTACTTACATCTAGAAACGATTAGAGGTTCGGCGATGCTTTATTGTTGCTTGAACGCGGGATCGGATGCGGCATCGGGCCGCGGCTTCCATTCCAGCGAATAATATTGGCCGCGATCGCGCGCCCATGGGTCGAAAGCGTTGGTGACGTGCTGCAACTCCGGAGTCAGCTCTGGAATATTTCGCATCAGCACGCGCTTGAGCGGCGCCACCGGCTGCTTATGTCCGTTGGGTGTTCCCGCTTCCAGCATCTCCGGCCCGGGCCCGTTGTTGTTCACCCAATCGATACCGAGCCTGGTATAGAACTCAGGCCTGAAGCTGGAAGTGAAGAAACGGTCGCTGTATAGCCGCCGCGAAGCATTCAGAATGAAAACCACGAACTGCGTCTCCGAGATGGCGAAGCCGTGAGGCCGGGTATATTCCGCCAGCCAGCCCACTACCGTATCCACGTCTTCGATGTTGTCCACCACGGAGCCGTTCGGGTGGCCGAGACAGTCGTTGATCGGTGTTCCGTCCGGATTCAACTGTGCATCCGTGATGATCTTGGACGAATCGCAAACGTGCGTGCCATAGATCTCGCGGAGCTGAGCTATCGTCTCCATCTGTTGCTTGCGCGCGGGCGAGTCCGCGGGAAGCGTCCGGTCGACGAAGTCGTCGTAGCTGGTCAACTGACGAAGGCCGTACTGGCGGCGGAACTCGTTGAAGCGCGGCACCCCATGCTCGCGGTCACGGATGAGATCGAGGGCCGCGATATCGATCTGCTGTGTCGGCGTATCGAGCCGCGGCAGCTTTATGTTTTGCAGGAATTGCGGATGGTTATGCAGGGTGAGCAGGCCCAGCCGCTGCCGCCCCATGCTTAATCCCCAATTCGCCAGGCCTCCGGAGTGCATGGCGTCGGTCGCTTTGCTTTCGAAAGTCTCAATCACGGCGACTTTCTGCGCAATCTGGTTCGGATTGCTGACATTCCTATACTCGATGAGGTCCGGCACCAGCGGGTGAAGACGGTAGACCGTGACGAACTCTTCCGGGAAGTTGAACGGCGAACCGAAGTGATTCACGCCGCCATTCACGTCATTCGGATTGCCGATGTCGTAATGCGGCACTTTGCTTCCCAATCCCACGATGCCGGGTCCCGAGGCAAAGACCGAATACCACTGCGTTTCTTTCTTGACGTCGTCCGATTTGCCGAAATTGTGTACCACAATGTCCGACAGCACGGCTGAGGCTTCCGGATCGCCCGTGCCAATCAAGCCGCTCCAGTTGGCATTCATGCCTTTGTAGAGCGGCTCATCATAGAGCAGTTGTGGCGTCCATTCGATGGTGTGAATCTTGGCGATTTCAGCCGCGACGACGAGCCTGGCGACAGCGAACAGTTCGTCTGCCGTTACATCCTGGTTGCGGATCACGCGCGCAGGATCGGAAGGGTTACGCAGACCACTGTCGGCCTGTGGATTTTGCGCCGCCTCTTTGCGGAACTCATCCACAAACGAATTATGCTCGCGGGCAAACAGGTTGTGAAAAAAGCTCAAACCAATTGACCAGTTATCCGGAAATGCTACCGACTCCTGTCCCTTCCACTGAGGCTGCGCCGGATCGGTGGGCCCCAAGATCGGCAGGTAGCTTCCCGGTATCCCCTGAACGGGCTCTAACAGCAGCCTTGCTGGATCCTTAGGATCGCGGTGCACGCGCTTCAGGGAAACCTCGTCGAATCCGTAAATCTGCGACGCATCCCACCAGGCGGTGTTGTTGTTGGCGAAGGTCTTCGGCGCCCGCGTCAGATAGGTCTTCCCGTTCACCGTGAATTGATCCGGGGGCGTGTCATTCGAGACGTAAGTCTTGTCGACCTCGTCGGCCGGGCGGCATCCCAGCTTTTGGATCTGTTCCGGAGTGAGTGGCGTCGGCACGTTATTTACTAATTCGCTTTTGCAGCCGACTTGCATCATTGGACCAGGAGCGTTGTGTCCATCGTCCATGTGCGAGAACCAGTCGTGCGTCATGAACTGGATCCAGTAAGCTGCGAGGACATTGAAGAACGGCGCCTTCTGGTAATCGCAATTTGCGTCGGCCGAATTGTTAGGCAGTCCGAATCCTGCATTGCAGGCGGCCGGGTTCGATTGCGGGCGCGTGAACAACTTGCGGCTGATTACCTGCGGGTCGGGAGTCAAAAGACCGATGCGGCCGCCGTGACGATTCTTGGTGAGTGTGGTTTCCCCGAGATCGGGGAAGCTGGTTTCGAATTGCACGTTACGCATGAAGGGCATGCCGGTCGAGCCCATTCGTGGATTGCGTATGTCGTTGCAGATTCCGGTCAGCGTGCGGGCGCGAATCAGGTCGCCCTTGCATAATTGCTCGCCGTCGCCTCCGACGGCTTGGTAGTACGCGCTATCGCTTGGCAAACGCATTTCCGGCCAAGTCTTCAAGGCCGGTCCGCCGACGCCGCCTCGTCCGCTAATGTAGGCCCGGTAAGTCCCGGAGTTGTCGAACAAGTTGAATTTGATTAAGCCAATGCGTTGGTATTCGAGATCAGTCAGGGCCCCCGTGATGCCGCGCAAATCAGGTCCCTTTACGGACAGAAAACCTACAGGCATCGATGAGGAGTCGCCCGTTCCCCAATATCTCGACCAATCCACCCACGGTGTGAATTGATACTCAACCGCATATATTCCGCCGCGACAACGCGCAGTCGGAGTCGCTACTTTGCCCTGGAAGCGCAGATCGGGCGTGTCTGGAATTTTAAGAAATCCGCCCGCCAGGCTTTGCGCACACGCCTTCAGTTCTGCGGCTTCCTCCTGTTTGGGGCTCAGCTTTTGAGCAGCGGGCGAACCGATCGCGACTTGGGCGATCGCAAAATCGGCAGGCACAAACGTACACAGAGTTACACCCAAGAGGAGAATCACAGATAGATTTTTCATAGCAACCCTGATCGAATCTCGCCGATGTGAAGCCCTTAAACCTTCTGCTCTCGTAGCTTCTTCAGGACCTCGATCCCACCCTGTGGGATAGGCTCTCCGTGGCCGACTCCGACAATCTCTACATCACCAAAGTCCGAGAGCTTGCCCACCGATCGCACATTCTCACTCATGTCCAGTGTCAGTCCCGCCCAGCCTGCTTCGACCCGCGGCCAGGTGACGATCACATCGCCGACGAACAGTGCTTTCTTCTGTGGCCAGTAAAAGGACAAACAGCCTGGAGTGTGTCCGGGGGTGGAGACAATCGTCAACGGGCCAACGTGATCAGCCTCTTTCAGAGATTGATCGACCAGGCATGGCTTGTGGCCGTCGAAGCCGATGGCGAGCCCGAATTGCAGCTTGTAGGCTGCCAGCGGAGCTTTGGGCCAGATCGAAACCTTCGTCGCCTTGCGCTGACTTTCAATAATGCCAATCTCCCATTCGTGAGCGTAGACCTTGGCTTTGGTTTGCCGCTTCAACTCTGCCATTCCTCCGATATGGGACCGGTGAGCGTGGGTGGCAATTATGTTTTTGAGATCGGACGGCTGACGCCCCATAGCCCTGATCTCGTCGAGGATCATCTGCCCGTCGCTGTCGTAGAGAGCATCGATGAGCGTGATCCCGTCGCCGTCGTCCAGCAGAAATGCATGAACATGGCCGCCCATGTCCTGACTTAGATAGTGAATGCCGTCGGTCAACTTCATTCGTCACTCGCTTTCAGTCGGTGGCCGGACGAGAAGCACGCGAAGCAGGATTTGCTCTTTGTACGCCCCGGAGGTTTCAAGCACCATACACCGAATGTCCGCCGTTGTGTACTCTTTTCAAACTTGTAAGGCTTAGGGGAACCTAACTACTACTATCGCTCACACGTGCTGTGAAATCCCCATAAAATTCCCCCACTTTCCCGTGCGTCGGCGACGGAAGATGGCTCCTGCATCAGGAGCCATCAGTCCCACCAGAAGAAGCACCGCCCACCCTCTGCCAGCTCCTTCGCGAAGGTGGCGACCGCATGCGGATCTTTGGCGGCGACCTGCACGTCGGGGCAGAACTCGGCAATGCGCGCGGCGAGTTTTTCGCTATCCTGGATCGGCTGCGCAAAACTCAGATCCATGAAATCGAAGCCTACGCCGATCACGGTCAGCGGGTGTTCGCGACGGGTCTCGGCGCACCAGTTCACCACATCGCGCGTGTCGTGGCCGTAGTTGGCGGCGTTGGTGCCGCAGGCGGCGAGCGCGGCCAGCGGTTCGTTCAGCGGAAGCAGTAGCAGCCGCTGCAACGACGCCTCCGCCAGCCCGGTATAGACCAGCGTGTAGCCCCTGGCTGCCACCTCGGCCTGGAGCCGTTGCAGCAATTGCAGTGGTATCTTCTGGCCCGCGGGCGCGGGCTGCTCGTAATGCGCGGCCAGCGCCTTGTCCAGCAATGACGAGTAGTGGATGACGCCCTTGCGCCGCTTCCACGGCAACGGCTTGGCGCGCAGGATCGCCCCGATGCGCGCCGCCTCCGCCTTGAACTTCTCGTCGGCCAGACCTGCACATTGTTTCAGCGCATCGCGCACACGCTCGTAGAAAAATTCGTCGCCTTCTTCCGCGCCGCCCGCGAAGGTGTGAAGGATGTAATAGACATCAGGGGATGCGAACTGTTTTGCGAATTCGAGTATGCTGCATGGGCTTTTCACGTCTTCCGCAGGCCCGCTCTCGCGATTGGCTCGCAGTCGAGATGCTCTCGGAAATTGCAACGGTTTTTGACGTCTTCGCTTCGCCTTCTCGATCACCTCCGCCGGTACCGGGGCGTGCACGTCGGCGCCATTGTCGAGCAAGAGTTTGAGGATATCCTTGGGCTTGTCTAAACCGAACGCCAGCAACAAGGCAGGTCCCGATTTTCGCGTTTGCTTAGGGCTGAGACCATGTTCGATCAGACAACGTAGGATCTCCTCATTGGGCTTGGCAAAGGCACACGTCCAGAGGTCGCCATCGTCGTCGCCGCGCGTGGCATGCACATTGGCGCCCGCCGCGCACAGCATTCTAACCACCTCCACATGGCCCGCCGCGACGGCCAACATCAGCGGCGTCTGGCCACGCTCGTCACCTTGCTCGACATCGGCGCCTGCTTCGAGCAATGCCTTCAAGCGATAGACCGTACCGGTGGCCGCCGCCTCACGCAGGGTCAACGCTCCGGCCGCGTCTCGCTTTTCATAGGCTGCCTCGAGATAGGCGACGACTCGCTTGAACTTGCCTTCCTTCGCGTAGGTCAGGGCGGTCCTGCCCTTTTTGTCTTTGGCGCTCAAGTCCGCGCCCGCTTCCACCAGCAACTTAACGGCGGCAAGGCTGGATGTGTTGGCGGCAATCATGAGCGGAGTAATGTGGGCGGCATAGCCCTCGGAATACTCGACCGCATAATCCGCCGGCGGCATCGATGCCATGGCCGCGTTGGCCGCCTGAAGTATGGAGAGCGATTGCGTGGCGGGATCGGCGTCCGGCTGCGCCAGCGCGGCTTCCTTTGCCGCCTCCTGGGCGCGTGCGAGCCTTCTGCCGAGCGCCAGACCGCGCTCATAGGCCCCGTCGTTGAAGGGCCCATGCGGCTGAGCCAAAGGATCGGGCTTCGCGTTGGGATCGGCCCCGGCTTTCAGCAGCGCCCGCATCGCCTCCGTACTGCCCCAGGCCGCAGCAAAGGCAAGCAGTGGCCATTTGTGCCAAGGGTAAGCGGAGGAGGTGAGTAGCGGCAACTCGATTCCGTCGTCACGCGGGCAGTTGATGCGGGTGGTGGCGCTCATACCCGCGGCGAGCAACAACTCCACAATCTCGGAATTGTCTCGCCGCACCGCATCGATGAAGCACTTGTGATATTCCACCGCATTACTGTCCTGCAGCGGTGCACGATCAATTGCCGAGCGGACAGCGGCAGCATCGCCCGTGTTGACCGCGTCGGCCAGCGAAAAGCGGTCCACCGAAAGCAGCAGCTTGATGATCTCGGTGTCATCTTGCTCCACCGCGTGGGCCAACGCCTTGCGATACTCGTCGGCAGCGGTTGCCGCAAGCCGCATCGGCTGAAGGTTATGGTGGATTGCGGCGAAGTTGCGGGCGACGACGGCGTCAAACAGGCAGAATCGCTCAATCGGCTGGGTCTGGCTGTGCTCAAGGAGCAAAGCTGCTGTTTTGATCTGCCCTTCGGCGAACATCCGGCCGCTGACCGATTTTTCCTTGCTCTTGGAGGCGCGTAATCCGTTGGTAAGCGCCTCGGCCAGCAAGGTCTCGCCTCGCCGGCCTTTAGCGAAGATGTCCGCCCCTCGCTCCAGCGCAATTCTCGCCCACTCGGGGTTGTAATTCAGCAGGGCGGTAGCCAGCGCGTGGGTCGGATTCGAGGAAGGCGGCGGCGGAAAGGACACGGCGGATCTCCCGAAACGACGAAAGGGCTAAGCGCTCTCGTTCATGGCATGCACTTCCCCGACGGGTGCCCACCGTTTCGTCCGATTTAGCGAAGGATAGAAGCGACTCGGTCTTTCGATTCCACAATTTACTCCGCTGGCGCTCAAAACGGAACTAGTGGGTGCGACCCGTTTTTTGAGTTTTCGTTGTGTGTTGGAGTTGGGGTCGGAAAAGGATGGCGCGCCCTGAGAGATTCGAACTCCCGACCTTCTGGTTCGTAGCCAGACGCTCTATCCAGCTGAGCTAAGGGCGCTTGAAAAGCGGCAACCAGATTATACCAAACGCGAACTGCCTTCTGACCCCGGCAGGAAACAGATCCCTGGCTGCTCTGGTGATGACAATCTGGGCTAGCGCCAGCGTTCTTTGAGGACCGTAGCCTGTGTCAGTGCGCCCCGATGCGCACCACCGTTCGCCCCTTTACGCGTCGCGCGAGCAAGTCGTCGAAAGCCGCGGGCAGCGACTCCATGTCGATGACGCGGGTCATCTCCGACAGATGGGCAGGCTTGAGGGCCGACGCCAGACGTTGCCACACGCGTTGACGAACCGGCATGGCCGCGTATCCGGAATCGACTCCCAGCAGGCTGACGCCGCGCAGAATGAACGGGAACACCGTCGTCTTCAGCTCGAAGCCGGCAGCGTTGCCGATGCTGGCAACAGTGCCGTCCTGCTTCATGCTAGCCAGCAGCCAATGCAGGATTTCGCCGCCGACATTATCGACGGCCCCATCCCACTGGCCGGCCTCCAGCGGCCGGACCTTCGCGAAGTCGATCGTGCTGGTGAGCTTGACTTCGGATGCACCCAGCCCGCGCAGATAGTCGGCTTCCGACTCTTTGCTGGTGAGGGCGACGACGGTGTAGCCGAGCCTGGCCAGCATATCGATAGCGAGGCTGCCGACGCCGCCGGTTGCGCCGGTGACGATTACCGGACCCTTCTGCGGCTTCAGTCCATCGTGTTCCATGCGCTCTATGGCCAGCGCGGCGGTGAACCCTGCCGTGCCTAATGCCATGGCTTCCATGAGATCCAGGCCGGCAGGCAGCGGCACAACCCATCCAGCAGGCACACGCGCGTACTCGGCATATCCGCCGTGATGCGCAACGCCGATGTCGAAGCTGGTGGCCATGACCTTGTCGCCCGGCTTGAAGCGGGGATCTTCGCTGTTCACGACCTCGCCTGCTATGTCGATGCCGCCCACGCACGGAAACCGGCGGATGATCTTGCCCGTCCCGGTGGCGGCGAGTGCGTCCTTGTAGTTCACGCTCGAGTAGTGGACGCGGATTGTGACTTCGCCGGGGTCGAGTTGCTCGGGCGAGAGGGTTGTCATGCGACCGGAGGTTTTGCCGGCGGAGTCTTTGTCGATGAGATAGGCGCGGAAGGGATTCATAGGTGAGGTCTCGTGGACAGGATACTTCACCTCGGAGACCACAGAGTGCGCGGAGAAGTTGAGGTCAAGAAAAGATTCAACACAGAGACAGCGCGCACGGAGAATTCCGGGTGAACAAAGCAATCACCTCGCAGGACACAGAGCATACAGAGGGTTTCTGTTCGAAATTCCTTTCCCGGGCTCAGTGTTCTTCGTGGTGAATGACTACCGTCCGCGCCGCCGGTCGTTGTCGTGCCGTATAGATTGCCTCGTCGGTCGGACGAGGCGACATGGTTCCGTCAACGATAAGCGACGCGGCGGATGTGGATTGGGCGGGCCTGCGTATAGTGCTCCAGAAACTGCAAGGGGCACAGCGAAAGCCGCGCCCCTTGCATTGAGTGGTAGCTCTTAGCGGCGTCCGCGTCCGCGATCGCCACCTCGTCCGCCGCCACGGCCGCCGCGATCGCCACCTCGTCCGCCGCCCGGACGATGGCCACCGCCACCCGGCCGGCTGCCGGCGTGCTCGCGACGCTCGCCGCCATCGCGATTGAAGTTCTGCTCCGGTCTCGTCGGCGCGCTCGTGGCCGCCCTCAAACGTGACAGCAGAGCCGCCGCCTTCCTCCGGTGCAGCCTCACCGCCGCCCGCCGCCTGCATCTTCGCGCGCTGCTCTTTCAAAATCGCCTTGCGCGACAGCTTGATGCGATTGCCTTCAACCGCCAGCACCTTGACCAGCACCTGATCGCCTTCTTTCAGCTCGTCGCGAACATCGTTGATGCGGTGCTCGGCAACTTCGCTGATGTGCAGCAGGCCGTCGGTGCCGGGAATGATTTCGACGAACGCGCCGAAGTCCGCCAGCCGCGTGACCTTGCCGAGATAGGTCTTCCCTACTTCGGCAGTGCGGTGATGTCGCCAATCATCTGCAGCGCCTTTGCCGCCGCCGCCTGATCGCTGGACGAGACGTTGACCTTGCCGCTGTCCTCGACGTCGATCTTCACGCCGGTAGCTTCGACGATGCCGCGAATCACCTTGCCGCCCGGCCCGATCAGTTCGCGAATCTTGTCGGTCGGAATCTTCAGGGTGTAGAAGCGCGGTGCGAATTCGCTGATCTTGGTGCGCGGCTCGGCGATGACCTCGCTCATCTTGTCGAGGATGTGCATGCGGCCGGCCTTGGCCTGCTGCAAGCGCCTCGCGCATGATCTGCGGCGTGATGCCCATGACCTTGATGTCCATCTGCAGGGCGGTAATGCCGTCTGCGCGTGCCGGCGACCTTGAAGTCCATGTCACCGTAGTGATCTTCCGCGCCGGCGATGTCGGTGAGAATGGCGTAATCGTCGCCTTCCTTCACCAGGCCCATTGCCACGCCGGCCACGGACGCCTTCAGCGGAACGCCGGCATCCATCATGCTGAGCGATGCCCCGCAAACCGTCGCCATCGACGATGAGCCGTTCGACTCCAGAATGTCGGAGACGACGCGCATCGCGTACGGCCAGTCGGTTTCGCTGGGCAGCACGGCGAACAGCGCCCGCTCGGCGAGTGCGCCGTGACCGATCTCGCGACGTCCAGCGCCACGCAGAAACGCCACTTCTCCCACGGAGAACGGCGGAAAGTTATAGTGCAGCATGAAGCGCTTCTTGGCTTCGCCTTCGAAAGCTTCCAAACGCTGCATGTCTTCGCGGTGCCCAGCGTGGTCGTGACCAGCGCCTGGGTTTCGCCGCGGGTGAAGATAGCCGAGCCGTGGGTGCGGGGCAGCACGCCGACCTCGATCCAGATGTCGCGAACCTGATCGAACTTGCGGCCATCGGGACGGCGCCGCTCCTTGATCACCTGCTCGCGGAAGATTTGCTCGCGCAGCAGGTCGAAGTAGGTGGTCGCCTTCTTGCGGCCGAACTCGTCTTCGTCGTCGATGGTCGCCTTCAGCTCGTCCTTGAGCTGCTTGATCAGCGAGTAGCTTTCGTTCTTGGGATGTTTCTCGGTGTTGGCGGCGTCCATCAGCCGCTCGCCCATCTTCGTGCGCAGATCGTCGAGGTAGTCCTGGTCGATCACCGGCGGCTCGACTTTGCGCTTCGGCTTGCCCGCGGCTTCAACGAGCTCGTTGATGGCCGCGCAAATTTTCTTGACCTGCTCGTGGCCGAACTCGATGGCCTGAACCACAACCTCTTCGTCCACCTCGCGCGCACCCGACTCGATCATCACGATGCCTTCGGAGGTGCCGACGACCATCAGGTTCAGGTCGCCCGAACGCTGCTCGTCGTAGGTGGGGTTGATGACGAATTCGCCGTTCACGCGCCCAACGCGCACCGCGCCGATTGGGCCGTGGAATGGGATGTCGGAAACGCTGAGCGCAACCGAGGCGCCGTTGATGCCCGAAACGTCGGGATCGTTCTCGGTATCGGCCGAGAGCACCATGGCGATGACCTGGGTCTCGCAGCGGAAGCCTTCGGGGAACAGCGGCCGGATAGGCCGGTCGATCTGGCGGCTGGTCAGGATTTCGCGCTCGCTGGGCCGGCCTTCGCGCTTGATGAAGCCGCCGGGAATGCGTCCCGCGGCGTAGGTGTACTCGCGGTAGTCCACCGTGAGCGGGAAGAAGTCGATGCCCTCGCGGGGCTCGGGATTGGCGCAGGCGGTGGCCAGGACGACGTTGTCGCCGATGCGCACGATGCAGGAGCCGTGCGCCTGCTTGGCCAGTTTTCCGGTTTCAAAGCGAATGGTTTTGCCGCCGGGCAAATCCACGCTGATTTCATGCTTATTGACGCCGTGCAAAGTGGCTGTCATTTCTTCGTTCATTTCCTAGTTTCCTTCCGTTTGAACGCAACCGATTCCATTTCCATTGTCGGGCCGGGCTTGCTTTGAAAGGGCCCGTGCCTTCAGGCGCAACGCAGCATCACCCTTTTAGTCTGCTCATCCCGACCGAGGGCCTCAGCCCGAGCGGAGGGAGCTGCTGTTCGACCGCGGCGCAAAGTCGCGCTTCGCCAGCCCAGTCACGATATGGGAGATGGAGTGAAATACAAGTCAGCCGAGAGAGGCTGTGGTTAAGGGGCGCACGCTGCGCCCATAAAAACATCGGTCCCAAGTCTCACTGAGTCCGGCGCCCTCCGTATAGCCATGTGAGGTGCGCTACGCACGAAGCGAGGTAACTCAGGCCAGCAACCGCTTATTTGCGGATGCCCAGTTTCTGAATGACGGCTTTGTAGCGTTCGGTATCGGACTTTCTGAGGTAGTCGAGCAGGCTGCGACGCTTGCTCACCATCATGAGAAGGCCGCGCCGGGAGGCATGGTCCTTCTTGTGGGTCTTGAAATGCTCCGTCAATTCGCCAATCCGCGTACTCAGAATGGCGATCTGAACTTCCGGTGAACCGGTGTCGTTGTCGTCGCGTCCGGTTATCGGCAATCAGGGCGGCTTTTTTCTCTCGGGCTAACACTGAATCGGCTGCGCTCCTACTCTTTATCGTATGTTGTTACGTCATCAAGAATAACATGCGCTGCGCAGAACGGCAAAACGAGCGTCCCGACCGGCAGGTGATTGATCCGGATGTGCGAGGCCGCACCCTGGACGATGCACTGACGAAATTACGGGCGGCTCTTTCCCGCCCGGAGCTGCATCCTGAGCAAATAAAACCGTCCCGCCCAAGCTGCAACGTGCTCGGGCGGGACGGTTCATTTATCGGGCGTAGTTTCTAGGAAGTTCGTCCGTCACTGCCCAGCCGACGTGACCTTATTGACCTTGATCGTGTTGTTGTCGGTGTTGAATTGGAACTTCACCGTCACGTTCTGGTTGTCGTAGCTCTTCAGCGCACTGGGATTGCTGACGTGCCAGGTTGTGTTGTTGCTGGTGAACATCGTGCCGCCTTCACTCACCATGCCGGTCATTGTGTGATGCGGCGATGTGTCGACTCCGTTGACGTTGTCCGCTGCTGCCTGATTCGCCTCCTGCCGCTGCGCCTGCGACGCCGTATCGGGTTGGCTTTTGTCTTGTGCGATCGCGATAGCCGGCACAAACAAGGCCAACGCCAGTAAACCTGTGAGAAACTTCGTCATCTCTGCCTCCTTGTCGCATTCGACGGGAGTTCCGCGATGCGCGCTTGTCCTTATAGTGGGACGGCAATTCCGGCGTGAGGGTTTGCTAAGCCCGAGAAACAGCTCTCAAGTGAGCTGCCGGCGAGCGCTGCAGTCGGATTCGGGCAGCGCCGTTGACGTCCGCAGGCGAATCGCGTAGCTTCTCCAAACATTGCACCCGGCGCTAGCGCGCTTGCACAGGAGAACTCCATGTGGCGCCATCTGTTGGACGCTCTGATTCTGTCGGCCATCGTTGTCTGCATCCATGCCACAGGAACTTACGTTAACCTGCACATGATCATTCGCTCCCTTAAGAACCGGGCGCTGCCTGGTCTGGCGCGCGGCTGGTTTTACGTTATCCGCTTAGTGGTGGTGCTTGTGCTGCTCCATTCCGTGGAAGTCGCGGTCTGGTCCGAGTTCTACCTTTGGCAGCATTGCTTCAACGACCCGAACACGGCTTACTACTTCTCGCTGGTGACCTACACCACACTCGGTTATGGCGATGTCCTGTTGCCATACTCGTGGAGGATCATGGGCGGCTGGGAAGCCATGCTGGGGGTGCTCATGTTCGGCTGGTCGACCGCGACCTTGATGTCGATCATCCACCATGTGCAGGGGGCCAGGATTCGAAAGTACTTTCCGGACGTCGACGATTGATTTGTGGATTGCGAAGTTGCGCAAGCAGCGAACGTTGCCGTTAGCTCTTGTGGGTGCGGCGGCGCACGTTGGATTTCTTGTGAGAGGCGCTGGCAGTGCGGACGGTAGCCGAATGACGTCGCCGGCTGTGCAGAGGATGAACTTCGGCGCGGACCTTGGCTTCCGCCTGCCACGGCGCGACATTGTAGGTGGGATCGAACATGGCAATGACTGAGACAGCACGCGTGCTGTAGCGCCGAGCCCAGTCGCTGTGAATGAGCGTGCCTTGTACTGCCTTCCAGTAGTCGGCATCGCTCAAGACAGCCGTAGTATCGAAAGCTTCGAAGCCCTCTGTGCTGGGGGCCGGGCTGGTCTGCGAGGCATAACTGACAGGCGTCACTTCCCTGCTCTGCTCTGTCGTCTCTGTCGTTGAAATCGGTGCCGCCAAGTTGACACGCGGCAGCGCGGCGACCGCGCCGGGCCCGTGATTCACCGCGTAGAGGAATTGGGTAAACTCCTCCAGATTCACGCCCATCTGGAAGACCAACTGCGTGAGCGCCATCTGTTGCGGACCGCTGAGTTGATCGAAGTCGCGGCAGTAGGCGCGCGCATTGTGAACGGCTTGAATGGTGGAGATGCGCAGCAGCTTCAGCGCGTCTTCTTCGCTGATCTCCGGAAACAGTTGCTGGGTGCGAACCTTGCGGCGAAACTTGTTTTTCTTCCACTCGGCAAGTTCGCGATCGAATTGCTCCAGCATGGCTTGCAGGTGCTCTGGCTCGAGTCCCGCGGCCTCCCATAACTGCGCCGACGATGGCTCCAGAAACTGAGTGGGGTTCAGTGGATCGCGCTGAATATGCTCTCGTGCCGGCAGGTCCAGACTGAATCCCGCTCCAACCAGCGGACGGCTGGTCTTCGGATCAGGGTAAGCCGCCAGTACCCAGCCTTCATGCCGGTTGTCGCGTAGCGTATTCATCAAGGCTTGCAGGTTGAACTTGACGTCGGAGTCTTTGAAGTCGAGCAGCGGCTGGAGAGGCGAGACGGCAGTTGTGGCCAGCCGGTCAGGTGGAAGCTGATTCCCTGTCGCCGGTTGCTGGGCGGAAACATCGGCTGAGTTTGCCGTCGCACGGGCGATGCCGTTCGGCCCAGACTGCGCGCCGGACATCGCGCTGCCGACGAGCAGCAGGAAGAACACGGCCGGAACGTATTTTCTGGTAGGCGCCATGTTTGCCGCAATGCAACGCGGTACTCTGGCCTACACAATAGCCCAAAATCGGTTGCGGCAAAAGAAACTTCGGCAAAACCGAACCACAATCCCAACCGCTTCCAGCCAAGGTTAACGGGTGGCGCGCTCCAGCAGGTACAGATACGAACGATAAATCTGACCGGTCGCGCGCGACATGCCGATCTCGCAGGTGCGACTGCTGGAATAGCATCCGTCCACCTGCTTGGACTTGACCTCCGCTGCCTCCAGCCGAGTCGCCGATTGCGTCAGTTCGGGACGCAGGAAGCCACGATCGCCGGCAAATGCACAGCATCCCGCATCGAGCGGCACGATTACTTTTTCGCTGCACGCCTTGGCGATGGCCTCGAGCTTGGCGCCAATTCCCATCTTCGTTACCGAGCACACCGGATGCAGCGCAACGCTTTCAGCCTTGGTCTTCACCGGCAGCCTGGACAACAGGTCGTCGTGCACGAATTCGATGGCATCGATGAACTTCATGCGATCGAAGCACTCTTGATTTTCGTCCGTCAGATACGAGCGGGCATTCTTGAATCCGTAGGTGCAGGGGCTGGTGTCGATCACAATCGGAAGCTTGCCTTCGTCAGACCAGCGCCAGAAGCGCTCCACCGCGCGGTTGACGGAGATGGCGTGAGCGGCGGTAAATCCTTTCGACGAAAAAGGCGTGCCGCAGCAAGTTCCCTGGACGTCGGAAGGTATGTACACCGGGTTGCCGGCGCGCGCCGCCAGGCTGACCATGACCTCCATCAACGACTGATCGTTGGGTTCGCCCGGAAGCCGTCCCATGACTCGCGAGATGCAGGACGGAAAATAAACGGCCTTTGCGCCATTCTTTTGTGTGCTCGGAACCGAGTCTGCTGCATACGGCGTGTCCGGCGTCCATTCCGTCACCACCTCGCCGAACATGCCTTTGAGTGTGTGCGTCAGCGAGCGCATCCCATTGTCACCGATGAGGCTCTGAGTGGTATGACCGAGTCGCAACGCCAGACGCAGCATGCGCTCGGTCAGCCCAAAGTTTCTGGCGATTCGCGCGGCCCACTTGTGCGCACCGGCCGAAGCGCGAATATTGCGGAAACGTTTCACCAGTTGCCCGGTATCGATGCTGACCGGACATGCCGTGGCGCACAGCCCATCCGTGGCGCAAGTATCCAGGGCCATATAAGGGAATTCGCTGTCCAGTGCGCTATACAGCTCGCGGCCATTCTCCGATTGCTGAAGCCGCGCCATCTCCCGCCGCACCACGATGCGTTGTCGAGGCGTGAGCGTCAGGTCGCGGCTGGGGCATTTGGGCTCGCAGAAACCGCATTCGATGCACTTGTCGATCTCCGGCTCGACCGACGGAAGCTGCTTCAGGTTCGCCAGATGTCCGTTGCGGTCCGGATTGATGATCACGCCCGGGTTGAGCAGATTCTCTGGATCGACGAGTTCCTTGAGACGGCGCATAATCTCGTAGCCCTCGTGCCCCCATTCCGTCTCGACGAACGGAGCCATATTGCGCCCCGTGCCATGTTCAGCCTTGAGCGCACCGTCGTAGCGCTCCAGAACCAGCTTCACGAGGTCGTCGATGAAGTATTTGTACTGATCGATTGCGGCCTGGCTGTTGAAACCCTGGGTTATAACGAAGTGCAAATTGCCATCTTTGGCGTGGCCGAAGATGATGCCGTCATCATAGCCGTGCGTCCTAAACAGGCCGGTCAACGATTGCGCGGCATCCGCCAGCGACTCGATGGGGAACGCCACATCTTCGATAACAACCGTCGTGCCACTCTTGCGCACGGAACCGACCGACGGAAACATTCCCGCCCTGATCTTCCAGAGCAGCGCCTGTTCGGCGGCAATGTGAGTGAACTTCGGCGGCTCGTACAGCTTTAAGGCCGCAGCTGCTTCAGCAGCCACTTTCTCCAAATCGGGCCGGGCGCTCTCGTTGGCAGACTGAAACTCGGCAAGCAGTCCTGCCGCGCCCTCGGGCAGCGACGCGAGGGAGGCCGGGACGCCCGACTGGCCTTGCACCGAGCGCAAAGAAGCGCGGTCCATGATCTCGAGGGCTTTTGCGCCCGCCTGCCGCAAGGGCACAATCGAATCCGCAGCCGCATACAAATCCGGGAACAGCAACAAGCCGGTGTACTTGACCGGCAAATCCGGAACCGTGTTAAGGACCGCTTCGGCGATGAACGCCAGCGTGCCTTCCGAGCCAATCAGCACATGCTGGAAAATATCGACCGCACGATCAAAATCAATGAAGGCGTTCAGCGAGTAGCCGGTGGTGTTCTTCATCCGGTACTTGTTGCGGATGCGATCGCGAAGCGCCGAATTTCGTTCAATCCGCGCCTTCAACTCGAGTATGCCGCGGGCCAATTGCGGCTCGCGTGCGTGAAATTGTTCGTCAGCGTCGGCAGCCGCAGTATCGATCAGCGTTCCCGAGGGCAACAGGAACTTCATCGACCGCAGCGTGTGATATGCGTTCTGTTCCACGCCGCAGCACATACCGCTGGAGTTGTTCGCGAGAATGCCGCCGATGGTACAGGTGGCGATGGAAGCGGGATCGGGCCCGATCTTGGCACCATAGGCGGTCAGTGCCTGGTTGGCTCGGCCGCCCAGCACACCAGGCTGCAGCCGGATCCGCTTACCGGCTTCTTCCACCCAAAGCTCGCGCCAGTTGCGGGCCACTTCGAGCAGCAAGCCATCCGTGATCGACTGGCCCGAGAGACTGGTGCCCGCCGCGCGAAAGGTGACGGGAATCCTGCTTTGCCGGCTGTAGGCGAACAGGGCGCGAATCTCCTCCACGCTCTGCGTCTGCACTACGGCTTTGGGGATCATGCGATAAAAGCTCGCATCGGAGGCCCATGCGATCAGCTCGATCGGGCGAATGAGAACACGATGGCTGGGAACCAGCTCGTTCAGGGCTGACTGCATTTCCAGGGGAGACATCTCGGGGGGAGCAACAAGGGTGGCTGCCATCTTTTTTGTCCAACGCGCAGTGCCGGGGCATGCGCCAGTGCGGTACGGAAGTCCGCACAAGGTTGAAACTAAAACAAATGGCGAAGAAAGACGTGGAAACAAGTCACATCATATTGTGACGAACGGCACACCGGAGCCGGCCGTTACTTTGGGGACCCGGCGCCGTCGGGCGGCTCATCCACCCGCAACAGCCATCCACTTCCGCCGCGGACAAACACGTTGCCGCCGGACTGGAGCGTGATTTCGCCGCTATTGCTTCCCTGCGGTGCGCGCACGATCTTGAGGTCTGGCAAGCCGTAGGTTCCACACGCCGACGGTGAGAACTTCCACAGCGCCTCTTCGCTATCGCTGCCGCCGGAACATCCTCGGTCCGGTGCGGCGAGAAGTCTCGCTGTCACCGCGCCATAATCGGTAGCTCTGCCCACAGTCCGCCCGTATTCGACGACCTCGCCATTGCCGCGATACACCCCTGCGCCGCCGACCTGCACCGTGTTCCAGTCGCTGGGAGACGTGCCGTAGTCGTCCCACGCATTCGTCGGCATTCTGGCTTCGTACACTTCGTTCATCGAAGCCAGCGCCCGAAGATGCGCATTGAAGGAAATGCGCTCTCCCCTAAGTTCCAACTCGTCGAACTTGAGCGTAAGTTGCGACGGCCCGGCGCTCGATGCGGGCTGAACACTTTCGATGTGACCCTGGATTTTCGTTCCGCGAGGGATGGTCTGCCCGTCGGGCAGCGACACGTCCTGCATGATCTTGCCTGTGATGATGCGGCCAGGCTTGTCATGGCGGGTATCGAGCGTGGAGCTCAACATCACCGGCAGAACAGTTCCGGCGGGAATGCTCTGTGCCGCGGCAGTCGAGATTCCCACCGCAATCATGAAAAGAGCGTAAGCCAGCATATCCGAGCGCATCTCACATCCTGTGTAATCAGATGCGGTGACCCAAATCTGGGACAACCCGCGGACGACGCGGTTGGACAGTCTGTCACCAGGACACGATTAGCGTAGATCCGCTGGCTTTCGCAAACCGCTGGCCGTCAAGTTCACTTGCTCGCGGAGCAACTGCTTGCCACATCCTTGACGGTTTTCACCTTGAAGACGGCCACTTCTCTAACGTTCGATTCCCCGCCCTGGACTGTAGCATCGTGCGTCCGCACCGACGGCATACCAGTGATTTCCACCTGGTGGCCGACATAGTGTGTGAGTCTGTTGGCCTCTCCTGAAAGGTGATATTTCTTGCCGGTGCTGTCGGTGAGCCAGTAATGGCTGTTGGTGAAAGCCAAACAGCCTTGAATTGTAGTGGGACTGCTGTCCGTCTGGCCTGCAGCTTGCGCTTGCAGCCAAAGGGCTGAGATCAGCAGCACCAGGGTGAACACCATCGTTTTGCGCACAGGTTCCTCCCTTTCGATCATGAACAAATAGTTGGCTTCGGATTCCGGAATTATTGCGCTTGTGAGCCGGGAAAAGCAAGCAGAGTAGTTCTATTCGCCGGGAGATTTACATTTATCCGCAACCTGCTTCACGCTCTTCACCTCGAACACCTCGATTGTGCCTACATTGGATGCGCCGCCGGGGACAGTGCGGTCGACCGTCCGGGTTCCCTTCTTGCCGATAATTTCGACCTCGCGGTCCACGAAGCCACGAAGCTTGCGGGCGCCCCCTGAGAGTTCGTGGACGGTGCCCTCCTCGTCTCGAAGAGTGTAGTGCCCCGCCGCATTTTGCAGACATCCGGTGATGGCGGACTGATCGTAGGGCAGGTTCTCCGGTGGAGTTGCACCGGAGGATGAGTTGCCAGACTGGGCGATTAATAAAGCGCTCGATAGAAGAAATAGAGCGATAAGCATGGCTGCGTTACGCATTCAGTCCTCCTGCTGCTTACCTTAGCATTCGTATCCTAGGTTCGCGATATGCATCCGTCAATCAATTCAAAACGGCCAGCGAATGAATCTGGGTTGGCGCAGAAACAGCATGGGCGGTCGCTTGCGCGGCCGCCCATGACTGCCAGGCACTGCTTGCGTTGGCTAGAAGGTGAAGATTGGGCCAAACTCCGTCACCCAATTGGTGATGCTGCAAGTGTTCTTGCCCCCGACCTTGGTTCCGTTGCAGATGCCCGCATCGGCGCCCGTGATCGCTGGGTAAGCGAGGTTGGTGTAGTTGCTCTCTTCGAATCCGAACTGCACCCACGGATTCATCTTGTAGAACAAGGTTCCGGCTTTGAGTACGCCCTTTTCTGGTCCAGCGCCCGTCGTGGTAATGTTTTTGGCGTACCGGAAATCGTTCCCGTTGCTGGCATCCAGACCGTATTCCACGTATGCCTGCCAGCCGGCGTTTCTGCCTTTGGGATCGGCATTAAACCAGCGTGACAGCGGGAACCCGAGCTGAACGAAACCACCGTAACCGCGCACCGGCAGTTGCGGCGCAACTTCAGCCGCGCCTGCGGAGTTGACACCGAAGGTCACGGTATTGTTGTCCACCGCGAAGCCCGAGGCGGTGTGTAGCAGGCCGCCTGCCTGGGTGTAGTAGGAAAGCAACTGGCCGGCAAAGAAGAATCGCAGGTCAGCTCCCTGATAGCCGCTGGCCACCACCGTTACCCAGCGTGTGGGCAGCGATATCGCGACCTGATTGCCGTATCCCTTGCTGTTAGTTTGAACGCCATCGGGGAACGCCGACTGATAGAAGGTCGAGCCACCGGTGCACCCGGTACACGTCGGTACCTGCGAGGCCACGACGATATTGCTGCGGTGCGTGTAGAAACCGCTCCACAGAATTTCGGCGGGGACGACGCCGGGAGCCTTGTCCAATTGGAACTGCAGCACGACTCTGGACTCGAGTTCCGGTTGGCCTGAATCGGCACCTTGGCGTTCGCCATAGCCGAGTTGTAGAGCGGTGCCGAGACCGTTCACCAGGCTGCAGTTGGTGGCTACACCCAACGTGGTGACGGTGCAACGGACGACGTCAGCAGGCAGGTCGCCTTCCGACGGCATCATGATCGCGAACTCAGGCGAGAGCTTCCAGTTGCGCGATCCCCGAGCTTCTGCACCGCGCCAATACGGAATTGCGGTGAGCGCTCGTAGGTGTTGCCCCAATACGCGCCGAAGAAGGTCGTCTCCAGCAGGTTCATCAGGGCGCTGGAACCATAAATCGTCCAGTCCTGACCCGCCTCGAAGAAGATGTCCGTATTCGGGGCGGCGGTCCAGTCGATGCGGCCGTACGCCAAGCGAAGTTGGAACGCGTTGCTGCGAATGCTGGATACGTTGCGGTTGTCGGCGCGGCTGAAGTTGCCTTCAAAGTCGCCTTCGAGTTGTCCGGTGATGGTGATGTTCTTGGAAGCGTCCGGCCACTCGAACCTCGCTCCGAAACGGCTGGAGCGCGCTTTCAAGTGGAATTCCGAATCGTTGCCCGGGCCGGTGTCGGCGTTCAGGAAGCCGGGAACTGGGAAGTCGTCACCGCGCGCCTGGTTCGATTGAAACTGTGCGGTAGACTTGATGAACCCGTAAGGTGTGAAATACGCTCCCGAACCCAGTTTGATGCCGTGCTCCGAGGCTCCCTTCACGGGAGGACCGACGGGCAGCACGCGGAGTGGCGCGATGGCCGGAACAACGGTTGGCCCGGTCTCCGCAGGTTTGGCTTGAGCCGCTTGCGGCGTGCTCAAATTGTAGTTACCCATTCCCGTGGCGTCGGTGTCCACGATGGAATGTGTGGGCTCGGCATCGGCGGCGGCCTTCAGCTCCGCTGCCTCCGAGTCATTTACAACGCCCTTGGCCTTGAGCAACTGTAGTAACTGGTCCATGCCTGCTGACCCGGATACGTTGCGCAGGCTGCTGGCCTCCGAAGAAGTCAGTACGCCTTTTTTCACGAGCAGGTCGAGCAGGGTTGAATTCGCGGTACCGGCCACGCCCGGGCTGGCGCCGCTCGCAGGTGCCGATGTTGCGTTTGCACCTGTCGCTCCCGTCGTAGTTGCAGCGGTGTTGTCGGCCGCACGCAGAGATGCCGGCAACAACACACAGCTAACCACCGCCAGGATCACGATCACTAACCGGAAAGAATCTTTCATCCTCGCCTCCGCAAGAGAGTCGGCACAATTCGGGCCCGGCTATGCTGCCGGTGTCACCGGGACGGATGTAGGCGTCCCCCTTGGAATTGGCCCTCGCCGGGAACTCTACGGGAGGGGAGAAGGTAGGCAGGCGGACATATCTCACGGCATTTTGTGACGTAGGTCACAAAGAGCCTGTGAGCAGATCCGCGTCGTTGGCTTGGGGAAGAGCCGCATCCTTCGTGTTTTCATTCAGTTGCGCCAATCGCTGGAGTCGGGACGGCGGCGAAGTCCTCACTTACAACTTTTTGGGGACGTGAAGATTGGAAATAGCCTGCGCCCTTGGCTCCATTTCGGCCTAAACTATGCAGCAATCGCATCGGGCCTCCGGTGATTGCGACGGTCATACATCACAAGCATTCGTGACGCGCGTCGCGCTGCAGTTTATTGACGATGTGCTAAACAGGCTCCATAGCGGCCCATATTCTGTAGCAGGAGCTCTTATGTCGGAACAATCTCTCTCGAAGCAAACCAAGATGGCCATGATCTCCCAGTTTCTGGGATTCGGGCTTGACGCCTACGACATGGCGATGGTCATTGTCATGGCGCCCATCCTGGGCAAGATTTTCATCTCACCCAAAGGTAGCGCGTTGTGGCAGTACATCGCGATCGTCTTAGGCTACTCGATCACCATGGCCGCCCGTCCGATCGGCTCCGCCTTCTTTGGCGCCTATGCCGATAAGATCGGACGCCGCTTCCTTTTGATTTTCACCATCGGCGGCGTGGGAGTGATGTCGCTGCTATCCGGCTTTCTGCCTACCTACGCGCAAGGCCGGCGCTGGAGCTTATGTTCTGTATTGTGTGCTGCGCTTCTTCATGGGCTGCTTCTTCGGCGGCGAGTATGCCGTAGGGCACACCTTCGCCATCGAGTATGCTCCGCAGACAGCGGCGCGGCGCCGTCGGCGGTTTCATTCAGTCGGGCTTCCCCATGGGCTATGTGCTTGGCGTCGCTGGTCTTTGCCGCCATCTCGGCGACCTGTCGGCAAGTGGACTCTGATCCACTTTGGCTGGCGCATCGCGTTTATGACTGGCGTTGTCCCCGTTTCCTTGCCTTCTGGATCCGGGGCAACCTGCAGGAGTCACCCGAGTTCGAGAAGACCAAGGCGGCGGGAAAAATCATCAAGGCTCCTTTCCTATCGTTGTTCATGCCGCCACAGTTGTGGGACTTCCTGCAGGTCTTCGTCTTCATGGCAGGCCTGTTCCTGACCGACTATTCGGTTTATGGATTTCTGCCGAAGATTCTCACTCTCGGAGGCCGCGGCTTTGATACCACGCTATAGCCTCATTTATGGTTTCGCGCTGTTCCTCTCGTTCCTGGGATATAACTTTTACGGCTGGCTTTCGGACAACACCGGGACGAAAGGATTCTAACGCAGTGGTACTGCGTGTTCCTGGTTGTCTTGGGGGTTCCGGTTTATTACGTGCTCTATCACGCAGCACTTGAGCGCAATATTTGGAATGGCAATTGTGGGGTGCTGCATGGCGGGCATGTTGAAGCTGGCCTGGGGCATCGTTCCTGCCTATCTCTGCGAGCGCTTCCCCACCAAGCGGCGCGCCGCCGGCGTTGGCTTCGGCTACTCCGCGGGCGCGATCCTTGGAGCCTGGTTCCCGCTCTATACTCTCTGGGCGCATAAGATCCCGTTCATCCATGCGATTGAAGGCAATGACACCTGGCTGTCGCCGGCCGTAATCCTGACCATCGGCGCCATTATGACCTTCGCCAGCCTGCTGTACTCGCCGGAGACCAAGCATCTCCAACTCGATGAAGTGGGCGAGAAGGAACGCGCCAGCGATGCGCGCGAAGGCGGCTGCGCAAGAGAGAGAGACGGCAACGGCTCGATAATTGTTTCGCGGCTCCTGCTAACAGCGCCACGGCAAAACCGTGGCGCTTTCTTTTACGCATATACTTTCGAACGAACGGTCCAGCATGCTCGACCGAAGTTTTCGGAACTTTCCGTCCTCCTACCCGGCAATACTTAACATGGAGTTTATCGACGAGCGGGAGCTCTCCTGCCCGTAGACAGCGGTTTTGTCACAAAACTTAACGCGCGTTACCAGACTTTACCGTCGAAAGCGCCAGCCCAGGGTTTCTACATTTGACAGGCAAGAAAGATTGCCAAAGGAGAAGAAAAATGAAAACGAAGTTTGGAAGCGTTGCCGTTGCTTTACTGGCGCTGGTGCTTTGTGGCGCTGCGACGCTGTCCTACGCTCAAGCAGAGCGAGCAGAATGGCGCAGCCGCGTGGAGCGGTCATCGTCACGGGCACATGGGTTATCTCGCGAAAGAACTGAACCTGACGGACGCACAGAAAGCGCAGATCAAAACAATGGCGCAGGCCCAGCGCGCAACGGTTCGCCCGCTGATGCAGCAGATGGCGCAAAACCGGCTCGCCATGCTGAACGCGACGGCAAGCGGCGCGTTTGACCAGGCGAAGGTTCAGGCCATCGCCAATCAGCAGTCGCAGATCATGGCCCAGCTGGCGGTGCAAAAAGCTTCCTTCCGCAGCCAGATCTACAACCAGGTGCTGACGGCCGACCAGAAAGCCAAGGCAGACCAGTTGCGGCAGAACCAGATCTCGCGCATCAACGAGCATCTTCAGAAGCTGTCGCAGTCCGGCACCGAAACCACAACCCAATGACCCTCGCCTATCGCGAGAAGTGCAGCTACGAGCGGTCCGGCAACGGGCCGCTCTCGTTTTGTCAGTTCCCCCGGCGGCTTCCGCCTCAGGCAGCCGCTGCACGATATACTTTTCGTAGTCCAATGATTTGCAGATCGTACTTGTTTCGCGGGCTGGTTTTGGCCGTGCTCGCGCTTTGCGCTTGCGTCGTCGGCTTTGCGCAGGATGCTCCCCAGCCACAACCCGTCCCCGGCCTCAGCACGCAACCGCCGAGAGCGACAACCACTCCCAGCAAGCCTCAGCAGCAGCCTTCTGCCCCGGTTGCACCCGCGCCCGAACCGGCGCCCGCTTCTCCGCCATCCACCCCGGACAAGCCGACTCAGACGAAAGTCATCCCTGCCGGCGCGGAGCGACATTTCCATGAGGCTATGGTGTTCGAGCGCGACGGCGACGCGGAGAATGCGATCGAAGAGTACAAAGCCGCCATTAAGGAATATCCGGATTATTTCGAAGCGCACTACAACCTTGGTCATCTCTATCTTGATCGGCACGGCTATTCCGAGGCGATCGCTGAGCTGAAGACGACCATCAACTTGCGGCCGGACAACGCAGCCGCGCACTTCGCCCTCGGCCTCGCGCTCAAGGACAATCACGACCTTAACGGTGCAGTCGCTGAATATCAGGAGGCGATTCGGCTAAACCCGCAGCTGACAGGACCTCACAATAACTTGGCTAACGTGTTGTATATGAAGCGTGACTTCAATGGCGCCATCCAACAATACCGCGACGCGCTGGCGCTGGAACCGAAGAACAGCGACAAGCTGAGCCAGCAGGCACGCACCGATCTCGCCAACACGCATACCAACCTGGGTAGCGCGCTCGACGATGCCGGCCGGCCCGACGAGGCAATCGCCGAATACAAGATAGCTCTTCAACTGGCACCGCGAGACGCCAAGACCCATTACAACTTCGCGATCTTCTATCAGAAGCACAAGGACATTCCCAATGCCGTCTCCGAGTTACGAATCGCGGCGAAAATCGCGCCCGACTGGCCGACTCCGCACATCATGCTGGCAAGACTGCTGAAGGATTCGGACCCCAAGGCCGCGTTTGATCAATGCATCATCGCCGATGGCCTCACTGAGGATGCCAAGCTGCACAATCTCTGCAGTGAGTTGCAGAGGAAAACGCAGTAGCCCTAACAGGGTATTCACTCTCCCATACAGCCGGGTTTAAGATAGGTAGTTCTACTCTCAGTTCGAATCTGCGCCCTCTCTCAACTCATCTTCGTAGAAGGGACTCATCCATGAACAGCTTTGGCAGTCGCTCCGTCCTGCGCGTGGGCAAGCGCGAGTTTGAAATCTATCGACTGGATGCTTTGGAAAAACACGGCTGCGCGACCAGGCACCTGCCGTTTTCGCTGCGCATTCTGCTGGAAAATCTCCTTCGCCGCGAAGACGGCAAAACGGTGAAGGCCGACGACGTGCGCGCGCTCTCCTCGTGGAACGCCAAATCCGTGCCTGAGCGCGAGATCGCTTTCATGCCCAGCCGCGTGCTGATGCAGGACTTCACCGGCGTGCCGGCAGTCGTTGATCTGGCGGCGATGCGCGATGCCATGAAAACGCTGGGGGGCGATCCCAAGCTGATCAACCCGCTACAACCGGCTGAGCTGGTCATCGATCACTCCGTGCAGGTCGACGAATTCGGCACGCCGCAGGCGTTTCAGCTCAACGCCGAGCTGGAATTTCAGCGCAACAAAGAGCGCTATGCCTTCCTGCGCTGGGGTCAGACAGCGTTCAAGAACTTCGCCATCGTTCCGCCCGACACCGGCATCGTTCACCAGATCAACCTCGAGTATCTGGCGCGTGTGGTCTTCGTCGGTGCAAATGGCGAGACCGGAAAGCCACTGGCTTATCCCGACACGCTCGTCGGCACCGACTCGCACACCACAATGATCAACGGACTCGGCGTGCTCGGCTGGGGTGTCGGCGGAATCGAAGCCGAGGCCGCGATGCTCGGCCAGGCTGTCTCGATGCTCATCCCGCAGGTCGTCGGCTTCCGCATCAAAGGCAAACTGCGCGAAGGGTCGACGGCAACCGACCTCGTGCTCACCGTCACCGAGATGCTGCGCAAGAAAGGCGTCGTCGGCAAGTTCGTCGAGTTCTTTGGTCCCGGCTTGCACAACATGCCGCTGGCCGATCGCGCCACCATCAGCAACATGGCGCCCGAGTACGGCGCCACCTGCGGCATCTTCCCCGTCGACGAAGAGACGCTGCGTTATCTGCGGCTCAGCGGACGCAGCGAAGAGCTGGTTTCGTTGGTCGAGGCTTACTACAAGGAGCAGGGGCTGTTCTTCACGCCCGGCACTCCGGAGGCGCAATACACCGACGTGATGGAACTCGATCTCGCGACCGTCGAGCCCAGCATTGCTGGGCCCAAGCGTCCGCAGGATCGGGTCGCCCTTTCGCATGCTGCCAAATCATTCGAAGATGCGCTGCCGAGCCTGTTGAAGCCCGGACAGCACATTCCTCCGAAACAGGAGTCGCGGTGGGAAAGCGAAGGCGGACATCCCGCGGGAATCGACTCGCAGGAAAGTCCGGTGCAGGAGCACGTGAAACTCGATAAGGCGCTGAATCACGGCAGCGTGGTCATCGCCGCGATCACCAGTTGCACGAACACCTCAAATCCGTATGTGCTCATCGCCGCCGGACTGCTGGCCAAGAAAGCTGTCGAGAAGGGCCTGACCGTTCCTTCCTGGGTGAAGACCTCGCTCGCGCCCGGTTCGATGGTGGTGACCGAATATCTCACTCGCTCCGGCTTGCTGCCCTATCTCGAGAAGCTGAAGTTCAACGTCGTCGGCTATGGCTGCACCACCTGCATCGGCAATTCCGGTCCGCTGCCGCAGGAAGTCTCGAACGTCGTCGTCGACAAGGATCTCGTCGTTGCGTCGGTGCTCAGCGGCAATCGCAACTTCGAAGGCCGCATCAACTCGGAGGTGCGCGCGAACTATCTCATGTCGCCGCCGCTGGTTGTCGCCTACGCGCTTGCGGGACGAATCGACGTCGACGTCTATAACGAGCCGCTCGGCTACGGCCGCAACGGTCATCGCGGTCCGGTGTATCTGAAAGACATCTGGCCGACCAACGAAGAAGTAGACGCGGTCGTTCGCAAGTACATCACCGGCGATCTCTTCCAGAGGACCTACAACGACGTCTTCAAGGGCGACGAGCGCTGGCGCGGTCTGAACGTGCCCGAGGGCGAGACCTTTGCGTGGGACGCGAACTCGACCTACGTCAAGCATCCGCCTTACTTCGAGAAGATGCCCGCTCATCCTGCGCCGGTCGAGGACATCACCAGCGCGCGCGTGCTCTGCTATCTCGGCCACAGTGTTACGACGGATCACATCTCGCCTGCAGGTTCCATCAAGCCCAACAGTCCCGCGGGACAATACCTGATCGAGCGCGGCGTCAAGCCGGTGGACTTCAACTCCTACGGCTCGCGGCGCGGCAATCACGAGGTGATGATGCGCGGAACCTTTGCCAATGTCCGCCTGCGGAATAAGCTCACGCCGCATCGCGAAGGCGCGTTCACGCGTCATCTGCCCGATGGCGAAGAGATGTTCATCTTCGACGCCTCAGAGAAGTATCGCGCCGAAGGAACGCCGCTGCTTGTGCTGGCCGGCAAAGAGTACGGTTCCGGTTCCTCGCGTGACTGGGCGGCGAAAGGCCCGCGCTTGCTCGGCATCCGCGCCGTGATCGCCGAGAGCTTCGAGCGTATCCATCGCTCCAACCTTGTTGGCATGGGCATTCTGCCGCTTCAGTTCCTGCCCGAGCAATCCGCCGAGACGCACGGCCTGACCGGCGAGGAGGTCTTCGACATCGACGGCCTCAAAGAGGTGCTGGCGAACTTCGCGCCCGGCAAGAAGATCAAGGTTCGCGCGAAGAGCGCCGACGGCAAAGCGAAGCACTTCGAGGCGACCGTGCGTATCGACACGCCGCAGGAAGTGCAGTACTACCAGCACGGCGGAATTCTGCAGTACGTCTTACGCCAGTTGCAGAGCAAGCCGGGCGCAGCCAAAGCTTGATGCTCGCTTCCAGACGCAAGCTGGACTCGTCATCTCGATCAGGGCCGATCTGGCTGCGCACGTCTTCGAACGCAACCTTCAACCTTCGCGAAGGTTTCCTGCCAGGCGTGCGCGTGCAGATCGACCGAATCGATAAAGGTGCCGTCGCAGATAAAGGTGCCGTCGCAGATGACGGCTTCGATCACGCTGCCTTCTTGCGCGGAACCTTCGCGCCCGACTTCCGCGCCTCGCTGATGCCGATCGCAACCGCCTGCTTGCGGCTCTTCACCTTTCCGCCGCGGCCCGATTTCAGCTTGCCGTGTTTGTACTCGCGCATCACCTTGCCGACTTTGCTCTGCGCCTTCTTGCTGTACTTGCGATGACTGCTGCTCGACTTCTTCGCGGTTGCCATTAGATTGACTAGCCTCCTCGAAAGTGAGACGCCAAGTACTGCCGCGCAGGTTGTGCAGGCCGAATCAAGGTTGGCGAAGTTCCATGCCCGCTCGAATCCGGACCGCAAAAAAAAACGGCGACGCAGGACGCATCGCCGACCGTGAACCGCAGCTGTCGATGACAGTGCACAACTGCAGCTAGGTGCCTGCCTTGCACGTATCCGCCACATGCTTGATGCTGGTGACGTTGAACACGGGCATCTCATGCGCGGAGGACGCCATGCCGTCGCTCGTGCTACCCATGGTGTGCGTTCCTTCCGTGCCCGTCACTTCAATCTCATGCCCGACATGGGCCTTGAGCTTGGTCGCGGCGCCCGACAGCATGTGCTCCTTGCCGCCGGCGTCGGTGAGATAGTAGTGGTGTTTGGTGTACTGCAGGCAGCCTTTCAGAGTTGTCGCGCCCGACGAATTGTTCGCCATCTGCGCCTGTACAGCCATTCCAATCAGAACCACGAGACTCAGCAAAACGATCTTGCGCACAAACCCTCCTTTGGTTTCACCTGCTTCCGCCATCTTATTACAACAGGGCGGAAACCACGCCATAACTTTCCTCGAGCGCCGACATCCAGCGCTGCGGGATCTTTGCCGCCGGCCTCGGCCATGTCGGGACGTCCGCCGCCGGAGCCGCCAACTTTCTTCGCGACCTCGGCGATGATCTTGCCCGCCTGCACGCGCGACGGTCAGGTCCTTGGTGACGCCGACGATCAGCGCGACCTTGCCGTCGCTCACCGAGCCCATGACGACCACGCCCGAGCCCAGCTTGTTGCGCAGGTTGTCGACCAGCGTGCGCAGCTGCGTGCGCTCCAGGTTGTCGGCGCGCGTGGCCAGGACTTTCACGCCCTTCACTTCGCGCACGTTCTCCGTCGCCGACGACACCGACGACGCGGCCGACTTCATGCGCGCCTGCTCCAGTTCCTTGCGCAGCTTCTTCAGCTCGTCTTCGCGGCGCTCCAGCTCGCGCTTCAGCGCCTCGGCGGGAGACTCGTCGTCGCCGCGCACAAGTGTCGAGACCACGTTCTCCAGTTGATGGTCCTTGCGGAAGTGGCGCAGCGAGCCTTCGCCGGTCACGGCCTCCAGGCGCCGCACGCCGCTGGAGACGCTGCCCTCTTTCAGAATCTTGATCAGCCCGATCTCGCCGGTCGCGGCGGTGTGCGTGCCGCCGCACAGCTCGGTGGAGAAGTCGCCGATGCGGATGACGCGCACGCGGTCGCCGTACTTCTCGCCGAAGAGCGCCATCGCCTTGTACTCGTTGACGGCGACGTCGATGGGCACGTCCTCGATGACCTCGACGCGATCGTTGCGCAGCACTTCCCTGTTGGCGAGGTCTTCGATGTCCTGCAGCTCCTCGTCGTCGAGCGAGGCGAAGTGCGAGAAGTCGAAGCGCAGGTGGCCGGGATCGACCAGCGAGCCCGCCTGCTTCACGTGCGTGCCCAGCACCTTGCGCAGCGCGGCATGCAGCAGGTGCGTGCCGGTGTGGTTGCGCATGGTGGCGCTGGCGGACTTCGGCGTTGACCATCGCGTCGACTTTGTCGCCGACGTGGATGGTCTGCTTCGCGCGACGACGCGATGCGCGCGCACGCCCTGCACGGGATAGGTCACGCCTTCGACCTCGGCGACCACGGTGTTGTGATCGTCGGACGTAGAGCCAGCCGACATCGCCGACCTGTCCGCCGGCATCGGCGTAGAAGGGCGTGTGGTCGAGGACGATCTCGCCGCGCTCGCCGGGCTTCAGCTCCTGCGCGCCGACGCCGCTGTCCGTCGTGCGATCTTGATGATGGCCAGCACTTCGCATCCGGTGGAGAGCGTCTTGCTGATAGCCCTCGAACTCGGTGGCGGCAGCGACTGATAAAGCGGGACTGGCCGTGGCTTTCGCGCCGCCCTTCCAGGAAGCCTGCGCGCGCTTGCGCTGCTCCTCCATGGCGGCGTCGAAGCCGGCCTGATCGAAGTCGATGCCGCGATCGCGGCCGCGTCCTCATGAAATCAAGCGGAAGGCCGAACGTGTCGTAGAGCTTGAACGCATCTCTCGCCGGGAAGATACGAGCCGCATCGCGAGCGCTCTTCGGCTTCCGAAGAATCATCGCGCGTGACGATCCGATGTCCCTCATGCTTCGACAGCTCATCGCGTCGAGGTCCTACTCAGTCGTTCGACGACTCGTGCACTGCTCGATCGAGCGCAGCTCTCGATCACGTCTTCCGAGACGTCCTGCAAGTCCCATATCCAGCGTGTGCGCAAACCGCGTCTCTTCGCCCTTGATCATCTCCGCGACGCGATCCGCGCTCTCGATCAGCTCGGGATACGCATCCTTCATCAGGTCGCGGACGGCGTACACCATCTCGAACAGGAACGGCTTCTCCTGTCCGAGCAGGCGTCCGTGGCGGATGGCGCGGCGGATGATCTTGCGCAGCACGTAGCCGCGGCCTTCGTTCGACGGCAGCACGCCGTCGGAGATGAGGAACGTTGACGCGCGCGCGTGGTCGGCGATCACCCGCAGCGAAGCCGCCTGCTTGTGCGACTGCTCGACATCTTCCTTCTTCATCTCCTGTCTCGAGCGACACGCCGGTCAGCTCGGCCGCGCGCTTGATCAGCGGCATGAACAAGTCCGTGTCGTAGTTCGAGATCACGCCCTGCATCACCGCGGTCACGCGCTCCAGGCCGGCGCCGGTGTCGATGGAAGGCTTGGGCAGCGGACGCATCTCGCCGTCGGGCTGCTTGTCGAACTGCATGAAGACCAGGTTCCAGATTTCGACGTAGCGGCCGCACTCGCAGCCGAACTGGCAGTCGGTGTGGCCGGCGTCGCTGGCCGCGACGCCCATGTCGTAGTGGATCTCGCTGCACGGGCCGCAGGGGCCGGTGTCGCCCATCTGCCAGAAGTTGTCCTTCATGCCCATCTCGTAGATGCGCTCTGGCGGGACGCCATCTTTCTCCAGAGTCGCGCGCCAGAACTCGTAGGCCTCGTCGTCGCGCGGCGATGCCCTGCTCGCCCTTGAAGATGGTGGCGTAGAGCTTGTCCTTGTCGATGCCGTACCACTCGGGCGAGGTGACCAGCTCCCAGGCGTAGGCGATGGCGTCCTTCTTGAAGTAGTCGCCGAAGCTGAAGTTGCCCAGCATCTCGAAGAAGGTGTGGTGGCGATTGGTGAAGCCCACGTTCTCCAGGTCGTTGTGCTTGCCGCCGGCGCGCACGCACTTCTGCGAGGTGGTGGCGCGGGTGTAGTCGCGCTTCTCGATGCCGAGGAAGACGTCCTTGAACTGGTTCATGCCGGCGTTGGTGAACAGCAGCGTGGGGTCGTTCGCCGGAACGAGCGAGGACGAGTGGACCTCCTTGTGTCCCTTGGAGACGAAATAGTCCAGAAACATGCGGCGAACTTCAGAACCTGTGAGCTTGCGATTGGGCATGGTTGTGAAAAAAGTCTAGCAGGAAGAGACGCGTCGCTTCCCGGCCATAGCCGGCCGGGACGAAGCACCTTCGTTCGAAATCCCAGCTAACTCGACGGTACCCCTCCCCCCTTTTTTGATCCTCATTCTAAAAGGCTTATGTCAAAATATAGATAGCAAAGGGTTTATATTCGTTCCTGTATCCTCTGGCGATGCCGTTCTCCAAGGCACTCACTAACGTTCTCACAATCATCAACTTACGCGGACTGTCGCCGTTCAAGACTTGGCACCGCCGCTACAAGGCTGGTGCAATCCCACCGATCCGATCGCTGCACGCGTGTCCTCGATTCTCGCAACGAAGAACACGACCGATTCGGCTCCGTCACGGCACAGATTCTCGCCTCGCGCCTCTTTAAGTTTAGTTGAACGCGATGCAGAGTGTCGGCGACAAGAGATTTATCGGCGAACAAAGGTAACCTCATTTCCCGAAATGGCAGGCCGATAGGTGGCCGGCAAATGGAGTCAGAAGACTTCGCAGTGAAGACATGCGTGCGGGTTGGAAGCGGCTTCCGTGACTCGAGGATCATGTGTCCTTTCGCGCCTGAGTAGGTGCCGTCGTCTGAAAAGCCGGCTCGGGCATTTCAACAGAAGCTTAACGCCGGGCTGAAGGCCAGCTCTACCGAATGACCGCGTCGGCGAAGTTGTGAGAACATGGCAAACAGTCGTTTCATCGTTGGTGAGGATATCGATGAAGACTTTCTTGCTTGCCGCACTGACATTGGCGCTAGCTATCTCCGCCGCAGCCGCCGAATCGCAGGACGTTACCTACCGCAGCGGCGACGAAACCGTGCACGCCGTGCTCTTCAAACCTGCCGGCGAAGGGCCGTTTCCGGCGCTGGTGGTGATTCACGAATGGTGGGGCCTCAACGACTGGGTGAAGCAGCAGGCCGATCACTACGCCAACCTGGGCTACGTCACGCTGGCCATCGATCTCTATCGCGGGCAGGTAGCCACCACGGCTGACCAGGCGCACGAGATCATGCGCGGCGTGCCGGAAGACCGCGCCCAACGCGACCTGCTGGCAGCGACGGCCTATCTGCGGGCGCAGAACTTCGTCAAGGCCAAGCGTGTGGGCGCGATCGGATGGTGCATGGGCGGCGGCTACGCGCTCGATCTGGCGATTGCCGATCCGAAGCTGAAGGTCGCCGTCATCAACTACGGCCATCTGGCCACCGAGGACTCCACGCTGCGAAAGATCCACGCGGCGATTCTGGGCATCTTCGGCGGGCAGGACCAGGGCATTCCGGTCGCCGATGTGCGGAAATTTGAGACGCGGCTGACGTCGATGGACAAGAAAGTCGAGATCCACATCTTCCCCGACGCGGGACATGCGTTTGAAAATCCCAACAATACCAAGGGCTATCGCGCGGACGACGCCGACCAGGCGCAGAAGTTCACCCGGGAGTTTCTGGCCAAGAACTTAAAGTAATGCTTTCAGTCGCTCCCGGGCGTCGCATCTTTCGGCCACTGAACATGGGGAAAAAGCCCGAAATGCGCCCTATTTGCGCCGCCGGCCGAAGCCGGCTCAGACCGAGAAATAGGCGGCTGCGACGCCGGCCTGAAGGCCAGCTCTACCGGTACTAAGGTTCTGCGGCCTTCGCCTTATATAGCCAGCTCTGCTTTTTCATTAGCATGAAACTGGGCCCGCATTCCGGGCCGGGGGAAATTGCTTTTGAAATTGTTGTCTTCTTGTCTTCTGTGCGCTTTGCTTGCGACGGGTGCGTTCGCACAATCCACTCCTCCCGGCGCAAAGGTCGCCGGACCATCGCAACCCGCCGCTACCAAGCCGAGCAGCAAAGAGCTGGCGCGGGAAAAGTTTGTGCTGGACGTCGTGCACAGTGCGGTCGCGTTGCCGGAATCCGATCCGCAGGACCGCCTGCGCGTGCTGAGCGAAGCGGTGAATGTGGTCGAACCTATCGACGCGAAGCTGGCGCAGCAGTTCGCGCGCGAAGGCACTTCGATCGAAACCAAGCTGGTGGCGGAAGGTCAGAAACCTTCGGTGTCGATGCTGGCGAGCGGGCACGTCGATTGCGCCGCAGCAGCTTCGTTTGTGCAGAGCGTGCCGCCGGCTTCGGTGGTCGATGCCGAGCAGGCGCTGATTGGCGCCATCACCAGCTGCCCCAAGCAGGTGAGCGAAACGGCCAAGAGCAAGCTTGAGGCGGGCGTGTCGCAAGGCGTCGTGGCGGGGCGCGCCATTCTGGCGCTGATGAACAGCGAAGGCATGAGTTCGTCGTGGTCGCAGGCGATGTTCGTGAAGATGTTCAGCTCCCTGCCCGAGGATGCGTCGGCGTTCGCGCCGGAGGCGCCGAACTATGCGGCCATGTTCGATCACGTTGCGGGCGAGATGAACAAAGACGCGGTCAAGACGGCCGGCGGCAAACTGTTGCTGTGGCTGGCCAAGCTGCCCGACTCGCCGCAGCGGTCGGTAGCGGTGAACCTGACGACGGGCGCGCTGAACAGCAAGCTGGGATCGACGGACTATCAAGCGTTGCTGCGCTCCGACGTCGCGATGCAACAGGTGGCGAACAGTGCCAAGGCGGACGCCGAGTTGCCGCCGCCCGATGAGGAGAACGTGAGCGTGTTGCAGGCCATGAGCAACAGCGCTGACCGCACCGATGCGCTGCAGTCGATGACGCCGTCGATGCGCGCGCGGGAGGCGGCGGCCAGCGGATTCGCCAGCGGCACCTCGGGCGATCGCAAGCAAGCCGATCACTATTTCGATATTGCTTTTGCCTCGGCCGATGAGGTGTGGGCGAACCGCGCCAGCTCGAAGGCAGACGCGCCGGAAGTAATCCAGGAAGTCAGCGAGGCCGCGGCCCAGGTGGATGCCGTCGCCGCTTTGCAGCGGGCGCAACGGCTACAGGATCCCTCCGCCGCCGCCATCAGCATGCTGGCGGTAGCGAGAGTGGTGGCGGGCCAGCCGTAAAAAGTAACTAGTCATTCGCACTAGCAATTAATCAACGGCCGACCCTCGCGGTGATTTCGTATATCACCCGGAGGCGACGAAGAGCGCACAAGCAACCCTGCAAACTATGCGATCTCCGCGCCTCCGTGATGAACCGTAGCCGTTAGTTGCCGCCGGCGCTCATGGTGGCGGACTCGAAGCTCACAGCGCTATTGCTGTGGGCGAAGTCGATCTCGCTGATCGACGCGCTGCCGTTGCCGTCCTGGGTGACAATCTGATTGCTCTCGGGTGCGTTGCTGATCTGCTTCACCTGTCCGGTAGCCGTAGCGACTTCCTTGCCGTTGTGCAGGAAGGTGACCTGCGATGTCGAACCGGTGTTGTTGCACTTGACAGTGTATTCACCGGCGCGAAGTGTCTTACCGTTGAGCTGCGCGTCGTGGTAGAGCGTGATGGTCTCCGACTTGGCGCCGGCGAAAGCGCTGATGGAAAGGGTAAGGGCAAAAACGAGAAGCGTGAAACGGGCCAGTGTACGAGTCATACTCAATCTCCTTGATGACAGTCGTTCTGGCGGCCCACGCGCATACACGCCTACGGGGAGACTTGCATTTCCCGGCGCGCGGCATAGAATGTGACTCCGGGGTTAAACAGTCAGGGGGACGCTTCCACGCCACCCAAAGATTGTCTCGCCTGGGCCGCCAAACCGCTGGCGAAACATTCTGTTTAGCCCCAAATTGTTTTGCACCTGAACTGCCATCCGCGCACAGCACGGCGACAGTTGTTCTTAGCTGTATACGTTTCCCGACAACGTAAAGTTCACAGCGTCGCGCTTTTTCTTCCAGCAAATCCAAATGTGGGACTTGCCGGGTCTCGCGATGTGGCTTGGACGAGCGGCTCGCACGCGCGTGAGCGCATCTCATCTGCATTTCACAGTTCTTAACGGATGAGTGGAAGAGCGGCTTGGATTCAGCGCAAAGAGACAGCGTTGTTGCGAATCAACGATCGATGCCATTGACATGCGCCCGGCTTCGCGGCTTCTCTGGTGAAATGAGCGCTACGTCACGCGCGAGTGTGCGCACGTCCCGCAACGTGTCAGAGTTGCGCGGCGGCTGCGCGCAGGTTCCATCCCATGCGTTCGCGTAGAGAAGTGATGTGCGCGACATGATGCTTCGAGTGCCACGCATACAGCGCCAGCATGCGGTCCAGCGTGACGACGCCATGTTCAGGATGGTACAGTGTGCGTCCGAAATCGGACGGCTTCATCGACTCCAATACATCCACCCAGCGCGAGTGCAGGGCCGCGAGCAGATGCAGCGAGACTTCCACCGGCGTGATGTGGTTGTCCGGGAGCTTTGCCCATTCCGCTTCCTTGTAAGGCTTGATCGGCGGCTGCTCTTCGGTGAGCGCCAGCTTGAAGCGAATGTAAGCGTTCATGTGACTGTCGGGCACATGATGCACGACCTGGCGAACCGTCCATCCCTCGGGACGATAGGGGGTGTCGAGTTGCTCCGGCTTCAGGTCCTGGACCGCAGTGCGCATCTGGCCCGGCATCTTCGCCACGACATCAATGTAGCCAACGCGGTCCTTGGCACTCTGCCCCTCCGATTCAGGCGCACGCCACTGAAAGTTTCCGATGGGATATCGCAGATCAGACATACAGATACTCCTGCTTCAATCACTTTACTCCAGGCTACGAACTTGCGACGAAGGGACAAGTTCGAGAGTACATGGCGCGGTCGCGGTCGTCCCACATTGTACGACAGCTCGGCGCACCACGTGGGCCTGCGCGTTGGGTGGAAATTTCATTACCTTATCTGTTTTTTGCAACACATCGGCGAAGCTCTTCAGATTGTCGTCGCCCTTGATGAATTTTGCCTGCTCGATTTTGCCCGGCGAAACCAGCAGGTAAAACTCTGCCGTGCCTTTGTCGGACTTATTCAGCGACACCGTGCGCTCGTGCGCCAGCTCGGGACGTATCTTATTCACCTGCGCGTCGACATCTTTGACGCCCATGGCCGTGAGACGCGCGCCCCCCTCGATCGAAGGCTGCTCAGCGGCCACGGACAAGAGATAGTAGTGAATCGCGGCGTCGTGTTTGCCGGCCTTCTCGGCCATTTCACCGAGATGCTCAGCTTCATCGCCTGTGCCGCCCGCAAGCCAGGCGGGCGAAATATAATTCTCGGCAACATCCGCATTGCCGCGCTTGTACTCGATCCAACCTTTTGTGTCCCACACCGAGAACAGCAATTGCGCAGTGCCGAGGTCCTGCATGGTCAGCTTGTCGAGGCTCACGTCGCGCAACTGCGTTTCGATGGCCTGGATGGCGGTGTCGGCGTATTGACTGGCGCGGTCAAGCTGCACATTCTGTTCCGACAGGGAGTAGGCGATGTTGTTCCAGACCAGCGGAGTGGGGGAGATGCTGATGGCCTTGTCAAAAGCCTTCATGCCGTTGTCGGTCTGATTGTTGCCGACGTAGGCCTGTCCTAACTCAATCTGAATCACGGCATTCTTGGGCTGAAGATCGACTGCCTTCTCCAGCTCGGGCACAGCATCTGCGTATTTCTTCTGGTTCAGATATAGCCGTCCCAGGTTCGCATGCGCATAAGGATCGAGCGGGTTGACTTCAATCTGTTTACGGAACTGCTGAATCGCGTCATCGAAGCGGGACTGCTGCTCATACGCCAGCCCGAGGCCGTTGTAAGCGAAGCCGTCGTAGGGATTGTTCTCGATCTGCTTCTTGTAAGCAATCGTGGCGTCGTCGGTCTTCCCCATCGCCATGTAAGCGTTGCCGAGATTGAACCATGCTCCCTTGTGCTTCGGCTCAAGCTGTACGACGCGCTGCAGCAGGTCCACCGCGAGCTGATAATGCTGGTTCTGCATGGCCTGCATGGCCGCGCTGAACAAATCGTCTGCCGACTGATTGTCGGCAGCCACCGTGCCCGCACCCGCGCCCGGCGAAGCGTTCTCGAGCGTCATCGCTTGCGCCTTGTCCGCCTCGACGACGCGACGGAAGGCGGCGTAATCCTCGGCGCGAGTGCGCGGGATCTCCGGAACCAGGATCTTCAGCGTGCGCGTGCTGCTGAACTGCCGGCCATCGACCTTGTACGTCGAGTGATACTCCGCATAATCGCGCTTGACGTCGACACCGATGGGGGGGCGCAATTTGTACTTTGCGGGAAACTTCACGCTCTGCCCTTCGGTGAACTCTTCGACCGCGCCGAGCTTGATCGGCTCTTTGGATTCGGCCTCCGACTCGTCTTCCTCAGCGCCCGGAGGCAAGCCCACCACGGTGAGCGGCAGCGGGAACTTCGGCTCTGCCGCCGACCAGTCGAAATAGTTGTTGTCGGTCACGTCGAAATTGACGACCAGAGGTCCACTGGTGTCGTTGGGATCGGTGGCTTTCAGATTGCTGATCTCCGCGCCATTCAGGCTGGACTGGCGCAGCACGCGCTCAAAGATGTCCTTCCAGCGATTGCTGGGCAAGCGGCGCATGGCGTAGCGCAGCAAGATTTCCGAATCGCCGCGACCGGTCATGGAGATGTGCGCGGTGAGCTTGCCGGTGTCGTTCAGCTCGCCTTCGATTTGGCTGCGGTCATACGACTCGAACGGCAAGTCAACCGGCGTCCACACCAGTTCGGCATTCCCGCTGGGCGGAATCGCCAGCGCCTCTTTGCCGCGCAGACTGAACGACAACATGCGGAAGGGCGCGACGCCCGGCGTGCTGTCGAGCCAAATCTCTTTGCCATCGACCGGCACGCGCGTGATGACGTGATCAAACTGCTGCGGCGAGGGCACATCGGGATCGAGTTTCATCTTCGAGCCGATCAGCACCGAGCTGGAGTGAAAGCCTTCGGAGGCGAGCAACGCCGCCAGCAGTGTGTTTTTGTCCTTGCAGTCGCCGTAGCCGTTGGCCAGCACCTCGCTGGCGGCATGCGGCTGAAAGCGACCCAGTCCGAACGACAGGCTCACATAACGAATGTTGCTCGACACATAGTCGTAGAGCGCTTCCACCTTCGCCATGTCATCATTCTTGCCTTTGACCAGGGCCGCAGCTTTCGCCTTCACCGAGTCGTCCGGTATACGCCGATCACGCTCCAGATTGCCGTACCATGCGCCCAGTTCCTCCCAGCTCTTGTAGGTGGTCAGCTGCACGGAAGGAGTTTCTTCGTCGGACTGGCTCGACTTCTTCTTTTTCCTGGACTCGACTTCGTCGTCTTTGAGGTGCGAATATGTCCAGCGGTAAACGCGCCGGTCACCCTCTTCCGTGATCTTAGGATCGAGGCCTGGCTTCGTCTTCAGCTTGATCTGCCGGTCCTTCGGAACATTGATTTCGAGTTGCTCGTCAAGGACGATTGCCCTCTCGGCGAAGTCGAAGCTCATCCAGAACTGGCCGGGCGAAAGCGGATTCGCGATGGTGCGGACGAAGCGGTACTCGAGCACATCCCCGGGGCGCAGCGAGGGCACGCTGATGTGCTTTTCGTGATAGTCGGTGTAAACCGGCGCGTCGGGAAACGTCAGGTCCTGGATCGCCGACTCCTGCGCCGTGACCACGGTTCCGTCGGGCTTACGCACGCGAACGTACGGGATGTCCAGCTTGTCGCTGAGCGCGCTATATCCGAATTTGAGCTGCCCCAGCGCCTGCACGCCGCTTTCGCTCACGATCTTGATCTGCGCGTCGGTCTGGATGACGCCGGTGCCGTCGTTCTCGAAGCGCATCGATTCGCTGTAGTGCTCGACAACGTAGGCCTCCTGCGAGTAATCGGGAGGCGTGGGGGCATGCGCCGCTCCGGGCTGCTGCGCGTCCTTCTGCGTGGTTTGCGGAGGCGCGCCGGTAGAGACCGAGGGCGCAGCGGCGGCGGGCGTCTGCGTCGCGCCGGCGGCCGGCGGCGGATTGCTCTTGCCGGATGTCTCTTGCGCCAGAAGCGTCGAAACCTGGAGGAGAACAACGAGAATTGCAGCTAGGACCTGGGTCATAAGCAGTGCGGCTGGATGAGCATCCATCGTACCCGAGTGACCGGGTATTGGCTATGCGCCTGGCGCTGGCAGCCGTAGGCTATACCGGCAATGAGCATCACCGTTCCCGGGAGCAACACTACGGTCCCGCGGTGCGGGACGACTCAGCTTAGCCCAGGACAAAGTCCTGGGTAGCGATGCGGTAAAGGCATCCCGTCCCGGCAGGGACCCTGTTGGACTTTGTCCTGAGCTTGGCGAAGGGTTCGGCATACCTCGTTTGGAGTGCGAATTGGCCGCATAGTTTACGATATGGCCTGTTTCCAACAGCTATCACAGACTTGCTCTTCTCAAGGGTGGTAGCCTCCTCACAGCGAGCACGCTACGAGTGTCTCGACGTAAGGTGATCCCGTGAAAAGCCGAATGATCGCGAGTCTGCTCCCGGCAATCGTGTTCGTCTTCGTCGGTTATGTGTATGCCGGGCAGCAGCAAAATCCAGCGATCTCAGAACAGGTATCTTTCTGTGAAGATGGCCCAGACGAAACGATTCTGAAGCCGATTCCCTTGCCCTCGGGAGTGGTGACGGCGGTGGTAAACAGCCGAGGAGCCAATATGGCTCGGGAATGGGCGGAGGAAAAAGGTCGGAGTTTCGACCCCGCAACCCTGCTCAAAGGAACCGAGATTCACCTTACCAGTTCCACGGACCGGTTCTACTTGCTGGTAGCCACCTTTCCGATGTCCGCCGCCGACGCCGCATGGTTCTGGATTGTGCGGCTGTCGGGTAACAAAGCGTCGATTTTGCTGTGGGTCTCTGCAAACTGTGTAGAAATCAGCCGCAGGTATGCAGCGGGCTACCGAGACATCGTAACCAGATGGGCATCTGCTAATCACTCCGAAACAATGACGTACAGATACGATGGGAAGATATACAAGCTATGGCGCAGGAGATCGCGTCCCAATAACTGACGATATATCCCCTTATCACAAGCAATCGTGACGGCTGCCCCTTTCGGGATCGCTTATGATAATGCCCGTTTACAGCAGCTATCTGGATTAGGTTGGCTCAAGCGCACACTGAGCACGTATGAGAGAGCAGGACCCATGGCGGGAATACCGCAAGCGCAGAAACGTAGCCCTATTATCCTTCCTTGGTTTTGTGCCTTTTGTAGTCGGCTTCAGTCTAGTGGCAGAGCGGCTTTTTCGGACGCCGTTGCCCGTCTTCGTCTTTGCGTTTGGCTGGGTTCTTTTCGTCCTTATCCAGGAAACTGGTTCATCAAGTTTCAGTGTCCGCGCTGCGGTAATCCCTTCTTCGCAGACTCAAAGTGGTGGGGCTACAACACCTTCACGCGACATTGTCTGCACTGCAAACTCCCGCTAAATGCCTCTATTGTTTCGTCAAACGGCCTTCCCACTGGCGACGGTAAATGATTGCTGGCGTAACATCGCCTTATCACTACCAATCTGGGTGCCGGTTTGGCGAGTGCCGAGCCGCGACTGGCGAACCGTGTCGCTTCTGTGTCACATTGAGCCGTGGCTCGCTTCACCTTCTTCATCGGCAAGGGCGGTGTCGGCAAGACTACCGTCTCGTCCGCCTATGCGCTGCATCGCGCAGCCAGCCAGCATCGACAGCGCTTCCTGCTGCTTTCGACCGATCCGGCGCATTCGCTGGCGGATGTCCTGCAGGTCAAAATCGCCGATCGCGCAAAGCGGTTGCCAGCGCAGGGAATGTTCGGGCGCGGCAACTCGATCCCGATCGGCAGATCCAGAAATTTCTGGCGCCGAGCGCGACGACCTGCTGCGCTGCTGAACAAAGGCAGCCTGTTCACGCGCGACGAGCTCGCGCCGCTGCTCGATACCAGCTTGCCCGGCATGGCTGAGGTGGCGGCGCTGCTGGCGATTCACGAGCTCCTCGACAGCGATTACGACGAGGTGATGGTCGATACCGCGCCGATGGGCCATGCCATTCGGCTATTCCAGATGCCGGCAGCACTTCGCGCGCTTCTTGACGTGCTGGAAGACGGCGGCTTCGCGCGATGTCGTCCTGGCGCAGCATTTCGGCGGACATGTTCAGCGCGAGCCGGCGCTGGATCGCTGGGCGCGAATGGTGGAGCGCGTCGAGCAGGCGCTGTCGGCCGACGGCTCGAAGTTGGTCCTGGTTACCACTCCCGAGCCGTTCTCGCTGAACGAGGCCGCGCGTTCGGCTTCGAGTTTCGCAGGGCAATGCGCGCGCAGCAGATCGCGGAGATCGTTCTGAATCGCCTGTGGTGCGGGCAAGACAAGTTGCCCGCACTGTCGAACCGCGAGCGAAGCAGAGCGCTGCGGCACGACAGTTCTTGCGACGGAATTTCCGCAAGCGACGTTGCTTCACAGCGGAAGATCCCGGCTGCCCGATTCTTGGCGTCGCGGCGTTGCACGCCTTCGGCGCACATATCTTCGAAGGCGAAGACTTCCGGCCGGCGATTCGCCAAGCCTCCGCAAGACCGCGGACCTCAACTCACACCCGCTTCCTGGCCGCTGCTTGAAACTCCGCTGACCCTCACCGTCGGCAAGGGCGGCGTCGGCAAGACCACGATCTCCGCGGCACTCGCGTTTCATCATCGCAAGGTTGCGAAGAACGACACGGTGACGATCTGCTCGATCGATCCCGCGCCCTCGCTCGACGATGTCTTTCGCCACGAAGATCGGCGACACGCCACGTCCTGTCCTGCGCGACCGCAAACTGCTGGCCGCGGAATTCGATGCCCTCGCGCAATTCCGGCAATGGTCAGCGCAGCTGCGCGCGCCGCCTCAACGACGCGATGACCGCCGAGGAGCGCGGCGTTCATCTCGACCTCAGCCTCGATCGCAACTTTCTGCTGGCGCTGCTCGATGTCGTGCCGCCGGGCGTAGACGAGATCTTCGCCATCTTCCGCATCCTCGACCTGCTGCGCAGCGGCGGGCGCGTCGTCATCGACATGGCGCCCGACGGGACATGCGCTGGAGGTGTTGCGCACACCGGCGCGCCTGCTGGCCTGGGCGCGGGTCCTGTTGAAAACCCTTGCCGCGCACCGTACACTGGCCATCGCTCAGGACGCGGCGGTGGAGATCGCGACGCTCTCGCAGAATGTGCGCGAGCTGGTCGAACTGCTGCGCGATTCGAAACGCAGCAGCGTCATGGTCGTCACCTTGCCGGAGCCTCTGCCGGACTACGAGACGCGTCGCCTGCTGCGGGCGCTGGAAGCACTGGAAGCGCCGGTGCAGGCGGTGTTCGTCAACCGCGTGATGCCGGACGATAGCCGATGCGCGCGGTGCAAGCTGGCGGCGCAGTGGCAGGCGTTTTCGCTGGCGAGCTGAGGCGTCGGGGCAAGGTGCAGCGAGATTTTCGTGGCGCGGGAATTCGACGAGCCGGTCGCGGGCGCAAAAGCGCTGCGCAGCTTCACGCGCGAGTTGCGGCGCATGAGCGTAGACATCAATCCGGTACAATTTCAGCTGCTCCTCGACGCACGCTGCCCACGGTTATCAAATCCGCCGCAACGTCAGCCAAGACGAAAGCGGCTCCTGCGCGGGTTCTCTATCTCTATGCGATTTCGCCGACGCCAGAGCGACGGATGCACCGACAATCTCCGCGGAAGGCATCGACGGCGTCCGCAGCGGTGGAGGCGATCCGCTGCCGGGACTATCTCTGCTGGGTCAGCCGCGTCGCGAAGTCCGACTTCGCCGACCACATATCCGAGCGCATGCAGGACCTGGAGTGGCTGGCGGCGGCGGGACTGCGGCATCAGCGCGTGGTCTGCGGAGATTGCCGGCCAGCTTCCGGCGTTGCCGGCGCGTTTCGCAACCGTCTTTCTACTGAAGCGTCATTGGCCAATCATGTCGATGAGCGACAAAGCGCAATGCGCGCCGCGTTCGCCCGCGTCGCCGATGCCGACGAGTGGGGCGTCAAAATCTTCGCGCTTGCCGCGCCAAAAGGTCGCGCCACGAGGCCGCCGTCCAGCGGCTCGGATTACCTGAAGCGCAAAGCGCGAAATGTTGCAGCCGCGCGCGTAGAAGAAACTCGATCGCGGAGGTTGCAGAGTTCGTCTCTACGCTGAAGAAATCGCTGTCGCCGACAGTCCCGGTGGCAAGGCCAGCGCCGGACAGCCCGGCCTGGTGTGGCACGGATCGTTTCTGATTCGCCGCAAGGATCGCAAGAAGCTGGAGTACGGCGCTGAGCAAATACGCCGCGCGATGGCACGACATTCGCCGCATCGATTGCAGCGGGCCGTGGCCGCCGTACTCGTTTGTGGGGGAACATGTCTGAGGCGAATTCGCCAACTGCGATCGCCATCGAGGGCGACAGCGACATTTCGCTGCTCGATATCCTCGATCACGTGCTGAATTCCGGCGTCGTGATTCATGGCAGCATCGTGATCTCGCTCGCCGGCGTGGACCTGGTGTACGTCGGGCTGAATGTCATCCTGACGTCGGTGGAGACGGCGCTGCGCAACCTCAACGCTCACGACGGGCCCGCCTCGGACTAATGCCAGCCCTTCTCTACTGCGTCACGCCAGCCAACTCCCGCGGTCGACGTTCGCGACGGCGTCTGCGATGCGGCTGTCGAATCGCGCGAGTTGCTGGGTGTTCGCGTTTACTGGAGCGACCATTGGCGATGCGGAGGCGTGCCTCGGCAAGCCCGGAAGTGATGAAGCAAGCGGCGCTGCAATTTCATCAAGTGCTGCGTGAGATCCTGGCCGTGACGACGCCGATTCCCTTTCGCTTTCCCACGCTGCTCGACAGCAGCGACAATCTGGAGCAGCATCTCGCTGCGGAGCAGGAGCTGTATCGCGACGCTCTGGCGCGCGTGGAGAACGCGGTGCAGTACGAGATCGTCGCCACCTGGACTGAGGACACCGCTGCCGACACCTGGCCGCACCGGTGAGCGGACGCGAATATCTCAAGCGGCGGCAGGAAGCCACAGGACGAATCGCCGCGGTGGAAAGTAAGCTCAAGAGCGTGACCGGCGGATTCGGTTCGCGAATGGCGCGGGCGGCAAGAGCGCAAAACCTATCGCTGGTTCGCTCTGGTGCCGCGCGACTGCCGCGAGCGCTTTCTGGCCTCGCTGCGCAGCGCCGGCGGATCGGAAGGCGTTCGCCTGCGGCTGAGCGGGCCGTGGCCGCCCAGCGAATTCGTCACCGCGAGGCCGACCGTGGATAAGCCAAAGCAACTCACGCCGGAGGAAGTGGCCGCAACCGTTGCGGAGCTGCGACGTCAGTTGCAGTCCAGCGCGCAGGCTCCGGTCGAGCGCATCGATTGCAATCAGGAGACGATCGAGCAGGGGCTGGCGAGGCTGGTGCTGGGACTGATCGAGCTTCTGCGTCAGCTGCTGGAACGTCAGGCGATTCGCCGCATGGAAGGCGGCACGCTGAGCGACGAGCAGGTGGAAGAGATGGGACTGGCGCTGATGAAGCTGGAGGCGAAGATCAAGGAGATCGCCGATCAGTTCGGGCTGAAGCCGGAGGACCTGAACCTCGCGCTGGGGCCGTTGGGAAATCTGCTGGAGTAAGTTCTGCAGGCCCGCGTTTCCTTACTCTCAGCGGCCCGCAGGCCCGACAACAGGTTGCCGACTGAAGTCGGCCCGGGACATCGATAGGACGTTGCCACGCTGGCCTGAAGGCCAGCTCTACCAATACAATCTCTTCAGTCTTCAATGCCAGCACCATCCTCACCGGCGCGTCTGGCGCCGACCTCGGCAACAACCGCATCAGCGCCGCAGTCACGATGGCCGACCATCCTGCACTCGCCGCTGTGGATGGTCGTCATCGGCTTCGCCGTGCGCGTGTTGTGGATTGCCCTCGCGCATACGTATCGCATCCGCACCAACGAGCACAATTTCGGTTTCGGCTGGGAGATCGGGCGCATCGCCGACTCGCTGGCGCACGGCATGGGCTTCAGCTCGCCCTTCGGCGGCAACACCGGCCCATCCGCATGGACTGCGCCGATCTATCCCTGGGTCGTCTCGATTGCGTTTCGCGCCTTCGGCAGCTATACGCGCGCGTCCGCATTCGCGATCCTGACGTTCAACAGCGTCTTCGGCGCGCTCACCAGTTGGACGGTCTATCGCACGGCGCGTCGCATCTTTGGATTGAAGGTCGCGCTCTGGGCGGGCTGGGTGTGGGCTCTCTATCCCGACACGATTTTCTGGGCGGTGAAGTGGATCTGGGAGACCAGCCTCTCGACGTTTCTGCTCAGCCTGATTTTCATGCTGACGGTCGAGATGGAAGGCGACGAGCGCGTTTCCTCGTGGCTTGGCTATGGATTGCTCTGGGGCGTCGAGGCGCTCACCAATCCTGCGACGCTGACGTTTCTTCCCTTCGCGGGCTGCTGGATGGCCTACCAGCTCTATCGCCGCGGTAAACGCTTCATCGTGCCCGCTGTAGCCGGCGCGGTGATGTTCTGGATGACCATCATGCCGTGGCTGGTGCGCGATTACGTGGTCATGGGGCACTTCATCCTTCATCCGCGACAATGCCGGGAACGAGCTGCGGATCGCCAATAATCCGCTCGCCGAAGGACAGTACGTGCTCGCGCTCCATCCCAGCCAGAGCGACGTGATGCTGGCGAAGTACAAGCAGATGGGCGAATACGATTTCTGCGTCGAACAAGGACGGCTGGCGAAGGAATGGATTGCCGGCCATCCGGAAAAATTTGCGGTGATTACTTTGCGCCGCGTCTGGTTTTTCTGGAATGGCCTGCCGCGACTGGCCAAGTGGGAATGGCTGGCCGAGACCAAGAATTCGCACACGCTCTTCGTGTCGGTGATGGGAATCTGGGGGCTGCTGCTGGCGTTGAAGCGGCGCGTGCACGGCGTCTTTCTGTTCGCCACACTTCTGCTGGTTTACCCGCTGATTTACTATATCTGCTTCCCGGAGCCGCGCTACCGGCATCCGCTCGATCCGTCGCTGATCATCCTGGGAGTCTACTTGGTTTCCGAAACTCGTCCTCGCACCTCGCTCAACGGCCGCTCGGAAGATCCGGAGTCTCCGTCAAATTCCGTAGCGGGATTGGGCGGCGTGGAGGATCTTCCGGAGCTCGACCAGGACGAAGCTCTGCCTCAGTTTCACACGCTCTCGGTCATTATCCCGGTGTACAACGAGCACCGCACGGTGATGAAGCTCCTGCGCCAGGTTGCGCGCCAGCCGCTCAGCCTGCACAAGGAGATGATCATCGTCGACGACTGCTCCTCCGACGGCACCCGGGAATTTCTCCAGGAGAGCGATCTGCAAGAGCTGCTCGGCGGCAACGGCGCGAACACCGTGAAGCTGGTGTTGCATGAAAAGAACATGGGCAAGGGCGCCGGGGTGCGCACCGGCCTCGAACACGCCGCCGGTGAACTGGTGCTCATCCAGGACGCCGATCTGGAATACGATCCCCGCGACTATCCCGCATTGATCGCGCCGATCCTCGAAGGCCATGCCGACGCGGTCTTCGGTAACCGCTTCCACTTCGGCTCGCACAAGGTGCCGCGCTTCCCGCGCTACGTGCTCAACCGCGCCTTCTCACTGCTCTGCAACGTGCTCACCGGCCTTGCCATCCACGACGTGACTGCGTGCTACAAAGTCTTCAAGCGCGACCTGCTGGTGAACATGCATCTGCACTCCAACCGCTTCAGCGTGGAGACGGAGATGACGGTGAAGCTCGCCAAGCTGGGCGCGCGCATCTACGAGGTGCCTATCGCCTATCACGGCCGAACCTACGCCGAAGGCAAGAAGATCAGCTGGAGCGACGGTGTTATGGCCGTCTACGACCTGATCAAGTACCGCTTCCGGGACTGAGCCGCCGGCCAACAAATATCACGACAGGATCGCGCGCGTGGTCCACTGCCACCAGGCGGGATCAACCCTCCACGCGTAAACCGCTAAACTCTGCAGGACGATGATCGGCGGCAGAGCGTAGAGATAGACCTTGTTGACGCAGCCGTCCACGTACCAATCGCGCGCCATGCCCGCGACGATCAGCAAATCCAGCCCAACGTAGAAAAGGTTGTGGTTGTACCAGAAGTCAAATCGGCCAATGGCGGCGTCCATGAGTTGGCAGGTCGCGATGAAGACCAGCCTCCGATGGTATTCCGGCTTCTTTCGCCAATAGATCGCCAGCGCAATGCAGGTGCCGAAGATGATCATATCGGCGAACGGAATCAACAGAAACGTCTCGACGCCCTTCTGATGGAGAACGACGGAGTCGAAGCGCGTCATCACTACCGCGATGGTGAAGCCCAGCCCCACCATGAGCGCCGCCAGGCCAGCTCCGAACCAGCCAATCAGACGATGTACGCTGACCTTCCTGACGCGCACCAGCGCTGACTGTGCGATGAAGAAGACCATCCAGGTTGAAAACGCCGCGCCGTGTATCCACAGCAGCACCGGCCTCGGCGGATTGGCATGGAACAGGCTGGTTCCAATCGTGTGGCTGAAGCCCCAGGGCACCAGCCCGGCCATCATCAGCGACATGGAGAAATAAAAATACCGGCTCAGGAATGTCTTGAGCTGGTTCGAGGCGGTAGCCTCTTTGCCCACACGAACGGCGACTGCGCTTCCACTTGCCACAGATATTGTTCCCTCCGAGCAGGTATTTTTGGGGTGCAATCGTAGCGCAAGGTCCGGCTGTTTGTCACGGCACTTATTCGCACCGTGAGCCATTGCGGGTGATTTTTGTTATCGAGGTAATTACTCGCCCCAAAGCTGTGTGGCGTAGTGGCGGGAGCTGCTCCACTCCCAATCCTTATGTTTAGCCCGCAGGGCGACACAATCGTCGCCCAGGACGTTAGTCCTGGGTACGCGTTGTAAACATGAAGGTGAGTCCGGGGGACGGCACAAAACGACGCGACGATCGGAATCTTCGCTTCCGTGGCGTCCCTGAAGGGACTCTGAAAAAAATATTGAACGATTCCCAGCACTCACGTGCTGGGCTACGATTGTGCCGCCCTGCGGGCTTTCGGGTGCCTCATCCCTTCGTATGCCTTGGGGAGGGGTAAGGGACAAATTCTCTACACGCTAGCTTTGTACCGGCAGCGATCGGCTCGGGCGACACTGGCGCGGGTGGCCCAACATCAATCGGGCAAACAGAGATGACGTCAGGCCACCAGTGAAACAAAAGGCTAGATCAGCTCTTAGGGTTTACGGCGTCCGGACAAATCCGTGGGTATTGCCCGAGGAGTCAGCAAAGATGCCAACGATAACTCCAAGAGCGTTTATTCCGCTGGCTTCAGTGAAGCTGGCCCCGGGTAGTCGAACGATGTGTAATTACCGGCGCTCCACATAAAACCATGTCCGTTGCCAGCAGTATCAATGTATATCCCAGCAACGGTATTCCAAATGTTACCCCCGCCGGCAAACGTGAACGAGGAGCCAGGATAATTAATGGTAGTGTAGTTCCCATGCGACAGCAGGTATCCATGGCACGTGCGTGGTGCATGTTGGCTCCGATGTAGTGTCGTAACTACCGACCACTGCGCCAAGCAAGCTCACGGTGCTGGCCTCGCTGCCGGTTGCCCCAGGCGGATCGAAGCTGGTGAAGACTCCGCTTCGGTACCGTACAAAGCTGTGAAAGGTTGCTGAAGTATCGCACGCGGCATCGCTACAGTAGAAGCCTGACAATTCACCCAGGTCGTTGATGCCGCTAAGCGCGCTACCAGGCGCACCGGGATAGTTCACGGTTGTATAGGTTCCCCTGTCCAATACGAAACCGTGGCTGGTGCCGGCCGAGTCGGTATAGCTGCCCACGATGACTCCCTGCAGATTGATGAAGTTGGGAGTAGTATTCGTCGCGCCCGGAACGTCGAACGCCGTAAATATGCCATTTGCAGTTACGCGCGAAACCGTGATTGGCGCCTCCCGCTGTAAGGTTATAGACGCCGACGCTCGTACCTTCCAGGTTGGGACCGCCGACGATTTCGGTGAGCACCGCGCCAGGATAATCGACCTGAGTATAGGTTGTGTGCGCCCACGCAATTGACGATGCCGTGAGAACCGCACTGATTGTGCAAATTGCCAAGAACCGAAATATCTTTTTCACGGAATATCCTCCTTGTTTTGGCTCGTAGTTGCGAACCGACAATGCTGGTGACCATTGCCTCACGGCGTTGTATGCCGTGCGAGAGTGAGGCCCATGTTTAGTTAGGGTCGGTTGTTTGACATGAGAAATGGAAAGTAGCTCTACGTCCGCCTTCGCCTGCGCTTGGCCTGGACATGCGTTACTTTCACCTTCGGAGCTGGTGGGGATTCCATTCGTGTGAGCGCAGGAGCCGCTACAAAAAAGCAGGGAAAGAGATCTTGCAAACGAATCCCGAGCAACTTCCCCCACAAGCACGCCACTAGTCTGTTCTATCTTTGGGCAACTCATTTGCCACGAATTCTGCTTGGAATTGCTAAATGGAACGGTTGGTGGCAACAAGGTGACTGGCGAGTGCTCGGCTACTCGGACGGTGGGCCGAAAACATTATTTGCCGGTACGAGCAGTTCTCTTTTACGAATCAGAAAGAACGAATGAGAAGGGAATGGGAAAGAAACCGGCACCAAACCTACCGGTTCTTGGAGATTTGTAGTTTTATCTCTCCCAATTAGTGTAGTCGGCGCCCCGCGGGATTAGATCCTGGCGTATGGTGTGGTGGCGTGCGGGGCCAAGATTTCTGGTGGCTCTACATCCCGCCATTCTTTTTACCCCAACGTCACAAAGGTATGTTGTGGTCAAAATGTGCTGCCCGGAAGCGATATAAAACGCTGTTGAAAACAAGACAGGCCCGAGTGCTCGGCAATCCGAAATTAATGCTTCATTCAGAAGCGGACTGGACCAGCCTTCTAAGAACACTTCAGGGCTTGTAATGACAAATCTCATTGTTACAACTTGACGCTACGGTAGCTCGGCAATGTGCTTTAATTTCGCAGACCGGAATGATGCCTGCGTTGCATTGCGCTCAGCGCTGATTCGCTTCCAACTCGTTCCACAGACCGCTTAAGCGGAAGAAGATGGGCGAATCGGGAATGCGGAATTCTTAATTCCCACAGCTATAGGAATCGTCGCCGCTTCGCAACGGGACACACACTGGTGGGGTTTGTGATGATGGCGATGATTGCAGTCACGTATCGCTGATCAAAGAAATTCAACGAAAGTAAGCCAGCCTACGCATATCCACCACGAGCGCGCCATCCGGTGGCTTTACTGGTCCTTCGACAGGAGCCACGTTGACCGGCATCGCCGCGTATCCCAGTTCCCGCAACAACAAATGTGCGGCTGGTCCCGGTCCCCACGGCGCAGCCGAAAACGGATAGCCAAATTCGTCGTATCGTTCCTCTGGCGCCAAAGAGTCCTGCCACGTAGAACCGATCACGTAAACGCTGTGCGCCTGGTTCAGATCCCCCGCAGTCAGCTGACTGCGCATCAAGCGGAGTTCCATTGAAAGAGGGAGTACGAAACACGTTTGGACGTTGGACGCTGCCAGCAGCACAGCCGCTAGAGCTGTTACTCCGAGCGCACCGGTCAGCACTCGGCCCGCCCCCTTCCGAACACGAACCAATCTCAGATAGCCGATGCACGCAAAGGCGAGATAAACCAGGATGAGCGACGTTAACGTTACTTGAGATCGGTAGGCGGACCAGTTCTCCGCCGTCATAAGATTAGGCATATAACTCACGGGAATGAGACATAGCGCGATGCCAAATTTCGAGAAGCGCTCACCGATGCTGCCTCGAAAATAAGTAATAAGTCCACAAGAGCCAACAACAGCAACGCCACAAGCGACCGTTGCGTTGGAGTGAAGGCTAATCAGGTTAAGTGCGTCGACAGCCGGACGTTGGACAAACCAGACGACTTTGTCCCATATATGTCTTGTTAAATGCGTCCGCTCCGCCGGCACCATGAATCCATATTTCGCCAGGCCAGCGTGATAAACACCGAATGCCAGTATCATTCCCGCAGCAAAAATCCCTGCATACCAAATAAGCTGACGAAACAACCAGGATAGTTTGACTTCCGGGCGGAACATAACAATAGCGGCAGGAATCCAGAAGAACATTGCGCCCGGCTGAAAAATCGTGGCAGCGAGTAGTTCCAGCAACACTGATGCGAGGCTGAAACTCCATTTGTACTTTGCTCTTGACTCCGTAAGAGCTCTTTCTGCCAAGGAAAAGGCCTCGACAGAGCTGAGGGCGGCCAAAGGAAAGTAGCCCGTGGGTGCCCATAAAGAAACTTGGAAAGGTGGAAGAGCGCCTAAAATCAGTGAAAAGAAAAAGGCATCACACCAATTCCAACGGACCCTCAATAGTGTTCGATAAATGGCCCAAGCCAAAGCGGCGATAGTTACGACACTCAAGAAACGGAGGTAGCGCAGATCTCCGATTCGGCTCATTGGTGAAAGGAGAATCTGGTTTAAAACTCCGCGTATCGGACGGCCATAAGCAATCTCCGTTTGCGTAGTCCAATTCACACCTGTAATTCGCGCCCAAAGTTGAACGCACTCATCGTAATTTGCAAACGATGTGACCAGTGCGGAGATATAGCAAAGAGACAGGATGGCAAGGAGGAGAGTGAATGCCTGCCAGCCCGATAGGAAAGGTCTAGGAACGGGACCCAAGTCGCTCAAGGGGCTGGTTCGCGAAGCGTTGTCAACGAATTCTGTTTCTGGCCGGACTTTCAATGTTGACATCCACGGTGTCCAACATCGTATGACTCGTGCGATCACACTCCTGATCGTGAATCCGTCGCCGAAACTCCTATCTTCCGCTATCGAGTTTGGGATAAGGCCCGCGATAGCCAAGCTGATGCGAGATGCGGCGCGCCGCTTCCTTGATCATGTCGGCGAGATGCGGCACCGCGTCGCGCGGTACAGCGTTGATGGTGCCGGTCGACGCGATCGCCGCTTCAACTCCCCTTCGCCGTTGAAAATTGGCGCGCCGATGCAGCGCGCGCCCAGACTGTTCTCTTCGTCGTCCACGGCGTAGCCCAACTGCGCACGCGATCCAGTTCCTGCAGCAGCCGCGGCAACGTGGTGATGGTGTGCGTCGTCAGCTTCTTCAGCGCCGCGATGGCGAAGGATCGCGTCGCGCTCCTTCGCATCGAGATAGGCCAGCAAGCGCCTTGCCGACCGCTGTCGAGTGGACCTCCATGCGGCGGCCGACCCAGGTGTTCATCCTGATGAACCCCGGCGCCTCGACCTTCTCGACGTAAACCGCCTCGCCGTGATCGAGGATCGCCAGATGGGTCGTGATGTGAATGCGATCCACCAGGTGCTGCATGATGGGTTGCGCGACCTCGCGGACGTCCACGCCCCCCAGAGCCGCGCGCGAGAGGTTCAGCACCTTCATCCCCAGCCGATATCGGCCGCCATCGCCGTCGCGGCGCAGATAGCCGTGCTGCTCCAGCGTGCGCAGGATGTAGCTCGCGGAGCTCTTTGGAATCTTGAGCTTACGGCTGAATTCGGCGTTCGACATGCCGCCCTCGCGCTGCGCCGCGGCTTCCAGGATCAGCAGCGTGCGCTCGACGGCGGTAGAAGAGATGTCATTTTGCGAAGCCATAGCCAACCAGTTTACCAATGTGGGAATCCGAATCCATCGTACGCGATTATGAATTTATGTTCAATATACTGAACATAGGGCTTGCCCGTGCGTTCTGGCGAGACGTAATGTTTGTGTACGTCATACGGAATGATGTTCAGCATATTGAACCGACGTTCGTTTGCCCCCGAGTCGCGTCATTGCAGCAGTGGTCAGCTAGACCCGAACTCTTAGTACGAACCGAGAGGAGATCACGAGATGGCGGCTCAGCACCGACCGCAGCGCAGTTGGCAAAATCCTGGAAGACCGACCCTCGCTGGAAGGGAATCCAACGCCCTTATACCCCCGAAGATGTTGTGCGTTTGCGCGGCACGCTTCACATCGAATACACCCTCGCCCGCCTGGGCGCCGAACGCCTGTGGGAGATGCTGAACAGCGATAGCTACGTCAACGCGCTGGGCGCGATGAGCGGCAACCAGGCGGTGCAGATGGTGGCCGCCGGACTGAAGGCCATCTACGTCAGCGGCTGGCAGGTGGCCGCCGACGCCAACAACGCCGGGCAGATGTATCCCGACCAGAGCCTCTACCCTGCCGACTCGGTGCCGAACCTGTGCCGCCGGCTGAACAACGCGCTCATGCGCGCCGACCAGATTCATCACGCCGAAGGCAAGAACGGCATCAACTGGTTTGCGCCGCTCATTGCCGATGCCGAAGCCGGTTTCGGCGGCACGCTGAACGCGTTCGAGCTGATGAAGGCCATGATCGAGGCGGGCGCGGCCTGCGTTCACTTTGAAGATCAGTTGTCGTCGGCCAAGAAGTGCGGACACCTCGGCGGCAAGGTTCTGGTGCCGACGCAGGAAGCGATTCAGAAGCTGGTTGCGGCGCGTCTCGCGGCCGACGTGCTGGACGTGCCCACGCTGGTGCTGGCGCGCACCGACGCCAACAGCGCGCTTCCTGCTCACCAGCGACGTCGACGACTACGACAAGATTTTCTGCACCGGCAAGCGCACCGTCGAAGGCTTCTACGAGATTCACGGCGGGCTCGATTCTGCCATCGCGCGCGGCCTGGCTTACGCGCCGTACTGCGATCTCATCTGGTGCGAAACCTCGGAGCCGAACCTGAAGGAAGCCGAGCGCTTCGCCGACGCCATCCACGAGCAGTTCCCCGGCAAGATGCTGGCGTACAACTGCTCGCCTTCGTTCAACTGGAAGAAGAAGCTGGACGACGCGACCATCGCGCGCTTCCAGCCGGCGCTGGCCGAGATGGGCTACAAGTTCCAGTTCATCACGCTGGCCGGCTTCCATGCGCTGAACCTCAGCATGTTCGAGTTGGCGCGCGCCTACAAAGACAGCGGGCATGACCGCCTACTCGCGGCTGCAGGAGAAGGAATTCGCGCGCGAGTACAGCCACGGCTACGGGGCGGTGAAGCACCAGCGCTTCGTCGGCACCGGCTACTTCGACGCGGTCACCCAGGTCATCGCCAGCGGCAAGTCGTCGGTCACGGCGCTGGAGCACTCGACCGAAGCCGAGCAGTTTGCCGAGATCAAGGTGCCGCCGGCGGTCATCGAGATTGGCGAGGATCCGGCCTGCCGGCCGATTCTGGGCGAGTGCCCGCTAGGTTGCGGACATGCGCACACCTCGAGCATCCGCACCTCGACGATGGATGCACGATTAGTTTCCCTCAGCAGAGAGAGCGCGTGCTAACCGGCACGCGTGGCACGGGTTCTTCCTTGGAACGGCCCGTGCCTTTTTTGTGGAAAGCACGACTTCCGTGCCAGTTGCGCCCCTCAAGCGTCGCTCGAGCGCAGACTTTGAGTGACACACAGCTTTCGCTTTGTTTACACGAAAGCCCCTCAAGCCAATAAAGACGGCCTTAACGGAGCTCGCCAATCTGCTACGATACGGCTCGTCTCTGCACCATCACGGAGTTCTATGCGGCGCTGTGCATCGCTGATTTCTGCTCATCCTTCTTCACGCCCGCTTTCGCGCGCAACACCAAGCCTGCCTCCAAGCAGGACTCGGCCAACGATCCGCGCCTTGCGGGCGCATTTCGCCGGCCGGCCGAGAACGGCTGGACCTATGTCCACCTCGCCGGGTCGTCCCTCGCAGATCGGCTTTCAGCACGGCTATCTGCTGGCGCCCGAGATCGAAGACGCGCTGCAGGTGGAAAAGCTTGAGCTGACACACGACGAGCAAAAAGACTGGCAATTCTTCCGCGACGCGGCGCAAGAACATGATGTGGCCGCACATCGAGGCTGAATATCGCGAGGAACTGCAGGGCATCACCGACGGCGCAAATGCCGCAGGCGTGAAAGCTCGATCTCTGGGACGTGGTGGCGCTGAACGCCTTCCCGGAGTGGAGCTACTACGTCCAGAATACGACAAGCAGCACGGCATCAAGCCAGCGCCCTCGGCCGCGCCGGGCGAGCATTGCAGCGCCTTTGTCGCCACCGGCAGCTACACCAAAGACGGCCGCGTCGTCATCGCGCACAACAACTGGACGGGATATCTCGACGGCGAGCGCTGGACCATCATCTTCGACATCGTTCCCGCGCACGGCCAGCGACTTCATCATGGACGGCTTCCCCGGCCTCATCCACAGCGGCGACGACTTCGGCATCAACTCCGCCGGCATCGTCATCACCGAAACCACCATCGGCGACTTCTCCGGCTACGATCCGAACGGCATTCCGGAATTTGTGCGCGCCCGCAAGGCCATGCAGTACTCGGAGTCGATCGACGATTTCGCGCGCATCATGAAGGACGGCAACAACGGCGGCTACGCCAACGACTGGCTTGTTGCCGACACGAAGAAGCAATGAGATCGCCAGCCTCGAACTGGGCCTGAAGAACGTCACGCTGGAGCGCAAGACCGACGGCTACTTCGTCAGCTCCAACTTCCCCATTAACGAAAAGCTGACGCGCGAGGAAACGAACTTCAACCTCGACTGATCCCGGAGCCTAGCGCCAACGCGCGTCACGTGCGCTGGGAGCAACTCATGGCGGAGAACAAAGGCAAGATTGATCTCGCGGCGGCCGAGCGCTTCGAGAGCGATCACTACGACAGCTTACGCCAAGCAGAACCAGCCCAGCGAGCGCACGCTGTGCGGGCACGTCGATCTTTCGCCGCGCGGCATGGGCGAGTGGCAGCCGCCGTACGGCCTGCCGGCACGGTGCAGAACAAAGCCACGACTGCCGCCATGGCGGAGAAGATGCAGTTAGTCGCCGCCGCCGGACACGCCTGCGGCATCGACTTCAAGGCCGCTGCCGCATTTGCAAGCGCATCCGGAATTCGACTGGGAGAAGGACGTGCTGCGCGACATGGACTCGCAGCCCTGGACGGAGTTCGAGGCGACGAAGTAGCGAGCAGGGAGCGGCAATTCCTTTTCGCCCGAAGGGCGCCACAATCGTAGCCCAGCACGTGAGTGCTGGGTACTCGCGCGAATCCATGCCAGAGTCCGTCAGGACGGGACAATCCCTGGCGCGCCGCACGATTCCTGCCGTCCCTGAAGGGACTCGAAATTTCAGATGCATTTCTGTCCCAGCACTCACGTGCTGGGCTACGATTGTGGCGCGCTCCGCGCTGAAAACAACCGACCTTGATTAGAGACTAACGGCGGATTGCCAACGGCGGATGCCTGAACGCGTATTGCTGAGCGCGAATTGCCGTAACGCCGGATTGCTAACGCCGGATTGCTAACGCCGATGCTGAACGTTGATTGCTAGTTGCTAACTACTGCCTTGCATCGGCACCTTGATTCCCTTCTCCTTCGCGAACGTCTTCGCTTCGTCGTAGCCCGCGTCCACATGCCGCGCGACGCCGATTCCCGGGATCGTTCGTCAGCACGCGCTCGATGCGCCTGGCCATTTCGTCGGTGCCGTCGGCGACCGTCACCTGCCCGGCATGTTGCGAATAGCCGATACCCACGCCGCCGCCGTTGTGGATCGAAACCCAAGACGCGCCGCTCGCGGTATTGAGCAGCGCGTTCAGCAGCGGCCAGTCGGCAATGGCGTCGCTGCCGTCCTTCATCGCTTCGGTCTCGCGGAAGGGCGACGCCACGGAGCCGCAGTCGAGGTGGTCGCGGCCCATGACAATCGGCGCCTTCAGCTTGCCCTGCTTCACCAGATCGTTCAGCGCCAGCCCGAACTGCGCGCGCTCGCCGTAGCCGAGCCAGCAGATGCGGCACGGCAGACCCTGAAACTTGATTCGCTTGCGCGCCAGATTGATCCAGCGGCTCAGGATCTCGTTCGTGAGGAAACATGCTCCAGCACCAGCTCGTCGGTGGTGTGAATGTCGGCCGGATCGCCCGACAGCGCCGCCCAGCGGAACGGCCCGCGGCCTTCGCAAAACAGCGGACGGATATACGCCGGCACGAAGCCGGGGAAGTCGTAGGCATTCTTCACGCCGTGCTCGAAGGCAAAGGTGCGGATGTTGTTGCCGTAGTCGAACGTGACCGCGCCCATCTTCTGCAGCTTGAGCATGCCTTCGACGTGGCGCGCCATGGTGTCGAGCGAGCGCTCCACATACGCCTTGGGATCGCGTTGGCGCAACTCCAACGCCTCCTCCAGCGACATGCCGCTGGGAACGTAGCCGTTCAGTGGATCGTGCGCCGAGGTCTGATCGGTGAGAATGTCAGGCACGACGCCGCGCTCGGCGAGCTCCGGAATAACGTCGCCGCAGTTGCCGACCAGCCCGACTGACACGTTCTCTTTTTTGCGGACGGCGTTTTTGATGATGCGCAGCGCCTCGTCGAGCGAGTTCACCATGAAGTCGCAATAGCCGGTGCGCAGCCGCTTCTTGATGCGCTCGGGATCGACCTCGATACCCAGGTAGCACGCGCCCGTCATCGTCGCCGCCAGTGGCTGCGCTCCGCTCATGCCGCCCATGCCGCCGGAGACGATCAGCTTGCCCTCAAGATCGCCGCCGAGATGCTTCCTGCCCGCGGCCGCGAAGGTCTCGAAGGTCCCCTGGATGATTCCCTGCGAGCCGATGTAAATCCACGAGCCGGCCGTCATCTGCCCGTACATGATGAGGCCGAGCTTTTCCAACTCGTTGAACTTCTCCCAGTTCGACCAGTGGCCGACGAGGTTGGAGTTGCAGATCAGCACGCGCGGAGCGTAGTCGTGCGTGCGAAAGATGCCGACCGGCTTGCCCGACTGCACCAGCAGCGTCTCGTCGTTCTCCAGCGACGCAGCGAACGGACGATCGCGTGATAGCACTCCCAATTGCGCGCGGCCCGGCCCGTGCCGCCGTAGACAACGAGGTCCTGCGGCCGCTCCGCGACGTCCGGATCGAGGTTGTTCATCAGCATGCGCATGGCAGCTTCCTGCGCCCAGCCTTTGCAGGAGAGCTCGTTGCCGCGCGGCGCACGCACCGGCGTATAGGAAGAAGTATCAGTCAGGACTGGCATAACAGGAAATGGTAGCAAAAGCGGTTGTCAGTTGTCGGTGGCCAGCCAGGAAGCGGATGGGAGATTCGGAAGCGGCTATTCAAAATGGCGGGAGTTCAACTGACAACCGGCAACCGGCAACTGAAAAAAATCGGGGAGCGGCTGTTTGGCCATCTCCCCTCTCTCTCCGATCAGGTTTGCAATTGAAGAGAGAGTACCGCAATGACCGGAAGCCGCACATCAAAAGAAAGTAAAAATGTTGTAAAAACCGTCGGCTCGCCCTGCACTTCTCCAATCGCCGTCGTGCCGCATTGTCGGATCGCACAATGTGGCATACCGGCTCCGCCATTTTGCTGCCTGCCACAGCGTCTGACATCTCGCGCGTAGGCATCCGCTTTGCGTTGAAATCATGACTGCGGAGCAGCCATGATGTATCTTGCCAGCGTAGGCTGACTCGAGGAGAACCATGTCCAGTTCGCGCAGACAGTTCCTGACCCAGCTTTCTCTGGCGGCCGCGGCAGCGCTTGCCGCTCGTGCCCAGGTGCAAAACCCGACGAGCACCACTCCCGGCGCACCTCCGGCGTTCGGCACCGCCGCACCCGTGGGTCCGGAGGTCTCCGCTGCAACATTCCAAGAGGCGGAGAAGCTCGTTCAGATTAACTTCACCGAACAAGACCTCGAGCAGGCAGCGGGTAACTGGCGGATGGCGATGGCGCCGCTCTACGAACGGCGAGTTGGGCCGCACAAAGTTGAAATTCCTAATCCCGTCGCGCCCTGGTCGCGCTGGGACCCTGTGCTCCCGGGCACGCAGCAACTGCCGGCGCGCAACGAATTCATCCGCAGCAACACCGATCCCGGGCCGCTGCCCGCGAAGGACGAAGACATTGCCTTCGCGACATGTCACCCAGCTTTCGCGCTGGATACAGGAGCGCAAGCTCACCTCCGAGCGGCTCACCAACATCTATCTCGCGCGCCTGGAACAATACAATCCCAAGCTGCGCTGCGTGATCACGCTGACCGCGCGACCTCGCGCTGCAACAGGCGAAGCAGGCCGATCGGGAGATCGCCGCCGGCAAGTATCGCGGCCCGCTGCACGGCATTCCTTGGGGCGCGCAAGGACCTGCTCGACACCGCCGGCATCCCGACCACCTACGGCGCCGAGCCCTTCCGCAATCGCGTGCCCGAAGACAATGCCGTCGTCGTGCAGCGGCTGCAACGACGCTGGCGCGGTGCTGGTCGCCAAGCTCAGCCTCGGCGCGCTGGCGCTGAACGATATCTGGTTCGGCGGCCAGACCATGAACCCCTGGCTGCTGGAAGAAGGCTCGTCGGGATCGAGCGCCGGACCCGGCGCCGCGACCGCTGCGGGACTGGTCGCCTTCGCCATCGGCAGCGAAACCGGCGGCAGCATCGTCAGCCCGTCGATGCGCTGCGGCATTACCGGACTGCGCCCCACCTACGGCCGCGTGGCGCGCACCGGCGCGATGACGCTTGTGCTGGTCGCTCGACAAGCTCGGCCCCATGGCGCGCAGCGTCGAAGACACCATCCTCGTGCTGAACGCCATCAGCGGCCCCGATCCGGGCGACGTCAACAGCGTGCCCAGCAAGCTCGACTTCGACGCCAGCGCCAGCGTGTAGCGGTCTGCGCGTCGGCTACTTCCCGGCCTGGATGAAAGAAGCGCCGGCGACCGACGTCGATCGCGCCGCGCTCGAGACCGTCGAGCAAGGTCGGCATGGTTCCGGTCGAAGTCTCGCTTCCCGACTGGCCGTACGATTCGCTCGATCTCATCCTCTTCGCCGAAGCCGCCGCGTCATTCGAGGAGCTGACGCTCAGCGGCGGGCTGAACGAGCTGAAGATGCAGGTGCCCGACGCGTGGCCCAACACCTTCCGCCAGTCGCGATTCCTCTCGGCTGTCGATTTCGTGCAGGCCGACCGCTTCCGCCGCATGGTAGCCAACGAAATGGCGCGCATCTTCTCGCAGGTGGATCTGCTGCTGGTGCCTTCGCTGCGCGACGAGATGCTGACGATCACCAACTTCACCGGACATCCGTCGCTGACGTTGCGCGCGGGATTCGTGGAAGTTTCCGAGGCGCGCAGCGATTGGGCGCCCGATCCGGCGCATCCGCTGCCCAAGTTCTCGCCGCCTCGGCGCGTGCCGCACGGCGTGACGCTGATCGGCAGCTTGTTCGATGAAGGAACGCTATGCGAGGCCGGTATGGCGCTGGAGCGCGCCTTCCATGTGGCAAGCGAAAGGCCGCCGGGGTTTTGACAGCATCGAGTATGATCAGCGCAACGGCTGTGTAGCTGCCGTCAGAGGAAACGATGACTGCTTACCTTCCAATGCCGTTTGCAACACCGTCGCCGTCTCCCAAACGCTCGGCCAAAGCGCCGGCGCGCCGGCTGGCCAGAATGCGTGCCACCATGACCCTCCCCGAGCTGGTCGCAACCGTCAAGAAGCTACAACCGCCCTTCCTGGACGAGCTTGAGCTGTCCGACCTTCACACCATTCTTGGACTCTGCCGCCAGCGCCATTTCATGTCCAATTCGATCATCACCAACCAGGGGCATCCGGCCTCTCACCTGTATATGGTTCTCAGCGGCGGTGCGCGCAGCTTCTTCCTCACCCAAGGCGGACAGAGGTTGCATGTTCACTGGTATCCGCCGGGAGAGATGTTCGGCGGCATGGCGCTGGTGCCACGCAGCTCGGAATATGTGGTGACCACGGAAGCCGTGAAGGACAGCCACACGTTGATCTGGGACCGCGCCACCATTCGCAGCCTGGCCACTCGCTATCCCAAACTACTGGACAACGCGCTGGTGATCGCCTCGGACTATATGAACATTGCCATCGCTACTCAGGTCGCACTGAGCTGCCATACCGCGCGACAGCGGGTGGCCGAAGCGTTGGTCAACCTGGCCGGAGGAGTCGGGCATCGAGTCAGTGGAGGCATCGAACTCTCCGTGCGCAATGAGGAGCTGGCTGCGGCCGCCAGCGTGACGGCATACACCGTAAGCCGCCTGATGAGCGAGTGGCAGCGCAGCGGAATGATCGCCAAGAGCCGGGGAAAAGTCCTGCTGCCTTGCCCGGAACGGCTGCTGATGCACGGCATATAGCGACCTCGGAGTTGGGTAACTCTAGTCAATCGCCACACCGCCCACGAAGTCGTGACTTTAGACTTTATTGCTGGTTACTTTAGTTTCACGCCATGTGCTTTATTACTAGCTCTATAGTGCCTGTCAACCTAGACTGAAATCTCACACTAAAGTGAGGCATTCTATGTTGGCGGTGAATCGTTGTTTCGTCTAATTCTGGCTACCACATTCTTCCTCTCCTCCTGGCAAATTACTGTAGCTCAATCCTGTAGCATAACCCCTTCGGCGCCGGTAGGCGTACCGGCCGGCGGTAGCTATAGCTTCTCGGCTAATTGCGGATCTGGGCTTACCTGGCAGGTAACCGGCCAGGGGACCGTCAGCAGTTCTGGGTATTACTCTGCCCCATCCACGGTTACCGCGCAGAACCAGAGCCGCGGCTGTCAGGAGTTACCGAACAACAGTCCCTTCAACATTCCGGTGAACAATCTGCCGGTAGATTCCCACAGTTCGAGATGGCTCACGCGGGCTGCTGAGGATGGCACGCAGTATCCCAATCCCGACCACAATATTAAGTTCTATCCTCAGCTGCTCCTGTTCTACGACAACCCCGTCACGAACAATACGCAGCAGGAGTTGATGCACTTCTACTACGTGGCCAACTCCAACGGTTATCAGGACACGTACTTCCCGATGCCTCCGGAACGAACCTTGATGATGGAGTCGGGCCGAAGCGTGGATGCCTACGGCGGCGGCGATCGCCATCTCTTCACCGTCAACAACACAACGTGCCAAGAGACGGAAATCTACAACCTGTACGTGGACTTTCGCGCCGTGACGTTCACCGCCGGCAATCCCACGCAGGTGACTTGGACCACGAACACGGTGTGGCCCCTTCCGCAGGACTACCTGGTCAACATTTCCGGCGCGACCGGCGCGTGGGCCGCGGCGAATGGAAGCTGGCGGATGACGCCTAACGGAACCAATACCGGCACCCTGCCGTTTGATTCCTCACAATGGGGCGGTGCGCCCAGCGGCACCATCATGACCTCGCTGCCCTCGCCCTTTAACGGCCCGAACTACAACAGCCAGGGTGGACAGAAGTTCTCGCCCACATCGTACGCGGAGCTTGGCGGCGTGGACGCCGCCGGCATGCCCGTTGGACCGCTCTCCTTGAAGATGGAGGAGTGGTACGCGGCAACTCAGGCGGGACGCAGCGATCTTGGCCATGCCATCCGCACCGCCGTATCGAACTCTTACCTTTCGGCGCGGAACGTCTGGCCCGCCACACTCCACGCTTCTGCGGTCTCCGGTTTCCAGAACCAGTTGATGTCGGCTGTTAACGGCGCCACAACCACCATCACCGCGGGCAGCGATATTTCCCAGGCGCAGCCTTGCGATAACTACACCTACACGCCGGGCTGCCAGTTCTATATCAACATAGGGGGATTGACAGGCGCCTGGGCGGCTGCTAACGGCGATCAACTCGCCACGGCCATCGACAACTATCACTTTACGATCCCCGTGAACTCGAGCAGCTTCGGCACACTGCCCTCGGGCGGCGTCTTCGTGGCCGATTTCTTCCCCTACGGCACCACCGTCCGCCTCAGTTCTTCCGTCGATCTCAACCAGCTTTGCACCAGCACGGATCTTAACAATTGGTGCCCTTACGCCAAGGTCTATTTGGCGACTTTACAGAAGTACGGCATGGTCATCGCCGACGGCACTATACCCAGCGATAATTGGGACAACAGCACAGTATCCAGCGAATTCCATCCGAATGTGCTGGTGGACGCGTCGTTAAATATCCGCTACTGGTCGGCGCTCCAGCCTGTCGAGCCCTATCTCGAAGTCGTCGATCGCTCCTCGCAGCAGCTATCGAACAATCTTGCCAGCTACCAGCAGACCAACACCAACCGCACGTACGTTACGGTGTGCGGCTCGAGTGGCTGCGCCTCCGACGACGTTATCTTGCAGGGCACCACGATCGGCACCGACCGTGAGCGCATCACCGTCGCTGCCGGCACGTCCTATCAGTTGAATGTCTGGGTGAATGGCAATGTGAATACGGCCGTGAGCTATGCCGTCAGTTCAGGAATTTCGGGTGCGACAGTTTCGTCCATGGGCCTGCTGACCATGCCGAACTGCACCGTGAAAGAGCAGGGGATGATTACCGTGACTTCTTCGGCGGATCCAAATGCCCTGCCCATTTACATTGAAGCCGACTGCCTGCCTGTCGGCAACGACGGTTCGTATCGGCTTGCGCTGGGAAACTACACTGGAGACTATACGGACTCTACCGGCGAGGTCTGGTACGGCGCGTGGCGGAACAACGGCTTCAACAACTCCTATGAAGCGCCCGGCCTGGCCTGGGGCACCCTGAACGGCACCTGGCAGGGATTTACGCTTTGCCAGGGCGACACCTGGACCGGCACCGATTCACAGCTTTACAGCCGCAGCACCGATCTTTCCAACGACACTCGCGTAGACGTCATCCTCCCTAACGGCAACTACAACCTCACCCTGTATGGTGAGCCGGGCTTTGGAGGGTTCGGCAGCAACAACACCTGCGGCAACACAGCGGGACAGAACGTCTATGACTGGGTGGTGCAGGATCAGACAGCCGGCTCATGGCTCGACGGCTTTGTGCTGGCGGGGATGCAGCCCTACAACGGCTACACCCTCAGCGCGCAAACCAGCGTGAACGACAACCTGCTGACGACCGTGGGACGCATACGCGTGGAATCCACGTATGGCATGTCGTGGAGCTCGCTGCTCATTTCTCCCGCGGGTAGTCTGCCGCTGACGATCAACACCACCTCGCTACCGAACGGAAATGTGGGCAGCGCCTACTCGGCAACGCTGAGCGCCAGCTACGGCACTCCGCCGTATAGCTGGGGCCTGGCCGACGGTTCGGGTCCGTTGCCGCCGGGATTGGCGCTGGCAGCCACCGGCGTCATCTCCGGTACACCGACCACAGCCGGAACGTATCCCTTCACCGTCCAGGTTACCGATTCCAACATGAACACGGCGACCAAGGCGTTGAGCATTGTCATCTCGGCGCAGGGAAGCTTCCGGCTAATGACAACGCCGGTGCTGCTCAATGTCGCCCAGGGCAATCAGACCAAAGGGACCGTCACATCCATCATTAGTAACGGCTTCAATAGCTCGATTGCGTTGTCGGCCTCCGGTCTGCCCTCGGATGCCACCGCAACCTTTACCCCGAGCACGATCGCGGCACCGGGTAATGGCAGCTCAAGCCTGATCATCGCCACGGCGTCCGACACGCCGACGGGAACCTATCCCATCACCGTGACCGGCAATGGTGGTGGCATCCAGGTGAACGCCACGGTCACGCTCACCGTGACTGCGGGTTCGGGGACGTTCACGATTTCTGCGTCCCCGAATTCGCTCAGCGTCGCGCAAGGCAATCAGGGAAGCTCCACCATCACGACCGCCATCAGTGGCAACTTCAACAGCTCGATTGCTCTTTCGGCGTCGGGTCTGCCATCCGGCACGAGCGCCAGCTTCAACCCAAGCTCCATCTCTGCGCCGGGTAACGGTAGCTCCAGCATGACGATTACGGTGGCTTCCAGCACGCCCACCGGAACCTATCCGCTAACCGTGACGGGCAGCGGAGGCGGGAAACAGCAACAGACCACCCTTACTCTCACCGTCACGGCTGCGCCGAGCTTCACCATCGCAGCTTCGCCGAGTTCGCTAAGTGTCGCTCAGGGCAACCAGGGAACATCCACCATCACCACCACGGCAACCAACGGCTTCAATGACTCGATCGCATTGACCGCGTCCGGTCTGCCATCCGGCACGAGCGCCAGCTTCAACCCAAGCACGATCTCAGCGCCGGGCAATGGCAGCTCGACCATCACCATTACGGTCGGATCCAGCACCCCGACCGGAACCTATCCCATCACCGTCACCGGCAACGGTGGCGGCGTACAGCAAAGCACGACCATCATGCTGACGGTGACCGGCTCGCCTAACTTCACGCTCACGGCTGCCCCCTCCAGCCAGAACGTGGACCGTGGCAGCCGGGCATCCTACACTGTGACACTGGCAGCTCAAAATGGGTTCAACAGCAATGTAATCCTTAGCGCCAGCGGCTGTCCCTCCAATGCGACTTGTAACTTTAGTTCCACTTGGCTGAGGCCGCCCGGCACTTCCACGCTGAACGTATCCACCGGAAGAAACACGCAGGATGGAACTTACACGTTGACCATCACGGGTACGAGCGGTAGCCTGCGGGTCTCAACTACCGTAAGCTTGACTGTAAACCACTAACCACCGGTACCTTGCTAGTCTGGCTGCTGCGGAACGCTAATTTGAGTATTAGCTCCGCAGCAGCGACATAGAATGCGTTTCTTGTAGTGCTCTATCCTTTGCTTTCTCCCCTGCCGAAGGCATTTTGCTTGTTGCTCAACCGCAATTTTCTACTTGCGACCGCGCAACGACACTAAAGCTCCCATATGCGATTCTTTTTCTGGTATCTGCCTGAACCTATTTCCCGCTGTTCTTAATGGTCAGAGCAAGAGCGACCAAAATCTACCCGAAAGGCTAGTTTTCCTATCTAGAAGTTGTTGATGAACCCTGCGCAAGATCGGCTTCTCACGATACTGCGGTTGGATTTGGCCGCCGTGCTGCGCGGCTACTTCCCCGCGGAAGTGGCCCGTGAGCTCAGCCGGGAATGTGAAGCCCTGGCGCGCAGGCAGGTGGAAGCCGGAGTAACTATGCGTAGGGTCGCACTTACGCCGGCTAATTACTCGCGACCAGGTTCAAAAAATCAAACATGAATACACAGCAAAGTCGTTACGTTGCGTCGATGGAGACGTTAGTGTCTGAAACAGTGCCGTTTGTCATCTTGTGTGTGGACGACGATCCGAATGGATTGGCGACGCGCCGTATGGTTTTATCCTCGGCTGGCTATCACGTTCTCACGGCGGTGTCGGGAGCGGGTGCATTCCGACTGCTGCGGCGTAAGCACGTCGATCTCATCATTACCGACCATTACCTGCCGGGCATGAGCGGCGCGGAGTTGACCGCCGCGGCCAAGGCCCACAATCCCAAACTCCCGGTGGTTGTGCTCACCGGCGCAGTCGATACCCCGCCCGGCTGCGAACGCGCAGATTTAGTCGTGACCAAAGGTACACCGGTGGAAGAATTTCTGACGATGATTGCGAACTTTGTCACAAAAAAGTAAGCTGCACAACACCCCAACTCATCCGCTGAGGCTGGTGGGTTGGGGTCTGTTGCACCGACCACTCGTCAGCGTCTCAACTCCTTCAACGTTTTCAGCGTCTCGGCAGGGTCTGGACGGATGGTGTAATCCACATTCACTTCGGCCGCGCGAATCACGCCAGTGGTATCGACGACGTAACGGGCGGGCATGGGCAAGCGATATTCAGGCTCGTCGTTAAATCTGTCGAGTGTGCTGCCGAATGATTTGTACAGCTCGCGCAGGTAGTCCGGAAACGTAAACGTCAGCCCGAACTGCTCGGCGATTTTCAGGTGCAGATCACTCAATAGATCGAAGCTGAGATTCAGTTTCCGATGCACTGCGCGCGTGTAGCGCTCGAGTTCCGGGGTAATGGCGACGATCCGCGCTCCCAGCGCCCGGACTTCGGAATCAATCTGCTGTAGAGCCTCCAGCTCCATCATGCAATATGGTCACCAATGGCCGCGGAAGAAGCTGACGACCAATGGCCCTTGGCGCAGAAGATCTGCTGACGACACCTCAACGTGATCCTGGTTGAACAGCGTAAACGAACGAGCCTGGTCCCCCACTTTGAGCGCTCTGCTTTCGATGCCGGACGCCTTAAGCTCCGCCGTGGCGCGATGCATGGTCTCAATCGCTTCGCGCGGAGCGTTATACGGAGGCGCCCCCGACTCAAACGTTCTCTTGAACGCGTCCAAACGGTCCTGAAGCGTTGCCATTTACGGCCACTCCTCCCCACGTCTTGCCACTGCAAGCCATTGGATGCTGCATTACCAATCAGGCTGCGAGGTTATTTACGCCGCCGTTCCGGATTAGTCTTCTATAGAGAGGCCAGAGCCAATTGTTACGATGCCTACATCTTCATCTTCTGGCCATCAGTATTAGCTTCCATCGGCATATTCATTCCACCCCAGATTTCGCTCGGTGCCTTGGCGTTGGGGTAGACGTGCGTCATCCAGCCGAAGACGACGGGGATCCATAATCCGTGCGCCGCCTGGCAGGCCTCCTTGGTGTGAATGCTGCCCTGCGCTCCAAACTGCGCCTCCGGTCCAAATTGTTCGGACATCGGCAGCCTTCGCGGCGCACCGCAAAAATCTATGTGGCGATGCCAGGTTGCGATGCTGAGCGGTGCAATGGCGTTTAATTCGTCCGCCGTCGCGTCCTGCGGCGCCGTATACATCACGCCCACCGCCTGCATGCCCTGCGGGGTGCGCTTGTACAGGATTGATCGCGGATGCTCGTAGTCCACACGCGGGCCCAAGCGATAGTTTGTGTAGTGCACCTCTTCGCCAATTCTGCCGGTGGGATAAAACGGCTTGTAGCCATCCTGCACCGCGGTGTTGACGTCGGCATACTCGGTAACCGCCCGGCGAGCGGCGGCTACGATCTCCTGCGCGCGCTGTTCGTCGCCCGGTTGCAGCTGGCGCTTCAGCGACATCTGCATGTGATTGCCCATCTTCATTGTGGGCACGGGCGTCTCGTCGGTCGTGCCGCCCCAGGAGTGCAGCAGCACCTCCCAGAACGGATACTGCTGCGCCCTTGCCGCAATAAACGAACCTGCCAGCATGAGTCCGAGAACAACTGCCAGACGTTTCGCCATGAGACCTCCTGAAGTTCAGGTCAGTACCGAATGCCTGGTAGGGTTACGTCTCACCGGCGAGATAGTTTCATCGCCCAGAAAACTATGTGCGTGTACGCTGGGAATTGAGACACGCCCGCCGTTCGCAAACAACTCCGCTTTCACCGCGCTTAAGAATCAGTGCGGCGGCGGAACTCCGAAGAAATTAAGGTCGATGAAGTCGTTTCGGATGAAGCGCTCAACTACTTCTGTTGATTCGGCTGATCCTTCTTCTCGATCGACACCAGCTCGATTTCGAAGATCAACGCTTCATTCGGCCCGATGTCGCTGCCTGCGCCGCGAGCGCCATAAGCCAGGTCCGATGGAATGAAAAGCTCCCACTTGGAGCCGACGGGCATCAGTTGCAAAGCCTCCGTCCATCCCTTGATAACGCCATTGACAGGAATAGACAATGCGCCGCCGTGTTTTTCGGAGGCGTCGAATTCCGTGCCATTGATCAGCGTACCGCGATAGTTACATTTCACCGTATCGGTTGCGATTGGCTTCGGCCCCGTGCCTTCCTTCAGGATCTTGTACTGCAAGCCGCTGGGCAACACGACGACACCGGGTTTCGTCTTGTTCGCTGCCAGGAAATCATCGCCTGCCTTCTTGTTGGCCTGTCCTTCTTCCGCCCGCTGCGCTTCCATCTTTGAACGCAGCTGGTTCTGCAGCGCGACAATTTCCGCCTTTGCCTGATCGTCGGTCATCAATGTCTGCCCGTTGGCCATGGCATCCTTCAAGCCGCGCAGCAACAGGTTGGGATCGACATCTACCCCGTCATGGTGCAGCCCTTTGCCGATATTCATGCCAATGGCATAGCTCAGTTTGTCTTTCTCCGTGGGCAGGGCTGCATTGCTGGAACTTGCCGCCGAGGACGATTGCGATTGGGTTGCGGGAGTCGAAGGCTTCGCCGCTGGTTGCTGCGCCATCGCGCTTCCCAGCAGTGTGACGCCGGCCGCCAGTACGAATGCTGAAGTGAAAGTTTTGACCATATCAGCATTATTACATTCGGCGTCTTCGGCAGGACCTCTTGCGCTTACCAAAGGGCAGTTGCCCCCACGTCAACCCGCCAGAAGAAGGATGCCGCTGCAATCCTTCCCGAACCGAGGGGACTTCCTGGGGGCCGCAGAATCCGCGTGGCGATTAGGAACTAATTCTTAGGAAGTAAAGAAAAGGCGTCTCTCTATACGGTGTGCTCGAGAGTTTTCTTGGCCAGCGCTTCCTGAGAAGTGGCTGGAATAAAGACGGAAAAGACCGTCCAGCTCGCTCCGTCTTTCGCCGAGCTTCGCACCCGAATATTTCCACCGTGCGCCTCCACGATATTCCGGGAGATCCAGAGGCCGAGCCCGGTGCCAACATCTTTCTTACTGGTGATGAACGGCTCAAACAGGTGCTCGCGCACGTCCGGCGAAATGCCGGGCCCGTTGTCGGCAACCGTGAGCCGCACGCCTTTGGCGCCGCCCCCAGCCACCGCCGATACGCGAATGCGAATCCGTCCGCCGTGCGGTACTGCGTCAATGCTGTTGCTGACCAAATTCGCAATCACCTGCCGGATTTCTCCGGGAATCACATACAGCTCCGTGTCGCCCCTGACCTCCGGAAGAACCTGGATTTTCTTGCTCCGCGTGCGAGAAGAGAATACCGGCAATAACGAGGTAACAATCGTGCTGAGGCGAACCGTTGTAGCGCCTTTCAGTTCACGATAAAAGCCAAGCGTCTGCTTGGTGATGTGGAAGACGCGGTCCAGTTCCGCTTCCGCCGCAGTGAGGTACTTGCACGCACTGCTGGGCGAATCGGCCCCTTTCGCCAGATAGACCAGATTGGTGATGGCTTCCAGCGGGTTATTGATTTCATGCGCGACGGTCGCCGCCAGGCGTCCCACCGACGCGAGCCTCTCGGCGGTTCGCAGCGAACGCTCTGCCTTCTTCGCCTCCGTGATGTCTCGTGAAATCTTGGCCGCCCCGATGATTCTCCCGCTTTGATCCTTGACTGGCGAGACGGTCAAGGAAACTTCCACTCGCTTGCCGTCCTTGCGCAAGCGCACGGTTTCGAAGTGTTCGATCCTGTCGCCGCGGGCGATGGTAGCCAGAATGCGGTCCTCGTCGTCGCGCAGCTCCGGCGGAATGATGGTTGTGATGGAGCGACCGACTATCTCCTGCGCGCTATAGCCGAAGATTCTTTCGGCAGCGGCATTCCAGCTGGTGACGATCCCGCTGAGGTTCTTGCCGATAATGGCGTCATCCGAAGACTCGACGATCGCCGCGAGCCTTTGCCGCGCTTCCTGCGCCTGCCTCTGCTCGGTAAGATCGATATTGATGCCGGTCAGCTTGATTGGCTTGCCGGACGCATCCTTGAGGGCCTGCCACCTTGCCAGAATCCAGTGAATGCTGCCGTCCGGCCAAATGACCCGCCACTCGCTCTGTACCGGAGCGCAGGTTTGCAGGCTCAGTTCCATTCTGTGTATCGCCTCAGCCCGGTCCTCGGGATGCACTAAAGCTTCCCAAGCCTGCTGTGTCCCGCCAAATGTGCCGGGCGCAAGGCCGTACATGGCTTCCAGCTCCGGCGTCCAGCGGTTGACGTTGGTCTCGATGTCCCACTCGAAGATTCCGATGCCTGCGGCCTGCTGTGCCAGTGTCAGCCGATGCCGCTCCAACTCCGCTTCCACGCGCAGATGCGACTCCCGCTCCGTCACCTCGCCGCGTAACTTGGCCATTCTTACGTGCGTGGCGATACGCGCCAGCAGTTCGCGCGCGGTGAACGGCTTCACCAGGTAGTCGTCGGCGCCGGCATGCAGACCCTCAATGCGCGACTCTTCGCCGGCTCGCGCCGAAAGCAGAATCACCGGCGTGCCGGCCAGCTCCGGATGCTGGCGAATGCGGCGCAACAATTCGAAGCCGTCCAGCCGCGGCATCATCACGTCTGCCAGGACTAAATAGGGACGCAGCTTGCGCGTGGCTTCCAGCGCCTGCTCGCCGTCGGAGACACTGTGAACACGGTAGCTGCCGCGCAGAAGGTGCGCGATATAGCCCCGCATGTCGGCGTTGTCGTCGGCAATGACGATGAGTCGCTGTTGCTCTCCGATGCCTCCGCATTGCCAGCGCGGAGAAGCTAGCGTCGGAGACGCCGGATCGTCGGTCGCGCCTGATTCTCGAGGCAGCCATCGCTGAGCTTCATCGACATACGCTTCGGCCGCGAGCGCAGTTGAAGCCATGTCTCGCGTTGCCTGTATGCGCTCCGCAGGCAGATGCGCTTTGCCGCGCGGCACGGCAACGGTGAAGGTCGTCCCCTGCCCGGAAACGCTTTCCACGCTGACCGTCCCGCCGTGAAGCCTCGCCAGCTCCTGCACCAGGGCCAAACCGATTCCTGTACCCTCGTAGCTCCTGGCCCGCGAGCTCTCGACGCGGTGGAAGCGCTCGAAGACACGCGCGCGTTCCTCTTCCGGAATGCCGACGCCAGTGTCTCGAACGCGCAGCTCGACCCAGCCGCCCTTCGACCGTGAGCGCGAGCACCACCTCACCTTCAAAGGTGAATTTGAATGCGTTCGACAGCAGGTTCAGAACGATCTTCTCCCACATGTCGTGATCTACATAAATAGGCTCGCCGAGCGGCTCGCAGTCGACCGAAAATCGCAGACCAGCCCTCTCCATTGCCGATCGAAAGACGCTGGCGATCTTCGAGGTAAAGCTCGCCAGATCCGTCGGTTCGTAGACCGCCTGCACTCGCGCCGGCTTCGATGCGGGAGAAGTCCAGAAGCGTGTTGACCAGCTTCAGCAAGCGCAGCGCATTGCGGCGCGCGGCAACCAATTGCTCTGGCTTTCCGGGCTCAGACGCTCGCGCGCTTCCGGCAGAGACCTCTTCCAGCGGTCCCAGCATCAAAGTCAGCGGAGTGCGAAACTCGTGGCTGACGTTGCTGAAGAACTTCGTCTTGGCGCGATCGAGTTCGGCGAGTTGCTCGGCGCGATTGCGCTCGGCCTCATAGGCGACTGCGTTGCGATATTCCACCCGCGATCTGGTTGGACAGCAGCGAGAGAAATCCTTTGAATTCTCGCCCAGCGCGCGATGCGGATTTAGTCCGGCGACAAACACGCCCGCCGGCCGCTTCTGGCCCTGCTGCGCGAGCGGCAACAAGATGCCACGTTCCGGCGCCTGGTTCCACTCGCCTTTCGGCAGATCAGCAAATCGTTGCAGGCAGATTCTCAACGACTGCACTTCGCCCGTTTCCATGACGGCGCGAAATGGCCACACCGATTCAGACGTCCCGCTCCAACGTCACGGAATCCGGCGCCGCTGGATGACCGCTGTCAATTCCGGCCTCAGCTGCCCGCTTCAGACTCCGGCCATCGCTTCCAGCAGATAAAAAACACTGAATGGCAAATCCCGGCGCGCATTGATCAGCACTGCGCTGCCGCCTCGCACACTAGCACAGGAGTGCGACACTCAGCGGTCGCAGCTGCGATCTCCCGCAGCAGCCTCAGTCGCCGCTCGCCGATCACCTGCTGCGTCTCTTCGGTTACCGCGCAGAACAGCCCGCCGATGCGGCCATCGTCATCAGGCAGAGGGCTGTAGGCAAAGGTGAAATAGGTCTCTTCGAGGTAGCCATGGCGCTGCATCAGCAGCAGCAAGGCTTCGATCGAACGTCGATTCGCCGCGCAGCAGGACCGCGTCCGCACGCGGTCCGATTTCATCCCAGATCTCCGCCCAGACCTCACGCGCCGACTTGCCCAGCGCCGCAGGATGTTTGACGCCGAGAAATTCGCGATAAGGATCGTTATAGAGATTGACCAGTTCGCGCCCCCACCAGACGAACATGGCGTAGCGTGAGGTAAGGATGATCCGCACCGCCGTCCGCAGGCTCTGCGGCCACCGCGACACCGGGCCCACGGGCTTCTGCGACCAATCGAAGGCGCGCATCAGCGCACCCATTTCCCCACCGCCGGAGAACAAGGACTCCGTCGCTGACACGTTCTCGGGTTCAGTTTTCATGGAATGGAACTCCGAGAGCAGAAATGGACGAGAACTCTGCTACCAGGAACAACCCTGACGCGCCGGACGATTCCTCCAGGACGGATAGCCGTCAGACGCATTAAGCATTGCGCAGTTTACACCGGAAGTGCAAGCGGTGCAGCGCGGGAGAGCTTCAGATTCAGCGGAGCTTACCGCGCCGCCGCGCCGTTTGACCTCGGTCTTCGCCGCCTGATAGGTTTGAACGTTTGCCCTGGTCACGCCGAGCTGCGCAGATGCCGCGCAGTCCTTGGGCCCTGAACCCGGCAATTCCTATTAGAGAGATAACGCAATGGCACTGAAATTCAAGGGCGTGGATTTTATCGACTACGACACGTTGCTCAGCGATGACGAGCGGCTGGTGCGCGACACCACGCGCAAATTCATCGAGGAGAACCTCATCCCCATCATCGAGCAATGCAACCGCGACGGCCGCTTTCCCAAGGAGCTCATCAAGCCGATGGGCGAGCTGGGCTTCTACGGCGCCAGCCTGAAAGGCTACGGCTGCGCCGGCATGTCCGCCGTGGAGTACGGCCTGATGACGCAGGAGCTGGAGCGGGGCGACAGCGGCGTGCGCTCGTTTGTCAGCGTGCAGTCGGGCCTGTGCATGTATCCCATCTACGCCTTCGGCAGCGAGGAGCAGAAGCAGAAATACCTGCCGAAGATGGCGCTGGGCGAAATGCTCGGCTGCTTCGGGCTGACCGAGCCGGACGCGGGCTCGAACCCCGGCGCGATGCGTACGCGTGCCAAGAAAGACGGCAACGAGTACGTCTTGAACGGCGAGAAAATGTGGATCACATCGGGTTCGATCGCCGACATTGCCATCATCTGGGCAAAGGTGGACGACGAAAAAGACATGATTCGCGGCTTTATTGTGGAGACGAATCGGCCGGGATTTCGCGCCGCTGATGTGCATGGCAAGTGGTCGCTGCGGGCCTCGGTAACTTCAAGTCTTTCTTTACAGGATGTCCGTATCCCGGCAGAAAATCTGCTGCCTGGCTCCGGCGGTCTTAAGTCGCCGTTGAGTTGCCTGAACCAGGCGCGCTACGGCATTGGCTGGGGCGCAATCGGTGCGGCCATGGCCTGCTACGACTGCGCGCTGCAATACGCGCAGTTCCGCAAGCAGTTCCACGACATGCCGATCGCCGGCCATCAGCTTGTGCAGGAGAAGCTGGTGTGGATGATCAGCGAGATCACCAAGGCCCAGTTGCTGGCGCTGCAAGTGGGGCGGCTGAAGGACGCGGGCAAGGCGAAGCCGTACCACATCTCGATGCTGAAACGGAACAACGTCTGGATGGCGCTGGAGTGCGCGCGCATGGGCCGCGACATCCTCGGCGGCAACGGCATCGCCGACGAGTACCCCATCTTCCGCCACATGGCGAACCTGGAGTCGGTGAAAACCTACGAGGGCACGCACGACATTCACACCCTGATTATCGGGGAGCACATCACCGGAATTGCCGCGTTCTAGAACCAGTTGTAGGTTGTCAATTCGGGTGGAGCACGTCTTCAGGCGTGCATTCGCCATCGCTCTCCACGAGTTGTCATCCCGACCGGAGTGATTTCGGTCTCGCAGCCAGCGAACTCACGGAGTGGGAGGACCTGCTTATTGCAGCAGCAGCTTATTGCACTGCGGACGCAAACAGGTCCCTCCACGCGGGTGAAGCCCTTGGTCGGGATGACAAATTCAAAAGAGTCGCACAAGCCCAGCTGAAGCAGCGCCCTTCACTTACGCCTGCAGCGACGCGATCTGCACGTAGGAGTGCGCTTCGCGCTGTCGGCGCGCGGCGACATTCTTGGGCAGGGTCCCGCGATACATCGCGATCTCGTCGCAGGCGTTCTGCCGCGGGCACTTGACGCAGTCCTTCAACGCCTTGTCGGGCAGCTTCTCTTTCTCGACTTCGTGAAAGCCCATGCGCGCGAAGAAGCCCGGAATGCGCGTGAACAGGCAGACGCAGGTCACGCACTGCTTCTGCGCCTCGCGCAGCAGCGCGTTGATGAGCACGCGGCCCGCGCCCTTCCCTTTCGCCTGATTGGTCACGGTGATGGAGCGGATTTCCGCCAGGTGCATGCCGTAGAGATGCAGCGCGCCGCAGCCCACGATCTCGCCTTCGTTCTCGACGACGACGAAGTCGCGAATGTTCTCACAGATTTCCGCCAGCGAGCGCGGCAGCAGCGTGCCGTCGGCGACGTGGACCTGGATCAGTTGCTCGATCGCGAAGGCATCGGGAAGTTTCGCGTTACGTGCATGCATGGGCGACTCCAAAATATTGGGATAGTGTTTCTTTCGCCGTCTGTAAGGCTTCCCGAACGCTCTTCGGCGCCGTGCCTCCCGGGACGTTGTGAATGGCCAGCACTTCGTCGAGTGCCAGCGCTTGGTAGAACGGCTCGTCGGCAGCGATGCCGCAGAGCGCGTAATCTTCCTTCGACAGTTGCTGCAGTTCACAACTGTGTTCCACGCAGAGCCGCACGGCTTTTCCGATCTGCTCATGTGCCCGGCGGAAAGAAATGCCTTGCCGGACCAGGTGCGCCGCGGCGGCCTGAGCATTCATGAAGCCGCAACTCGCAGCTTCGTGCATGCGGTCATAGTTGAACTCGACCGCCGACATGAAGCCGGTCGCGACGCGGAGCATACTGGATATCTGCTGCGCCGCGGCGAAAACCGGCTGCTGTGTTTCCTGCAAGTCCTTGTTGTAGGCGAGCGGAAGACCCTTGACGCTCACGAGAAGCGCCGAGGCTTCTGCCAACACTCTTCCGGCTTTGCCGCGAATCAATTCCAGCGCATCGGGATTCTTCTTCTGCGGCATCGCGCTGCTGCCGGTCGAATACTGCTCGGGCAGCTTCACGAAGCCGAACTCCGTTGTAGCAAAGAGGATGAACTCTTCCGCCCAACGGCTGAGGTGCAGCACAACCTGCGACAACGCCTGCACGAACTCGAGCGCGAAGTCGCGATCACTGGTCGCATCCATGCTGTTCGCGGTCGGCGCATCGAAGCCCAACTGCGCAGCGATGGCCTCGCGATCGAGCGGCAGAATCGCGCCCGCAACTGCGCCCGAGCCCAGCGGACAGACATTCAGCCGCTTGCGGCAATCCGCCAGCCGCTCGATGTCACGGAGGACCATCTCGACATACGCCAGCAGCCAATGCGCGACCAGCACCGGCTCCGCACGTTGCAGATGCGTGTACGCAGGCATCGCGCTGTCGCGCGCAGCTTCTGCCTGCTTCACGAATGACGACGCGAATTCCGCCAACAAGTGCGTCATGTCGTCGATCTGCTCGCGCACATAGAGCCGCAGATCAGTGGCAATCTGCTCGTTGCGGCTGCGGCCGGTGTGCAGCTTCAGCCCCGCTTCACCGGCGATTTCGACCAGCCGCTTCTCGACGTAGTGATGCACATCCTCGATCGATGGGTCGTCGTCGCTCGGAATGCCTTCGCTGCGCGATCTGGCCGAGCGCGGAAAGTGTCGCCGACAGCTCTTCCCTGCTCAGCACGCCGGCCTTCGCCAGAGCCGACGCGTGCGCCTTGCTGGCCGCAACCTCATACGGCAGCAGCACGCGGTCGAAGGGAAACGACCGCTGCCACTGTCGAATTCCGCATCCTGCTGCTGGCCGAAGCGGCCCGACCACATCTTCATTGCGCCACAACCTTTGCCGCGGAACGTAGCGGCACAACGCGCTCGGGTTGTTTGCCGTGAAGGATCGCCCGCGAACGCGCCGGCAAGCCGAGAATGCGGATGAATCCTTCCGCGTCCTTCTGGTCGTAGCTGGCGCCCATGGTGAAGCTGGCAATGTCGGGACGATACAGCGAGGTCTCCGACTTGCGGCCCGCGATTTCGACGTTGCCCTTGTACAGTGCCAGCGTAACCGTGCCGTTGATGTCGTGCTGCGAGCTGGCAACAAACGCCTGCAAGCGTCGCGCAGCGGCGTGAACCACAGGCCGAAGTAAACCAGCTCGGCGTACTTCAGCCCGATGTGCTGTTTGAAGTGCGACAGCTCGCGATCGAGGCAGAGCGCTTCCAGCTCGCGATGCGCCGTGAGCAGCAGCGTGCCGCCCGGCGTCTCATAGCAGCCGCGCGACTTGATGCCGACGAAGCGGTTCTCCACCAGATCGATGCGGCCGATGGCGTTGCGCGCGCCGATTTCGTTCAGCACCTCGACGATTGCAACGGGATCCAGTTCGACGCCGTTCACCGCGACCGGCAAGCCCTGCCGGAACTCGATGGTGACCTTCTCCACCGTCGTTCGGCGCGTCCTGCGGCGACTTGGTCCACGTCCACGTGGTCGGCAGCGGAGCGTTGTTGGGATCTTCCAGCTCGCCGCCTTCGTGGCTGACGTGCAGCAGATTGCGATCGCGGCTGTGGATCTTCTCGCGGCTCTGCGCCACGGGAATCCCGTGCGCCTCGGCGTAGTCGAGGCAATCCTCGCGCGACTGCAGCGTCCACTCGCGCCACGGCACGATGACCTTCAGCTCCGGCGCCAGCGCCTGATAGGCGTGCTCGAAGCGCACCTGATCGTTGCCCTTGCCGGTGCAGCCGTGCGCCACGGCCGTCGCGCCTTCGCGCAGCGCCACCTCGACCTGGTACTTGGCGATGATCGGCCGCGCCAGCGAAGTGCCGAGCAGATACTTGTGCTCGTACACCGCACCCGCCTGAATCGCCGGAAAAACGTAGTCGGTCAGGAACTCCTGCCGCAGGTCTTCGACGATGACTTTGCACGGCGCCCGTGTCGTAGGCCTTCTTGACGACGGCGTCGATGTCGTCGCCCTGGCCGACATCGGCGACGAAGGCGATGACGTCGTAGTCATAGTTTTCTTTCAGCCACGGAATGATGATGGAGGTATCGAGTCCACCCGAATAAGCAAGGACAACTTTCTCACGCATTGGCACTCCTCGGCGGGAAGCGGTGGACGCCGCCTTCCAGCAACAAAACAAGAATGGATTTTTGAACGTGCAGGCGGTTTTCCGCCTGATCGAAAACGACCGAACGCGGCGAATCGATGACCGCCGCCGTGCACCTCGTCGCCGCGATGCGCCGGCAGGCAGTGCATGAAGACGGCATGTTTTGCCGCATGGGAAAACAGCTTCTGGTTGACCTGAAACGGCGCGAAGATCTTGCTGCGCTCAGCGGCTTCGTCTTCCTGCCCCATGCTGGCCCACACGTCGGTGTAGACGGCATCGGCGCCGGCACGGCTTCCACGCGGATCGTTGACCACCCGCACGGTCCCGCCGGAGACGTCAGCGAGCTCCAGCGGCTGCGTCGATGGCGGCGTTCGGCTCGTAGCCCTTCGGGAGTGCCGACCGAGATCGACGCGCCCAGACTGGCGGCAGCCAGCATCAGCGAATGCGCCACGTTATTGCCGTCGCCCACGTAGGCGAGACGAACATTGCGCAGATCGCCGAAGTGCTCCTGCAAGGTCAGCATGTCGGCCATCGCCTGGCAGGGATGCTCCAGCTCGCTGAGCGCATTGATCACCGGAATGCGACGCGTGCTTGCGCCATCGTGGTCACGGTCTCGTGCGCAAAGGTCCGCAGCACGATGCCGTCAATCCAGCGCTCCAGGTTGTGCGCCACATCGCTCAGGCTCTCACGCGCGCCCAGGCGCGACTGCGTCTGGTCCACGAAGAACGAGCTGCCGCCCAGGCTGTTGATGCCGGCCTCGAACGTCAGGCGCGTGCGCAATGATGGCTTCTCGAAGAACAGCACGATCTGCTTGCCGGACAGAATGCCGCGAAAATCCGCCGGACGCATCTTCATGCGCCGACGCCAGTTCCAGCGCGCAGGCAAGCTCGTCCGGCGAGAAGTCCTGGATCGAAATCAGGTCGCGGCCGGTCACGCTGCGATGCGCGTAAGTGACTCGGATCGCTCCCGGGGGAATAGTTGTTGCAATCAATGTCGTACCTCCTTCTGGGTCGACGCAGAGGTAAAAAGAAAAAAAATGTCTGGAGAAAGCCGCGAGCGGGCGTCTAGCGTACGTCGCTCGAGGGCGCGATCGAAGCGCGGCCCCGGCCAGGCGCCTCTTTGCGCTCGGTCGGGTGCAGGACGAGTTGGTTCAGCTGGGCTCACGATGCGATCACCTCCGTACCGCAATCGATGGGTTGGGTAAAGAATCCGGGCAGAACTTCGGCACGCGCCGCGGGCAGAATGCGCACACGCGTGACGCCTTTCTTCAGCGCGGTGGTGCAGGCCTCCAGCTTGGGCAGCATGCCTCCGCTGACGGTTGCCTGCTGCACCATCCGCGCAATGGCGTCGACGTCGAGCCAGCGAATCACGGTGCCCTCGGCGTCTTTCACTCCCGCAACGTCGGTAAGATAGACCAGCGCGTCCGCGCCGCACGCGACGGCGCAGGCCGACGCCATCTGGTCGGCGTTGACGTTGTAGTACTCGCCGTCGAAGCCGAGCGCGAGGCTGGAGATCACCGGCACGACGCCGGCACTCCAGAAGCGCTCGATCCAGTGGGCATCAACGGAGCAAACTTCGCCGACGTAGCCGAGATCGGGCTGCTTCTTCTTCGAGGCCAGAACCATGCGCAGGTCGCCGCCGCAGATGCCGATGGCCGGCTGCCCGGCCTCGCCGATGGCCGCCACCAGTTGCTTGTTCAGCTGGCCGGCCAGAACCATCATGGCGACATCGCGCGTCTGCGAATCGGTCACGCGCAGGCCGTTGACGAAGGTGGTCTCGCAGCCCAGCTGCTTCAGCGTACGGCTCAGCGCAGCGCCGCCGCCGTGCACGATGACCAGCTTGTGCCCTTCACGGCACAGGCTGGGAATGGTCTTGGCGAACTTGCTGACCAGTTCCTTGTCGTCGAGCGCCGCCCCGCCGATTTTGATCACGAGCTTCATTGCAGCCCTGCTTTCTCGTCGAAGCCGAACATCAGGTTCATGTTCTGCACGGCCTGTCCGGCAGCGCCCTTCAGCAGGTTGTCGAGGCACGACACCAGCACCGCACGCTTGCCGTCGGGCGAAAGCGAGAAGCCGATGTCGCAGTAATTCGTGTTCAGCGAAAACTTGATTTGCGGCAGCCGCGCCGCGCCGAAGACCCGCACCCACGGCTTGCCGGCATAGAACTCGCGCAGCGACTGCTCCAGCTCTTCCGCGCTCACCGGTTTCGCCAGCTTCACGTAAATCGTGGACAGGATGCCGCGCGGAATCGGCAGCAGATGCGGCGTGAACTGCAACGATCCGCTGTCGATCCCGAGCTGCTCCAGCATCTCCCCCGTGTGCCGGTGTCCAAAAACGCTGTACGCGGAGAAGTCGCCGTCCACTTCCACGAAGTGCGTCTTCGCCGTCGGCGTCTTCCCTGCTCCGGAGACTCCCGACTTCGAGTCGCAGATGATGCCGTGCTCGACATCGACGAAGCCGGCGCGAATCCACGGCGCGAGCGCCAGGATGATCGACGTCGAGTAGCAGCCCGGATTCGCCAGCAAGCGGCGCTTCTTGATCTCGCCGGCGTGCAGCTCGGGCAAGCCGTAAACCGCCGAGCCGTCGAGTGCTCCGCATCTTGCTCCTCTGCCGTAAATCCGTATACCCTGCGATTCGCGGCCTGCTTCAGTCGCCAGGCGCCGCTCAGATCGATCACGCGAAAACCTTGCGCAGATCGCCTCGGGCACCAGCTCGCGCGAGAACTCGTGCGGCGTCGCAAGAAAACCACATCCACGCCGGCGTCCTTCATCTGCTGCCAGGAGAAGCTCTCGAAGGGAAATCCGCCATTGCCCGCAAGCTGCGGATAAGCTTCGCTAAGGTCGGCGTAACCGCCGCTCTCGCCGTTGCGCCGCAGCAGCATCGGCTTCTTCGCCGCCGGGATGACGCGCGAGCAGACGCACCAGTTCGAAGCCGGAATATCCGGTAGCGCCGAAGACCGCGGGTTGGATGCGTGTCTCGTCATCGTTCACGCAAAATACTTCGCGCAAACGTTGCGCCAGCTTTTCGGCAGACCGGCTGTCGGTGGTGATCGCCAGGATGGTGTCGTCGCCGCCGATCGTTCCCACCACCTCGTCCCACTCCTCGGCATCAATCGCCGCCGAAACCGGTTGCGCGCTGCCGGGGCTCGTCTTGATCACCACCTGGTTCAGCGCCGTCCTCACGTCGTATACGAACGTCTGAATCAGACGCTCGATCGAGGGAAGTGAAGCTCGCCTTCTTCGCCCTGCGGCAGCTTGTAACCCTCCGCCGTCTTCACCAGCCCCAGCTCGTGAATGTCGCGCGACAGCGTCGCCTGCGTTACCCGATGTCCGCGGCGGAACAGCGCGCGCCGCAACTCGTCCTGGCTGCCGATTTCCCGTCGCGGATCAGCTCACGAATCGCGGCATGGCGCGACAGTTTCGACATCGCATAAATATACGCATCATGTATATTAATACATTGGAGCGGCACTGTCAAGGTGTTTGCGCAAATCTTGCTGTTTTTGCCGCCGCCGCCCGCAGCCGGCGGCAGACTTTCCCCGGCTCAAGAAACTTCCTGGCAGCCGCGGCAGCCCAACCGCTATTCTCATCCAAGTGAGTTGAACATCCGCAACGACGGCCTTAGCATCGTCTCTTTGCACGTCAGGACATCATGAATCTCTCTCCCAACCTGACCTGGTACAAAGACGCGATCATCTATGAAGTTCACGTGCGCGCCTTTTTTGACAGCGACACGGATGGCATCGGCGACTTCGGCGGACTGACGCAGAAGCTCGACTACCTTGAGGACCTCGGGGTCACCGCGGTATGGCTGCTGCCGTTTTGTCCCTCGCCGCTGCGCGATGACGGCTACGACATCTCCGACTACACCGACGTCCATCCCGCTTATGGCACGCTGCAGGGATTTCCAGAGATTCCTGCGCGAGGCGCACCGGCGCGGCCTGCGCGTCATCACCGAACTGGTGCTGAATCACACTTCCGACCAGCATGTCTGGTTTCAGCGCTCGCGCCGCGCCGCGCCGGGCACGCGCTGGCGCAACTTCTACGTGTGGAGCGACACGCCGGAGAAGTACAACGACGCGCGCATCATCTTCAAGGATTTCGAGACCTCGAACTGGACCTGGGACCCGGTGGCCAAGGCTTACTACTGGCATCGCTTTTACTCGCACCAGCCGGATCTGAACTGGGACAACCCCGAGGTCCGCGACGCCATGTTCGCGGCCATGGACTTCTGGCTCGACCTGGGCGTCGATGGCCTGCGGCTCGATGCCGTGCCGTACCTGTTCGAGCGCGAAGGCACCAACTGCGAGAACCTGCCGGAGACGCATCAGGCGCTGCGCGAGCTGCGCAAGCATGTCGACGAAAAGTATCGCGACCGCATGCTGCTGGCCGAAGCCAATCAGTGGCCGGAGGATGCCGTCGCCTATTTCGGCAACGGCGACGAATGCCACATGGCATTTCACTTTCCCGTGATGCCGCGGCTGTTCATGGCGCTGCGGATGGAAGACCGCTATCCCATCACCGACATCCTGAAGCTGACGCCGCCCATTCCGGAACCTGCCAGTGGGCCATGTTCCTGCGCAACCACGACGAGCTGACGCTGGAAATGGTCACCGACGAAGAGCGCGACTACATGTACCGCACCTATGCGCGCGATCGCGAGATGCGGATCAACCTGGCATTCGCCGCCGCCTGGCGCCGCTGCTGGAAAACGATCGCCCGCGCATCGAGATGATGAACGCGCTGCTGTTCTCGCTGCCGGGAACGCCGGTGATCTATTACGGCGACGAGATCGGCATGGGCGACAACATCTTCCTCGGCGATCGCAATGGCGTGCGCACGCCGATGCAGTGGAGCTCCGACCGCAACGCCGGCTTCTCGCGCGCCAATCCGCAGCGGCTGTATCTGCCGGTCAACATCGATCCCGAGTATCACTACGAAACCATCAATGTCGAAGCCCAGCAGAACAATTCGCACTCGCTGCTGTGGTTCACCAAGCGGCTGATCCAGCAACGCAAACGTTTCGGCCTTTCGGACGCGGCACGCTGGAGTTTCTCTATCCCAGCAATCGCAAGGTGCTGGCGTTCATCCGCCAATTTCAGGACGAGAGGCTGCTGGTGGTCGCCAACCTGTCGCGCTTTGCGCAGTGTGCGAGCTCGACCTCGCAGTGTCAAGGCATGGTGCCGGTGGAAGTCTTCGGCCGCGCCAAGTTTCCCACCATCACCGAGAGTCCCTATCTGCTGTCGCTTGGCCCGCATGCGTTCTACTGGTTCCATCTGCAGCCGCGCGAGGTGACGCAGGATTCCTTCAGTCCGACGGGCGCGCAGGAAGAACGCCGGTGCTGCGGGTTGGGTCGATGGAGAAGCATTTTCCGAGAAACGATGCAGCAGCTCCAGCCCCTGATCCCGCGGATGCTGCGCAGCCGACCGTGGTTCCTGGGCAAGCGGCGCTACATTACCGGCCTCTCGCTGCAAAAGGTGCTGACCTTTCCCGGAACCTCGGCACATCTGCTGTTCCTGACGGTCTACTTCAGCGAGGGCGATCCTGAGGTGTACCTGGTTCCCGTTTCGATTGCCGTGGGCGAGAAGGCTGAGGCGATGCTGCACGATCCTCGGGCGCGGTGGTCACGCGCCTTTTGGGCTTGCCGGACGATACCAAGGCGGTGCTCTATCCGGCGACCCTCGATCGCGACTTCAGCGACGCTCTGCTGCGCGCCATCGTGCGCCGCCGCAGAATTCGCGGCGAAACCGGCGAGTTGGTGGGCTCGCATACGCGCGAATTCCGCAAGGCATGGAGAGCCGTGCAGTCGAACCTGGAGCCGTCTCCGCTACAAACCGACGACTGCTTCACTGTTATCAATTACGGCAGCGACTTCGTCCTGAAGCTGTATCGCAAGCTGGAGGAGGGCATCAATCCCGGCCGTGAGGTGCCGGAGTTCCTGTGCGAACAAACTTCCTTCAAGGCCATCCCGCGCGCTCTGGGCTCGCTGGACTATCGCGGGTTTCGCGGCGAGAAGTGGTGGAGACCTGCATTGGCACGCTGAGCAGCATGGTCCGAACGCCACAGCGGCTGGAATTACACCGTGGATCATCTGGGACTGTTCTTCGAGCACGCGCTGGCCATTCCGCAGGACGACCCGCGTTCGCGACCTGAGGTCCCGCCTCTGTGGGCGCAGACCGATCCGGTGCCGCAGATCATTGCGGAGTTGCTGGGCAACTATCTTGA
>CAVVDN010000027.1:0-76280 GCA_963747045.1 uncultured Acidobacteriaceae bacterium | reverse complement strand
TTCGGCTCCTTGCGGAAATAAATCCCTTGCAGATTGAGCTCGCGCACGCGGTTGGCCGTGTCCTGGTCGATCTTGCGCTTGATGTAAACGAAGTTGTGGCCGGTCTCAATGCGCGTGACGATCGTCTGTGGATCAAGATTGAGAACTCGCGCCAGCAATGTGGCGGTCGTTTGCGGATCGTGGACCTCGGTGGGAACGGCAAACACAGAGTCCACATCGACAGACATCGCCAGGGCATAGCCGTTGCGGTCGTAGATGTTGCCGCGGCGCGGTTCGACCGGAATGGCCCGTTCTTGCTGGTGCTTGGCGCGCAGGACGAAGTCGCCGTACTTCACGACTTGCAGGCGAAAGAGTCGAAAGCAGATTACGAAGATCCAGAGGACAAGCAACGCCCCGAAGATATACAGCCTTCGAGTTGGGACTTTGAAAGCGCTTGGCCGCATTGGTCTGCTCGTTTACATACAGAAGGCGGTCCGTTGCGTCGGACCGCCAAGGAAGTCGTCGTTTGGCAGCGGCGTTATTGTGCGCTGAGTGCGCGCACAAACAAGACTCACTGCATACCGGAAACCACCGTGATTCCGTTCGCCTTCGCCATGATGGGCGCGGCCGGATCGGCGGACCCGCCTTCCAGAGGCTGCCACTGTCCTTGCGCCGGAGGCTGCATGCCCAGCTCCCGCGCCATTCGCTCGATGCGCGAGACATCCTTCAAAGACGCCTCTTCCAATCCCAGGGCGCGCGTGGTTTCGGCGATCGCATCCCGCTCCGCTTTCAGTTGCTCAATCTTGTAGCCGTACTCGATGGCGCTGAAATGCTGCCACACGTAGACCAGCACGAACAGAAATAAGAACGCCATGGTGATGCCCAGGCTGATCATCTCGCGGCGGCGCTTGGGATCCGTAATCTTGATCACGCGCGAATTGTCGATTCGCTTGGAGAAATAGATTTCCGGCGTGCCGTTAAATATGCCGAATTCCTGAATAGGTTGACTGCCCCAGGAACCGATCTCCCCTATTGTGGGATACAGAACTCCAGCTGCCATCTTGCTCTCCTACCCTGAATCTTTGGCTTCTCCAGCAAGTACTACATTGTCGGATCACACAAACCGGGTGTCTTGCGACGCGAAAAGTTATCCACAATTTTCACAGCTTTTCCGCAGCCATATGACTGGCGTGTTACAAGCGCTCGGCCGCCCGCAATTTTGCGCTGCGCGAACGCGGATTCCCTTCCACCTCTTCCACTTCCGCGATCAGCGGCTTCTTCGTCAACAACCGGTACAGGCCCGCGCGAGCGCCATCGCGCAACGAATCTTTCACAATCCGGTCCTCCAGGGAGTGAAAACTGATCACCACCAGCCTTCCCCCCGGATGTAGGACTTCGGGCGCCGCTTCTGCACTCAAGAGGACTTGCAAATCCTCGAGCTCACGATTCACCAGAATCCGGAGTGCCTGGAAAGTACGCGTCGCCGGATGAATACGCCGTTCCGACTGGTTCATTGGCCGGGCCGCAGCCGAAATCACTGCCGCAAGTTGTGCGGTGGTGTGAATCGGCCGCGCCCGAACAATGGCTCTGGCGATTCTCCGCGACCTCCTTTCCTCACCGAATTCGTAAATCGCGTCGGCAAGCTCGCGCTCGTCGAAGCGGTTTACCACTTGTTCGGCAGTCAGCCCGGATTGCGGATTCATCCGCATGTCTAACGGGCCTTCCGCCTGAAAACTGAAGCCACGCGCGGCATCTTCCAACTGCATGGAGCTCACGCCTAAATCGGCGAGCAATCCGTCTGCAGATTGCGCTGCCACATGCTGCGCCACCTCGGCGAACGAGGCGTTCACCAGCTCGACAGCCGGCCAATCCTCCCCCAGCTCGGCCGGCGGATTCGTCAGCCGCTCGCGCGCCATTGCCAGCGCACCCGGGTCCTTATCGAAGCCAATCAAACGACCCTGTCGGCCGAGGCGTTTTGCGATTTCCCAACCGTGTCCGCCCAAGCCGAGGGTTGCGTCGATATAGGTCCCGCCGCGCCGCACGGCCAGAAATTCGATCGCTGCATTTAAAAGAACCGGCACATGGCCAAACCGCCTCGCGCCATGTCCGCGCCCAGGGGCGCTGTTCGCTTCTGAAGAGCCGTTCTGCACCGACTCCCATGAATTTTGTGCCCGGACTCCGATGAATCGTGCCGTGCTGTTGAACCCGTGCCGCCGCTCGCGCGGCTCGCAACTCGTTCTTGCTTGTGCGGGGGCTACTACCCCCGCCTAAATTCATCCCGCCGCGTTACGGCTGCTACAGTCCTAATCTCGCCCTTCCCCGACGACGGCATTTTTGCGGTGGCAGCTCAACCTCGCGGATTCGCCGCTCTTACTCTTCCGGTTTCCGTGCATTCCGTACTTCCGTGGTGAACCGATACTCCCTAAATACCCAGCCCGCTGAGAATCGTCTCGTCGTCTTCCGTGAAGGGCTCGGCGATCGACTTGCGCAGCTCTTCGGCATTGCGCACCACCAAGTGCTTCAAATTGCCCATCACCGCGACCTCGCCCTTGAGGTTCGCTGAGTCGCGCAGGATTTGCGGCATCAGCAACCGGCCCTGCCCGTCGAACTCCACCACCTGCCCGTAATAGCTGGTGCGCTCCAGGAGTTTCTGCTTGGTCTTGTGCATCTCGGGCAACGCGGCCAATTTGCGCTCGATCTCCTCCCACGCCTGCATGGGATACACTTTGGCACTTCTGCCATCCCAGCTGGTTATGTAGAATTGCGCTGAGTAGTTCTCGTCGATTTCGCGCTTGAATTCCGCGGGCATCTTGAGACGCCCTTTTTCGTCGAGCCGGGTTAAGTGCGTGCCGCGGAACATAGCTTTCGGCGATCACTACGACTCCCGCTGCGGAGGCTAAAACTAAACGTCCCATAAGGAGGAGTACGTACGGTTATTGGGCCAAGGGTGCAAAGGAAACTAACTCAAAACTGCCATTTACACCCAAGTTAATTCCCACTTCTTACCACTTTCTACCACTTCTTAGGAGGAATCTTACTCCTAAATAGTTGGCTGTCAAGCGAAAATTCTGCTTTTCTGCCCGGATTTCGCGGGTTACGCGTTCTCCGCAATGTGTCGTGTCGATCGCGTTGGTCGGACGCTAGAGGCAGCGTTTACTGAGTGGGTTCTCTTCTACGGTTAGGCTTGACTTGCCCGATTTGTGTGCAATAAGAAAGCCCGCCATCGCCGGCGGGCTGAAGTTTCTCGCCCAATCCGGACTCCCGGCGCCGCAGACCTCACGTGGATCAGGTGCGGGGCGGGATAATCAGCCGACTTGTGCATCGACTGGTACGTTCGAGGTGACTAAATAGTGTTTTGCTTTGTCCTGCAAGGAGGCGCTCAGCGGAACACTCTTGCCCGTCGCAAGCCCGGCCTGCACGGCCACGCTATCGCAGGTCGCAACCATTTTTCCGCTTTCATAGTTGTACATTTGGTGAAGAAAGCGGAAGTATTTCTCGCCCACGGCCAGGAAGCCGCTTTTGATTTCTACCAGCTCGCCGCCGCGCAGCTCCTCTAAGAACTGATAGTTCTGGCGGACGATTGCCACGCGCAGGTCCTGCTGCTTGATCGACCCGGGAGTGACGCCGAGGGCATGCAGCAGGAACCACGTCGCCTGGTCGAAGCGCGAGACGTACATGCGCGAGTTCATGTAGCTGGCCGAGTCGTATTCCGCAGCCAGCACCGCGCCCTTGAATGTGTGAACCCATTCTGCCATTTCGTCGCCTTTCGCCTGGTCGCTGGTAAGCGCGTAGGGCGACACAATCGCCGCCCGTCCTGGGCTACTTTTATGTCACGCTTCGCGCTCTCGTCGTTATTCTGCCCGCGGATCTGCCGCCTGCTCCGCTATCTTGCTCAGCGTCGCGCCAGATGCCTGCATCGCAACGCGCTGATGATAGAACCACAAGCCGTGCAATCCGCCGAGTTCTTCGCCTCCGCCGGCGCGTCCCGGGCCGCCATGCATGCAGGACGGCAACACGATCCCATGTCCGGTGTGGCTGTCGCCGACGGTAGGATCCACCAGTAGCAAGCGCCCATGCGTCGTCCCAAGAGCGACTCCAGCTTCGGCAAGAAACGCGGCATCGCTGCTGAACACCGAAGCCGCGAGCGATCCGCCTCCGCGACGTGCCAGCGCGAACGCGTCTTCCTTGTTCTTATAAGGGATGACCGTCGCTACCGGCCCAAAGACCTCGACTTCGTGAATCGCGTCCGCTTGGCTGCCGGCGCTAACCTTGAGCAGCGTGGGAGCAACAAACGCCCCGCGATCGAGATCGGCGTCGAGCGGCGCAAAGTTCTCCGCGGCGTAAGCGACTTTAGCCTGCGTCTTCAGCCTGGCAATTCCCTCTTCCACCGACTTGCGCTGCGCCATGTTCACCACCGGACCCATGCTCGTCATCGGATTCGCCGGATCGCCGACGACCTGCATCTTCAGCGACGCCACGATCGTTTCGATCGCGACTTCCAGCTTGTCCTGCGGGACCAGGATGCGCCGGATCGCCGTACACTTCTGGCCGGCCTTCGCAGTCATCTCGCGCATCACTTCGCGCACAAAGAAACCAAACTCCGGCGACTCGGGCGCAACGTCGGGTCCCAGCAGCGCGGAGTTCAAGCTGTCGGCCTCGATGTTCGTGCGAAGGTTGTGCTGCCGAATGCGTTCGTGCTGCTTGATTCCCTCTCCGGTATCGGCCGATCCGGTGAACGCGACAACGTCGCCTAACTGCAGATGATCCAGCAGATCGTTGGGTGAACCGCACAGAATCGACAGCGCCCCTGGCGGGAGAATTCCCGCGTCGATCACGGCGCTCACCATCTCCTGCGCCAGCCACGCAGTCGAAGTCGCCGGCTTGGAAAACACGGGAACACCGGCGAGCAGGCTCACCGCAGCCTTTTCCCACAATCCCCAGGCGGGAAAATTGAAGGCGTTGATATGCACGGCGACGCCATCGAGCTGCACGCCTACGTGCAGCCCCTGAAAGTTCGGGTCTTTCGCCAGCCGCATCGGCGTGCCATCGCGCAGGATATGCGCGTTGCCCAGCTTCGCGCCACTCTTGGCAAAGTACTTCAATGTGAAGATGGCGCCATCGACATCGATGGACGCATCGGCCTTGGTGTTGCCGGAATTCACGCGTGCGATCTGGAACCACTCGTCGCGACGCGCGGCAAGAGTGTCGGCGATTTTGCCCAGCAACTCGGCTCGCTGCGCATAGGAAAGTTTGCGCAGCTCGGGACCTCCCACATTGCGGGAGTATGCCAGCGCGAACTTCAGGTCGAGTCCCTTCGAGCTTGCCCACGCAACCGTATCCCCGGTTGTGGGATTCACCAGCGGGGCGCCCTGCTCAGCGCCCGCCTGCCACTTGCCGCCAACGTAGCTGTGCAGCACCTTGGCACCGGCTGCAACGGGATTTTCTGCGGTTGTTGCCATAGTTATGCCATCTCCGATTGCGGGGCGACGTGCTGCTCGACCCAGGGCACGACCCACTGTGCCGCCAGTTCTTCGGGCAACGTGCCCGAACTGGCATCGTGCAGCAGCATCTCGCCCACGCGTTTTGCGCCGAGCGAGGTCAGAAGCTGGTCGAAGCGCTTGCCGCCCTGGCAAAAAGTGTCTTTGTAGGTGATATCTCCGAGCGCGATGATGCCGTACGTGACATTGCGCAGGTCTGGCTTTTCAGCTTCCAGGCTGGCGAACAGCTTCTGTGCATTGTCGGGAACGTCGCCGGCGCCGTAGGTCGAGGAGCAGATGAGGAAGGTACCGCCGCCCTGGAAGACGCTGGCGTCGAGATTGTCCATCTGCTTGATCTGGACCTGGTGACCAGCTGCCTCGAGGGCCTGCTGCACCTCTTGCGCGACCATGTCGGCGGTGCCGGTCATGGTGCCCACCAGAATCGTGATCTCGACTGCCATTCTTTCTTGGTACCCCGAGGAACGCCGAGCGGCGTCTTAACTGACCCTATTATACGTGCCGTCGCGGAAGTATAATGCATCTCCGTGGGGCGTAGGCGCGACATAACGCATACAGAAGATCCGGTCGTGGAAACATCGGAGGATGCCCCCGCCGCTTCCGAAGAAAGTACCGCAGCCGATTCGGATTATCTCGCCCGGCTGGGCGAGAGAGTTCGCGAAGCTCGCGCCCGTCGCGGCATGACGCGAAAGCTTCTGGCGCGCGACTCGAGCGTCTCCGAACGCTACCTCGCGCAACTGGAAACCGGCCAGGGCAATATCTCGATTCTTCTGCTGCGGCAGATCGCGAGTGCGCTCGATGTGCCCGTGGAAGCGCTCGTTCTGGCAGGCCCGGAGCCGCCGGTTGACCTGGTGCATACGACGGAATTTCTTCGCCGTCTGCCCGCAGCCGAGCTCACACAGGCGCGCCGACTGCTGGTCGAGCACTTCGGGGGCGTCGATCTCGAAGCACGGCGCGGACGCATCGCCCTCATTGGCCTGCGGGGAGCAGGAAAGTCGACCATCGGCGCAATTTTGGCCGATCGCCTCGAAGTACCCTTCCTGGAGCTGGATCGCCTCATCGAGCAGGAGAGCGGAGTCGCCCTGAGCGCGATCTTTGATCTTTATGGCCAGAGCGGGTTTCGCCGCCTCGAGCGCCGCTGCCTGGATCAAGTCATCGAGCGTCATCCGCGTTTTGTTTTGGCAACCGGCGGCAGCCTCGTCTCCGAGCCCGCGACCTTCGAGCGCCTCCTGACCATGTGCTTCACCGTCTGGCTGCGCGCCACGCCCGAGGAGCATATGCAGCGCGTCATCGCCCAGGGCGACATGCGTCCCATGGCCGACAATCGCGAGTCGATGTCCGACTTGAAACGAATCCTTGAGGTGCGAGAGCCGCTGTACGGCAAGGCGGATATGACTGTCCTTACAAGTGGAGCCACATTAGAACAAAGTACCGAGTCGATCCTTCGCGCCCTGCGTGCGGGCTGAAGGGGCAATGCACGTTTCCCTCGACGCGTTCGCAAATTGCGAACATTCTAGGGCGTGCACATCATCAGCCGTAAGCGATTGCTGGCTGCGGCCGTCCGGCATGCTGAACTGGCTGCGTCGCTGGACGTCTGGTACCGCATTGCCAAACGGGCAGAATGGCGGTCGCTCGCCGACCTCCGGCAGATCTTCCCTTCCGCTGATGCGGTAGGCAAATACCCCGTGTGCAATATCAAAGGAAATTCGTGTCGACTGATCGCCGAGATCAACTATCGCACCGGCAGAATTTTCATCCGGCATGTGCTCACTCACGCGGAGTACGATAAAGGAGCGTGGCGTTCATGAACGCGCTGGCAAACAGTGCCGTGTATGCCCGTCTGGTGGCGAAGGCGGCCCCGAAGGTCATCCGCAGCGAGGCGGAAAACGAATACTACGCCGAGAGCCTCTACTCGCTCGAACAGAAGCGATCCCTGAGTCGTGAGGAGCGCGAAGTTGCCGACCTGCTCACGCTGCTGATCGAAGAATTCGAGGAGAAGCGGTATAAATTGCCGCGCGCGACGCCCACCGAAGCTCTACGTTTTCTCATGGAACAACGCGGCCTCAGACAGAAAGATCTGGTCCGCATCTTCGGAGCACGCAGCACCGTGTCGGAGGTCATGAGGGGAAAGCGCGAATTAACCAAGAATCAGATTGCCCGTTTGAGCGAGTATTTCCACGTTTCGCCGGAGATTTTCTTCTAGAAGGCTGCACCATATTTCCTAGCATCGTAACCGTGAGATGCACTATAATGCATCTATCAACCGTGGGGACCAGTGCCGCCTGGCGCTGCCTGAGGAGATTTCACCTGCATGCCTGAATTGAAAGAAGCCGAGCACGTCACCTTCGACGTGACGCCCGGAGAATACCGCCATTGGCGGCTGAACATCGACGGCCGCATTGCGACGCTCGCGATGGACGTCAACGAAGACTGCGGGCTGAAGCCTGGCTACAAACTGAAGCTCAATTCGTACGATCTCGGCGTCGATATCGAACTCCACAATATCCTGCAGAGCATCCGCTTCGAGCATCCTGAGGTCGCCTGCGTCGTGCTGACCAGCGCACGCGAACGCATGTTCTGCGCCGGCGCAAACATCTACATGCTCGGCACCTCGACCCACGCCTGGAAGGTGAACTTCTGCAAGTTCACTAACGAGACGCGCAACGGCATGGAAGACTCCAGCAAGCACGATGGGCTGAAGTTTCTGGCCGCGCTGAACGGCACAACCGCCGGCGGCGGCTACGAGCTCGCCCTGGCCTGCGACGAAATTGTGCTGATCGACGATCGCTCCAGTGCCGTGAGCCTGCCCGAGGTCCCGCTGCTGGGCGTGTTGCCGGGCACGGGCGGCCTCACCCGCGTGGTCGATAAGCGCAAAGTGCGTCGCGATCTCGCCGACATGTTTTGCACGAATCCCGACGGCGTGAAAGGTGAGCGCGCCAAAGAGTGGGGTTTGGTCGATGAGACCGCCGCCCCCGCGAAGTTCCCGGAGGCGGTGCGGGCACGCGCCGAAAAACTCGTTGCCATCTCGACTCGCCCGGCCGACGCGAAGGGCATCACGTTGACTCCGGTCAGTCGCACGGTGGATGACGGCGGCTATCACTACAAGTATGTGGATGTCCGCTTTGACCGCAGCGCGCGAACCGCGACTCTGACCGTGCGCGCGCCCGAGGGCCAGCAGCCAAGGACGCTGGAAGAGGCGCACGAGGCGGGAGCTGCCTGGTGGCCATTGCAGATGGCGCGCGAGCTCGACGACGCGATTCTCATGCTGCGCGTCAACGAGCTGGAACTTGGACTGTTGCTGCTCAAGACTTCTGGAAATGCGCAAGCCGTTCTGGCAGCCGACGCCTTCCTGCTGGCGCACCAAAACCATTGGCTGGTGCGCGAAACCATCGGCATGTTGCGCCGCACCTTCGCTCGTCTGGACGTTTCGTCCCGCAGCCTGTACGCCATCATTGAACCGGGCACGTGTTTTGTGGGTTTGCTCTTTGAGCTGGTACTCGCGGCGGACCGCAGCTACATGTTGGCGCTGCCCGCGGAAGAAGGTGACGCGCCGAAGGTCGCCGTCGACGACTTCAACTTCGGGCTGCTGCCGGCGGTGAACGGCCGCAGCCGCCTGGAGACGCGATTCAGCGGCGATGCCACCGATATGGCAGGCGCCGTCGAAGCCAAAGGCAAGCTGCTTGGCCCCGAAAAGGCACTGTCGCTCGGACTGGTCACGCTCACGCCGGACGATCTCGATTGGGAAGACGAGATGCGCATCGCCATCGAAGAGCGCGCCAGCCTGTCTCCCGATGCGCTCACCGGCATGGAAGCGAGCCTGCGCTTTCCGGGCGCCGAGACGATGGAGACCAAGGTCTTCGCCCGCTTGTCGGCGTGGCAGAACTGGGTGTTTATCCGCCCCAACTCGACCGGCGAGCATGGAGCGCTGAAGCTGTTTGGAACGGGCTCAAAGGCGCGATTTAGTTGGGAGAGAGTGTAACGAACTGGGCAGAGGCTGACGTATTGGTACAGCAAGTCGAAGCGAAGAAAACGAGCGCCGTAGGCGCGAAAGAAGTTAGCCCAGCGCTTCAGCGCTGGGTAGATATCGAGAATGGTGAAGAGTCCCGTGGGGGACGGCACAGCCGAAGTAGCGGTTCTAGACGCCCGCGTGCAGAACGGGCCTCCGCTCAGAATGACCGACTTAATCAAACCAGAATTCATGAGGTTGTATGTCCATCAATTATCAAGACCGCATTCCTAACAACGTCGATCTCGGTTCTAACCGCACGTTGCAGCGCGCGCTGGAGCACTGGCAGCCGGAGTTTCTCAACTGGTGGCAGGAGCTTGGCCCGAAGGACTTTCAGATCGCCGACGTCTATCTGCGCACCGCGACCTCGGTGGACGCGAAAGGCTGGGCGACGTATGGCTTTGTCCGCATGCCCGAGTATCGCTGGGGTATTTTCCTCGCCGAGCGCAATGTCGAGCGCAAGATCGGTTTTGGCGACAACTTCGGGCAGGAAGTGTGGCAGCAGATTCCCGGCGAACATCGCTCCACGCTGCGGCGCCTTATCGTGACGCAGGGCGACACGGAACCCGCGTCGGTCGAGCAGCAACGGATGCTCGGCCACACCGCGCCGTCGCTCTATGACCTGCGCAATCTTTTCCAGGTGAACGTCGAAGAAGGTCGGCATTTATGGGCAATGGTGTACCTGCTGCATGCCTACTTTGGCCGCGACGGCCGCGAGGAAGCGGAAGAGTTGCTCGAGCGCCACTCCGGCGACGCCGACAAGCCGCGCATTCTCGGCACCTTCAATGAGCCCATTCGGGACTGGCTCAGCTTCTTCATGTTCACCTACTTCACCGATCGCGATGGCAAGTTCCAGCTCAAGTCACTGGCCGAGTCGAGCTTCGATCCGCTGGCCCGCACTTGCCAGTTCATGCTGACCGAAGAGGCACACCACATGTTCGTCGGCGATACCGGCATTAGCCGCGTCGTGAAGCGCACGCTGGAAGTCATGAAGGAGCTGAACACGGACGATCCCGAGGCGATCCGCGCCGCCGGCGCAATTGATTTGCCGACGGTGCAGCGCTATCTGAACTTCTGGTTCAGCTCGTCACTCGATTTGTTCGGCTCGGAGAGCTCGTCGAACGCCGCGTCGTATTTTGCCAACGGGTTGAAAGGCCGTCCCGACGAGTCGCGCTATGAAGATCACGTCGCGCTCGACCAGGTGTACGCGATGGAAGTGCCCGATGTGAACGGCGGCACCAAGACCGAGCAGATCCCGCTGCGCAACGCCATGAACGATGTGACGCGGGGCTCGTATGTCAAAGATTGCGAGATGGGCGTGACGCGCTGGAACCGGCTGATCGAAAAAGCCGGGCATTCGTTTCGGCTCTCGCTGCCGTCGACGCGCTTCCGCCGCAATATCGGAACGTGGGCCGGCGTTCCTACCGATCCCTCGGGCCGACCGATCCCGCAGGAAGAGTTCAAGGCGAAGATTGCGGGCTGGCTGCCGAGTGAGGGCGATCGCGCTTACATCCTGAGCCTGATGCACGGCGTGTACGAGCCGGGCAAGATGGCCGCGTGGGTCGCGCCTCCCGATCGCGGCATCAACAACAACCCCGTTGAATACGAATACGTGCAGTTTCACTAGAAGGCAGGGGGTGGTCGAGTTGGGATCGCATCATGACGTTGAGGGGTCCCGCCGTACACCCTGATGAGAGCCGCCAGGGGACACGCACAACGCAGGTTGCATGATTCACGTCGCATGCTATCCATCTGCATCATCGGCTCCGGGCCCGCGGGATGTTATCTCGCAGATCATCTGCTGCGGCTCGTTCCGGATGGTTCGATCGACATCGTCGAACAGCTGCCGGTGCCGTTCGGGCTGATTCGTTACGGCGTTGCGCCGGATCATCAAAGCACCAAGGCCGTGGCTCGCGTCTTCGATCGCATGCTCGCGCGCGATCGCATCAGCTTCTTCGGCAATGTCGAGGTCGGACGCGACATAGCGCTGAACGAGCTGCTCGAACTATACGATGCCGTCGTGCTCGCGACTGGCGCGCAGCGCGACCGCAAGCTGGGAATTCCGGGCGAAGATCTGCCCGGCGTGATGGGTTCCGGCGCGTTCGTCGGCTGGTACAACGGCCATCCCGGCAGGCAAGCGCCACCGGTAAGCGGAGTGCGGTCGGCAGTTGTCATCGGCAACGGTAACGTAGCCATCGATGTTGCGCGCATTCTTGCTAAGTCTCCGGAAGAGCTTGCCGGCTCCGACGTTCCGCAAGCGGCGTCATCGTGGCTTTCGGCACAGCCGCTGGAAACCATCCACATCATCGGCCGGCGCAGCGCGGCTGAGGCCAAGTTCACCGATCATGAACTAGCGGAACTGGGCACGCTGCAAAGGGCGCGGCCGGTGGTCGATCCTGCCGATCTTGAGGGCGACACGGCCGTCGTGAAGACCTTGCGGGGCTTTGCCGAAAGTCCGGCTCGCGAGACACCCGTCGAAACCCATTTTCATTTTCATCTGATGCCGGTCGCCTTTCGCGGCGCAGACCAGCTCGAAGCCGTCGAATTTCGCTCCGCGACCGGGGCCCGGGTTAGCCCAAACGACGCGCGAACCTGGGGCACTACGGAAACGACCGAGATCCCGGCTCAGCTTGTCATCACCTGCATCGGTTACGAGGCGCTCGCCTGCTGCTCCGCCACGCCCGTCAACGGCTACTTCGCAAATCAGGAAGGCAAAGTTGACGACCGCCTCTATGTCGTGGGCTGGGCGAAGCGAGGACCGTCGGGAACCATTCCTACCAACCGCACCGAGGGGCAGCAGGTCGCGCAGAAGATTGCGCAGGAGATTACCGGTGGAAATCGCGCCGGCGGAGCGCGCCTATGGGAGCTGCTGGAAGGCCGGGGCGTGACGCCGGTCGACTACGCTGCCTGGCGGCGCATCGATGCCGCTGAGCTGGCGCAAGCCTCCGCCGAGCGCTGCCGGGTCAAATTTGCCTGCATCGACGAGATGCTGCGGGCCGCCAAGGAAGACCAACCCCTCCCGGCATAACCGAAATGCACTACAATAAGCTGCAATTCCGCCAAGCCAACGGCAGGGTGTGGGTACGGAATCAAAGTTGAGGCGCGGTCAAGTACCGAAGGCCGTCTCCCTGAGGGGATGGGACAGGGGCGCATCTTCTCGTATCTCGTGAGCGCTACCACAATCTCGCAAACTCCTAAGCTCCGGCGGCGCCATTCGCACCGCGCCGGCCTGCGCACCGTTGCGCTGTTGGAGGCGCTGAAAGGAGTAATCGCGCTGCTGGTGGCCTATGCCTTCATCCACATGATTCACAAGGATGTGGACTTTGGAGACGTAGCCGAGCGTATTCTGCGGTTCCTGCACATTGGATTGCACCATCACCTGGCGCAGCAGTTTCTCGACGCAGCCGGCAAACTCTCGGATACTCACATTGCTACCGTCCTGGGCCTGGCCGTCGTCTATGCCACGCTGCGCTTCGCCGAGGGCTACGGCTTGTGGAAACAGCGCGCCTGGGCGGAGTGGCTGGCCATCATCTCCGGTTGCCTGTACATCCCTTTCGAAGTGCAGCGCCTGTTCCGCCACGCCACCTGGGTGCACTGGCTCATCCTGCTGATCAATATTCTGGTTGTGTTCTACATCGCCTGGGTACGCTGGGACGAGATCAAGGCAGCACGCGCTGTGCCAGCCTAACCCACGTTGGCGGTGCTACTCGCTTCGTCTTGCAGTAACTCCAGCACTCCTCGCCGCGCAACCTCATCTTCGGATCCAAAAACACCAGGTTCGATCTGCTCAAAATAGCGCCACGCCGAATGGGAGTGGCGAGGACCTTCGGCCGAGGCAGCCGCCTCGCACAGCAGTGCGAAAGCCAGCGTCTGACTTAAGCGATGAAGCAGCTTGCGCGCGAAGCGCTGCGCGCTTGGCTGGTCTCGCAAGGTGATGGCGATAGCTTCCTCGTCGTCGCGCATCCGCTTCTGCACCCCGGCGCGTAAGCGGGCGAGCGACGCCGGAAGGCTGTCGGCAATTTCGCTGATCCGGCGGCGGTACTGCTCGTCGCCACCGTGCTGTGGGCTCAGCAGTCGCAACAGTTCCAACGCCTGAATATTGGCCGGTCCTTCCCAGATGGTCAGCACCTGCGCGTCGCGCAGCAGACGCGCCACGGGATAGTCGCTGGTGTAGCCGTTGCCGCCGATCAACTCCAGCGCCGCGCGGCTGGCCTGAATCGCGTACTCCGCAGTGAGATACTTCGCGAGCGCCGTCACCAGGCGCAGCCACGGGCGGCGTTGCGGATCGGCTTGTACTTCATCGAAGGCAATCGCCGTCTCGAACGCCAGCAGCGCTCCTGCTTCGAACTCGACGCGCATACGCAGCAGATCGTCCTGCACCATGGGATAGTCGCAGAGCAGATGCCCAAACGCACTACGCGACTTCGCCCATGCCAGCGCTTCCCGCAACGCGCGCCGCTGAATTCCCACCGAGCCGACCGCGTTATGCACGCGGCTGTATTCCAGCGCCTCCATCATCAGCTTGAAACCATGAGGAGGCGGCGCGATCTCGATGGCTTGGGCGCCGAGCAAGTCAATTTCTCCCGTCGGTAATCCCTTCGTTCCCAGCTTGTCTTTGAGACGCCGAATTCGGTAGTGATTTGTCCGCCCGTCGTCCAGATGACTGGGCACGAGATAAAGACCCAGTCCTGCCGAACCGGGCGGCGCGCCATCGGGACGCGCGGTTGCGACAGCCAGCCCGCTGTTCGCATTGCTGGTGAACCACTTCAGCCCGTGCAAGGCAAATTGATCGCCGTCGCGAACCGCGCGCGTCGTGGTTGCGCCGACATCGCTGCCGCCGTGCTGCTCGGTCGCCCACGTGCCGCCAGTCTTCGCCAGCCCATCCATGCGGACGACGTCGTACAGATACCGCTGCCGGACTGCGTCGGCCGCGTGATAGCCGAGCACGTAGGCCACCGATCCCGTCAGGGTCACGGGACAATCGAGGCTGATGTCAGCCTGCGAAAGAAGGTAGCCCATGGTGAAGGTCAGCAGGTGCGGCGCGGCCTCGGCATACGGCAATCCGATGATGCCGCGGCGATAGAGCTCGCGATGCTGTTCCTCGTACCAGGCATTGGCGACGATGCGGTTGATGACTTCGCCGCTGCGGTCGTAGGTTTCGAGCGCGGGTGGCGCGTAGCGATCGGTGTAGTTGGCCTGCGCGTCGACCTCGGTCGAAACCCAACGATGAAACTGCGCCAGCTGAGCGGAGTAGCCGGCCATGCGCGGCACGCGCGCGATCACATAGGGCTCGAGATAAGGATCAAAGCTTAACGAGAAGTCCGCCATGCCAGCTACCCAGCTAATTGACTATTCGACCGCTAAGTTCACCTCGGTATAGGTTCCCGCTGAAGCCGCGTTGACTGCTCGGGGTCACGTGATATCGAATTGTTCAATGATTTCCTCTATCGTGGCCCCCCCGCCTCTAGGTTCTCGAAGACAGCGGACACGCATGCGGGTACCACGAAAGACCCAGGCGCCACCGAGCCTGCTCGGTACACTTTCCACCGCGGAACACTTCGACCAACCCAGACCTGCCATTTCATTGCCCTCGCGTTCTTTCTATCATGATCCAGCTGGGGCGTCACTTGGAAGCTGCTTCGCGCACCATAACTTTGGCGTTCGCCGCGGTTTCGAACTTGCACTCGCTCGCCTTCTTGTCCAGGCGCAGACCCTCGAACACCGGCGCGCGCATTTGGACCGCGCCGCTCTGGCCCTCGTGCGTCCACTCGGTGAACTTAATCTCCGCCACCAGCTCCGGTTTCACGTGATGCACCCGCCGATCGCTCTCCACCTTGCCGAAGAACGGATTGCTGGTTGTCTCGAGCGGCTTCAGCCGCTTCCACATGTCCTCGTGCGTCTGTCCCGTGAAGCCGCTGCCTGCCTGTCCCACGGGGATGAGCCGGCCCTCATCGTCGTACAACCCAAGCACCAGAGAGCCAAAGTTTTCGCGCGCGCCGCGCGGCTCGGTGTAGCCGCCGATCACGCATTCCTGCCGGCGCACAATCTTGATCTTCAGCCACTCGCGACTGCGCTTCGGTTCATAGCAGCTGGTGCGATGCTTGGCGATGATGCCTTCCAGCCCGCGCTGCGCCGCCGCCTGAAATAGCGCTTTGCCCTGGCCAACATAGTGGTCCGAATATCGCAGCAGCTCATTATCGGTAACGATCAGCCGGAGCAACTGCTTGCGATCTTCCAGATCTGCCTGCATCAGGTCGTAGCCATCGAGGTACAGCAGGTCGAAGGCGTAGTAGGCGATCGGTATGTCGTCGCGCGTGCGGCGGATGCGGCGCCCGCCCTCGCCCACGCCGGTCCGCTGCTGCATGAGGCCGAACGACGAGCGGCCCTGCTCGTCGAGCGCGACAATCTCGCCGTCTACGATGGCCGTTTTGGCCTTCACCCAGCGTGGGAGGTCGTGCAGCTCAGGGTAAGCGGAGGTGAGATCATTCTGATTGCGTGAGACCAGGCGCACCGAGTTGCCATCGAGAAAGGCGACAGCGCGGTAGCCGTCCCACTTGATTTCGTAGAGCCAGTCGTCGTTGTCGAAGGGCTCATCGATGAGCGTCGCCAGCATGGGCCGAATGCTGTGCGGCATCGGAGCCTTGCGGCCGATGCTCGCAGCCGTCAGGCCGTCTTTTTCAGTCGCGACTTTTTTTTTACCGCCGCGGATTTCGCCGGTGTCTTGGAAGTCTTCGCGGATGCCCCACTCGATCCGGGTGCCCGACCCAAGCCGGGTGCTCCACTCAAGCTTCGTTTGCTTGAGTGGGTCTTTTTCTTCGCATCCGCCTTGGCGATCGAATCGGCAAGCCAATCGTTCTTACTCGAGCTACCCCGCGAGGTCGCCTTGCGGCTGCTCAGCCACTCCGCCGAGCCCGCATCGCCGGCGATCTCCTTCAACGAGCGCTTGGTCAGCACCGAGTAGTCGTACTGGTCGATGTCATATCCGGGCTCGACATAAGCGTCGCGATGCTTGATCAGCAGCCACTCCGTCCCTTTGCTATCCGGGCGACGCGACTTGATATGAACCAGCGCAAACTCGCCCTTCAGCTTTTGCCCGTCAAGCCGGAACTTCAGGTCACCCTTCTTCAGCATGGCGGCAGCATCGCCCTGCGGCTCCCACGTTCCCATGTCCCACACCATGACCGTGCCCGCGCCATAGTTGCCCGCCGGAATTGTGCCCTCGAAATCGAAGTACGAAACCGGATGATCCTCCACCTGCATGGCCAGGCGCTTGTCGGCGGGATCGAGCGACGGCCCTTTCGGAACCGCCCACGACTTGAGCACGCCTTCCATCTCCAGGCGAAAGTCATAGTGCAGACGCGTGGCCCGATGTTTCTGAACCACGAAACGCTGCTGTTTGCCCTTGCCCAGCTTAGGCGGAGGCTCGGGTGTCTGCTTGAAGTCGCGTTTCCGCTTATATTCCTCGAGTGCCATGCGCCATTAGATGAACATAGGAGGTAGTCGTGCTGCAAGATGTAAGACGGATGGAGAGGCCTTGACCGCTCCGAAACCGGACCCGATTCAGAAATGACTCCGTTCTTCTCCTTTGAAGTAGCGCCGATTGAAGGCAGTCTGTTCTCGAGAATCTGTACCACGCCGCATCGTTAATGCACACCTGAAAAGCCGAAACAGCGCCCGGTGTTCCATCCATCTCCCTTACAATGGCATTCATCCGACTGCTCTCGCCGGGGAGCTCTGTTCTTGATTCATGAAGCGACTTCTGACCCTATTGCTTTGGTCAAGCATGCTCACGGCCCAGAGCAATCGGGGAGAGCTTCGTTTGAAGGTGATCGACCCCGCGGGATTAGCGGTGAAGACCAGCGCGACGCTGGTCAGCGTGGCCAACCAATATCGCAATGCCTTCAACACGGATGACGAGGGTACTTTAGATGTGGAACGGCTCCCCTACGGCATCTATCAGCTCACCATCGAGCAAACCGGCTACGCCCCGGTAACGGAAACCATTGACATACACGCTTCGCTGCCGGTGCAGCGCACCATACAGCTCAAGCTGGCGGCGGTCAACGAAAGCGTAACCGTGAAATCCAAGCCAATTTTGCTCGATCCCGATGAAGCTGGATCGGTAAACCAGATCGGCAGCGCGGCTATCCAGGACCGCCTGACCTCGCTACCGGGACGCTCGATTCAGGACCTGGTGAACACGCAGCCGGGCTGGCTCTATGAAGGCAACGCGGTGCTGCATCCGCGCGGCTCGGAGTACCAGACGCAGTTTGTGGTCGACGGCATTCCACTCACCGACAATCGCTCGCCCAGCTTCGGCCCGGAGATCGGCGCCAACGATGTCGACTCCATGACCATCTACACCGCCGGATTTCCCGCCGAGTACGGGCGAAAAATGGGCGGCGTGGTCGAAGTGAACACGCTACACGATCCGCCAGCCTGGATTTCACGGCCAGGTCGTGCTTTCCGGCGGCAGCTTCGATAGCGCCGGAATCTTTGCGCAGGGTCAATACGCCTGGGGCAAGAATGTTCTCGGCTTCAGCGCCTCGGGCGCGCAGACCGATCACTATCTGAATCCCGTCGTGCCGGAGAACTACACCAACAGCGGCACCATCGGCGATTTTTCGCGCGAACTACCAGCGCGACCTCACCCCCAACGACCGGCTGAACTTTATCGCGCGCTACGAGTTGTCGCGCTACCTTCTGCCCAACGAGATCGTGCAGCAGACCTGGTGTTATGCGCCCGGACAGACGCAGGGACCGCCTTGCCAGCAGCAGAATGCCAACAACTTCGAGACCATGGCGATCGCGAAGCTACCGGCACATTTTCTCGCCGAATGTGGTCGGCGATTTCCGCGGCATGGTGCGCAATAACGGCAACGATTTCTACTCCAACGACCTGTCGACGCCGATCATTCTGTTCCAGCACAACTGGTTCAACGAGGGCTACTTCAAGGGAATGGTGACCGATCGATCACGGCCGCAACGAGTGGAAAGCCGGAGTGGAATCGGACAACACCTTTCTGCACGAAAATTTCAACTACAACATCACCGACCCATCGCAGTTCGATCCCGACACGGCGCTCACCTTCAGCTTTCCCGGAGCTTATCCGAGTCAGGGCCAGCGTCCGGACCTGGAGCAGTCGGCGTTTGTGCAGGACCTGATTCGCCTGGGCAACTGGACGATGAATCTGGGCCTGCGCTGGGACCACTACCAGCTGGTCGTCAACAAGCAGGCGGTCGATCCGCGCGTGGCCATCTCGCGCTATTTCCCCGCGCTCGGATTGATCGCGCACTTTTCGTACGACCGCGTCTTTCAGACGCCGTCGTTCGAGAATCTTCTGCTTGCCACTTCGTTCGAAGTCGAGTTCATCAATCCTGACTTCTGCGTCTGCCGGTGCTGCCTTCGCAAGGCAACTATTACGAGGCGGGCGTGTCGAAGGCCTTCGGCAACAACCTGCGCATCGACGCGAATTACTACCTGCGCGATGTGGCCAATTACGCCGACGACGACCAGATCGACAACACCACCATCAGTTTTCCCATTGCGTTTCAGAAGGCCATCATTTACGGCGCGGAAGGGAAGATCGACTGTTCCCAACTGGCACAAGCTCTCCGGCTTCGCCAGTTATTCCTACATGGTCGGCAACGCGTGGTTTCCTGTGTCCGGCGGATTGTTTCTCGGCGCACGATGCGCAGGCGGCGATCAGCCAGACTCAGCGGCCATTTCCCCGACTCGCAGGACCAGCGCAACACGCTGTTCACCCGCTGGATCTATCAGATCAAGCCGCGCTTCTGGGTCGCCGGCGGAGTTCAATACGGCAGCGGCCTGCCGTTCGATTTCCAGGGCACCGAGCAGGAAGCACTGGGGCAGTACGGCCAGCAGGTGCATCAACCGCGATCAATTTCGCGCGCGGACGGATTTATCCTTCGCTCGCTGCTCAGCGCGTCCGCCGGCGCCGATGTTTATAAATCCGATCGGATGAACGTGCGCTTCCAGGTCGACGGGCAAAACCTGACCAACGTTCTGGATGTGATCGACTTTGGCGGCCTGTTCTCCGGCAATGCGATCGGACCGGCGCGCAGCTTTGCGATGCGCCTGACCACCACTTTCTGAAGCTGTCGTAGCATCCTAGGTAGCCGAAGAACCGGAAATAGATGTTCAACAGCCTCGATCGTTCTGCCGGGCGCGCGATTGTTGCCACTCCCAGATCTGCCGCTCGGAGTCGCGCAGTCGTTGAAGAAATTCGGCATCGCCGATTCGTCGGCGCGCCATCAGATCGCGCTGCTTTTGCCGCATGCTGGGTCAGTCCGCGCAATCCGTCCCGCAATCCGCGAAAGCAGGCGCCGGGTCGCCGCTCTTCGGATCGCGAACATCATCCACAAGCCTTGATACGCGACCACTCGCGGCAACAGCCGCCGCAGAGACCGGTCGCGGATAGTCCTTCAGTCAACAACTAAATCTGGTTGCGCGTGATGAGCTCGACGACGCGCGGATGCAGCCGGGGCCCCGGGCGACCGCGGCCTCTGCGGTTATTGGGGTCGAACGGCTCCCCCAATGTCGCGCTGCCGATGTGATATCCCACAACGTCCGACATATAGATTCCGCCGTAACCCATGAGCTGCACGCGCAGCGCCAGATCGAGATCATCCAGATAGGCGAAGAATTCGGCATCCAGGCCGCCGGCTTGCGACAACGCCTCGCGCCGGTACAGCACCGCAGCGCCGCATCCGGCGAGCACGGGCATCGCGCGATCATACTGCCCGTCATCGCGATCGAGATGGCCCAGGCGATAACTCGCCCCCGCCATCAGCATGGCGTCTCCGGCGCCGTCGAGATGCTTACGCTCGGTCGCGCGCAACAGTTTGCCCGTCGCAAAACCCAGCTTGGGATCGGCATCGAGGGCCGCGACCAGCTTCGCGAGTAGTCGGGCTCCAGCTCGACATCGTTATTGAGCAGCAGGACGTATCGCGACTCGGTCTTGCAGCTACGGCGCGATTGATCGATCCGGTTGTGCCTTCGTTGTCTGCCAGTTCGATGCGGCGCGTGTTGTGCGGCAGCGGATCGGCAAGCATCAAGCCTGCGCGAGCTTCGTTCTCGATCACAATGACCTCCCACTCGTCGGCAGGAAGCGTCTGCTGCTGGATGAATGCAAGGCAGCGCGCGGTGAGGTCAGGACGATGCAGCGCCGGGATGGCGATGGTAACGGTCTTCACGCGGTCCTGCTGGGATTGTACACAGCGCAGTCATCCCCCCTCGGGCACACCCGCCGCAAGCCCCCCTCCTTGGGTTCTTCAGTCAAAAAAATCTGGAACCAAACCAAAGGGCCCGGCGTCCATTTAGGCCTCGGATGGTGCGGCTGTTGATGGCCGAGGATAAATAGTCGCTTTGGCTAACCGGCACGGGACATACGTGGCGATTGATCAACGATGGTCCCGCATAGGAGAGATATGGCAAGCCTGAAAGATGAGGTTGTTCGTGTGAATCCCGCAGCGAGCACCACGACACTCGACCTGAAGCTCGAGGTCGTCGTGATCCCGGTCTCGGATGTGGACCGCGCGAAGCAGTTTTATGCGGGGCTCGGGTGGCGGCTCGACGCCGACTTCGTCGCCGGCGACTCCCGCATACTTCAATTCACACCGCCGGGCTCCGGGTGCTCGATCCAATTCGGCAAGAGTCTGTTCGGTTCGAAGGTCTCGGCAGCCGCTCCCGGTTCAGCCCAGGGGCTGTATCTGGTCGTCTCCAACATCGAGGCTGCACGCCGCGATCTCGTCGCGCACGGCGTCGATGTAAGCGAGGTGTTTCACTGCTCAACTGGTTTCGCTTGCAGGTTTCCGGGCAATGACGGAAGAGTGAGCGGCCCGCAACCCGAGCCAAGCACCTACGGATCGTTCGCCTCTTTCAACGATCCCGACGGCAACGGCTGGCTGCTGCAGGAGGTGACGACGCGCCTGCCCGGACGTGTCGCCGACGGGACCACGTACACGTCGGTGAGCGATCTGGCCAACGCGCTTCGGCGTGCGGAAGCCGCCCACGGCGAGCATGAAAAGCGAACCGGGCAGCACGACGCGAATTGGCCGGATTGGTATGCCAGGTACATGGCGGCGGAGCACGCAGGAGCGGAACTCCCAACTTAATATGCCTACTGGGCCCCACCCAGCAGCGCAGCTGCGGTTTGTTGCGCGCGCTCGTAGTTGTTGGTGAGCAGCTTCGCCTTGCGCAGCGCTTCCTCAGCCTCGTCCTTCTTCCCGTTCTGTTCCAGGGCGCGCGCGAGCAAGAGATATCCCACATCGTAGGGCTGGAGGTTCATCGCTTCCTGCAAGGCGTGCGCCGCTTCGGCAGGATCGCCCAGCCGTTCCGACACGACGCCCAGGTCCATCCAGGCCTGAAAATTTTTCTGACTCAACTGTACCGACTGCTCCAGGCTGCTCCGCGCATCCGGCAACTGTCCCAATTCGCGATACGCATGGCCCATGTTGGCGAACGCCATGCCCCGCATGGCGGCATTCTGATGCGAGGCTCTGTCCGTGGCCCGGATGACCTGCTGGTACTTTACGATGGCCGCCGCCAGGTCGCCGTCGCGCTGGTCACGCACCGCGAGGAACATGATGGCCGGCGGATACGAAGGATTCAGCTGCGCGGCGCGGACGTAGTGCGGCACTGCCTCTTCGTAATGTCCCGCCTTTTGCAGCGACTCGCCCCAATTGTCTTCCGCCTGGAAATTGCGGCTCGTGACCTGCGCCGTGTGCGCCCACAAGGTGATGCCGTCGCTCCAAAATTCCGTCTGGCGGTGCGCAAGGGCGGCGAATATCAGCAGCACCGCACAACTCGGCACCGCGATCCAACGCAGCGGCACGTGTCGCCTTTCGGCCAGCTCTGCGACTCCCCAGCACACCATGATGAACAGGCCGACAAACGGCAGATAGGCATAGCGGTCCGCCATGGCCTGCCGTCCCACCTGCACGATTCCGATCATCGGCACCAGCGTTCCCAGAAACCAGAGCCAGCCGGTCGCGAGATAACGCCGCTCGCGCTGCCAGAACACGAAGGCCGTCACGAGCACCAAGGTCAGAAGTGCGAGCATAGCCTGCCACAACGGCAGCGAAGCTCCCGGATGCGGATAAAGCGGCGCCAGCTTGGTCGGCCAGAATGCCTTGCCAATGTAGCGCACATAGCTGACGACGGCGTTTTCGCAGCGCACGAGCAGGTTGTAGTCGGGATTGAATCCGCCGCCTTCGCGCTGCGCCTGCACCGTGAGCAGTGCGCTGACGGCGCTCATCAGAAGGAAGGGAACTTTCTCCAGAAGCAGGAACGACAAGGATTGCTCGGGTGCCCCAGGTTTCGCGGTGTTCGGAACCTGGGTGATGGCTACCGCGCCACGAGTACTCAGGTCTGGAAATCGCCAGACCCGGGGCACCCATCGTCCGAGTGGCCACCAATCCCACAGCAGCAGGACAAACGGGAAGGTGATGACCTGGGGCTTGGCCATCAGGGCGAGAGCGTAGAAGAGAACGACGACCAGATAGCGAATCAAGCGCCTTTGGTTATCAGCTTTGGTCGCGCCTTCCCGTGGCACTGCGGTGTACCAGCGGTAGGCGGCAAGTGCGAGCAGGAAGAGCATCATGCTCAGCAGGTTCTTGCGCTCGGCGATCCACACTACGGTCTCGGTGTTGATCGGATGCAGCGCGAACAGGGCGGCCACCATCCAGCTGCGGCCCACGTAGCCGGTCGCCCGCAGCAGAATCCAGAACAGCAGCATGGCGTTGATGATGTGCAGGAGCAGGTTGTGGTCGTGATGTCCCGCGGCATTGCCGGCGAAGAGTTCATAGTCGGTGGCATGCGACAGCCAGGTGAGGGGATGCCAATTCGCAGCGTCGTAAGTGGTGAACGCCCACGCAACCGTCGGCCAGCTCAGACCGGCCTTGACGTGATCGTTGAGGGTTACGTAGGCATCGTCGTCGTAATTAATGAAAGGGTGGTTGTGCACCGGCGCGTAGATGGCGGCGGTGAAGATGACGAGCAGTACTCCGAGAAGAACCGGATGTCGTAGCGGGCCGAAGGATGCGCGATCCTGGTCCCCTTTGTGGGGACTGCTTTTCGCGAGCGGACGTGCAGGCTGGCGATGCTGAGTTCGCGTTGTGGGCGCCATCTTCGGTTAGGACGTGCTGGCTGAATCGGAGCTGTCAGAGAGGAATTCTATACTGCGACGCTCGCGGGCGGAGGAAACAAAAAGGACGGCATCGCCGACGCCGTCCTTTGCACTTGTTCATGTAAAGCGCTATCAGTCGCCGCTGTACGCCACGGCGATCGCCTCGGCCTCCGCCGGCTTGGCCGGCGTCGCGGGAACGATTTCCTGGATGCGCGCACCGCCCAGCTTGGGCAACTTAATATCCCAAGCGAGGCCGAGCCGCTCCAGCGTCTTGATGCCGTACCAGTTCATGTCAAACTCGTACCAGGCCAGCCCATGCCGCGCCGACAGCGGATGCGCATGATGATTGTTGTGCCAGCCCTCGCCGAAGCTGAGATACGCCACCCACCAGAGATTGCGCGAATCGTCCGTCGTCTTAAAACGCGTCGAGCCCCACATGTGCGTCGCCGAGTTCACAAACCAGGTCGAGTGCAGCAGGAAGACGGTGCGCAGGAACAGCCCCCACATCAACACCGACCAACCGCCCAGCACCAGCAGAAATGCGCCGACAACGGTGACCGGTACCCAGTGATACTCGCTGATCCAGAGATGGAACTTGTCTTTGCGAAGGTCGGGCACATAGGCCAGCAGTTCGGTGCTCTTGTTGTGGAAGGTCTTGCCCATCAGGATCCAGCCCATGTGCGCCCAGAAACCGCCATCGCGCGGGGAGTGCGGGTCGCCCGGCTTGTCGGAGAGCTGGTGATGCACCCGGTGCGTCGCCACCCAGAAAACCGGGCCGCCCTCGAGCGCCAGGCAGGCGCAGACGGTCAGGACGTATTCCACCCACTTGGGACATTTGTAGCCGCGATGCGTCAGCAGCCGGTGATAGCCCATGCCGATGCCCAGGCTGCCCGCCACCCAGTAGAGAAAGAGCGCGACGAACAGCGCCTTCCAGCTGAACATGAAGAGCGCGGCAATGGCGCCGATGTGGAAGACGACCATGATGGAGGCCGTGATCCAGTTAATACTGGTGTCTTTGACTCTTGCTTGAGTGACGGCTTGCTGAGACATGTATCCCCTAAATTGCAGTATTAGGCCGCCCCTGTATTACAGAAGCGGCTTAATCAGACTAACAACGAAAGGGGATTCCGTTTGTAATACTTTTGTCAGCAGTGATAGGGCTCAGGAAAGGGAAAGGCTATTTCACCACCGGGGACACGGAGAGCACGGAGGAAAAGAAGTTGAAGAACGGACCCGACTCCCGGACCGAGCCGTCCCGCGCGGCGGCACGGAGCTTCAGGAACTTAAATCAGAAGTCCTTGTGATATCGACCGTCCAAACCAAAGCCACCGTTCTGGTCGCGCACTCCGCTGACTGACCACTTGCGATTCAGCCGATACTGCATCTGAATGGCGGAGAATTGCGTCGTAGTCACGTCGGTCGAGAACGTCACGAACAGTTTGCTGGTAACGCGCTGCCGCACCGTCAGCCGCGCGCCCTGCTGCTGATTCGCGGTGGTTGCGCCCAGTTGCGGGTCAAGCGAGATTTGCGAGACCCCCAGCGCCTTCTGCAAACGCCCGGTGATCTGGCTGCTCACCTGCGATGCGATCAGCGATTCAGCGCCAAGCGTCGTGGATTGCGCGGGCGCGGCATTCGCCGCCTCTTCCGTGCTGCCGAAAGCGATCAGGTGAATGATGTCGGCCTGCGACAGCGCCGGGTCGGAGGTGTAGTTCGTCTGCAGGCGATCGAAGGGACCGCGGAAGTGCATCGCGATGTTGTACTGCTGGATCGTGGTGTTGACCTGCAAATTCATCACCGGCTCGGTCTGAACAGTGTTCACGAAGGCGATGGTGCCCCCCTTTACCGTGTAGCGGTTGCCCAAAACGATGACGTCGCCGCCGCTAAGATTCGCACGTCCCACAATGACGGGGTCGTTGGCCGTGCCGATAACGCGCAGATTCGCGTCACCCTGGATGCTGACCGTAGGGCTCGCCACGTGCAACTCCGACGAGGAGCGCACTGCAACGTTGAGTCTTACATTGTCGGCAAAACCCTGTGTCGGCGGCGGAGAGGCCACACCGTTGAACTGGTTCGGCGAAGCTCATCAGATCGAAATCAGGCGTGAACGAGATGCTGTTGATATTCACCTGCCCGGCCAGCAGCGCCGCATCCGTGGTACCGGTCATGGTCAGGTTCAAACCCAGGTCGGTGCGAACGGTTTGCGGATACAGCAGGCGCAGGCCGTCGCCTCTTCAGGGCCAGATTGAACTGCACTGCCGGACGGTAAGTGACACCGCCGGACGCGGCAACCGTGCCTCCTCCGACATTGCCGGAAAACTGCGAAATATCGATGCGATCGCGGCGCAGCAGCAGAACGCCGTTGCCCTTGGAAAGCCCGACGGGCGCATCCGGCGTGGAGAAGCTTGCATTCACGATCCGAATTTCACCCTCGACGTTTTCGCCGGGCTTATGGCCGGCGGCATTGATGTCGAACTGTATCTGGCCGCTGCTCGCGAGTGTCGGATCGAAGACCTCAGCAATGGCGAGATTGATTGCGCCCTGAACGGTGAGCGTCGAAGCGCCGTTGCCGCCGCTCAACGGCATCTTCCCCTGGAAGCGCACATCGGTGTCGGTGCCCTTGATTTCGCCCGGCTGGAGAGACAGCACGCCGTTGACGTAGTCAGCCTGAATCGGCTTCACAGCCGCGATCTGAAGATTAGCCGGCGGGCCGCCCGCAATCGCCGCGGCGCGATAGTTCACACCCAACGTCGGAATCTTGACGTGCGCCTGCAGCAGCTCTTTATTTTTCAGCGGGCCGCGCACCGTGGCGTGAATCTCGGTTTGTCCGCTGACGCTCGCGGCTTGCGCCGGCGCGTACGCCGCCAGAATCGGCTGCAGCGGGATCACCGGCGTATCCAGCGCGAGGTCGGCGTAGTAGTCGCCGGTGAGCGCGACAGTTGCCTTTCGCCGTCAGCGGCGTGTTCGCGACCTGCGAGTCGAGCGTGAACGTCGCCTGGTGATTCGCGACATTGCCCTGGAACTTCACATCGCGAATCTGCTGCTTCTGGACCGTCAGCTGACGGAATGGTGAGCGAGGCCGTTGCCTGCGGATCTTTCAATGTGCCGCGACCGCTCGCGTTCAGGTTCAACGTCCCGCTGACTTGCAGGTTGCGCTCGCGCAGGCTCTGCAGCTGCTGCAGATGGATGTTGGTTGCCTGTAATACCGCGTCGTAGCCTTCCTGCTTCGGATAATACGTGAGCTGCCCCGCCGCCGTGCCGGCGCTTGCCCGGACCAGCAGGTTGCTGTGCACGGCGTCGCCGGTTCCTTGGAAGCGGACCTGGGCAAGTTGCACCGGCTCGCCGGAAATATTCGCATTGCGCAGCGTGACGTCGCCCTGCCCGATGGGATTGAGCTGGGAGCCGTGCGCGGCAATGTTCGCATTCAACGTGCCGCTGACAGGAGTGGACAGGTTCGCCGCGCGCGCCAGTTCGGCAACGGCAACCTGCGTTGCGCTCAGGTTCGCGGTGAACGGGCTGTCGGGCAGGTGCGACCAGTCGTGCAGCCCGGTCTGCAAATTAAACGTGACGTGGCCCTGCTGTTTGGCGAGTTCGAGATCGCCGTTCTGCAGGCTGGCTTGCGACGGGCTGGCCTGCACGTTTGCGCGAAGCGAGCGGAAGGCGCTGCCGCGAATTTGCACGTTGCGCGCGTTCAACTGCCCGGCGATTTGCGGCGCGCTGGTCGAGCCGCGCACGGTTCCCTCGAACGACGCCGTGCCGTGAAGGTTCAATGGTTGCGAGGGCGGGCTGAAGACTTCGGCGACCGTCTCCAGCTCGTGCAGATCGCTGGCCTGCAAACGAACGTTGAGCGCCGAGCGCTCGGCTCACCGTGCCGTCCAGCGTCAGCGACGTCTGCGGCATCTGCACGTAGCTCTTGCTCAGCGCAATTTCCTGCGTGCGTCCGTTGTAGCGGGCGTGCACCTCGGCATTCACCGGTACGGAACCGGCGCTGGCGTTCGCACTACCGCGTGCGGGAGCGACATTCGCGTTCGAGAAGGCGTCGGCCCGGGCAGCATACTCTTGACGCTGCCGCTCCAGGTGGCTTCCGAATTGGCGTTCACCGTGCCGGAGATTGCAACCGGCTTCAGGCTCGCGGAATTGGCCAGCGTCTTCAGGTCGGCCAGCGAGATGCCGTGGACGCTTGCCACCACTCGTCCTTGCTGATTGCCGGTGACATCGCGGACGGTCGCATTGGCTCGCAAAGTGCCGCCAAGCAGTTGCGCGCTCACGCCGCTCAGCTCGGCGTTGCCGTTCGCGAAGTTGTAGTTTGCGTCGAGGTCGCGAATGTCCGTGCGCAGATTGGGCATGCGGACTTGCAGCACGCGGCTCCGTATGCTGCCTTGCAGTGAAGTAGTTTCGAGCGCCGGCCGGCCGGGAACGCTGTTGTAGTCTCCCATGCCATTCACGACCATCATGCCGCTCGGCACGGCCGGCTCCGCATCATGTTGCGCAGCTCACCCAAGGCGAGGATGACGACGTACTTGGCGTGTACGCGCGGATTGGCATAGTTGTCGAGCGAGGCGTTCAGCAGCACCTGCGACTGGCCGCTGGTCAGCTTGACATTGCTCAGCGTCATGCCGTCGCGGCGGGCGTCGAACTGCGCGCTCAGATCGTGCGGCATCGGCGTGTAGCTTCCGTACTGCAGATGCCCGTCACGATATGACAGCGTGCCGGAATATTGGCCGTTAGCTGCCGCGTTGTAATTGGATTGAAACTCGAGATCCTTCAGGTCGGCGTACAGCGGAGTCTCGCGATCGTTGTAGTAAACGACGCCGCGATCGAGCAGCGATGTGACGAATGGCCAGATCGAAGACGTTCGTATTGGAGTTGCCGCTGGACTGCATTGCCGGCAGATTGGTCTGCTCCGTTGGGAGCGACGATGAGATTCGCGACCGGATGATCGACGGTCACGTTGTCGAGGTTCCATTGCCGATGCAGCGCGGAAATCACGCGCACGCCGAGGCCGATGTGATCGACCTCGAGCAACGGCTGACCCGCGCCGGGACCAACGCCATAAACCCGTCAGCCCGTACAAGTCCAATCCGAGCGTTGCGGAAGTGCAGCGCGAAATTCTGAAGCTGCACTCGAGTGTTGAGCGCCGCGCTGGCTTTCGTCTGCGCCACGTTCAAAACGTAATTGTGGAACCGCTGGCTGTGCAGCGAGGACGTAAACGCCCACCGCAACCACTGCGATCAGCGCCAGAAGAATCCCGCCGACCCAGGCCGCGACACGCCTCCAGCGCGGATTGTTTGCGCGGCGCTACGAGGTACGGTTTCTCCGGCTCGTGCGGCGGAAGTCCAAAGTCCCGAATCGCCATGACTAAAATGCCTGCCCCAAAGTGATGAAGTACTGCGTTGGACTCAGTCCAGGAACCGGATTCAAGTTGCGGCCGATGTCGATGCGGATCGGGCCGACCGGCGTCGCATAGCGGAATCCGATGCCGACGTTGTTGCTGTAGAGCGAAGTGAAATCGTGAAAGCCGATGGTCGGGAAAACGTTGCCGCCGTCGTAGAAAGTCACGATGCCCAGCCCGTCTTTGATCATGTTGAGCGGGAAGCGCAGCTCCGATATTCAGGATCAGTAATTCGTTGCCGCCGCGGGGAACGGTGATCTTGCGTGCAGGTCGCCGGATCGCCGGGATTGCCGCAGACGGGAATCTCGTGCTGCGGGCCGGCGCCGTCCAGCGGAAAACCGCGCAAGCGTGCTGCCGCCGCCGGCAAAGAATGCCGAGCTGAGCGGCACCTCGCTGCCATTGAAGGGCTGCTCCAAGCCGATGCGCAGACTGTTGGCCCAGATGATGCCCGTCTGATGCAGGTTCTTGTAGTACGCGGTCTGCCCGAGGAACTGCGCGAAGCTGAAGTTCGATCCCAGCCAGTACGGGCTGACGTCGACCTCGTAGTTCTGATACAATGCCTTTGTGCGCGTCGAGCACGTTGTCGCGCGTGTCATGCACCCAGCTTGCGGACAAGGTGGAGAGATGAACGTGCAACTGATTGGGCGGGCACCAGTTCCGGAATCAGCAGATTGCTGATGCGCGTGAGCTGTGAAGTTGTATTGCAGTGAAAGATGCGTCGTTGTTTTCGTTCGCGCCGTCTTGCCAGCGGCCGTTGCAGTTGATAGCCGACGCTGCCCAGCCGAGTCGGTGAAGATGGGATTCTCTGCGTTGTGCTCGCCGGAGAGAATCGTGCTGCTGCGCCACTTGCGTCCCGAACAGATACGGATCGGTGTAGGTCGAGGCTGCCGCGCTGGTCCAGCCGTCCGGCGAAGGCGCTGAAGTTCAGGGTTTCGGCGCGTCCGCGCATGTTGCGTCGCGTGTATTCGAAGGTCCCGTCCGGGCCCCAGTACGTCTTCTGGCTGGTCTTGAAGTTCGATGGCAGCCCGACCGGCGGCAGTCCGGGAACGGCGACGGTGCCGCTCGGGAATCGCGCCTCCACGATTGAACACCTGAAAGCCGAATCCGTAGACGATGGAGTTGCGCTTGCTCTCGTGCACCTTGACGACCACGTCTTCGCTGGTCTGATCGGTGATAGCGCGCCTGGGATCCACCTCGGCCCAATCGAAGATGTCCAGGTTGTACAGGCGGCTCTCCGAGCTGAGCATGTCGTTATAGCTGAGCGGCTGATCGGGCTGATCTTCACCTGGCGGTTGATCAGCGACTGCTGGGTGTGCCCGCGGCCATCCGTGATGACAGTCGCCGTCCTCACCTGAGGCCCTTCGCTGATCTGATACACAACGTCCATTTCATGCGGCGTGCCCGGCACGGGCTTGGCGCTGGCTTTGAAGCCGGCGTTCAAGTAGCCCGAGGTCAAGTAGTGCGCCATGATCAGGCTGCGATCTTTGGCGAGCAGGTCCTGCGAATACGCCTTGCCCGGGCCAAGGTTCAGACCGTGCGGGGCGAATTGCGTTTCCGCCACGGTGTTGTTGCCTTCGATGGTCAGATTGCGCACCGTGGTGAGCGGTCCTTCGGTCACCTGAAACACAATGTTGACCTTGCCGTCGTTGGCTGACACATTCGGCACGACCTGCGCTTCGCTGTATCCCGCCGCATGATACGTGTCGGTCAGGTTCTTCACGCTGGCGCGCACGAGCTGCTGGCTGTAAGTGCCGTGCGACAGGAACAGCCAGCTCGCCTTCTCGACGCTGACGTGCGAATGCAATTCCTTGCTGCTGAGGTGATGGTTGCCCTTGAACGCGACCTCCTTCACTTTGAAGCGGCTGTCTTTGTGAATGTCGTAGATGATCTCCATGCCCTGCGGCGTCTGCTTCTGGGTCACGTCGACCTTCGCGTCGAAGTAGCCCTTCTTCTGGAAGTATCCCAGGATGTTCTGCTGGCCTTCGCGAATCAATTCGTCATTGACAGAATTCTCGGCGTAAACCGGGACCAGGTTGCGAAGGGTGCGCTTCCAGATGTGAGCGCCGGTGGTCGCGACCTTCACCACCGGCCCGGTTTCGACATGAAACGTGATGTCGGCGCGATTGGTGTTGGGGTCGTACTCGGCGGAGATCAGCTTTACGCTGCCGGCAATGTAGTTCTGGCCGCCCAGTGCCGATTGCATGTATTTCGTCGCGCCTTGCAGCCGCCAGTAGCTGTAGGTCATGCCCGGCTTCAGGGAATCGCCACGCAAGCGCGCCATCACCGAACGCAATTTCTTTTGCAGATACGCCGTCTCTTCCGGAGTTGCGCCCTGCAAATTGATCTGGCCGAACTTTGCGCGCTTACCCAGATACGTCCTAAAAAGCACGTCCACCAAATCGTGCTCCTTGTCTTCGGAGAGTTCGGAGCGCACCTCGGCTTTGAAATAGCCTTGCTGGCGATAGAACTTTACCAGCGCGTCCTCGGCCTCGGCGATATCGGTCGCCGAGTACGGCATCTGCGCGTTGTAGTTTGCCACTTGCAGCAGCCGCGTATAGCTGAACTCCTTGAGCGCTCCCGGAAATTCGTACATGCCGACGTACATGGCGGGCGCGAGGATGAACGTTACCTGCACGCCTTCGGCAGAGGGTTGGAGATCGATCCGCACATCGCGAACCCCGGACTCATGCTTCAGGGCAGCAACGCTGGCATCGACGTCGTCCGCGCTCAGCGGCTTGTTGGGCTCGACCGCGATGTCATGGGCAACGCTATCGAAGCTGACATCCGGACGTCCGGCGATGTCGACGGACGAGACTTTCTGTCCAGCATACGAAGAAACGCCCAGGCTGGGGAATTGCTGGGCTTGCGGGACGCCTGGCAACACCATGAGCGCGAGAACAGCAGCCATCGCTCGGCACGCCGGCAAGCAAACAAAATCACGGATCGACATAGACGCAGCGTTCGAACCTCGAATTCTTGTGACCTACACCCGCTCTGATACTTGGATGCGAATTCCCGGCGGCGCGCGGAACCTCGCCACGCATCTCGCGGGCAATTCAGTGAATGCGATTTAGCGATTTCCTGCAGTAGAGCGCCGCCGCGGAGCAGCCTGCAGTTCTGGGACGTTTCCGGCCTGAAATGCTTCCAGAAACACGAAACCCAGCCGGATAAGGGCTGGGCTCTTTCGAACTCTTACTCTAATTTCATTGTAGCAAGTCGAGATACCGTTTGTTCAGTTTTCCCGAAGTTTATATTTCCGTTTGAATGCGGCGGTTACGGCTTATTGTTGCGTTTCTCACTCTTGACATGTAAGAACTACATTGATAACCAAAGTAACCTGAACCGCGGCTGCCGGGTGCGACCGCGGCTTCCAGGGCGGGCGTTGGCGATGCCGGCCATAGCGAACGGCGTAAACTTGGGGAGATGAAACCGAGGGGCTGGCCGGACCGTCGAGGCATGGGCTCGCAAAGTGATTTCATCTCTGAGCAGTTCGTGCCCACCGAGCGCCACAAGGCGCAACAACGAGCAATCGCCGAGACGCTGAGTGCAGCAGGCCTGACCCCCGGCGACGTCGCAAGCCTGTCAACACCGGAGCAGACTATCCGCAAAGCAAGAGAAAGCCTTCAGCCGCATCTGATCGATTATCAAGGCGCACGGCGCTGCTCCATTTGCAAGATGCCGTTCCCGCCCGACACCCAGCCGTCTGTGGAGAAGACGTTTGCAGAGCACGTCGTTAAGGTGCACAGGCCGGGACAAACGGCCGAGAATTTCAGCCAGTCCCGGGCTTGACCTTCGCGTTCACCAGTAGGGACAATCGCATTCTTGAAGCCCACACCTCTTCGCGCCCAACTTCTGACGGCCGTCCTGCTTTCGTCGCTGACCTTCGCCGTCAACGCGGGGGACAAGCGCGCCGACACCGCGTCCGTTTGCGACAGTTGCATCCGCCGCAATCTCGACTACCTGGCCGGACCTGAGCTGCACGGCCGGGGCAGTGGCACTCAGGACGAGTACAACGCTGCCCTTTACATCGCGCGCCAACTGCGCGGGTACGGACTCGCCCCGGCGGCCGCGGGAGCTTACGTACAGGTAGCCAACATCAAGGGGCCTAATGGAGACGTTTCGCACACCTGGAATGTGCTGGCCAAAATCGCCGGCACCACGCAAGCCTCCCAGATCATTCTGCTCAGCGCGCACCTCGATCATCTTGGGGTGAAGAACGGCAAAACCTATCCCGGCGCCGACGATGACGCTTCGGGCACCGTCGCAGTGATGGAGCTGGCGCGAGCGTTGGCCAAGGGACCTGCGCCCAAGCGCACAATCATCTTCGCCCTCTGGGGCAGCGAGGAAAAAGGCCTGGTGGGCGCCCGCTATTTTCTCAAGCATCCAACGTTCAACCTGCATGACATCGTTGCCAATCTGGAGTTCGAGATGATCGGACGGGCCGACCCCAAGGTCAAACCGGAGCAGCTTTGGCTAACCGGCTGGGAGCGCACGAACCTCGGGCCGGAGCTGGCGAAACACGGTGCCAACCTGGTCGAGGATCCACATCCCCAGCAGAACTTCTTCACCCGCTCGGACAACTACGCGCTGGCGAAGGATGGCATCATCGCGCAGACCGTTTCCAGCTACGGCCTGCACAAGGACTATCACCAGCCCACGGACACGCTGGACAAGATCGACTGGACACACCTCGACAGCGCCATTGGCTCCATGATTGGCCCCATCCAGTGGCTGGCCGACAGCGGCTTCACGCCGCACTGGAGACCCGACCAGCAACCTTGAGCGCTACGCGGCAAAGCATTCCTCCCAAAATCGGCTCCTTCCCGAAGGCGAATGTTGCCCCTGCTTCGAGATATTTGCGGACAGAAATTCTTGGACCTTCGGCCCTGCTTCGCCGATAACGGAAGCAGAGGAATCTTCCGGCTTGGACAGGCGACCGTCCGACGGAAACAGGCATGGTGCCCACAGCTGGAGTCGACGAATACGCGAGGGAGCTAGGCTCAGGCGCTGTGACCGTGAGCAGCGTCTCCCAGCCGCCGTTCGCCGGGGTGCAGCAGAACGAAGCTCCACCGAATCCGAAGTTTGAAAGCGGCCGCCGGATCGCCGTCCGCTTGGCCCTGTCGTTTGGGCTGCTGATCGGCATCATGTTTGGTGTGGCTTATTGGGTGAGCTACGCGTCGGCCGTCAGTGAACGCATTCTCCAGGCATCGCTGGCGCAGCGAGTAGGAAAACTGCAACTGGTTTACGACGCACTGCAGTACTCCAACGCCAATAGCCGGCTGACCATGCAGCTGTTGCTGGAGAAAAATGTGCCGCCGGAGTCGCTCAGCCGCCGCGTCCACAACAGCGAAGAAATATCGCAGCGCATCGCCGAGTTGGAGGGACGGTGCGACAGCGACGGGGAGAAACAATTGCTGCTGGCGGTAAAGCGGGCGCGGGCGCTCTACATTGAGCGTTATAGCCAGGCGCTCAGCCTGCTGGCTCGCGACCAAGATCGCGTCACCGCTGAGGCTGTCATGCTGCAACAGGCCAACCCGGCGTTGTTCGCCTATCGCAGCGCGTGGCAGGAATTCGCCTGGTTCGAGCTGATGCAAATCGAACAGTCGGCTGAGCAGAATGCCGGCCGTCACATCCGCATTCGGCACATCGGCCTGACCTTGCAACTGCTGGCTGCCTTCCTCACCGGAGTCATCGCAGTATTTACCACGCGAGCCATGGCGCGCGATCTGAGGCTTCGCATTCGCATGCAGCGCAAGCTGAGCACTCTCAATGCAGAGCTGGAACGACGCGTCTTGACCCGCACGGGCGAGCTGGCGCGCGCCGAACGACAGTTGCGGGAATCGTTAGCGCAGAGCCAGGAGTATGCGCGCGAAATCGCGGCGGTCAATGACCTCGCCAAGCTCCTGCAGTCGTGCCTGACTCTGGACGAAGCCCATCAGCAGACGGCGCGCGTGATGGCGAAGTTCTTTCCCGCGGGCGCGGTCTTGCTACTCAACCCTTCGCGCAATCTGCTCGATGTCGCGATAAGCTGGGGCGCCGCTTCCAGCCGGAAAGGCCCCTTTCTGCCTGCCAGCTGCTGGGGCCTGCGGAAAGGCGACGTGCATCTGGCGGGCCCGCACTGTCCGAATCCGATTTGCACCCACTGCGATGAAAATGCGCCCGGCTGTCACATTTGCATCCCGCTTATCGCCCAGGGTGAAGCGCGAGGCATTCTCAGCATTGACGACCCCAGCTTCTGCGCAGGCAACCGCGAATCCTCCACCTGCGAGCGGAAGCTGAAACTGGTTCATACCCTGGCCGAGCAGATTTCCCTCGCCTTCGCCAACCTCAGCCTGCGTGAAACGCTGAGGTATCAGTCTGTCCGCGATCCGCTGACCGGATTATTCAATCGCCGGCACATGGAAGAGGCGCTGAACCGCGAACTCGCGCCGCGCCGCCAGGAAAGCTACGACCGTCGCCGTGCTGATGATCGACATCGATCACTTTAAACAGTTCAACGACACCTTCGGCCACGAGGCGGGCGATATGGTGTTGCGTGAATTTGGGTTGCTGCTGCGATTACAAGTACGCGGCGGCGACATTGCCTGCCGTTACGGAGGCGAGGAATTTCTGCTGATCATGGGCGAGACCGATCTGCGGACGGCAGCTCAGCGCGCCGAGAGCTTGCGCGAGCGCGTGGCCGCCATGCCGGTTCGCTATCGCGGCCAAACCCTGCAACCGTTGACGATTTCCATGGGGGTGGCCGAGTTCCCGACTCATGGCAACTCGCCAGCACAGCTGGTAAGTGCCGCCGATGCCGCGCTCTATCGCGCTAAGCACGAGGGACGCGATCGCGTGCTGGCCGCGCAATGACCTCAGACCTATGTTGCGACGACTTGGCAACTGACAACTGATAGCTGACAGCTGACAGCTGACAACCGACAACTGCCTTTCAGGCCTTGGCTTCTTCCAGTTCCTGCGACAGGCTCTCCCATTCACTCATGAGCACCTCCAGCTCGCCGCGGCGTTTGGCCAGCAGCTCCGTCCACTTCGCAGTCTCCTCGGCGCTGACAAACGACTGCAATTCCCGCTCGCACTCGGCGATGCCATCCTCCAGCTCGCCAATGCCGGCTTCGATCTGCTGATGCCGGTCCTGCATTTGCTTCAGCCTGATGGGATTGATGCGCTTCCTGGATTGCGTCTTTTGCCCGGCATAGCCCGGGACATCTGACAACGTGGGAGTCCAGCTTGCGGCTCGGTCCCCGTTGGAGGCCTCGCCCGAGTCCTCTCGCTGTTTCCGCCAGAGATAGTCCTCGTAGTTGCCCGGGAAAGACCTCGATGCGCCCGCCACCGATCTCGAACACCCGCGTTGCCAGTTTGTCGATGAAGTAGCGATCGTGCGAAACGAAGACCACCGTGCCGTTGTACTTCTCCAGCGCCTCCAGCAGAACGTCTTTCGCGCGCATGTCGAGATGGTTCGTAGGCTCGTCCAGCAGCAGGAAGTTCGAGGGATGCAGCAGCATGCGCGCCAGAGCGTAACGGTTGCGCTCGCCGCCGGAGAGCACGCCGATCGGCTTGAAGACATCGTCTTCGGAAAACAGAAAGCAGCCCAGCACGCCGCGCAGCTCGGTGATGGATTTCTGCGGCCGCGACGTCTGACAGGTCATCCAGCATGCGCCGCGACGGGTCGAGTTCCTTGTACTGGTCCTGCGCGAAATAGTCAGGCTCGACATTGTGGCCGAGATTGAGAGCGCCCTCGCTCAGCGGCTCGATTCCCGTCAGCAACTTGATGAGCGTCGATTTGCCCGCGCCGTTCACGCCCACCAGAGCAATGCGGTCGCCGCGCTGGATGGTGAAATTCGCGTCGCGAAATACTTCTTTCTCGCCGTAACTTTTCGCGACATCGGTCGCTTCCACCACCAGCCGCCCGCTGGGCTTCGGCTGCGGAAAGGTGAAGTGGATGGTGCTTCTCGTCCGGCGGAATCTCGATACGCTCGATCTTTTCCAGCTCCTTGATGCGGCTCTGCACCTGCTTGGCTTTCGTTGCCTGATAACGGAAGCGGTTGATGAAGGCTTCGAGCTGCTCGATGCGGTCGCGCTGGTTCTTGTACGCGGCCACGAGCGAATCGCGACGCTCCTGTTTCTGCTGGAGATACTTTTCGTAGTTGCCGCTGTAGAAGTGAACGCCCTTGTTCCAGATTTCGGTGATGCGGTCGACGGTCACGTCGAGGAAATAGCGATCGTGCGAGATGAGCACGTAGGCGAACGGATACTGGAGCAGATATTGCTCCAGCCAGTTGCGGGTTTCGAGGTCGAGATGGTTCGTGGGCTCGTCCAGCAGCAGCAAGTTGGGCTTCGACAGCAGCAGTTTGCCGAGCGCGATGCGCATCTGCCAGCCGCCGGAGAACTCCTCGGTGTAGCGCGTCCAATCTTCCTTGCGAAAGCCGAGGCCGTCGAGCACGGTGCCGACCTGCGAGTCGAGCGCGTAACCGTCCTTCACGCGAAACTCGCCGAGATGCGTTCGTAGCGATCGGCGACCTGCGAGTAGTCGGCAGAGGTGTGCTCCAGTTCGCCCATCTTGTGCGTCGAGGTCTTCCATCTCCTGCTCCAGCGCGCGCAGATTGGAGAAGACCGACATGCACTCGTCGAAAACGGTGCGGCCGGAAAGCTGCAGCCGTCCTGCGGAAGATAGCCGAAAGTCGTGTTCTTGGCGGAGACGATCTAGCCGTAGTCGAGCGACTCGATGCCGCCGAGGATTTTCAGCAGTGTGGATTTACCGGTGCCGTTGGCGCCCACGAGGCCAACGCGGGCGTCGGGAGTGATGAGCCAGTCAAGGTCTTGGAAGAGGAGTTTGGGGCCGAATCGTTTGCCGGCGGAGGAGAGCTGGATCATAACAACCGATTACTTTGTATCCGGGTGGTGCATTGCTTTTTATCACGGTGGCTCATTACTTTGTACCTGGGTGGTTGCATTACTTTGTACCTGGGTGGTTGCATTACTTTGTACCTGGGTGATGCATTGCTTTGTATCAGGGCACGACTTCAGTCGTGCCGTAAGCGCGCGATTCGTCTTGGGCTTTAGCCCCTGCCGCTTTGCGCCTCGCTAAGAAAGTAAAACAAAACGGAAACTCGTCCGGTGAGTTCGCAAGTCCGGCTTTGACAGGATTCTCGGCAATATATGCGCGATGCCGCAAGAAACTCTGCCGGTCCTCGACCCGCACCTCGGAAAATCCGCGCTGCCACACCTCTCCGGCATACCCTGTTTCCTTCTTCAGCCGATAAGAGAAGCCGCCCTTTATGAGCTGCATGGCCTTTTCAATCGTCATATCTGCGTTCACCGTAATCAGCAGATGCACGTGGTTCGGCATGACCACAAAGTCGTGCACTTGGAACTTTCTTGCCTTGACGTAAGAGCGCAACACCTCGATGAACAGGTTGCGTTCCGCTCGGATTGCAAGAGCGCTCTTCCCATACACGTCTTGGTCGTAACGAAAAAGGTGCGGCAGTTACTGAGGATTTCGTAGGCGTCGGAGTTGCGAACCGGTTTCGACATCTGCAGGGGCTAAAGCCCTCAAGAATCAATGAGCCATGCGGCACGACTAAAGTCGTGCCCTGATACAAAGCGCTGCATTCAAGTGGGCAGGTTCAACTGCCACGGCTGCTTGCAGTTCAGCACATTGTTCGCATAGCAGGACAACAGAATCTGGATCGCTTCTCTTTTTCACTTCGCTCGTTACGACAATCTGTTGCCCGCAAGTAGCGCAATGACCCCACCATGCCGAGTAGTGTCTAATCGCGAACGCTCGGTCGTGATATGGCCAGAGCCTGCAAACCACAACCTTCTTCTCACTCAGCTCATCGGCCATATCGCTCGTCGCTAATTGCTCTTCTTCTGCCCCTTCAGGATCCGCTCGTCGATGGGCTTGCGGCCCCTGAAGCCTTCCTCCATGCCATGCCAGTGGGTGATGCCTTTTTCGCCCAGCTTCCAGCAGAGCAGGATCACCTCTTCGCCGACCAGGCAGGGAAAATCGAGCAGGCCGATGTCGAGGTCCTTCACCTGGACACCGGTGGCGTCGATCTCCGCGACCGCGTCTTTGGCTTTCTGCAGCGCCTTCTCGCGCTCGGCCTTGCGGCGCGCGACTTTGATGATGTCCACCGCCGTTCCACCGTTAAGGAAAATGCGGTGGGTAAGTTCCTGCTGCTCGGCATCGACTTCTTCGATCAGGGCTTTGGCCGCAATCGCGGAGCGCAGCAGCGATTCCAGGACCGGCAACAGAGTTTCGGCTTCGGCGACGGTAAATGTTCGAGCCATATCGATCCCGTTATCTTCCAGACTGGCCAGAGTGCGCGCCGTGTGGCGCTCCAGGACGCGACGGCGGTGCACCCGCAGGTCTGACCAATACCGCGGGATGCGCCGCAGAAACTTCTCACGAGGACGTTTGCGGATTATCACTGTATCTCTAACATCCTATCAAGAGCCGCGCGCGCCCACCGCTTTACATTATCTTTTACTTTGATCTGGTTGACGATGTTGCCATCCACCAGGTTTTCTAGGGCCCAACAGAGATGCTGCGGCGAAATGCGGAACATGGTTGTGCACAGGCACCCGGAGTCGTTCAGCGTAATGACTTGCTTGTCGGGATTTTCCTTCGCCAGGCGATTGACCAGGTGAATTTCCGTGCCGATCGCGAACGACGAACCTGCCGGCGCCTGCTGCACTCGCCGGATGATGTGATCGGTCGAGCCGATATCATCAGCCTTCTGGCAGAGCTTCCCAGCGGCACTCGGGATGAACGACGACCTGAACGCCCGGATGCGTGGCGCGCACTTTGTCTGCGTGTTCCGGCAGAAAGCGCTGATGCACCGAGCAGTGGCCCTTCCACAAAATCACTTTCGCCTTGCGTAGGCGATCGGCGGTCAGGCCGCCCTGAATCTGGTACGGATCCCACACCACCATCTCGTCCAGCGGAATGCCGCGAGCAAAGCCGGTGTTGCGGCCCAGATGCTGGTCGGGCAGGAAGAAGAGCTTCTGGTTGCGGCCGAATGCCCAATCGAACGCGCCCCTGGCGTTGGATGACGTGCACACCATGCCGCCGCGCTCGCCGCAGAACGCTTTGATGGCTGCGGTCGAATTCATGTACGTGATCGGCGTGATGCCGTTGCCTTCGTCGTCGGTGAGGCCGAGATTCACGAACTGCTCCCAGGCATCTTCCACCTGGCCGATCTCCGCCATGTCGGCCATGGAGCAGCCGGCGTTGAGGTCGGGGAGGAGCACGGCCTGCCCGGGTCGCGCCAGAATGTCGGCGCTCTCGGCCATGAAATGCACGCCGCAAAACACAATGTAGCTGCCTTTGGCCTGCGCGGCTATTTGCGAGAGTCGATAGGAATCGCCGCGATAATCGGCGAAACGCACGACTTCATCGCGTTGATAGTGGTGTCCGAGGATCACGCAGTCGCTGCCCAGTTCTTTCCTGGCTGCGGCAATGCGAGCGTCCATGGATCGGTCGGGAAGAACGAGATAATTTTCGAGCGAGCACGATACTGCTTCTGTAACAGCTGCTGTTGCCATCGTTTGTCTCTGCCTTCAGTCCCAGCAGCACGATTCCGTCGTAGATGGAAGCACGCTCTGGAACGGGGATGTTGAAAGCTGCTCGCTGCTCCAGCAGATCCACTTGTTCGCCAGGGCGAACCCGACCTGCGGGGATGTTGAAGCGGTGAGTTGACGCTTCTGTAATCTCAATTCATTCGATGACGGCGCTGGCGGCTGCGCTACAAAATCGCAACCGCATCCCGTGACGCGGTCCAGCCGAGTCACATGGAGCTGTGACGGACATCGAACAGCACTATTGTCACGCCGAGATGAAGAAAAAGCAATGATTGCAGGCTGCTCGTCGCAGCTTAGCCGCCAATGTGGACCATTGTGCGTGATGCCGGCACAAATCCCGGCTCGCCGATGTGGTGGCGCGCTTCCTTTTGGTCCACGACATCGCGAATAAATCCTGCAAGCTCTTCATCGCCCGCCCCATCGGACATCAGCGCCGCCAGATCGTGCTCGCGCACGGAGAACAGGCAGGTGCGGATCTTGCCGTCGGAAGTGACGCGCACGCGGCTGCAATGCCCGCAGAAGGGATGCGACACAGGAGCGATGATGCCGATCTCGCCGACGCCGTCCTCGAAGACGTAGCGGCGCGCGGTTTCGCTGCCGGCGTGTCCCAGCTCCCGCAGCGGCATGAACTCGGCCATCCTACGCAGAATCTCATCGAGATTCACGACGATCTCGGGCGACCAGACGCGGTCTTCTTCCAGTGGCATGAACTCGATGAAACGGACGACGACGCCTTCCTCGCGCGCGAAGCGTCCGAAAGCGGTGATCTGATCGTCGTTGAAGCCGCGCAGCAGCACGCAATTGATCTTCACTGGATTCAGACCGGCGCGTTGCGCCGCGTGCACTCCCGCCAGCACGTGCTCGTAACCGTTCGGAACGCGCGTGATGCGCGCGAAGCGCTCGGCGTCGACGGCGTCCATCGAGACTGTAACCCGTGACAAACCAGCGTCAGCCAGCGGCTGCGCCATGTCGGAGAGCAGGTGGCCATTGGTGGTGATGGCGATGTCGAGCGGGCCGCCTTCGACGGTGCGCATCGCCGCCAGTTCGCGCACCATGTCGACCAGGCCTTTGCGCAGCAGCGGCTCTCCGCCGGTCAGGCGAACTTTCGTGATTCCCAGTCCGACGAAGACGCGCGCAATGCGCAGGTAAGTCGGCAATCGGCATTTCCGGGAACTGCGGCCCGTCGCTGCCGGAGCGGCAGTAGACGCAACGGTAGTTGCAGCGATCGGTGATCGAGATCCGCAGATCGCTGATGCGGCGGCCGTGTTTGTCGTGAAGAAGCATTCAGCACTCAGCAGTCAGCAATCAGCTTGGTGCCCCAGGTTCGCGGTCGTCTTTTGGACGCTAACCTGGGCCCCACGTTACCCCAAAGGATGGGCGAACGTGGGGCACCGAGCTCATGCGGTTCGTTCAAATGTGCAGAGAAAGAAAGACGAGACGCAAGCGCACGGACCCGCGCTGCTGGTCGTTTCCTTTCCAAGCACGGGAGGCGTGGACGTTTCCCTCCACACCCTCGGCCCGCTTCACTTGCTAACGCTGAGAAAGCAGGACACCGCCTCCGCGCCGTAGGTATGCCGTTAGGCCGCGGAGATCGGAAACACTTAAAGATTATAGATGCGCGGCCGAGGAGAAAGCAGCCAACAAGAACAAATCTTCAGGAGCGCGAGCAAAAAGTAATGCAGCGGGGTTGCGAACTCGACGGAGAAAGAGGGCCCGAGGCGAGAAAGAGAGAACGAACCTGCGTCGTGGAGAAGATAATTATTGACGCCGGTACGCGGTCTGGCAACCTACTCCTGTAACGTAGTAACCGCCCGCTTGGTCTGCGGGCTGTACCTCCACACTCCAGGAACGTTCTTTTTGTCCCTCGGCCTTACATTGATAAAGGAACGTGAGGGTCGGCTTCTTTCTTCCGTTTTTCAAAACCGAGTCGCCGATTTCCGGCTCACGTGCATTTTCGGGCTTGCTTGTGAGAGGCAGGCCGCACATCTGTATATTCGTTTTCAGAAATTGCTCGTATTGTGGGTCATTGCGCTCCCATCTCCCAAGCGCTGATTTGGTTTGTCCTGCGATCAAGTCAGCAACAAAGGCGTTCGCAACTTCTCGAGCCTTCGCTTGTTCGTCGGCGCTGATGTGCGTCTGCCCGATGCCGACGGTTAGAGCTATGAAAGGAAAAAGAACTCTAAAAAGTTTCTTCAAAGCCTGTTACTCCCCAAGTGAGCCAAAGCTCGCTGCCCCAGGTTCGCGGCCTTCGTTTGGACGCTAACCTGGGCCCACGTTAGCCCAAAGGACGGGCGAACGTGGGGCACCGACTCACATCCCCTCGTAATTCGGGCCGCCGCCGCCCTCGGGCGGAACCCAGGTGATGATCTCGTACGGGTCCATGATGTCGCAGGTCTTGCAGTGCACGCAGTTGGAGGGATTCAGGTGGATCTCCAGCCCGCTGGGAGTGTCCTGCGCCTCGACCATCTCATAGACATTCGCGGGGCAGAAGTTCTTGCATGGATTGCCGAACTCCTTCACGCAACGCTCGCTGCAAATTGTGGTGTCATGAATGACGAGATGCGCCGGCTGATCTTCCTCGTGCTTGGTGCCGGAGTGATAAAGATCGGTCAGCTTGTCGAAGGTCAGCTTGCCGTCGCCCTTGGCCGGACCCAGCAGGTGCGCGCGCTCGCCGCCGTCTGCCGGCAACTTGTCGAGGTGCTGCATGTGCCGGTGTCCGGCTTCGGTTGTGTACTGTTCACGCAAACCGCGGCCGCCGGTGAACTGCTGAATTCCGGCGTGAATCATGCCCGACAGGAATCCGTTCTCGAATCCCTGATGGAAGTTGCGCACCGGCCACAGCTCCTGCTTGATCCAGCTCTTGTCGACGCGATCCTGAAACCCCTCCAGCACGCGCAGCGAGAAATCCTGCTTGGCCATCGCGTCAAACGCTGTTTCCGCCGCCAGCATGCCGCTCTTGATGGCGAGGTGAATGCCCTTGAGCCGCTGCGAATTCAGAAACCCCGCCGAGTCGCCGAGTATCATCCAGCCGTCGCCGGCCACCGGCGGAATGCTCCACCATCCGCCGTAGGGCAGCGACTTGGCGCCGTAGCGCACCATCTTGCCGCCCTCGAGAAGTTTGGCGATGAAGGGATGCTTCTTGAAGTCCTGCAGGACGTGCTGCGGATCGATGCGCGGATCGCGGTAATCGAGCCCGGTCACGAAACCGAGCGAGACGATGTTGTCCTTCGAGCCGTAGATCCACGCGCCGCCGTACTCGCTGAAGGTCAGCGGCCAGCCCATCGTGTAGATGACTTCGCCGGGCGCGATGCGGCCGGCCGGCAACTCCCAAAGCTCCTTGACACCCACGCCGTAGGTCTGCGGATTGCGCTCGCGGTCGAGCTGAAAGCGCCCGACGAGCTTGCTTGGTCAGCGAGCCGCGCGTGCCTTCCGCCAGAATCACGATCTTCGACTTCAGGTCGTAGCCGGGTTCGAAGTTCGACTTCTGCTCGCCGCTCTTGTCGACGCCCTTGTCATCGGTGCGAACGCCAACCACGCGACCGGACTCGAAGAGCAGCTCCGAGCCGGCAAATCCGGTGAAGACCGTGATCCCCGCCTCTTCCACCTTGCCGCCCAGCCACTTCACAAACTTGTTGATCGAGATGACGTAGTTCCCGTGGTCGCGCATCGGCGGCGGCGTGATGGGGAACTTGAATTTTCCTGTGCGCGTCAGGAAGTACACCGCTTCTTTCGTGACCGGCGCATCCAGCGGCGCTTCCTTTTCGAAGCCCGGCAACAACTCGCGCATGGAGCGCGGATCGAGCAGCGCTCCGGAGAGACAGTGCGCGCCAACTTCGCGCGCCTTCTCCAGCAGGTAAATGTTCTCCTTGCTAAGCTGCGCGTCGGGATGCTTGGCGTTGTGCTCGTCGATGAGCTGCGACAGGCGGAGGGCGCAGGCCATGCCAGCGGGCCCACCTCCGACGATTACGACGTCGGCCTCCATGACCGGCCGATCAACATTTGGGAGCGGCTTACGAAAAACTATCATTGCAACTTTCGAGAGATTCACTGCAAGTCAAACCTGTTGCGCACCGCGGCACGTGGCACGCGCAAACTGCGCAGATCAACCCGAGCACAACTTGCTTACCCGGCCAAGCCGGTCAAACATGCTGCGCACAACTGAAGCCAGAAGAAGAGCGGCGAGTGAAGCACTACACGATGGAGCCTAGGATAGCAATATTAGTCGACAGCAATATGAAAAAGAAGCGCTATGAATCCACTCGCTCTCGCTTCTTAACTTCTCACCACTTTAGGTGCCCTTCGCTTTTTTAACTTCTTCCACCAAAGGTGGAACAATCTCAAACAGATTCCCAACCACGGCCACATCGGCGATCTCAAAGATGGGCGCCTCGGAGTCCTTGTTCACCGCTATGATGCTGCGCGCGCCCTTCATGCCCACCACGTGCTGGATAGCGCCGCTGATGCCGAGCGCCAGGTAAAGCTTTGGCGCAACCGTCTGCCCCGACGAACCGACCTGGCGGTCCATCGGCAGCCAGCCCGAATCGCAGATGGGACGCGAAGCCGCAATCTCTCCGCCCAGCGCATCAGCCAGCTGCTTGGCCAGCTCGATGTTCTTTTGCTCCTTGATGCCGCGACCGACGGCGACAATGATTTCCGCCTGCGTCAGATCGACCGCCTGCTTGGCTTCCTTGAACGGAGCTTCGGGCTTATTGCGTATTACGTTGTCGGCGATCTCGATGTTCACGGTTTCTACCGGCGCAGTGGCGTCGGCCGCCTGCACCTGGTCGCCGCGGAACGCGCCGTTCTGGAAGGTCGCGAAGTATGGAGCGTCGCCGGCGAACGAAACGTCGGCGGCAAACTTGCCCTGAAACATCTGCCGCGTGAACAGCAGCTTGCCGCCTTCGTACTTGTAACCGATGGCATCGCTGATGAGCCCGCGATCGAGCGCAGCTGCGAGCTTGGGCGCAAAATCCCTCACCTGGTAGGTATGCGGCATCAGCACCAGCTTGGGCTGTAGGCGCTCGATCAACTGCTTGAGCGCAGCGACGAAGCCGTCCGGCGTGTAGGGCTCCAGCTTGGACGACTCGACGTCGTACACCTTCGTCACTTTCTTGGCGGCGATCTCGTTGGCGATTTCGCTGACGCCGCTGCCCGCCACCGCCGCTTCCAAAGTCCAGCCGGTTTCGGCGGCGAGCCGTTGCGCGCCGGTGAGGGTCTCGAGTGAAACCCGGTTCAGCTTGCCTTCACGTTGCTCGACTACAACCAGGATTGTGTCTGCCATTTTGTCCGTTCGTTAGCCCTTAGCCCTTAGCATTTAGCTGTTAGCCAAACCACACTTCGACAGCTGGCTGCCCCATCCTTTCGCCTTCATTCGCGAAAGCGTGGGACCGACAGCAATTAGCCGTTCCGCCGCCTGACAACTGTTCCCACGAGGCTCAAGATCAGCCCGGCAACCGCCAGGCTGCCCGCAATCCACGCAAACCGTGTCTCGCCCAGCCGCAACGCCGCCGGGTGAAAGAAAAATACGAGGAATGCGAACAGCATCATGACCCAGCCAATCGCCATCATGGCCGAGCCGTTTTCACGTTTCTCTTCTACTGACGATGACATCGTCGCCTCCTGCCTCCCTCGCCCGCTAAGTGCGGTCCGGGGACTCAACTTCCGCGACCTGCCACCCTCCTCTACCGGAAACTCTGTGCCCTGGGCTCCTCTTCCTTTGGGTAACCCGGGTCGCCCGTTTGTCGGCCCACGTTAGCGTCCAAAACAAGGACGCGAACCTGGGGCACAAGCGATCAGGCGACGTGTTCCTGTTCGGCCCCTTCCCGCTTCTCTTGGGCGAGAGTGTGTCGCACGTCGAGCTGACCCAGCTTGGTCGCGCCCACCGCACGGCGGTAGCGAGTACCCATAATCACCAGCACCAATCCTGCGATGCCTTCCACCGCCAGCCAGATCGGCCAAAACATCGAGCCGTCCCGCAGGCTGATGAAGAAGAAAGCGCCGAGAACCGCGTCTCCCCAAAGCAAGATCCATCCCAGCGTGAGCATGATGGAACCCAGGCGCCGGTTCTCCACTGTGTTGTCAATCGCAACCTGATCGCGTTCGTATCCTGGCATAACGAGCAGAGCTCCTTTCACAGATTAGGCCTGTTTCGTTAGATGCCGAGCCAGCAGCTAGCAATTAGTAATTCGTGATTAGCAATTAGTTTTGACTGCACACATTCTTGCCACATTGCGCACCGTACGATTGCGTCGCTTTTCAGTAAATCGTAGTGCTCGAGAAAGCGAATGGCTAGCGGCTAATTGCTGCTTTTTCAAATTACTCTCACCTCGTTCCGCAGCTTCTCGACCAGCTTCTTCGCGATCTCCGCCGGAGGTCCTTCCAGGACCTCGGTCTTCTTCGTCTTCTGCGGAATATAAAGCTTCTCGATCTTCTGCAAATTGTTTCCCAGCGACGCCTTCACTTCGGCAAACGAAATCTTCTTCAGCGGCTTGTTCTTGGCCTGCTTGATGCCGATCAGCGTCGCGTAACGCAGCTTGTTGATGCCCGACTGAATCGTCAGCAGCGCCGGCAGAGGCATGTCGACGAACTGGAAGAATCCCGCTTCCAATTCGCGCTTCACGCGAATGCCGCTGTCGTTCTTCTCGATCTGCATGATGATGGTCGCGTGCGGCCAGCCCAGCAGCTCCGCCAGAATGACGCCCGTCTGCGCGAAGCCGTAGTCGTCCGATTGCAAGCCGGTGAAGATCAGGTCGAAGTTCTCGTCCTTGGCGGCAGCAGCGAACGCTTTGGCAGTATTGAAGGCGTCGAGGCCGACAAACTCCTCGCCTTCAAGGTGGATGGCGCGGTCGGCGCCCTTGGCCAGCGCCTCGCGCAGCACCTGTTGCGCGCGCGCCGGCCCGCTGGTGATCACCACCACTTCGCCGCCGTGCTTTTCCTTCTGCCGCAGCGCTTCTTCCAGCGCGTAGGCGTCGGGCTCGTTCACTTCGTAGGAGACGTCTTCCCGAATCCAGGTACCGCTCTCGTTCAGCTTCAGCGGAGCGTCCTTCTGCGGCACCTGCTTCATGCAGACCAGTATTTTCACCGGGACCCCTCAGAATGTCGTGGCATCGTTTACGAAACCTTCAAGTATAAATGAGCGACGGGCGATGAGAAACAGACTCACAAGCGGAATAACCAAACTGGGAATCATGCAACAATGTCGTCGTACATTCGTGAATACAAATCACTGACAACCGGCGACTGACAACTGCCTCTCATGATTGCTCATCTTCGCGGACGGCTCATCACGAAACATCCCAACCAGGCGATCGTCGAGGCCGGCGGCGTCGGCTACGACGTCACGATTTCCGTGCCAACGTTTTCCGAGCTGTCTGCGACCGGCTCCGAAGTTTCGCTGCACATTCACACCCACGTTCGCGAAGACGCGCTCGCGCTGTACGGATTCCTGCGCGTCGACGAGAAGCAGCTCTTCGAGAAGCTGCTTACCGTCAGCGGCATCGGCCCCAAGCTGGCGATCACCATTCTCAGCGGCATGGCGATCGCGGAGATGGTCGCGTCGATCCGCGCCAACGACTTCGCGCGCCTGACCAAGATCCCGGGCGTCGGCCGCAAGACCGCCGAGCGCATGTGCGTCGAGCTGCGCGACAAGCTGGAAGGTTTCGGCGCGCAACCGGCGATTGCGGCGCACTCCGCGATCGAGGAGGACGTCATCTCGGCGCTGACGAACCTCGGCTATCAGCGGGCGCTGTCCGAGAAGGCCGTGGAACGGGCGACGCAGGCCGCGGGGCGAGAAAACTTCGACGCCATCTTCCGCGCCGCGCTGGCGGGTTTGTCGAAATAGCTTCTCAGGGTAGTGGCTTGTCAGGGTAGTGCGGGCCTTCAGGCCCGCGTTGCCGGCGACTTACGTGGGTAGAACGGCGCTAAAGCGCCGCGTGACGGCACTCTTACTTTGAGAGCCGGGTGTTAGCCCGGCGGCGCGCAGTGTGTCGTCGGCTAAAGCCGACTCGCTTCCGTTCGATTGGGTACAACGCGGGGCTAAAAGCCCGCACTACCTGTGCACAGCGCATCACGCGGGGCTGAAGGTCCTCTAACCCGAAAGCTCCACGCGAACGGCGATAGCTCGAAGCGAAGAGCGATAATTACTCGTGCGCGAGAACGTGCTCCGCTACATTCGCGAACAAAATCTGCTGCGCGCCGGTGACCGCGTAGCCGCCGCAGTTTCGGGCGGCGCCGATTCGGTCGCGCTGCTGCGACTGCTGCTCGAGCTGCGCTCGGAGCTGGGCATCGTGCTCGCCGTCGCGCACTTCAACCACGGCCTCCGAGGCGAGCAGTCGGCCGCCGACGAAGCGTTCGTAGCTGAACTGGCGAAGCAGCACGAGTTGGAGTTTTTCTCTGGCCACGGCGATGTCCGCCAACACTCGTCAGGATCCAAGTTGAGCATCGAAGCCGCGGGCCGCGAACTTCGCTACCGATGGTTCGAGCAGTTGGCGCACGAACAACGCCTCGATTGCATTGCGACCGCGCACACGCTCGACGATCAGGCCGAAACTGTGCTGCTGAAGTTCCTGCGCGGCGCCGGCTCGCGCGGGTTGGCCGGAATTTACCCGATTGTGAGCCGCGCGGCCTATCGCGTCGTGCGGCCGATGCTCTGCGCGAGCCGCGACACGGTCGAGCGCTATCTGGCCTCACTCGGCCAGCAGTGGCGCGAGGACGAGAGCAACCTCGACCGCCGCTTCCTGCGCAATCGCGTGCGCCACGAATTGCTGCCGCTGCTGGAGCGCGAGTACAACCCGAATCTTCGGCGGCAGCTCAGCGATCTCGCCGAGGTGTTTCAGGCGGAACAGGAATATTGGGAACAGATCGTCGAGCAGCATGTGAAGACGAATAGTTCGGGAGAGCTGATTCTGGACGGCTTCGCCGAATTGCCGATCGCCTTGCAGCGAAGAGTGGTGAAGAAATATGCCGAGAGCTCCGGACCTGCGCTCGACTTCGAACACGTCGAGAAGCTTCGCCGCTGTGCGTTAGGCAAGCGGCGCAGGGCCGAGCTTCCCGGCGATCGCGTCGCCGAGCGCGCGAGCGGCACACTGAAGATCCGGCAGCTATGGCCGAATCACGGCTGACTTCCCTCGCTGGGACTTCCCGCACTGGGATGTCCGAGCGGCGCGGGCGTCATCCCCAGAAAACTCGTTCCCGTGAACTTGCCGCTGGGATTGAAATTCCAGGTGAACAGCGCATCCCCGGCGTGCGCGCAGGTCTGGCAGCCGTTGCGCAGCGGATAGCCAATGATGAATTGCAAGCCGCCGTCCTGCCCGGTCTGCGAGTTGGGCCACGTCTTACCGTCGCGGTCGCCCGGCCACACTCCCACGTTGGGGAACTGGTTTTGCAGGTCCTGGAACTGGAAGCTCTGCCGCATGTCCTTCTGATCGAGCGCCTTCAGGTCCTCTGCATTGATGATTCGCGGCTTGCCGTTGACCAGCATCAGTCCGTAGGTCGCGCGCAGCGGGTACGACACCCAGGCAATGTCCACCGGCCCGACTTTCTGAAATCCTTCGATGATGCCGACTTCGCCGCCGCTCACTTTGAAGAGCTCGCGCGTGAAGTTGACGGCGTCCGCCGGTGCGCCTGCCTTCGACATCTGTCCGACGACGCAATCGCCGAACTTTTGCGATGTGAGTTTGTCGCAAGCCGCGTGCGCCTGCGCGAGAAAGTTATTCGCCGGCTGCCACACGGCCGAGGCGGTGATCGGGGTCGGCTCCGATTGTGCAAACGCGAGTGCAGGTAGGGCTATGACCAGGCAAAGCAAGAGTGACTTTGGCATGTGAATACCCGAGCCGTTCGAAGTTAGGAGTGTAGCAGCTTGCCTTTTGCGTGAGAACCGTCGCGGCATTGCATGCTCGCCCGCGATGAGGCGCTCCGTCGCTCTCAGCCATCACGATTGCGGAGGCTGTCCCGGCGGCGGTGGTTGTGGCTGCGCCCGATCGGGCCTCGTCAGCTTCGGTGGAGGCGGTGTCGGGATGTAGACCGCCTGCAGGAATTTCCCCTTGGCATCGAAGTCCCATCCGAAGCGCGCCAACCCGACATGCTGGCACGCGTGGCAGCCGTTAATCAGGGGATAGCTGACGACGAACCGCTTCCCGCCATCGGGCAGATTGTCCACTCGCGGCCAGGGCACGTTGCCGCTGCGATCACCCGGCCAGAGGTCGGTTTGCGCATACTTCTGCTTCACCGCCTGGAACATTGGGTTCTCTTCCATGCCCTTGCGATCGAGTTTCTGGAGCTCGTCGACGTCGAGGATGCTGGGATCGCCGTTGACCAGCAGCAGGCCGTAGTTGTCATTGGCGCGCAGCGGATAGAACACCTGCGCTACGTCGACCGGGCCGACGCTCTTGAACGCGGCCATGATTCCGACCTGGCCGTCGGTCTGCTTGAATAACATGCGGGTGAAGGCGACGGCGTCTGCGGGCGCGCCCGAGGCGGACATCTGATTGATGAAACAAGCGGGAAAACTTGCCGCGCCGGCGCTCTTGTCGCAGACATTGTGGGCCTTGGTGAGGAAACTCGCAGGCGGCTGCCAGACGGCCGAGGCGGTGATTTTGGCGGAGGAAGTTTGCGAAGCGGCGTTCGCGGCCTGGGCGAAGAGGGCCATAGGCGCAATGATGATGAGCAACAATAACGATCTCAAGGCAGGTTTGTCCTCCAAATGTTTGCGCCCACAGGCGGTCCCTGCCGGGACCTTGAAAATCTAAATGAGCTGCGTATCCAGGACTTCGTCCTGGGCGAAGCTGAATCGTCCCGCCTTCGCGGGACGGGTGTCTCGTTATTCACGCCGCATTGCTAACTCAAAACTGACCGCTGACCCCTGTTCCCTGACCCCTGATTTACTCCCCTCGGTCGATCTGCGCCCGCTGTAACGTGTCCGAATAATCGATGTACACCGACTTCCACTCGGTGTAGAAATCGATCGCGCCGATGCCGCCCTCGCGATGGCCGTTGCCGGTGGCCTTCACGCCGCCGAAGGGCAGATGCACCTCGGCCCCGATGGTGGGCGCGTTGATGTAGGTAATGCCGGCGTAGAGGTCGCGCATCGCCGTGAACGCCTTGTTTACGTCTTTGGTGTAGATCGACGACGACAGTCCGTACTCGATGTCGTTGGCGATCTCGATGGCATGCTCCAGCCCGTTGCACGGGATGATCGACACTACCGGCCCGAAAATTTCTTCCTGCGCGATGCGCATCTTGGGATCGACATCGCTGAAGACGGTGGGCGCGACGAACCAGCCGTGCTTGTACGCTTCGCCCTCGAGGCGATGGCCGCCGCACAGCAGTTTCGCACCTTCGTCCTTGCCGATCCCGATGTACTTCAGGTCGGTCTCCATCTGCGACTTGTTGACCGCCGGGCCCATGTCGACGCTCTCGTCGAGGCCATTGCCGATCTTCAGCTTCTGCGCGCGCGCGACGAGCTTGTCGACGAACTTCTTATACACGCCCTTCTGCACGATGATGCGGCTGGTTGCGGTGCAGCGCTGGCCGGTGGTGCCGAAGGCGCCCCACAGCGCGCCTTCGAGCGCCAGCTCGAGGTTGGCGTCGTCCATGACAATCATCGGATTCTTGCCGCCGAGCTCCAGCGAGCAGTGCTTGAAGGTCTTGGCCGCTTCCTGGCCAACAATGCGGCCAACCGCAGTCGAGCCGGTGAGCGACACCGCGCGCACATCGGGATGCTCGACCATCGGCGTGCCGACCTCGCCGCCGAAGCCGGTGACGATGTTCACCACGCCCGCAGGAATGCCGCCGTCAGTGAGCGCCTGCACGAAGTTGAGCGTCGAGAGCGGCGTATCCTGCGCGGGCTTGATGACCGCGGTGTTGCCGGCGACGAGCGCGGGGAACAGCTTCCACGACGGGATCGCCATGGGGAAGTTCCACGGCGTGATCATGCAGCAGACGCCCAGCGGCTGGCGCACGGCCATGGCGAATTTGTTGGGCAGCTCGGAGGGGACGGTCGGGCCGAACAGGCGGCGCCCTTCGCCGGCGGTGTAGTAGCCGCAGTCGATGGCCTCCTGCACGTCGCCGCGCGTCTCTTTGATGACCTTGCCCATCTCGCGCGTCATCAGCTGCGCGTACTCTTCCTTGCGCTGGATGAGGATCTCGGACGCTTTGTAGAGCATCTCCGCGCGGCGCGGCGCGGGCACCAGACGCCATGTTTTGTAGGCGTGCTTGGCGGCTTCGATGGCGCGGTTGACGTCCTCTTTGTCGGATTTCTGGAAGACGCCGACGACATCGCGCGTGTCGGCGGGGTTGAGGTTCTCGAAGGTGCGTCCGGTGTGGCTGGGGACCCACTCGCCGGCGATGAAGTTCTTACAAGTGCGGGTCTGGGCGCCGGTGTGAATGGCCGGTGCTTTTTGTTCCATGGTTGCCATAATGATGATCTCCTGCGGAAAGGCCAAACCTTAATGCTATCGGGATGGGAGGGAGGTTGTCACTTCGGCGGAGAGCCGTCAGCGGCCTCGCTTCCACCCTCGCGTTGGCGCAAATTCACAATGGCGTTGGGCACAATCTTGTAGTCACGATACTGGATGCTCAGCGCCGCATGTCCTCCCACACGAATTTCGCTGGTGGATTCATTCTGCTCCGGCAGCCAGAACTCGCCAATCTTCTCGTAAACGTGGTGTACGACCGTGTTGCTGATCCAGAAGGACGGCGGCTGAGCAGGTGTGGCCTCGATCTTGGCCACCGCGAAATCGGCGGCATCGACCCAAATCTTGCCGCGGTACAGCAGCTTGTTGTCGGTTTTAGGCTCGACCTTCAAGATGTACGAGGGACGACCATTCAGATCTTCGCTGCCGATAAGCTCGAAGCTGTAATTAGCTTCGGTGACGGCGGTTCGCGCCTGTCCCTCGGCGTCAGACGCTTCCTTCTCGGTTTCCAGCAACCTCTTGAAGACGCGGTTTACGATCAGGCTGGACCCGCTCTTCGAAACGATCGTGAACTGCTTCTGATCGGGCGCATCGTACTGTATCCGCACTACCATGTCGGCCTGGAGCCGCATCGGGAACCCGGTGTACAGCAGGTGATATTCCCGCTGCCCGGTGTAGCCTCTCAGGTCCTGATGTCGCCTGCGATTGTTCGCTGCCAGGCGCTCAGCAATTTGCTGAGCGGTGAGCGCCTCTCCCGGTTGCGTCACTCCGGCCTGTCCCGCAGCAAACCACGGCTGCAGGGCGAGGATGCCGAGGAGTGTCCGGAGAATTCTCATCGAGATCATCCCTTCAGAGCGCCGCTTGCAGGAAATGTGGCGAGAGATTCTGGAGAACTGGTGGGCGCTACAGGATTCGAACCTGTGACTTCCACCGTGTGAAGATGGCACTCTACCGCTGAGTTAAGCGCCCGCGGCATCAGGTAAGTTGTCGTTTTCTTTTGTATCACTTGCAAATGCGCGGAGGCAAATCGCGCACCGGGCTGGTGAACCCGGAAGCCGACGCCGCGAGTGGGTGCATTCTCTGCGTTTCGTCCCACAATCTTTATAAAATCTTTATATCTCGGCTGCTAACCTTCTGTCCTCATGAGACGGGTACAAACGTTTCTTTTCCTACTTGCAGTGGGGCTCTCAGCATTGGCGCAAGGCCCTCAGTCGAAACCAGACTTCTCCGGCACGTGGGTGTTCAGCCCTCAAAAAAGCAGCCTCAAAATTCCGCCGCCCACCAGCATGACGCTGCGCATCGAGCAGAAGGATCCGCAGATCAGCTTCGTGCGCAAACAGGTCTATGGCGACCAGAGCTTTGACTGGAAACTTAATGCCGCTGCCGACAGCCAGAAAGAGGTTGTGCAGGACTCGCCGGGCTACACTACCGCCAGCAGAGTGTACTGGCAGGGCAACGCCATGGTCGTCGACTCGACGATCACAGCCAGCGACGGTACCAAGATATCGGACCAGGTCACCTATAGCCTGGAAGACGGCGGCAAGGTCCTGGAAGGTTTGGAGCGCCAGACCGCCATCGGCGGCAAAGGCAGCGCCATGAACAAGTGGGTCTACGACAAAAAACCTGAGTAGCACTTCGCCGCTATCGGTCCGAAGATCAAGTTCATGCGTAAGGGCGACCCGCCAGGGACTTGGTGCTCGCCTTTTTCTTTTTCCAGGGGCTGCCGCCACCGCGATCGGACGTGAGAGGCTGGCGTATCATCCTCTCTGAATTGCATGCCTAAGCGAAAGTCAGCAATCGCCACACGCCAGGAACGGCGCGCACTTGGCCGCGCCTGCCGCGATAAAGTAGGACGCCCGACGCAGGCGAGATGGACCCCGGCGCAGCGCAAGTACGACATCATCCAACTGCTGCTGGAATCGCAGCGCGGGCGCATTCCCGAACTGTTGCCCATCAAGTGGGCGCACATGCAGGCTTCGCCCTTTGGATTCTTCCGCGGCGCCGTGCCGGTGATGGCCGCCGATCTGGCGCCCCTGCCGCGCACGGGATTGATGGCGCAACTGTGCGGCGACGCTCACGTGCAGAACCTGGGCGCGTTCGAAGCGCCCGACGGCCGGCTCATCTTCGACATCAACGACTTTGACGAGACCATCGTCGGGCCGTGGGAGTGGGACGTGAAGCGGATGTCGGCCAGCCTGGTGCTGGCCGGGCGCGAGGCCGGCAACTCCGACAAGGACTGCCGCACTGCGGTCCTGGCGTTCGCGCAGAAGTATCGGATATGCATGCAGCAGTTTTCGGCGATGCCCTTCGTCGATCTGGCGCGGTTTCAGATTTATCGCGAGACCGCGTGCCTGCGTACGGTGCTGCGCAAGGCCGAGCGCGCCACGCCGCTGCACAATCTGGAGCAGCTGACTTATCTGCGCGCCGGCAGTCGTATCTTCCACGATCGCAAACCAACGCAGTTTCATATTTCCGAGAAAGAGGCGGGAGCCGCGAAGGCTTCGTTGGTGGATTACGCGGAATCGCTGCTGCCCGAGCGTGCCCACTTCTTCCGGCAGTATCGCGTGGAAGACGTGGTGTTTCGCGTGGTGGGAACGGGCAGTGTCGGGCTGCGCGATTATGTTCTGCTGATGTTCGGCGGCGCCGTCTCTGACCCGCTGTTCATTCAGATCAAGGAAGAGCCGGGGTCGGCCTATGCGCCGTATCTGCCGCACAGCCCGGTGGCTTCGCATCAGGGCGAACGCACGGCCGAAGGCGGTCGCGCCATGCAGATGCAATCCGACATTTTCCTGGGGTGGACGTCGATCGCCGGCCGGCAATATGTTGTCCGGCAGTTGCGCGACCACAAGGCGGCGATCGAAGAAGAGGACCTCAAGAAACAGGGGCTGATCGATTACGCCGTGATGTGCGGGGAATTGTTGTCGAAAGGGCATGCCCGCTCGGGCGACCCCTGCGCGATTGCGGGCTATCTGGGAAACAACAACAAGTTCGACGTCGCCATGGCCAACTTCGGCGTCGTCTACGCGGACCAGTCGACCAAGGATTGGGAAGTCCTGAAGCGCGCGTTGCGCGAAGGCAAGATGTCCGCGGCCAAAGCCTAGTCTCCTGGTCACGGATGGAGATCACCGGGAAGCGGAACCCCCACAAATACCTGGGACAGGGATGATATGAACGACGAGCTGCCGTGTCTCGACCTGCTGGAAGCGACGCCGGCGATACTGCGCGGGTTGATGTCGGAGATTTCGCAGGAGGACGCACGGTGGAAGCCGGCGCCGGACCGCTTCTCGATCGCCGAGGTGCTGGCGCATCTGTCGCACTCCGAGTGGCACTGCTATCGCGCGCGGGTGGACCGATTTTTGGCCGAGGAGATACCGGAGCTCGAACCGGACGAGGCGCAGATGCACCTGGAGCTGTACCAGAACGGCGATCCGGAGGAGGACTTCGTGCACTTCGAGGACCAGCGGGAGACGAACCTCGAACTGCTGCGCGGCCTGCCGGCGGATGCGGGCTTGCGCAAGGCGAAGCATCGCGCGGCGGGCGAGATCACGCTCGCGCAGATGTTGCACGAGTGGGCGCTGCACGACTTGGGACACGTGCGGCAGATCGCGGAGCTGGTGCGGGCGCGGAAGTACCTGGCGGGCGCGGGTCCGCTGGGGGCAGACTATCAGCTGAAGCCATGAGCACCCGACGGTGGAGTTCTCACAGCATCACACGCGCTGTGCCGCGGCCCGAGTCCCGCTCCGACGAAATTCGAAGTGCAGCATCCAATCGCTGGCTTGCGTTTTGCCGTCATGCACCGGAGGAGCGAAGGTCCAGTGCTGGGCTGCTTCGAGGGCCTGGCGGGCGAAGTAGGCGCTCGGTCCATGGTCTGACAAGGCCGCGTGCGAGACCTTGCCTTCCGCATTGACGGCCACCTTCACCCGAACTTTCACGGTGCCGTTGATGGTGCCTCGCACGCGCTCGGGAATTTCCGGCAGCGCCTGATGCAGCACCGATCCGGAAGCGTCGCTCACACCTTGAGGAGCTGACGGGACTGGCCCAGCCGCTCGCGTGGACGATGCCGATTCGCGCGCAATGGCAGGTGAAGGTGATGACGGAGCGGCTTTCTTGTCGCTGCTGCCGTGAACGCCGACCAGGATTGCCAACAACACAACCAGCGCGACGCCCGCGATGAGGGCAGGACGCTTTTCGAAGACCTTCAGCCACGATCGGTCACTTTGTTGGACTTCAGGTTCGGGCGTCGAAGTCTCCGGCCGGAGCATCCGAATGTCCGCAGGCGCAGGGGCACTTGCATCCGCCGGCACGCTCTTGTCGATGACCAGCACGGGTGCGGGCCGTTGCAGCAAGCTGCCGACAGCCGCCAGCGACGGACGCCGCTCGCGGTCCGAGGTCAGACACTGTTGCACAATTTCGTCGAATGGCGGGGCGAGCTTCTCCGAGATTTCTACCGTGCCATCTTTCTTGCGCGTTGGCAGGCGCCTGGTAAGCGACTCGTGCAGCGTCATGCCAAGCGCCCAGATATCGCTGCTGAGTGAGCTTGTCCCCGTTGTCTTTTCCGGCGCGTCGTAGGCACCCGGAATTGAAGCGGGCGACGGGTCGGTGCAGCGGCGCAGGTGGTCGGTCGCGAGCTTTAGCTGATCGCCGCTGGCCAGGATGTTTGCAGGATTGAGCTGCCCGTGCAGAATGCCCTGATGATGCAGATATTTCAGCGCGTCCAGCGCCGGCACAAGCAACTGGCGCGCGTCGTCAGGCGTTAAGGCACGCTGGCGCAACACCGCATCCAGGCTTTCGTCGCAATGCTCGATGACTGCGAATTGCACGTCGTGCTCGTCGTCGGCGTGCCATAGCCCCGTGTCGACGACCCGCACCAGGTTGGGGTGCAGCAGGCGCGCAGCCAGCTTCCAGGAAGCGACTTGCGCGCGGGCGTTGGCCGCATCGTCGGCGAGCAGCTTGATCACGGCAGTCGAGCCGTTGATCTCCGTCAGGTAAGCGGCGACGCCTTCGTTCTCGCCGAGAAACTGCCGGAGCGGATATTTGCCGTTGACGATTCGCCCGTCCCACAACTGCCAATCTTGTATGAGTGCCACAGCCTGGCTCTGCGTCATGATTAGGCGAATTCTAGCCCCAGCCTGCGAGCCGGATCCGGGAACATACAATTTTTTGGGTTAACGAAGTGTGTAACCGCGAAGGTGGGGTTACGCTTGGCGCAATCGCCCGGCCAGCAGCCCAGTCGCGGCCTCCATGTCCAGGTCGGCAATCAGCAAGCCCTCTTTGCCGTAGGGCTGATAGCAGAGCAGCGTTCCGTCGGGACGAACCACGGCGGAGGTTGTCGGCGAGCCAGCGCTGGCGACATTCACGCTCGCGAAGTAGCACGTGTTCTCGGCGGCGCGGCAGAGCATGGCTTTCTCGTGAAAGGTGTTGGCGGGATCGGCAAACGTCGACGGTATATAGCCGCCGGGCTCGGCTTCATGGAAGTGCGGATGAAAAACAATCTGCGCGCCATGCCGCGCCGGCCAGCGCACCGTCTCGGGATACCGCCAACCCTCGTGGCAAATCGAAATGCCGAACTTCACCGGGCCGTTTTGGAAAACCTGCCTCCCCGATCCAAACGAATAGGTCGCTTCCTCGGATGGGTCGAGCTGACACTTGTCTTGAAAGCCGGCGCGGGTTCCATCGGGATGAATGACCAGCGCAGAGATCAAGAGCTTGCCATCGACAACGCGCTCGGTACCGAGAACCACTGCAATGTTGGACTGTGCGGCGGCGGCGGCAATCCGCGACCAGGCACGATCGAGAAACGCGGCATCCGGCGGCGGTATTGGCTTGCCCTCGGCGCGGTAGCCGGGAACATAGCACTCTGGGAAACAGATAAGCGCAGCCCCTGCGCCTCCAGCCTCAGCGACGGCCGCTTCGGCCAGGGTCACCGACTCCTCTGGAGTTGCCGGGAAGCGCAGGTTGGCGAGGGCGACACGAAAGGTGCTCGGGTTAGGCATTCAAAAGTCTATCGAGTTCAAGTTGACAGCAGTCGTCTGGGCAATCCATATCCGGCCAGCAGCACCAGCGCGATGTACACAATCTGCATGGCCGTGCGCAGAGGAACTCCCGGCATTCGCAGACCGCCTACAACTTTGCCGGCTGCGTAGACGTTGGCGGGAAAAATGGCAATCATCATCATCGCGATCCAAAACGCAGCCGGACGGCGAAGACTAGGCACAAACAAACCCAATGCACCCGCGATCTCGAAGACTCCTGTGAGCAACACCAGGAAATGACGTGCGGGAAATACAGGAGGAATGATACTGGCCGTAACATCGGTGCGGAGGAAATGAAGCAGAACGGCGGAAATCAACAGGGGAAGTGCTACCAGCATGCGCAGCGCCAGTTGTGCGGTTCCGAAGCTTACATAGTCACGTTGCCCCAAACCAAAGAACGCTAAGACGGTGAAGATAAGCAGCAGCGTGGGCGCTACGTAGATCATTAGGCTCGATTCAGTTCTGGCTGTCCGGATTCTTAGTGAAGAGACTCGACTTCAGAATACTCGGGTTGGCCCTGCGACCGCGAACCAGGCGCACCTTCAGCGTCGAGCAACACTCGTTCCGAGGACGGAGAGTTCCGCCGCCGTTCGGTCCTGGACCCCAGCAACGGCCAGCACGCTACCGCTAAACAGGAGCGTGTCGAAGAAGTAGTCGATTGCCTCAATGTCGAGCGGCTTGGCAATCAACATGGGCAGGTACACGGCAACCATAAGGATCAGAAGCATCACGCCAGCCGCCGTCGCCGCCGAACGCGCTCGCCGATTGGCGATCAGGCAAAGCCCAGCACCGAGGTAGACCACGCCCGTCACATAACACCAAATCGAGTGCCCGGGAATCCAGGTTGGCGTGACTAGCTCCAGAGGAACACCCGGAACATGCGCTGGGTACAGAAATTGCTGGACCGCGAAAAATACCAGGGCGACACCCAGCTCAAGCCGCACGAAGGTCCGGGCCGCATTTGTGGTGCGATTGGACCACGTTTCTGCTTGCGCAGCCGCGATCGACAAGGCTCCGGCGCAGAAGGTGAACTCACGCAGAACGATGATCCAGTTAAATCGGTTGCGCGGGTCCGCCACCGCGCCCGGGAGGATCATCAGGGCCTCGAAACACACGAACATCACGGCAGCCAGGAACGCCGCCAAACTGGATTGGATTCGCGTCGCGATGCTGAGCCCGGCAGCAATCAGGCAGACGCCCACCAGCAGTACGAAGAACAAGTGTGCGGGAATCCAAGGCGGCATGAGTCCCATGATCCCCGCAGTCTGGACAAAATGCTGCGCACCAAAAACGGCCAGCGGAATCGCAAAAAACAACCGTCCGAGCGCGACGAGCTTGTCTGCGAGCGGGGCATCGCGCAGGTCCCTCCAGGCTGCCAGCAAGCCGGCCGCCAGAACGACGCCCCCGGCGAGATACATCAACCAGACATGGGAGGAAGTGCCAGGCACCGAGGTGAACCTCGCGACATCGACGATGAGCGCCCTGCAAGGTTAGCGCGGTCGAAAGCTCATCCGTGACGAAATCCACATTCCCGCGTCCGGCGCCTGTGGCGGCCGAAAATCGGCTTCGTAGTAATCTCAATCTTTATGCTTGCTACCGCTGATACCGCTGAAAGCCTGCCCGCGGTGGTTGCCGCCCAGAGCTCAGGTCGCACCCAAATTGTTGCCGTCGCACTCATGAGTTTTTCCGCCCTGCTGCTGGAGCTTGGCCTGACGCGGCTGTTTTCGGTCGTGCTTTTCTACCACTTCGCATTTCTGGCGATCTCGATTGCGCTGCTCGGCCTCGGCGCAGGCGCGGTATTCGCGCACCTGCGGCGCGAGTGGCTGGCGCGCTGGACGATCGGCGCAACTGGGCGCGAAGCGTTATGTGCCGCCAACGCCTGCTTCATCATTCTGGCGTTGGAGGTCGTGCTGCACACCGTCCGTTTCGCTGCATCCTCGACCTGGCCCAACTTCTGGCGGCTGACGGTTCTCTATCTCGCCGCGGCGGTTCCGTTCTTCATTACCGGACTGTTGTTCTCGCATTGTCTTCGCGCGACATCCGGAGCACATCACCCAGCTTTATGGCGCCGACTTGCTGGGCGGTTCGCTGGCGTGTCTGGCGCTGGTGCCGCTGCTGAACCTCATCGGCGGCCCCAAACACGATTCTGTTCGCCGCCTTGCCGTCGCTGTGGCCGGAGTGGCATGGGCCGGCGGCGGGCAAGGGTCAAGCGTCTTCCTTGCGCTAGCCGGCCGTTCTCGCACTGGTGATGCTCGCGCTGATCGCCGCCAACTTTCACGACAACCTGATCGACATTGTTTATGCCAAGGGCATGAAGCGCGAAGCGCCGCTCTTCGCGCGGTGGAATGCGCTCTCGCGGGTGGAAGTCGATCAGCAGGGAACCGGCCGCGCCATCGTGATCGATGCCGACGCGCAGACTTCGCTGATGAACACCGACCCGCATCATTGGAACGACGGCTATCGGCGCAACCTGATGTCGGAGCCGCGCCGTCGCTGGCCAACGTGCTGCGTCCGCACGGCGATTACGCCATCATCGGCCCGGGCGGCGGCGTGGATGTCCTGCGCGCGGTCGCCAACGGCAGCCCTAATGTCACCGGCATCGAGATCAATCCCATCATCGCCAACGACATCATGCGCGATCGCTTCGCCGACTACACCTATCACCTCTACCAGATCCCCGAGGTACACCTGCATGTCAGCGATGGCCGCTCGTTCGTGCGCAACAGCCAGGACCAATACGATGTCGTGCAGATGACGCTGGTCGACACCTGGGCATCGACCGCGGCAGGCGCGTTCGCGCTCAGCGAGAACAATCTGTACACGGTCGAAGCGTTTCGCGAGTATTTCGAGCACTTGAAGCCCGACGGCATGATCGCCATCACCCGCTGGGAGTTTGCCAAGCCGCGCGAGGCGCTGCGCGTGGTTTCGCAGGCGATGGAAGCGCTGCGCCAGATTGGCGTCAAGGACAGCACGCAAAATTTCATCGTGGTCAGCGATGGCGCGCCGGACACCGACGGCCGTCCGGTTGTGTGCTGGCCAAGAAATCGCCGTTCACCATGGAAGAGCAGCGAGCCGTGCTCGATCACATCCAGGGCACGAACGGCCAGGAACCGAACCTGAATCTGCACGTCTTATATCTGCCGGCGACGCGCGGATCAGCCCGGGCATGGCGCATCCCGCCTTCGCGCAGCTGATTCGCGGGCAGGACGCGCGAGCCTTTTCGGCCACGTACTCCTACAATGTGGCACCCGTCACCGATAACGCGCCGTTCTTCTTCTTCACGCTGAAGCCGCGAGCAGGTCTTTCGCGGCTCCGATCCAGGGCGGCATCGACTGGAAGGTGAATCTGGGCATCGCGATCCTCGGAATCGTGCTTATCGTCTCGATTGTCGCGGTGATCGCGTTTCTGGTGGTGCCGCTGGCGCTCTCGCCGGAAACCCGCTCTGGGCGCAGCTTGCGCGTGCTCTACTTCATCGCCATCGGTCTGGGCTACATCATGGTGGAGATCGCCTTCATCCAGCGCTTCGTGCTTTTTCTCGGATATCCGACGTATGCGTTGACCGTCGTCGTCTTTCTCATGCTGCTTTCCAGCGGAGCCGGCAGCCTCATTGTCGCGCCGCTGGTTCGGCGAGCCGACCAGAGTGGCTCGGCTCTTGCGTTCATCGTGGCCGCACTGCTGATCTACGTATTCGCCCTGCCGCAGCTGCTGGAATCGCTGATCGGCCTGCCCTTCATAGCCAAGCTGCTGATCAGCGCGTCGCTCCTCATGCCGCTCGGATTTGCGATGGGCATGCCGTTTCCCAGCGGGTTGCGCGCGCTCACTGTCATCCGCAACAAGGGCCGAAAGTCGCGCGCGAATCATGGCGCGATGGAGTGGGCGTGGGCGATGAATGCCGCCTCCAGCGTGCTCGGCTCGGTGCTGGCGATTGTGATCGCGATTCAGTTCGGGTTGACGGCGACGCTGGCCTGTGGCGCCGCAGCGTATATTGCTAGCGATGCTGCTGCTGCTCGACTTTCGGGACGGCAGCAGTCAGCAATTAGCGTCAGCACTCAGCCAAGCCCGGCTTGCGTATTCCTGCCGCATGCGAGTGTCCGATGGCGCGGCTAATTTTGCCTCTCGCGAAAACTTTTTCGACAAATCGCGCGCGGCGCACTTGCAACAAACTCAAGGCGAGTTGTTATAATCACTCGCTTGGGTGATGCGCGTCACACCCGGCTGTGGCATAATTCGCCGTACCGCACGATCCTGGGTCCCGATGGGAGTAGTCGGGCCCGAACCCGCAGAGTAGAACGCTTCACAATAAATGGCCCAGATCTTTCATCGTAGTGCGAATACAATTGCGCGGCTTTCGATCATCGGAGTGGTGGTGGTCGTGTCGGTGCTGTTGTGGGTGGCTCTGGAGATTCAGCGCTCGCCTTACGCGACCTATCAGGACGTTGCGCAGGCGCAGCCGGTGCCCTTCAGCCATCAGCACCACGACGCGGGCGACGGCATCGATTGCCGCTACTGTCACACCTCGGTGGAGAACTCCAGCTTTGCCGGCATTCCTCCCACCAAGACCTGCATGAACTGCCACTCGCAGATCTGGACGAATGCGCCCATGCTGGAGCCGGTGCGCGAGAGCTACCGCACCGGCAAGTCGCTGATGTGGACGCGCGTCAACTATCTGCCGGACTACGTTTATTTCGATCACAGCATTCACGTGAACAAGGGCGTGGGCTGCGCCAGCTGCCATGGCCCGGTCAACAAGATGCCGCTGATGTATGAGGCCAATTCGCTGCGCATGGAGTGGTGCCTGAACTGCCATCGTGCGCCGGAGAAATATCTGCGTCCGCGCGACCAGGTTTTCAACATGGATTACGTCAGCAGCCCAGCTCGGATACCCCGGTGAAGCTCGCCGACGGACGCACCTTCACCGACCAGATCGCATTGGGCAACGCTTTGAAGCACAGCTACAACGTTCGCACCGTGGAAGACATTACGAGTTGTAATACCTGCCACCGGTAAAAACGGCAGGTGAGGTTTGTATCAGGGCACGACTTCAGTCGTGCCGAACTGTAGCGAAGAAATACGGCTTGAGCCGCTGAGGCACAGGGGGCTGAAGCCCAATCGTTCTGAGAAGTATTGCGGCACGGCTGAAGCCATGTCCTGATACAAAGCGACTTGCGAAAGCGCTTTAGGAACTTTCAAGGGAAATGGAAAAAGAGAACCCAAAGTCTGAAGCAGTCTGTCCCAGCAAGCTGGAGCTGGCGGAGGTGCGGGACAAACTGTCGCGCGCCAAGAGCGGCCCGCAGTACTGGCGCTGCCTGGAGGAGTTAGCGCAGACCGACGAGTTTGTCGAAATGCTGCACCGCGAATTTCCGCGCCAGGCGTCGGTTTGGCCGGAGAGCTCTTCGCGCCGCGACTTCCTGAAGCTGATGACGGCCTCGATGGCGCTGGCGGGTTTCTCGGCCTGCGTGAAGCAGCCGCTGCAGCCCATCGTTCCCTATGTGCGCCAGCCCAATGAAGTCACCTTGGGCATCCCGCTGTTCTTTGCCAGCGCGATGCCGTTCGGCGCGTACGGTGCGCCGGTGCTGGTGGAAAGCCACGAAGGACGGCCGACCAAGATCGAAGGCAATCCCGAGCATCCCGCGAGTCTGGGCGGCAGCGACGTCTTCGCGCAGGCCTCTATCCTCGACATGTACGACCCGGATCGCGCGCAGACCATCACCTATCTCGGCAACCTGAGCACCTGGAGCAACTTCGCCGAGGCGGTGAAGGGCTCGCTGACTACGCAGAACGCGGTCCAGGGCGCGGGGCTGCGCATTCTGAGCGCTCCCACCAGCTCGCCGACGATGTCGTCGCTGATGGACCAGGTGCAGACGGCGTTTCCGGAGTCGAAGTGGGTCCAGTGGGAGCCGGTCAATCGCGACAACGTCAACAACGGAGCGAAGCTCGCGTTCGGCGAGTTCGTTGAGACCCGCTACGACCTCGCGAAGGCAGACGTGATTCTGTCGCTCGACGGCTGACTTCCTGTCCAGCCTCTATCCCGGATTTCTCTATTACACGCGGCAATTCGCGGCGCGGCGCGTGCCCGAGCAAGGCGGCAAGATGTCGCGCTTCTACTCGGTGCGAGAGCACGCCCACCTGCACCAGCGGCAAGGCCGACCATCGCCTGCCGGCGCGGGCCTCGGAGATCGAAGGCATTGCGCGCGCGATCGCTGCCGGGGTTGGCGCGGGCGGTGGAACGGCCGGCAATCTCAATCCGCAGCAGCAGAAGTTCGTTGCCGCCGTGGTGAAAGATCTGCAGGCAAACAAGGGCAAAGCGGTGGTCATTCCGGGCGACGATCAGCCGCCTGCCGTCCACGCCCTGGCGCATGCCATCAACCACGCGCTCGGCGCTCCCGGCAACACCGTCCTCTACACCGACTCCGTCATGGTGAAGCCGGCCGACCAGACGGCTGCTCTGAAAGAGCTGGTCGGCGACATGAACGACGGCAAAGTCGACGTGCTGCTGATCATGGGCAGCAATCCGGTGTACGGCGCGCCGGTGAACTTCGGCTTTTACGACGCGATGAACAAAGTTCCGCTTCGCGTCCAGCACAGCCTGTATCACGACGAGACCACGGAGCTGGTCCACTGGCACATCAACGCCACCCACTACCTCGAGGAATGGGGTGATGTGCGCGCCTTCGACGGCACCGCTTCTATCGTTCAGCCGCTGATTGCTCCGCTTTATAACGGCAAGAGCCAGTACGAATTCATCTACGCGCTCATCGGCTCGTCGGAGACCGCCGGCTACGATCTGGTACGCAGGACCTGGCAAGACCAGATCAAGGGCGATTTCGAGACCACCTGGCGCAAGGTGCTGAACGACGGCTTTATCCCGAATACGGCGCTTCCGGCCAAGACGGTGACGGCGAAGGGTGGCGACATTCCGGCGACGAACGGTATCGGCGCAAATGCGATGGAGGTGATCTTCCGTCCCGATCCGCTGATCTACGACGGCAGCCGCGCCAACAACGGCTGGCTGCAGGAGACGCCCAAGCCGGTGATGAATTTCTGCTGGGACAACGGCGTGCTCATCAGCCCCAATCAGGCAAAGCATTCCGGGCTGGAGACGGGCGACATCATCGAAGTCGACGTAAATGGACGCAAGGTGCGAGGCCCGATCTGGCCGCAGCCGGGACATCCCGACAACGCGATTACGGTGTTTCTTGGCTATGGACGACCGAAGGCAGGTAGCGTCGGCAAAGACGTTGGTTTCAGCGCGTACAAGCTGCGCTCGAGCGATGCGCCGTCGTTTGCCGAGACGACCATCAAGAAGGTCGATTCCGGCTACGTTTTCGCCCACCCGCAGGGCTTCCAGTACATCGATTTCTCCGACCTGCCGCCGGGCAAGTCCGACGATTTGTATGGCCGGCATATCGTTCGCAAGGCGACACTGGAAGACTTTCTGAAGGACCCGGACTTCGCGCAGAAAGAAGCCGAGAATCCCGAGCCGGAGATGACGCTGTATCCCAATTATCAGTACACGGAACTGAAGTGGGGCATGGCCATCGACATGAACAAATGCGTCGGCTGCAAGACGTGCATCGTGGCCTGCCAGGCGGAGAACAACATTCCCGTGGTCGGCAAGGAGCAGACCACGCGCGGCCGCCAGATGCAATGGCTTCGCGTCGACGTGTACTACGAGGGCGGCACGGAAAATCCCAACATGTACTACCAGCCGATACCTTGCATGCAGTGCGAGAACGCGCCCTGCGAGGTGGTCTGTCCGGTGGGCGCGACGGTGCACAGCACGGAAGGCCTGAACGACATGGTCTACAACCGTTGCGTCGGCACCCGCTATTGCTCGAACAACTGCCCCTACAAGGTACGCCGCTTCAACTTCCTGCTCTGGCAGGACTGGGACACGCCGCAGTTCAAGATGATGCGCAATCCCGAGGTCAGCGTGCGCAGCCGCGGCGTGATGGAGAAATGCACGTACTGCATCCAGCGCATCGCCAATGGACGCATCGCCGCCGAGCGGGAGAACCGTCAGGTGCGCGACGGTGAGGTCATAACCGCGTGCCAGCAGGCGTGTCCGGCGAACGCAATCTATTTTGGCGACTTAAACGATCCCAACAGCCAGGTCTCGAAGATCAAGAAGTCGCAACGCAATTATGGGCTGTTGGAAGACCTGAACACGCGGCCGCGGACCACGCACCTGGCCGTGGTGGTCAACCCGAACCCTGATATCGAACATCCGGAGCTCAGTTAGCGATGAGGGAAGGACCAGAGGAAAGAACTCTTCTCGAGGACGTGCCGTGGCCTGACGAGCCACCCGTGATGTTGCCCGGGCAGACCTATGAAACGGTCACCGACACCATCGCCGATGCGGTCCTGAAGCGCCCCATCGGACTGGGCTGGCTGGGCGGGTTCATGATCGCCGGCCTGTTCGTGATGATCCTGCTGGTCGCGGTGACCTATCTGTTCTTCCGCGGCGTAGGTATTTGGGGCATCGAGATCCCGGTGGCGTGGGGCTTCGCCATCATCAACTTCGTGTGGTGGATCGGTATCGGCCACGCGGGCACGCTGATCTCTGCGATTTTGCTGCTGCTCAAGCAGAGCTGGCGCAATTCCATCAACCGTTTTGCCGAAGCCATGACGCTGTTCGCCGTGGCTTGCGCCGGCATGTTCCCCGTCCTGCACCTGGGCCGTCCGTGGCTGGCGTACTGGCTGTTCCCGTATCCCAGCAGCATGGGCGTGTGGCCGCAGTTCCGCAGTCCTCTGGTGTGGGACGTCTTCGCCGTCTCGACCTACGCAACCATTTCCGCCGTCTTCTGGTACGTCGGCCTGGTGCCTGACTTTGCCACCATGCGGGAGAAGGCGCAGCATCCGCTGACCAAGAAGATCTACGGCCTGCTGGCGATGGGCTGGCGCGGCTCGGCGCGGCACTGGAAGCGCTATGAGTCGCTGTACCTGCTGCTGGCCGGCTTGGCCACGCCGCTGGTGCTCTCGGTGCACACCGTCGTCAGCTTCGACTTCGCGATTGCGATCGTGCCCGGCTGGCATACGACCATCTTCCCGCCCTACTTCGTTGCCGGCGCAATCTACTCCGGCTTCGCCATGGTGCTGGTGCTGGCGATTCCGATTCGCAAGTACTACCACCTGGAGGCGCTGATTACGATGCGCCACCTGCAGAACTCGGCAAAGATCATGCTGGCCACGGGGCTGATCGTCGCCTACGGCTACTTCTTCGAGACGTTTATCGGCATGTATAGTGGCTCGACCTACGAGCGCTTCATGCTGCAGAACCGCTGGTTCGGCCAATATTCGCCGTTGTACTGGTCGCTGATCCTGTGCAACATCCTGATCCCGCAGGTGCTGTGGTTCCCCAAAGTTCGCCGTAACCTGACAGCGCTATTTCTAGTTTCGCTCGACATCCTGATCGGCATGTGGCTGGAGCGCTTCGTCATCATCATTACCAGCCTCAGCCGCGATTTTCTGCCATCCTCGTGGGGCCATTACACGCCCACGCGCTGGGACTGGGCGGTGTTCACCGGGACGCTGGGCTTCTTCAGCCTGTGCATGTTCCTCTTCATTCGCATTATGCCGTCGATCTCGATCTTTGAAATGCGGCAACTGCTGCCGGAAGCGGAGGTGAAGGCCGAATGAAACCGCCGCTTGCACCCGCAATTTACGGCCTGATGGCCGAGTTCGATAGCTCAACCGATCTGGTTGTGGCGACTCGGGCCGCCTACAGCGCAGGCTACCGCAAGATGGACGCCTACAGTCCGTTTCCGATTGAAGAGGCCAGCGAGGCCCTGGGATTTCACAAGACGCGCGTGCCCCTGATTGTGCTCATCGGAGGCCTGTTCGGGGGATTGGGCGTTTATGGCTTGCAGTACTGGATCAACTGCATTTCCTATCCGCTGAACATCGGCGGCAGGCCGTGGCATTCGTGGCCGGCGTTCATCGTCCCCACCTTCGAGATGACGGTCCTGTTCGGCGGTCTGGCCGGCGTCTTCGGCATGTTCGCATTGAATGGGCTGCCGATGCCGCATCACCCGGTGTTCAATGTGGACCGCTTCTCCGCTGTCACGCGCGACAAGTTTTTCCTGGTGGTTGAGGCAGCCGATCCCAAGTTTGACGTGGTGCGAACGCACGAATTCATGCTGAGCCTGAAACCGCTGTCGATTTCGGAGGTGCCGCATTAAACCGCGAGCACAATTCCGAAGCGTGATGAACCGGGTGGCGCGCGGCCTCCAGACGGTTTTGCCCGCCGGGGTGGAGCACACCTTTCAGGCGTGCATAGCAAGCATTGACTTGCGATGCTTCGTATCAGGGCACGACTTTAGTCGTGCCGGAGAGAGCTCATTTGCTCTTGATTCCGAGCGGGCTTCAGCCCGCGAGGAGATGCCTTTCGACTTCATGATGGCCATCGTCTGTCGCGGGCTAAAGCCCGCTCACAATAAGAAGAAAAATGTGCTTCCGGCACGACTAAAGTCGTGCCCTGATACAAGACGCGCCGCCTGGCGCCGCATTGCCATGGCCGGCTTGCTTGCCTGTGCGGCTCTGCCGCTGGCCAACTGCCGCAGCGACATGCAGGAGCAGCCCTACCAGCGTCCGCTGGTGGAGAGCGACTTCTTCGCCGACCGGCGTTCGGCGCGGCCCATCATTCCGACCACGGTGGCGCGCGGGCATCTCGACGCTGACACGTACTTCTACACCGGCAAGATCGGCAGCAACGATGGCGACTATCTGCCCATGCCGGTCACGCCCGAGCTGATGGCGCGCGGCCAGCAGCGTTTTAACATCTTCTGTTCGCCATGTCATGGTGAGGCCGGCGACGGCAATGGCATGATCGTGCAGCGCGGCTACAAGCATCCGCCGTCATATCACATCGATCGCCTGCGCAAGGCGCCCATCGGCTACTTCTTCGACGTCATGAGCAACGGCTTCGGCGCGATGCCGGATTATTCCGAGCAGGTTCCCGCAGCCGACCGCTGGGCCATCGCAGCTTACATTCGCGCCTTGCAGTTGAGCCAGCACGCGACGGAAGCCGATGTCCCGCCGGGAACGCAGATCGCCAACGCGCCCCCGCCGGGCGTGAGGGTCATGTCTCCGTATGACACACAGAGCGCTGCGTCCGCAGCTTCGGCGCCGCCTTCGCAAGTGCCTGCGGTGAAAGGAGGCGAAGCCAAGAAATGAATCAGCAAACTGTAGAACTGCGCGCCTCCGATTTTGCCGTGCCCGCTGATACGCCGCACTGGCAAAGCCGTGCCATGGGCATCGCCCTGGTCGGCATCGTTTTCTGTATCATCGGGGCCGTCCTGGATCTGCGCGACTTCCTGCGCGGCTATCTGATCGCTTACATGTTCTGGACCGGCTTGTCGCTGGGCTGCATGGGCCTGCTGATGGTGCAGTACCTGTCGGGCGGCTTCTGGGGCTTGAGCCTGCGTCGCATATTCGAAGCCGGCGCCAAAAACCTGGCGTTGATGTTCGTGCTGTTCCTGCCGCTGCTCATCTGGCGCCATCATTTGTATGCCTGGATGAGCGATCCTTCGCTGACCCACGAGAGCTACTGGTATTTGACGCAAGGCAAGTGGATCTTCCGCTGGATTCTTTATTTCGTGATCTGGGGCTTGCTGGTTTATGAGCTGTGCCGGCGCGGCAACCGGCAGGATGCACCGATTCCGGCGGGGACCTATCCGCGCTTCCAGGGACTGAGCGGCGTCGGTCTCGTGCTTTATTCGCTCACGGCTTCCTTTGCAGCCGTGGATTGGGTGATGTCACTCGACCCGCACTGGGGCTCGACCATTTACGGCCTCATCTTTCTCGTCGGCCAGGGACTGTCGGCGCTGTGCTTCAGCATCATCATGCTCACGGTGCTGACCCGTTACAGCCCGTACGACCGCATCATCAAGCCCATGCAGTTTCACGACATCGGCAAGCTGACGCTGGCCTTCGTGATGCTGTTCGCCTACTTCTCGTTCTCGCAGTGGCTGATCATCTGGTCCGGCAACTTGCCCGACGAAATCAGCTGGTATCTGCACCGCATTCGCGGCGCCTTCGGCTGGGTGATCATCGGAATCGTGCTGCTGCACTTTGCCTTGCCCTTCGCGCTGCTGCTCTCGCGCGACCGCAAACGCGCCGGCCGTCGTCTGATTCCCATCGCCATCCTGCTGCTGCTCATGCGCACGGTGGACATCTACTGGTACACGATCCCGAACTTCCACGACGCCAGGCTGTTCAGCATCTGGTATTTTGCTGCGCCCATTGGCCTGGGCGGGCTGTGGCTGACGGCGTTCTTCTACAACTTCCGCCAGCGGCCGTTGCTGCCGCTGTATGAGCCGCAAGTGCCGAATTTCTTGCATCAGAAGGCGGGACATGGCCACTGATCACAACGACGCTCTGAGAAATCCGCAGGTCGACTACGAACGCGCCGACTTAAGTGCGCGCGGCATTCTGCTGTTCCTGATTGGGCTGTTTATCGCCGGCGTTTTTATCGAGCTGGTGATATGGGGCATGTTCCACTTCCTGGCGCGCAGCGAAGCGCTGTTCCCGCAGGGAACGGTGAGCCCCGTCCAGAGCGCGCAGCATAGGGCCGTGCCGGAGAACCAGCCGGGCGCGATCATGCAGAACACGCCGTCGGTAAACCTGTCGGTCTTTCCCCAGCCGCGCCTGCAAAACAACGATGCCGGCGAGATGGGAAGCTATCTCAAGTCGGAGCGGGAGCTGCTGAATCCGCCGCAACCGTTTACCGATTCCAGTGGCGCCGTACACATCCCGATCTCGCTGGCCATGCAGTTGATCGCACAGCGCGGGCTGCCCACGCGGCCGAGCGCGCCGCCGCCGGAGATCAATACGCAAACCGCGGCGGGCAATCCGAAGATCTTGAACGAAGTGCCGCAATCGCTACCACCGGGCGGCGGTGCGAAAAAGCCGTAAGGATATAAAGCTGTGAAATCGCTATTGGTACAACTCGCGCTATTGCTGGTCGCGACCTTGGCCGTCGCACAAGCGCCCTCCTCTTTCCAGGAGAAGGACGCCGGTACCGCTTCGCAGGTGGCGCCGCCTGAGCTCAAAGACATTGGCATCGACCAGAAGCTGAATCAACAGGTGCCGCTCGATTTGCAGTTCAAGGATGAATCCGGCAACACCGTGAAGCTCGGTGACTACTTCCACACGGGTCGGCCGGTCATCCTGAACCTGGTTTACTACACCTGCCCGATGCTCTGCGGCGAAGAGTTAGCCGGCGAATCCAGCGCGCTCAGCATGCTGAAGTTCACGCCCGGCAACGAGTACGAAATCGTCTCGGTCAGTTTCAATCCCGACGAAGGGCCGCAGGAAGCGAGCAATGCGAAGCAGACGTACATCGCGCGCATCAACGAGCACCTCGAGCACAAGACGGATGGTTCCGGCTGGCATTTTCTGACGGGCCAGGAGCCCCAGATCAAGCAACTGGCTGACGCGGTCGGCTTCCGTTATCGCCGCGATCCGGCAAGCAAGCAGTACATACACGCCACCGGCATCATGATCGTGACCCCGGCGGGCAAGATTGCCCAGTACTACTACGGGGTGGAATTCTCGCCCAAGGACATTCGCCTCGGGCTGATCGAGGCCTCGCGCGGCAACATCGGCAACGTGGTGGATCAGGTGCTGCTGTACTGCTATCACTACGATCCGAAGACCGGGAAGTATGGCGCGGTCATCACCAACATCATGCGTTTGGCCGGAGCGGCCACCATGCTCATCCTTGGCGGATTGGTAATCGTCATGCTCCGCAAAGATAAGCACGGCAACCAGGGAACAGGACGGGCCTGATCGATATGTGGCAGAACTTTCCACTTTTTCCCCCGCGCGCCTCGGCGCTGGCCTGGCAGGTGGACGGACTTTACTTCTTGCTGATTGCGGTATCGGCATTCTTCACGCTGCTGATCTTTGTCCTGATCTTCGTCTTCGCCGTGAAGTACCGGCGCGAAGCTCATCCTCATCCGGTGCAGATCGAAGGCTCGCTGCCGCTGGAGCTGGCCTGGACGCTGATCCCGCTCGGCATTTGCATGATCTTCTTCGCCTGGGGCTCGCTGATCTACTTCCAGGAGGCGCGTCCTCCGAAAGGGGCGATGGAGGTTTACGTCGTCGGCAAACAGTGGATGTGGAAGATCGAGCACGAAACCGGACAACGCGAGATCAACCAATTGCACGTGCCGGTGAACCGCGACGTGAAGGTCATCCTGAGCTCGCAGGACGTGATTCACAGCTTCTTCATTCCGGCATTTCGAATTAAGACTGACGTTCTGCCCGGTCGCTTCACTTCCACCTGGTTCCGTGCGACGAAGACCGGCAGCTACTACCTGTTCTGCTCGCAGTATTGCGGCACCGAGCATTCGGGAATGGTGGGCGAGGTCATCGTGATGGAGCCTGCGGCGTACCAGGCGTGGCTCAGCGGAAACGCGGCCACCGGCTCGCTGGCCTCGAACGGGCAGCAGCTCTTCCAGCAGTTGGGTTGCGCTACCTGTCATCGCTCCGACACACAAGGCCGCGGGCCGAACCTGGTGGGCATTTACGGCAAGCCGGTCCTGCTGGATGACGGCCGTACCGTCACCGCCGACGACAATTACATTCGCGAGTCAATCCTGAATCCCGGCGCAAAGATCGTCTCCGGGTTCAAGCCGATTATGCCGAGCTTCCAGGGGCAGGTCTCCGAGGAGAGCCTGATGGCTCTGGTGGCCTACATTAAGTCGCTGGCTCTGCCGCAGCAGAAGGAATCGTCGGGCAATCGTCCGGCCGCCGAAATGGCAAAACGCGCAGTAAAGAGCTAAAGATGGGGAGAGCAGGCCCTCAGGCCTGCGTTGAAGGCAAGCTGAAGAATTCGCTCAGGAGTTGAGGTCCGATGGACCTCGGCTCCTGAGCCCCCAAGATATGGCATTAAAGACGCGGGCCTGAAGGCCCGCTCTACCTGGTGAGGGAAATGGCAACCGCTGTACAGACCGTCGAGCGCGAGAATTACCTGAATTCGAACTACGGCATCAAGTCGTGGCTGCTGACGACCGACCACAAGCGGATCGCGATGCTGTACCTGGTGTCGATCACGGTCATGTTCTGGATTGGCGGCTTCTTCGCCATGCTGATCCGGCTGGAGTTGCTGACCCCGGCCGGCGACCTGGTCACCTCCGACACCTATAACAAGCTGTTTACCATGCACGGAATCATCATGGTGTTCTTCTTCCTGATTCCGTCGGTGCCTGCGGTGCTGGGCAATTTTTTGATTCCGCTGATGGTCGGCGCCAAAGACCTGGCCTTTCCACGCGTGAACCTGTTGAGCTGGTACATCTACATGCTGGGCGCAATCACCGCGCTGACAGCCATGGTTACGGGCGGCGTCGATACCGGCTGGACCTTCTACACGCCGTTCAGCACCACGTATTCGAATACCCACGTCATCGGCGCGGCCATCGGGATCTTCATTACCGGCTTCTCCTCGATTCTCACCGGCCTGAATTTCATCGTCACGATTCACCGCATGCGCGCGCCCGGGATGACATGGCGTCGTCTGCCGCTGTTCTGCTGGTCGAACTACGCGGCCGCGCTCATCATGGTGCTGGGCACGCCGGTCATCGCCATCACCCTGCTGCTGGTCGCCCTGGAGCGCGCCTTCAACATCGGCGTCTTCAATCCGCAACTGGGCGGTGATCCGCTCCTCTTCCAGCATCTGTTCTGGTTTTACTCCCACCCGGCGGTGTACATCATGATTCTGCCGGGCATGGGCGTCATCAGCGAGGTCGTGACGTGTTTCTCGCGCAAGCGCGCCTTCGGATACGAGTTTGTCGCGCTGGCGTCCATCGCCATCGCGGTGCTCGGATTTATCGTGTGGGCGCATCACATGTTTGTAGCCGGGATCTCGGTCTACGCAGCCCTGGTGTTTTCTTTCCTCAGCTATCTGGTCGCGATTCCCTCCGCCGTGAAGGTCTTCAACTGGACCGCGACGATGTACAAGGGCTCGATACGCTACAACACGCCCATGCTGTACGCCTGGGGATTCATCGGCCTGTTCACCGTTGGCGGATTGACCGGCATCTTCCTTGCCTCACTTGGCCTCGACGTGCACGTCCACGACACCTACTTTGTGGTAGCCCACTTCCACTACGTCATGGTGGGCGGGATGGTGATGGCCTACATGGCTGGGCTGCATTTCTGGTGGCCGAAGATCACCGGGCGAATGTATCCCGAAGCCTGGGCGAAGCTCTCGGCGCTGCTGGTCTTTGTGGGATTCAACACCACCTTCTTCCCGCAATTCATTCTCGGCTACATGGGAGCGCCGCGCCGTTATCACGCGTATCCGCCGGAGTTCCAGGTGCTGAACGTGTTGTCGACGGCGGGCGCCTCGATCCTGGCCGTGGGCTACGTTCTGCCGATGATTTATTTCCTGTGGTCGCTGCGCTATGGCGAGCAGTCGCCGCCCAATCCGTGGAATGCCGTGGGACTGGAGTGGATGACGGCCTCGCCGCCGCCCACGCATAACTTCGACGAGACGCCGGTCGTGACCTGGGAAGCCTACGACTACGAGCATCAGCCGCAAGAGGAGGTCACCGTTGGCCACTAGCGATATCCAGATCGCTGAGCGCGCGCTGCAGCATCACTTCGCTGACATGGAGCAGCAGCAGGAGACGTCCACCTTCGGCATGTGGATGTTCCTGCTGACGGAGATCATGTTCTTCGGCGGGCTGTTCACGGCTTACCTGGTGTACCGCTCCTCCTATTACCAGGCGTTCGTCGAAGGCAGCCAGAAGATGAACATCTGGCTGGGCGCGACCAATACCGCGGTGCTCATTTGCAGCTCGCTGACCATGGCGCTGGGCGTGCGTGCCGCGCAGACCGGCAAGCCGAAGCTCATGGTCTGGCTGCTCATCTTCACCATCATCTTTGGTTTCGGCTTTCTTGGCATCAAAGCAGTCGAGTATCACGAGCACTGGCACAACCACGAATTTCCAGGTCCGAACTTTCACTTTGAAACCATCGACAAGACTCCGCCCGTTGACGCGCAGCACACCGAGATTTACTTCTCGCTCTACTGGGCGATGACCGGACTGCACGCGCTGCACATGGTCATTGGCGTTGGGCTGGTGACCTGGCTGATTCTTGTGGGAATGCGGGGCGCATTTACCCCGTCGTATTACAGTCCGGTGGAAATTGTCGGTCTCTATTGGCACTTCGTCGATCTGGTCTGGATTTACTTATTCCCGCTGCTCTATTTGATCAGCAAGAAGCA
>CAVVDN010000026.1:0-62795 GCA_963747045.1 uncultured Acidobacteriaceae bacterium | reverse complement strand
CGGTACCATGCCTACCATGAAACTCACCGGTTTGCCGAACCGTCGCCTGCTGGAAGACCGCCTGGCGCGCGCGTTGACGTATGCGCGGCGGGCCAATACGAAGCTTGCGGTTTTTCAACTGGATCTGGATCGGTTCAAGGAAATCAATGACACCTATGGACACAAGATCGGCGACCTGGCCTTGCAAGAAGTGGCGGCCAGGTTGGCCAGTCGCATTCGTGCCGGAGACACCTTGGCACGCTCGGGTGGGGGATGAGTTTACCGTAATCAGTCCAGTAGCAAACAGAAAGTCAGCTCAGGCGCTGGTGGCTGCGTTGGAAAAGACCCTCTCGCCTCCAATCATTATCGATTCCAAGGAAGTACAAACCGGCCTGAGTATCGGCATAGCTCTGTTTCCTGACGATGGTATTGACGCTGATCAGTTACACGCCGCCGCCGACCGCGCAATGTATGCCGTGAAACGCGCCGCGCGGGGAATCAGCCCATCTGAAGCGCTAACCCACCCCTCCGATTTCGGAGTAGCGAATCCGCTAGGATAGTGCCGGTCGCAGCAGCCTCAATAGCATCAAGGTGCCAGTAGTAACTGAGTTCCTCCCATGTGCAATAGTTTTCGCATCACCATCGGCATTGTCGTAAACCTGCTGAGAGCTAACGACTTAAAATCTGCCTGTCTGGAGATGTAAATGCACATAAAGGCGCGAGGACGAGTTGCCACGTCTCTGTCTGGCCAGGTAGCCGTCGCTAATTCGCGGGTTTTCGAGAGGCCACCATGAAAAAAGCGTCACTTGCACTTGCGGTCGTTATCGCTTGCAGTGTGGTAGGTTTCGCCAGCAACTGCCCAACGACAACGTATGACATGTATCTCGGCAACGGGTTCTCCTGCACAATTGGGGACACCACTTGGTCGAGCTTTACCTACAGCTCGTCCTCGAATCCGCCGGGGTTTGCACCTCCTGCTGGGAGCGTAAACGTAACGCCACAGACGACGGGTAACCCGGGCTTGCAGTTCCAAGCCGGCTGGCTTGCTTCCAATAGCACCGGAATTCTGGAAGAGGACTCGGCCTTCGGGTTCACGATCAACTCCAATACTCCGCTGACCGATCTCACTCTTGCCATCGCAGGCGCGTCTTTCATCGGAACGGGCGAAGTGATCGTCTCGGAGAACGCGTGCTTGGGCGGAGTCTTTAACAGCGGCGTGTGCTCAAGCGGAAACACGATCAGCCTGAGCGTATTTACCGACGCGGCAGGAACCCAGCTCTCGGACACGGCTAACTTCGCCGGTGTCAATGAGATCGGGGTTGAGAAGGACTTGACGGTTGCGGCCGGTACCAACGGCGAGGCCAGCGTCTCGCTGCTCTACAACAACGTGTCCGAAGGCTCCTCTTCGGTTCCGGAGCCGGGCACCCTGAGCATGCTGGGCCTGGGCGGAGTTGCCTTGGTTGGATTTGCTCGCCGGAAGCTGAATCTCTAATTTTTGGTCACCCGCGAATCTCGACTCACCGGAAAGCCGGAATCCTCTTGGATTCCGGCTTTCTCCTTTTTGCTGACTCTTTGGCTGATTATGTTAGGGTGTTCGTAACGCCAAAGGTGTCATGCAATCAGCAAGTAAAGCAAGTCGGTTCTTCGTTTATTTCGCCTTCTTCGCACTGATTCTCACGGCTCCGGCCTGGGCCCAGAATGCCAGTTCTTCGCAAAAGCTATACGGCAAGTGGCACACCTATCCTTTGGGCAATCCAAACACCGATCCTGTGCGGCACGAGTTCCGGCATAACAGCACGACGGGCTCCGACGAGTTGGTCGTGACGCGGGCCTGTATCGCCGGAACGCACACCGTCGTCGCCAAGGCCGTCTCTCCCATCCAGGTTTCGGAGGACTCGATCCAAATCCTGAAGGACGCCTCCGATAGCCAGCCGCTTCAAGGCACGGCCGTATGTCAGGTGAACATCACCGCCAGCATCATGGGTTACAGCTTCTCGGAAGATGGCGAGCACTTGTTACTCATGAATCCCGGCGGCAATCCGGATATCGTCGACTTGGAACCGGACACAAACATGGCCGACGATGCGGTTTCGAAACGGCTCTACGGAACTTGGTTGCTCCCGGCGGTGAACGGCAAGGAGATGCGGGTGCAGATGCGATGGGTCTTCTATGGGACGGCAGAACGGAAGGACCGAGTTCGCCAGATCGCGGTCTGCACGAAAGGCAATGACAGCCTCGTATCCCATGTCGATTCCGACGTCTCTTTCACCAAGGACCAATTCAAAGTGCTGCAGTCGGCTTCTCACGAACAGGTCGCAGGAGACTTTCTCTGCAAGGCCAGCCTTGTCGCCGGTACCTGGAGCTATACGCTTGCCCCCACCGGGTTGACCCTAACCCTGCATGCGGAAGGCGCCAAGCCGGTCACGCTCACCCGCGAGAAGGACGGCGGTCTAAACTAACTGGTATGGCTGCTCGACTCCTGCGCGGAGCTTTGCTTCTAGCGATTGGGCTGCTTTGGCTCTGCCCGGTCGCAAGCGCTCAGCAGCGCACGCAGCGGCTGATTCTGAAAGACGGCACCTACCAACCGGTCGTCAAGTATGAGACGCAGGGCGACCGCGTCCACTATCTGAGCGCCGAGCGCTATGAGTGGGAAGACATACCCTCCTCCCTGATCGACTGGGACGCAACCAATAAGTACAACCAGGAGCTTAGCAGCGGAAAGCGCACAACCCAAGTCGTCGAGACTCCCGAGGAAAAAGAAGAGCGCGAGAAAGAAGAGGCGAACTCCCCCGAAATCGCCCCTGGAGTGCGTCTGCCGGGAAGTGGCGGAGTTTTCCTTTTCGACCAGTTCCGGGGAGCGCCCGAGCTGGCTGAAATCGTGCAAAACGGCAGCGAAGTGAACAAAGCCTCGCGCAAGAAGAGCGTGCTGCGGTCGGCCATTAACCCGTTGGCGGCGAACAAACAGGCCTTCGAGATCAAGGGCGAACACGCGCAGATACAGTCACACGTTGCCCGGCCCACGATCTACATCGATATCGACGAAGGCCCACAGAGTTCCGCCCCAGGCGACCGCTTCAAGCTCGTCCGAGCAACCATGAAAAGCGGCAGCCGCATTCTGGGCCAGGTGAAGGTCAGCGCGGGCGGCAAGGTTTCGGAGCAAACCAGCATGGTCCCGGCAACGGTCGAGAGGCTGAGCATTGGAGCGTGGCTGAAGATCACACCTACGCAGGACCTCACTCCCGGCGAGTACGCGATCGTCGAGATGCTTACTCCGGAGGAGATGAACCTTTACGTCTGGGACTTCGGAGTGAACCCCAGCGCCCCGGCTAATCCGAATACGTGGCAAGCCGAACCGCCGAAGTAACAGCAGTCGCCGCGAATTTGGCATTTAGCATTTAGCACTCGGTGATCAGCCTTCCCTGACAGTCAGGCTCAAACACCATCGCGACCGGCACACACCGAGCACCGGCCACTAAGTGCTAAGTGCTAAGTGCTGCCCCACGAGTGCTATGATTTTTCCCATGGGCCGGCGAGCCGGAGTCATGGTATGAACTCCTTTGGCGAACATCTACGGCGAGAGCGCGAGACGCGAGGCATCTCCCTCGAAGAGATCATGGCTACCACCAAGATTAGCCGGCGGCTCTTGCAGGCTCTCGAGGACGAGCAATTCGAACTGCTCCCCGGGGGTATTTTTAACAAGTCGTACGTCCGTGCCTACGCAAAGTGCGTGGGAATGGATGAGGAGCAAGCTGTCGCAGAGTATCTACAGGCGGCCAACGAGACTCCTCCGGATACCCGAGTCATCGCACATCAGCATGCGTCCCTGCACTCCGACCGCCGTCCTGAGCGCTCGGGTTTTCCGTTCATGCCGGTTCTTGTGCTGCTCGTCGTAGCCGCCGGCGGCGTCGGAGGCTGGAAGGTGTATCGTGATCGCCAGCGGGACCGCGAGCAACAGATGCCGAGTGCCGCCTCGGTTGAGCAGAGTGCTCCGGCCGGTTCCACGACTACGAGCGATACCAGTGGCGCGGTCACTCGTCCGCGCGCCGCACAGCAGAGTGAGGCCGCCGCCCCCCAGCAAAATCAGCCCCACACGACAGCCCCAGCATCTGCGAGTCTACAAACAACCGGAACGTCAACGGCATCTTCACCGGCTGCCGCCGCGCGATCCGCGGAATCTGCCGCTGGTGTTCAAGCGGGCGCGCAGGTCCCGTTTGAGGTTACGATCAAGCCCAAAGACCGCGCTTGGGTGTCGATCAAAGCTGATGGCAATTACGTCGTTCGCGGCATCATCAAGCCTCCCGAGGTAAGGACAATCCACGCCAGCGACCAGATCGTGTTGTACACCGGCAACGCGGGTGCGGTGGAAGTCGCGTTCAATGGCAAGGACGTTCCGGTGAGCGGCGGAGCCAACAGCGAGCAAGTTCTGGTTTTTGACTCTCACGGGCTGCTGCCCAAGGCTCCCGCGCAATGAGCAAAACCCGTAGCGGCGCACCGCCTGCTGTCACCCGTAACACCGCTGTCAGCGTGGTTCGTATTGAAGCTGACGCGCTACGCGCGCTGGCTGACCGTCTGGCCGGCCCAATGGCCGAGCCGTTCGAACGGGCGGTTGCGCTTCTCTACAACTGCGCAGGTCGGATCGTCGTGAGCGGGATGGGAAAGAGCGGGCTCATCGCGCGCAAGATCGCCGCTACGCTGACGTCGACTGGCAGTCCGGCACTATACCTCCATCCCGCCGAAGCTCTGCATGGCGACTTGGGTATGGTGGTGCGCGGCGACGTCGTGCTGGCGCTGTCGGCCAGCGGCGAAACTAATGAAATTTTGCAGCTCCTCGCGACCGTCAAGCGCCTGGGCGTCCCGCTGATCACCATGACGTGCGACGAATTGCACAGCGTCCCTGAAGACGCGCGCACGCTTTCGACGCTGGCGCAGGCGGCCGATGTGGCGCTTGACTGCTCCGTAGCGCATGAAGCCTGCTCGCTGGGGCTGGCGCCGACAGCCTCAACCACCACGATGCTCGCGCTGGGAGACGCTTTGGCTGTCGCACTCTCGGAACGACGTGGCTTTGCCGAGGAAGACTTCGCGAATCTTCATCCCGGAGGCAAGCTCGGCAAGCGCTTTGCGCGCGTCTCCTCACTGATGCACGCCGGGCAAGCGGTACCGCGGGTCACGGCGGAGACGCCGATGAGCGAAGTAATTTACGAGATGTCGCGCAAGGGTCTGGGCATGACGGCGGTGGTCGAAGGCGAGAAGCTCGTCGGGCTCATCAGCGACGGCGACCTGCGCCGCCTGCTGGAACGTCACGGCAAGCAGGTGCTCGACCTCGCCGCCGGCGCGTGCATGACGCGGTCGCCGCAGGTGGTCGGGCCCGAAATGTTCGCCATCGCTGCCCTCGACATCATGGAGCAGAAGAAGATCACCTCGTTGCCCGTGGTCGACGAGAGCGGACGACTCCAGGGCATACTCCATCTGCATGATCTGTGGGGAACGCAGATGCTGTGACCAGCAAGAAAGGGCGCGTCCTTACCGAAGCGCACCCTGACTGTTACAAGTTGAAATTGCAATTCTAGTGTCTCAGCGCAGAACCTTGGCGATGCGCTGCACTGCCCACTCGATTTGCTCGCGCGTGATGATCAGCGGCGGGGCGATGCGAATCACCGTGTCGTGCGTTTCCTTGCAGAGAATACCGAGCTGCATCAGCTTCTCGCAGAAGGGACGCGCCGGCTGGTTCAGCTCAATCGCGATCCACAGCCCTTTGCCTCGGACCTCAACGACATGTGGACTGTTGATCTCGTTCAGCTTGCGCAGGAAATACGTCCCCAGTCCCGCGGAGCGCTCAATGAGTTGTTCTTCTACGAGCACCTTCAGCGCCGTGCGGGCCACGGCGCAGCCCAGCGGATTGCCTCCGAAGGTGCTGCCGTGGTCTCCGGGCTGGAAGACGCCCAGAACTTCTTTCGAGCCAAGCACCGCCGATACGGGATAGAAGCCTCCGGAAAGCGCTTTGCCAACGATCACCATATTGGGGTGTACATCTTCATGCTGATGCGCAAAAAGATTGCCGGTACGGCCCAGACCTGACTGGATCTCATCGGCAACGAACAGCACGTTGTGCTCGTGACAAATCTCGCCGACTCCCTTCAGATAGCCTTCACGGGGGATGATGATACCCGCTTCACCCTGAATGGGCTCGACGAGAAAGGCGCAGGTGTTCGAGGTAATGGCTTCACGCAGCGCCTTGGCATCGCCGAAGGGAATGATGACGAAGCCGGGAGTAAACGGGCCGAAGCCATCACGATATTGCTCGTCCGTAGAGAAGCCAACGATAGTCGTGGTGCGGCCGTGAAAGTTGTTGGCGCAAACAATAACCTCGGCTTTCCCTTCCGGAACGCCTTTGACCTTATAACCCCACTTGCGCGCGGCCTTGATCGCGGTCTCGACCGCCTCCGCGCCGGAGTTCATCGGCAACGCCATTTCGTAGCCGGTCAGCGCATGCAGCTCCTGGCAAAGCAGCGGAAGCTGGTCATTGCGGAATGCGCGCGAGGTGAGCGTTACTTTGCTGGCCTGTTCGATGAGCGTGGCCAGAATTCTGGGATGGCAGTGTCCCTGGTTCAGCGCCGAGTAGGACGCGAGACAATCCAGATAGGAGTTGCCGTCAACGTCGTAGACCCAGACGCCTTCGGCGCGCTCGATCACTACGTCCAGCGGATGATAGTTGTGAGCTCCATACCGCTCTTCGAGCTCGATGTAATCTTGCGTATGAAGGTGTTCGAGTACGGGCATAAAGTCCTCTCGTTCTTTGTCAGTGCCGGATCGGTCCTGTAGTGCGGGCCTTTAGGCCCGCGTTGCGACGCACACAACCCAACCTTTGGTCGAGCCTTCCCGCCGGCTGCACGCAGGCCGAAAGGCCTGCTCTACCCATCCAACAGCATGGTCAATAGCGCCATGCGCACGTACAGTCCGTTTGCGGCCTGGCGAAAATACATAGCGCGCGGATCTTCGTCCACGGTTTTGTCCAGCTCCACGGTGCGCGGCAGCGGATGCAGGATCATCGCGTCCGGCGCATTCGCTGCAGCACCGAAGAATCGATCGCGTAGCGCTGCGTGCTGCCGAGCTCCGCGGCACCGCTCCGGCCGAATGCGCGTCTGGTAAATCACATCCACCTCGCCCATCACGCGGTCGATGTCCGACGCCAGCTCGTAGCGCACTCCGTGCCGCTCCAGGTACCGCAGAATGTCGGGCTTCATCTGCAGCTCGGGCGGGCTGACGAAGTACATCTTGACCCGCTCAAACTTCGCCAACAGATATGCCAGCGAGCGCGCGGTGCGGCCGCGATCCAGCTCGCCGATGAATGCAATGCTAAGGCCATCGAGCGGACGTTCTCGATAGATGGTGTACAGGTCGAGCAGCGCCTGCGTGGGATGCTGCCCGCCGTCGCCGTCACCGGCGTTGATAATCGGCACGGGCGAGACCCTAGCGGCACGCAAGGCGCCGCCGGTCTCGGGATGACGAATGACGATCAGGTCGCAATAGCTGCCGATGATGCGAATCGTGTCTTCCACCTGCTCGCCTTCAATCTCCGAAGAGAAGGCGCGCGCGTGTTCGGTGGAGAGCACGCGGCCGCCGAGGCGAAGCATGGCCGCCTCAAAGCAAAGACGCGTACGCGTTGAAGGTTCATAGAAGAGGCTGGCGAGAATTCGGCCTTGATAATCCAGCGTGCCGCCGCGCGCCACGATGCGCTCCATCTGGCGCGTGCGATCGAACAGCTCCATCAGCAAAGGCACGGTGAACTGTTGCGACTCGACGACATGGCGCAGCGGAAGCTGCTCCTTGCCGGGATCTTTTCGTGCGCAACACGATTCCAGCACTTCTATCGGCATGTAAACACCTCGATTTCTTCGTAGATATCGGCGGGAATGGGGTCGGGAACAATCTGCGTTCCGGCGTTACCCTTGGTCGCCTCGGGCAGTTGATCGAAGCTCGTGATCACGGCTTCCTTTCCGCCGTGGCGCAGGAAGCTCAGCACCGACTCGACCTTCGGCCCCATGTTCCCCTCAGGGAACTGACCGGCCCGATGGTGAGCCGCCAACTCCGACGCAGTGACGCGATGTAAGGGCGCCTGGGCTGGCGTCTTATAGTTCAGGTAAACGTACGCGGCGTCCGTGCAGATGGCGAACAGATCCACGCCGAGCTGCGCAGCCAACACCGCCGAGGCGCGGTCTTTGTCGATCACCGCTTCCACGCCGCACAACGCTTCGTACTCGCGAACGACCGGCACGCCACCGCCGCCCGCGCAGACCACCAGCGCACCACGCTCCACCAGCTCTCGTATCAGTTCAAACTCGACAATTTCCAGGGGCTCGGGAGATGGCACGACCCGGCGATAGCCGCGCGCGGCATCCTCGACGATGTGCCAGCCGAGAGTGCGCTTTTTCTCTTCCGCGTCGGAACGTGAATAGAACGGCCCAATCGGCTTGGAAGGGCGCTGCATCGCGGGATCGTCAGCCGAGACGACGGTCTGCGTGATGAGGGATACAACGGGAATACCGAGACCTGCGGACGAGATTTCGTTGTGCAGCGATTGCGCCAGGAGATAGCCAATCTCGCCCTGGCTGGCCGCGCCGCAGACGTCGAGAGTCTGGCTGTAAGCGACATCCGAGGCGCGCTCCGAGCGCAGCAGTTGCGCCCCCACCTGCGGGCCGTTGCCATGGGTGATCACCAGCCCGTAGCCCAGCTCGATGAGGGCGCGAATCGACGCGGCAGTGCGGCGGGTGTTGGCCAGTTGCTCGACAATAGTGCCCTTCTCGCCCGCCCGGATCAGGGCATTACCGCCAATCGCAACTAAGGCCGTCTTCCACATAACAGGCATCCACTGGGATTGTGATTCGCCTTACCGAGTCACCTCCATTGCTGCCTCAAACACCTCGGCTGCTTCGTCGACTTTCTCCGCCATCAGCTCGAGCATGATCGCCTTCTGGGCGTGCAGACGGTTCTCCGCCTGCTGGAAGACGAACGACCGCTGGCTGTCGATGACTTCGTCGGTCACCTCGTCGCCGCGATGTGCGGGCAGGCAGTGCAGGAAGATTGCATCTTCCTTCGCGCAGCTAAACAGAGGAGTGTTGACTTGATAAGGGCGAAAGACTTTGGCGCGCGCCTGCGTCTCCTCTTCCTGCCCCATGCTGGCCCAAACGTCGGTGTAGACCACGTCGGCCTCGGAGACGGCCAGCTCGGGATCGTGCACCAGCGTGACACTGCCGCCGGTCTCGCCGCAGCACAGTCGCGCCCATGCGGTGGCGTCGAGGCTGGGCGCGAATCCCGGAGGGGTTGCGATCCACACGTGCGCACCCAGCAGGGCTCCGGCGAACATCAGTGAGTGAGCCACATTGTTGCCGTCGCCGATATAGGCAACCTTGAGCCCGGCGACCCGCCCCTTAACCTCCAGCATGGTCAGGTAATCCGCCATGGCCTGGCAGGGATGGCTGTAATCGGTCAGTGCGTTAATGACCGGCACACGCGCGTATTGCGCCACCTGCTCGACGATCTCGTGCGCAAACGTGCGGATCATGATGCCGTGCACCATGCGCTCGAGATTTTTCGCAACATCGTGCACCGACTCGCGCTTGCCGAGGCTGATCTCGGCGGGCGAAAGATAAACGGCGTGTCCTCCGAGTTCCTCCATGCCAACGTCGAAGGTCACCCGCGTGCGGAGTGACGGCTTCTCGAAGATCATCGCCAGCGTCTTGCCTTTGAGCGCTTGCGAGTAGGCTTCCGGTTTGGCCTTCACCCGGCAGGCAATGTCCAGAAAATGCCGGATTTCGGCCGGCGAGAAATCACGCAGAGAGACGAAGTCTTTCTTGTGCACGACTACCTCCCTGCCAGTGCCGGAACCCGCTCATGCTGTTCGGTGAATCGTTCGATCAGCTTGCCGATCGCCGGTTTGCCGACCTCCTCGACCTCATAGCGAGCGCGGACAGAAGGCTTCTTAATATGAATCGTGCGCGCAAGATCGATCGGGGTAGCTACCAGAACGACATCGCATTCTGCGTGACGAATTGTCTCTTCCAATTCGTGCCGCTGCGTTTCGCTGTAGCCCATCGCCGGGAGCAGGTTGCCGAGGTGGGGAAGCTTCTCGAAGGTTTTCTTGATCGAGCCTACGGCGTACGGCCGGGGATCGACCAGCATGGCAGCCTTGTACTGCTTGGCGGCGACCACTCCTGCGCCAAAGGGCATCTCGCCGTGAGTCAGCGTTGGACCGTCTTCGACCACCAGCACACGCTTGCCGGCGATGCTTTCTGGATTGTCGACGGTGACGCGGCACGCCGTCTCGATGACCTGAGCCGTGGGATTGTGCCACGCGATGTTCTGCCGCACGGTGTCGATATCAACGCGGTAGGCAGTATCAACCTTATTGATGATGAGCACGTGCGCCGAACGGAAGTTCACTTCGCCTGGATAGTAGGCGAGTTCGTGGCCCGCACGATGCGGATCGAGCACCACAATGTCGAGGTCGGGCCGGTAAAACGACGTATCGTTGTTGCCGCCGTCCCACAGGATGACGTCGCCGTCGTCCTCCGCGGCCTTCATGATGTCGTAATAGTCCACACCCGCATAGACGGTGGTGCCTTCGATAATGTGGGGTTCGTACTCCTCGCGCTCTTCAATCGTGCACTCGTAGCGATCAAGATCGGCGAGAGTGACAAAGCGTTGACAACGTTGCGCGGCCAGATCTCCGTAGGGCATGGGGTGGCGAATGACAACCGGATGCCATCCCTGATCCCGAAGCTCGGCGGCGATACGCCGTGAAACTGGGCTCTTGCCACAGCCGGTGCGCACCGCACAGACCGAGACAACAGGCACTGCCGCCTGCAACTGGGTGTGGGCCGCGCCTAGCAGCCAGAAGTCGGCGCCGGCAGCGACGGTGCGCGAGGCTAGGTGCATCACGTTCTCGTGCCTTACGTCGCTATAGGAAAAAACAGCAACGTCGATTTGGTCGTCGCGGATTATGTCCTCGAGGCGGCTCTCTTCCACAATCGGTATTCCATTGGGATAGAGGGGACCCGCAAGGGAAGGTGGATAGTGACGTCCCGCGATATCGGGAATTTGATTGGCGGTGAAAGCGACTACTTCGAATTCTGGTTTATTCCGGAAGATGAGGTTGAAGTTGTGAAAGTCTCGGCCCGCAGCACCAATAATGAGAACTCGTCTCATAGTGCGTCAAAGCGTCATTAGACCCATGATGTGGGGACACTTTTCTCCTCGCCGACATGGTGCGACGGGTTGGCGGAAACTGCAGTGAGGGCGGTCACCCCGCGCGAAGCCATCGGTCACAGGAAGAGGTGAGGTGGTGGAAAACTCAGCCCGAGAACAGCGGTCGCACGGGCGCTGTTGATGTCTCGGGCAGTTCCGCAAATTTTCTCGTGCGGTTAACCCTTGGCCGTTGTAGCCTTTGGCAGACGGGGGAAGCTGGTCAATGTCCAAGGACAAGAACGGGAAGAAAGGAAAGAGGAACACTGGGGCTGTGCTGCCGGGTGCGGCGCCTCCGGCGGCGGCTCCGGCCGCGGCCGCGTATTCCGACGGAACTCCGCTCGACAGGATTATGTATCTCGAGGCAAAGCTGATCCTCAAGCCAGACCGCTTTACCTCCGTGCAGAGCTTCCGCGACTTCGGGAAGATCGTCAAAACGACGGCCAAGAAGCTGGGCGTCGGGGTGATCCCGGACAAGAATTTCGATCAACGGCCGGAGGTGCGAGAGATCGTTTTCATGGATACTCCCGACTTCCGCCTCTACAACAACGCCTTCATCCTGCGCCGTCGCGTTTCTTACATCGACGGCTTCCCGATAGGCGATCCCGAGATCGTCTTCAAGTATCGTCATCCCGACGAGCAGAAGGCGACGCTGATGGACATGCGGCCGCACATTGCCGGCAAATATCAGATTAAGTTCAAAGCCGAAGCTCTGCCGCTAAAAGAGGAAGTGGGTGGGTACCGCATTCTCTACTCGCACAATTGCCAGTTCGGCATAAGCCAGATGCACGATGCCGACAAACTGTCGGTGGCGACCATGGCGAAGGTCCTGCCCGCGCTGGCATCGCTCAAGCTTCCGGAAGAGGAACATCTCACGCTGGTGAATGAAGGCATCGTGGAAGAGGTGTTGTTGCCGCTGGGCATACTCGACTTCGGCAAGGGACAGGTTGCCAAGTGCGACGTCGCGCTCTGGCGGACACGCGGGGAACACAAAGCGCTGGTGGGCGAGTTCGCGTTTCAGGTGAAGTTTCCCAGCCGCGAATCCGTAGCCGAAAAACCGAGGAAGCTGGCGGCGCAGTTCTACATCACGCTGCAATGGGATGTGCAGGAGTGGCTGGCGCTCGGCGTCACCAAAACGGGGATGGTCTATCGGCTCAACGGCAACGCGCCGCAAAGCCATGAATAGCGTGGAGGCAACGGTGCGCAAAGTCTGCGTGGTATTCGTCGTTGTATTGGCGACGTTGGCGCTGGCGCAGCAGTCTTCTCCTAAACCGATTAAGGTCGCCGGCTGCGTGATGAGCATCAACGGCGAATTCCGGTTGCTGGCCGAAGGCGAGGTCTACACCTTGAAGGGCGATCACGACACGCTCTTCAGCTACAGCGGGATGCAGGTCGAGGTGACTGGGACGGTCGATTCCCAGAAGGCCTCCGATCGCGGGCCCATGGTGCTTCACGTCACCAAACTGAAGAAGCTCGCCGACACTTGCGACTAACGATTTCGGCGGATTTCAAGCCGACTGAGCGACTTGGGCCGTGCTATCATCCTGTCACTCAAAATCCTTCGGCCGATAGGCATCCTGGTTACGAATGGCTGGGTTTTTCACACGATCAGGCGTCATGCTCTGCATGCTGGTCGCGGGCGGCATCACTTACGCGCAGAAGGCGCCCAGCATTCCCAATAAGCCGTGGGACGACTCCTCGATTCGGCCTACTTTCAAAGCCGCTCCCCGAGTTGCCACCGGCGCGCCACTGGATCCCACCAAGATTTACACCTTAGCGGAACTGGTCAATTTCGCCGAACAGAACAATCCCGAGACACGCGTGGCCTGGGAAAACGCGAAGGCACGCGCCGCGGACTTGGGCATCAGCGAATCGACGCTATACCCGACCCTCGCTGCGGCCGCGCTGGCCGGCAGCACGCGCGCCGACATCTTTTTCGGGCCGATTTTTCAGCGCCAGACCGTGGAGTCGTTTTCCCCGATCTTCATCCTCGACTACGTCATTTTTGACTGGGGGCAGCGCACGCAGGAAGTCGCCATCAGCCGCAGCAACCTTCTGGCCGCCAACTTCCAGTTCAATGACACGCACCGCAAGGTCATCTTCCAGGTGATGCAGACGTACTATCGCCTGCTGGATACCAAGGGACAGCAGGACGCCGCCGAAGCGAACCTGAAGAATGCGGTCACCGTGCAGGAGGCCTCGGAGGCGCGCCTGCAAAATGGATTGGCAACATTGCCCGACATTCTCGAGGCCCGCAGCGCCGCCGCTCAAGCTGAGTACGACTTGCAGGCCGCGATCGGCGCGACCGAGATTGCGCACGGAGACCTGGCCAACGCGCTCGGCATCTCGCCGACGACGCAGTTTCAGGTCGAGAGCATTCAGAGCCTCAAGTTGCCGGACAAAATTACTGAGACCGTCGAGACCTCCATCGACAAGGCGCTCTCTCAGCGGCCGGATCTGCTGGCGCAGCTTGCCGAGCTTCGTGCCACCGACGCAGAGGTGAAAGCCGCGCGCCGGGCGTATTCTCCCAAGCTCAGCATCGATGGGCATGCCGGCCTGGGGCGCGCCTACGGCCAGCAGGAGCAACTGCCGGGCGTGTACTCCCCGACCCAGGAAGCCTGGGACGCGGAGCTCAGTTTGACGTGGACCATCTTCGACGGATTGGCGCGCGAGAAGCGTCTGGCGCGGGCGCACGCCGATCAGAAGCAGGCATCCGCAACGGTCGAAGCGATTCGCGATCAGGTCGAGAACCAGGTGTGGTCGGCGTACTCAACCGCGCGCACGGCGTTGCGGCAACAAAGGGCGGCCGCCGCGCTGCTGGAATCGGCCACCGAGTCGTACAATGCCGCGCTCGAGTCGTACAACTACGGCGTTCGCAGCCAGATTGACGTCGTCTCGGCGCAGCGGACGCTGGCCGACGCTCGCACCGCCGACGTCAACGCACGAACTCAATTGCTGACCGGACTGGCCGCTCTGGCTTACGAAACAGGCGATTTACTTTATGCAAAGACTCCGTGAAGTGAGAACCAAGACGGAAGGACAGAACGGGCATCGGGTCGCGGCTATCGCCACGTCACTCGCGGCTGCGCTGGCGACGACCGGCTGTTCCCGCGCTCCTTCCTTTAACATTCTCGGATCGTTTTTTCCGGCGTGGATTCTGTGCGGCACACTCGGAATCGTGCTGGCCGTGATCGTTCGCGTCATCTTCGTGCGGACCAAGCTGGAGCAGGAGCTATCGCCCCTGATCTTGATCTACCCCTGTCTGGCCGCATTGTTCACGTTTACCATCTGGCTCGTGTTTTTTAGCTGAGTTGCGAGGAGAAGTATGGCGGATACCGGCGACACTTCCGTTCAGCGCAAACGTCTCGGCAGGATTCTGAGCGTGGCCATCCCTGCCGCGGCGCTGATTACCGGCTTGCTGGTGGTGAATGAGACCACGCGCTACCCCCGCACCGACGACGCCGAGGTGTTCGCCAATTTCATCGGCATCGCGCCCCAGGTCGACGGTCCCATCACCACGCTGGCGGTGCAGGACAACGCCTTCGTCAAACAGGGAGGGCTGCTGTTCGAGATCGATCCGCGGCCCTACGAATACGCGTTGAACAAAGCCCGTTCCGACCTGAGCACGCTGGAAGGCCAGATCACCGACGAGACGCGCACCATTGCTTCGCAGCAGAGCGCGGTGGGCGCGGCGCAAGCCAACACCGAAAGCGCGGCCGCCAACGTCGCTCGCTCGGCCGCTGACGTCCAGCAGGCGGAGGCCAATGTAGCCGCTGCCAAGGCGCAATTAGACCGGCTGCAAGCCGATCTGGTGTATACCACCAACAATTTTCATCGCATCGAACCGCTGCTGGCCAAGCAGTTCGTCACCGTGGATCAAGTCGATCAGGCGCGAACAGCGGTAACCGCGCAGCAGCAGGCCGTCGATCAGGCGCGCTCGCAATTAGCTTTGGCGCAGGCGCAGGTGTTGTCGGCACGAGCGCAATACGACCAGTCGAAGGCCGTAGTCAGCCAGAGCCATTCGCAACTGGCGCAATCGCAGCACAGCGTGTTGACGCTCGAGCCGCTTACGGCGCAGCGCCAGGGCCGCATCGCCAACATCCACACCGCGGAATACAACCTGAACAACACGCGCATTTATGCGCCCTTCGACGCGCGCGTCACCAACCTCACCATCTCGCAAGGCGCCTACGCGCACACCGGCCAGCAGGTATTCACGCTCATCGACACGCGGGTCTGGTGGGTGGTGGCGAACTTTCGCGAGACGCAGCTGCGCCACATTCATCCCAACATGCACGCCGACGTCTATGTGCTCTCGCGTCCGAACGTCCGCTACGACGGTGTCGTCGACAGCGTCGGCTTTGGCGTACAGCCGGATTCGACCCTGGTCGGGACGTTCTCGCAGACCGGGCTGCCCGATGTCCAACGATCGCTGAACTGGGTCCATCTGGCCACGCGCTATCCGGTACGCGTGCGCATTCTGGCGCCGGAGACGGAGCCGTTTCGACTGAGCGAATCGGCCGTGGTGGTCATGCGCCCTGAGCGTTCAGGAGGAAAGTAGCGATGGCTTCCCGCGATGCGACGCTGCCGGCCTCCGCCCCCCAGGCTCTCGACAAAGCCGGGGCATGGTTTTGGCAATTCCTCAAGAACGAGCTATCGCCTTATCCCGGTCGCGCCTGGGTCGCAGGCCGCATCACCATCGCCGCCACGCTCACCATGATCCTGGTGATGACGTTTCGTATTCCCTACGGATTTCAGGGCGCTATTTACACCTTGTTCCTCAGCCGCGAGGATCCCCGGGCAACGCTGATCGGCGCTATTCGCATAACCATTGCAGTGGCGATCGCCGAGGCCTATATCATCCTCACCATCATGATGACCGTGGCCTCGCCGCTCACGCACTTCCTGTGGATCGCGGCCGCTCTGTTCCTGGTGTTTTATCTTATTCACGTCATCCCCGATTACCCCCTGGCGCTTGCCTTCGGATTCACTCTGGCGGTCTCGATCACCATCTGGGACCAGTTCTCCGTCCCCCTCAACGACCGTGTCGAGAACACCCTCTGGTTGGGATATACCGTGATCATTGGCTCGGCGGTGACGGTGGTGGTCGAGTATGTTTTCCGCCGCGTGCATCCCATGACCGACCTCGTCCACGGTATCGACATCAGGCTGGCTATCGTGGAAGAACTCCTGGGCCAAATTGCAGCGGACCTGCCCATTAGCAGCAAGCTGGAAAAAGAGCTCTCGCTCTATGCAGCGCTTGGGGTTTCACGGACACGAAGACAACTGCTACGCTCCGGGTATCCGCGGCAATTCGTCGGGCGTATGAACGTAGCCGTTTCCCTGCTGGGCCGTCTGACCGATCTTGCAGCCAGCCTGCGGGTGCTTCAATTCCCGCGGTCCGCCAGTATCCAGCCGCCTGATCGCGAGCGATGTTTGCGCCTGGCGAATCAGATCGCAGGGCTGCGGCAGAGTCTGGCGCAGCAGGAATTGCCTCGCGCGATTGATTTTCCCAGCCAGAGCCAGCCTTCCGGCCTGCCGCTTCTCCCGGAGATGGAGAGCACAGTCGCACTGATACCGCACGTTTTTTCGGGCTCGGAGAGCCTGGACAGCATATTTCGTCCCCCGCCTTTAGCGGCCCAGGCGGGGCCGCGGCTGTTCGTGGCCGACGCCTTGTCCAATCCCGACCATCTGAAGTTCGCCATTCGTGGCGGGCTGGCCGCTCTGCTGGCCTATGTGGTCTATCAGTCGGTGAATTGGACCGGGATCAGCACTGCGATGATTACGTGCGTTGCCACGGCCTTGTCGACGATTGGGTCGTCGCGGCAAAAACAGTTTCTTCGGCTCGGGGGAGTGATCGTTGGCGGCTTTATTTTCGGATTCGGGGCGCAGGTCTTCGTGCTGCCGTACCTGGATTCGATCGCCGGATTCACGGTTGTCTTTGCCATCATCACGGCGATCTCTGCCTGGATCGCCACGGCGACGCCGCGGCTTTCCTATCTCGGCGTGCAGCTTGCGCTGGCCTGGTATCTGATCAACTTGCAGGAGTTCACGATTCAGAGTTCACTGGGCATCGCTCGCGATCGCCTCGTCGGCGTATTGCTTGGCCTGATGTGCATGTGGCTGGTCTTCGACCGGCTGTGGGTGAAGGACGCACTACAGGAAATGCAGGAGGCGTTTGTTCACATCCTGCAGATGTTTGCCGAACTGGTCGAGCAAACGCTAAAGCCGGACCGCGAAGAGGCTGCGAAACGGGCAGTGCAGTTGCGCGACCAGATCAACGATGGATTCAATACGGTTCGAGCTCAGGCCGACGCCGTGCTCTTCGAGTTCGGACCTTCCCGCCCCCGCAAGCTCGCGATTCGCGACGACATCCGCCGCTGGCAGCCGACGCTGGGCACATTGGTCCAGGTCCAGGTCACGGGCCTGCAATACCTTTACGAAAATCGTTTTTCGGAACTTCCACAGCCGATCGTAAAAGCGCGGGTAGCATTCGAAGAAGACATGGCGACCGTCGCGAGAGCGATGGCCGATGAGGTGGCGGGAAAAGGGGCCGCGGCCGCGCCCGACGTCCAAGCCTCCGCGCAGCGGTTGCGAGAAGCGATTCAGCAGCACTACCAGGCATCCGGCACTCCCATCTCTCCGCCACTCGTCGACATGATCACGTTGAGCCAGAACCTCGCATCCATCATCGTGCCGCTCTACGACGACATCAGCCGGACCTACGCCGATCCGCAAGGCGCGGCCGCTTACCGTCCGCAGCTCAGGCTGGGCGAGGCGTAATCGCTCTGCGGGATTGGCCGGGTGCCCTACACATCCGCGCGTTTCGGATGTGTGGGAACGAGAGTCGAAATTGAATGAAAGATCGTGTGAAAGTGACCAGAATTTCCCATTCATTCCAGACCCGGAAATAGGTGGGGCACCGGCGCAGGCGCTGCATTTGAGGTGGGCGACTTCGCCGGCCGGAAGATGAGATCGAACCAGGGCTTCCAGGTCTTGCCGCCGTCGCTCGAAGTAAAAGCGGTCTCGCGCACGCCGCCACTCACCGGCTTCCATTCGCCGCGAACCCACCTCTCCTTGCCGCTCGCGTCAAGGTCGCTGCCCGTCAGCACCATCGTCTTTCCCTGCCGGTTCCCCTCAATGATCAGCAGCTCGCCGCGATTGGTGACCCACGTCTGATGCCAGACCTTCCGGCTTGCGTCGTAGAGGCTGAAGCTCTGCCCGCGATGTCCGTCGGCGCCGTCGTACTGCTCGCGCACCACACATCCGTCGAGAATGCGATCGACGAGGAGATGTGCTTCCTTGGCGCCGGTCTCCGCGTCAAAGCCGTCCCAATCGCCGACCCAGAAGTCAAACTGGTGATACTCCGGCGCGGTGCAATGGGAATTCTGCGCAAGCGACGGAATCGCGAAGCAGAGCAGAAGAGCGCAAGCAAGAAGCAACTTCGATTTTCGATTCCGCGATGTCATTGGGCCTTTCTTGTCGTGTCGAATTCTTGAGCGTACCGTCTCTCGCCCTCGCGCGCATAAAGAATGAGGGTAGGACGATCCTACCCTCGCTGTCGAACCATGCAGCGTTATTTCAGGGGCTGGAACGCCGCCTTCAGCGAACTCTGCTGCGAAGCCGGTCCGCTCGCGCTGACCTGATACTTGCCGTCGCCCGTCGGAACCGCGATGAACGAGACGAACGACGTCCCCGCCGCGCACTCCGCCGGCAAACATCCCTGGCCCACGATGACGCCTTCGTCGTTGATGTCCTGAGCGTCCTCAAGATACACCGGCGAGTTCGGCGCCAAGGGGTTCAAGTCCGTCATACGGCCGTTCTGATAGAGAAACGCGCGAGGATTGGCGAAGCCGGTCGCATACGAGACGCCAACGGTCTGCCCCTGCGCATTGATGCCCAGCGCTTCGCTGATCGCATCGCCCGCGAGCGTGCCGAGGTCTTGCATCGGCCCCGGTCGCACCCAACGGAACGCATGGAAGTTGGGGTTGGCGCCGTTCTGGTCTCCAGCGAGGTCAGAGAAGCCTACCACTACGCCCTGACTATTAATCGCCATCGGAGTGTTCCACGCCGTGCCGCCGAGATTGCCGAGGTTGGTGGGCGTGCCATTCAGCCAAAGCACCGCGTGGGTCGCGCTCTGATTGCCCACCGCGTTCTGGCAAATACCCGATATGCCGACAACCTGTCCGCGATCGTTAATGCCGGTCGCGGCACTATCCGGATCGCTGCCGTATGGAGTCAGTTGTTGAACCTCATGATCGCCAGGACCCCAGATGACCGCCTCGAACTGCAACACCTGCGGCGCAACGCACGTCGGATCGTGCACGGTGTTTTCTGCCCAGCCGACGATCTGACCCTGATCGTTGATTCCGGTGGCGAACCCGTTGTTGCCGCCCAACGTGGGCAGCGCCTTCATCCTGCCGAACTCCGATTTAAATCCGACGCAGGTATGACCGGCGTGCGACGGCGGCAGAAACGCACCACAACTCCAGGCCTCGCCGTAGGGATCCATCTGCGCCGTGTCGGAGATGCCGGCCACTTCGCCTGCGTTGTTGATGCCCGGCCATAGCACGGCGCTGTTCGGGCCGCCGAGCGTGCCCAGATCGATCACGTAGCCGTAGAGCCAAAGCACGGCGTGGGCGTCGGCATCGCCAGCGCGGTTCGACTCGCCGGCTGACCAGCCCAGGTCGTTAATCGCGTTATCGATGCTGGCGCTTCCTCCCAGCGGTACGCCGAGGTCGAAGACGTGATACTGCGAACCGCCAGGGTGGGTCGTCTGCGCTTGCGCAGTCGCGAGCGAGGCGGATATGGCTACCAAACTGAGTGCAGCATAGCGAGCAAAATCCTTGAGCTTCATGATCTCTCCTCTTGCTGGTGTGGGGTTGAAGGTACTGTTGCATTTCGCCACGTGTGGCTGAGCCGGCGTTCCACTCTGCGCCGCCGGAAATCTCAACGCTCGCAAAGAACATAGTTCCGCGCGGAACAAGAAAATGGACGATTGCGGACTTCGATGTGCCGCCGGCTGGACGTTTTCGGACCCGAATATCGGGACCCCCGAACATGGTCCGAAAACGTCCACCGAGATCCGAAAATTGGACTACGCTGGAGGCGTGCAGGACATGACGCTGGATTGGCGAGTGTGTTCGCGGGCGCGTTTATCGCGGGACGCGCGCTTCGACGGCAAGTTCTTCATCGGTGTGCTGGGCAGCCGGGTGTATTGCCGCTCCATCTGTCCCGCGCCCACCGCGAAGGAGAAGAATTGCCGCTATTTTCCCACCGCCGCAGCCGCAGCGGAAGCCGGCTTCCGCCCGTGTTTGCGCTGCCGCCCGGAATGCTCGCCGGGAACTCCGGCGTGGCTCGGCACTTCTAATACGGTGGCGCGCGCGTTGCGCCTCATCAGCGAGAGCGGCTTGGAAGAAGGCGGTGTGGAACTGCTGGCGCAGAAGCTGGGAGTCGGCTCGCGCCATCTGCGGAGATTGTTTCTTAAACATCTCGGCGCGACGCCCAGCGCCGTGGCGTCCACGCGGCGCCTGCACTTCGCCAAGAAGCTCATCGACGAGACCACACTGCCGATGAGCCACGTCGCGCAGGCGTCCGGATTCGGCTGCGTGCGCCGTTTCAACGCGGCCATCCGCTCGACCTACCGGAGAACACCCACCCAGATCCGGCGATTGGTTCGACAGAAAACGAAACCACCTGAAAACCACTACGAATTTCAGCTCCGCTTTCGTCCGCCGTACGACTGGAGCGGCATGCTGTCGTTCCTGGCGCCTCGCGCCACGCCGGGAGTCGAGATTGTCGAGCAGGGTAGCTATCGCCGCAGTATTTCGCTCGGAAAGGATGATGGGTACTTCGAAGTCTCGCTCGCCGAGCAGCCCGAAACTCTGCGGGTGCGCATTCAGTTTCCCGATCCGCGGGCCTTGTTTCTGATTGTCGAGCGCATCCGCCGCATGTTCGATCTGAATGCCGACTGGCAAGCCATCGCCGCGCGTCTGCACACCGACCCGGCGCTCCGCCGCCAGTTACAGGCCCGGCCCGGCTTACGCGTGCCCGGATGCTGGGATGGATTCGAGCTGACGATACGTGCGATTCTCGGCCAGCAGGTCACAGTCAAAGGTGCGACCACGCTCGCCGGTCGGCTGGTGCGGGCGTTCGGTCGTCCGTTGCCCGTTCCCAACTGGCTCACGCACGCCTTCCCACGTCCCGAAGTTCTAGCCGACGCCAAACTCAGCGCCATCGGACTGACCGCAGCCCGCGCGGAGACGATTCGCAGCCTGGCTCGCGCAGTCTCGAAAGGCGAAATTAACTTCGACGGCGTCATCGACTCCGAAGAGTTCGCGCTACGCCTCTGTGAAATTCCCGGTATCGGCAAGTGGACGGTGCAGTACGTCGCCATGCGTGCGCTCGGCGAGCCCGATGCGTTTCCGGTCGGAGATCTTGGACTGTTGCGAGCGCTGCAGTTGACCAGCCCAAGGGAACTTGAGGCCCGCGCGGAAAAATGGCGCCCTTGGAGGGCCTACGCCGCTCTGTATCTATGGAATTCGCACCAGAAGCGCCCCGGGCGCGTCATCCTGCCGGCGGCTTGACGGACGGGAAGCCCGGGTGCGGCGATCGAACCGCACGCGAAAGTAGCTTACTGGTCCTCCAGCGTGCATTCCACCTTCAGCTCCGTGCACACCTGCTGAATGCTCTTCACCACCAGCGAAGTCGTGCTGGGCTCAGCGCCATTCAGCGTAGAGGCGACCACAAGCTGCGTGATCTTCTCGCCGAGCGAGTTGGCCTGCAAGCTGGCAGTTTGCGTGCCGTTGGTGAACGCGACGGTGCGCGTCTTGGCGTCCTGCTTGATGATTTTGACCGTGTCCGCGTGGGCCTGCAAACGTGCGAGCGCCGTGTCGTAAACCTTCTGCGGCTGCGCCTCGATGATGACGACCGCGACGTCGTAGCCTCCCGCGCCGTTCTCGTTTCTCTGTTCCATCCGCTGAATGCGGCCGGAGACGGCGTGCGCCACGGCGACCCACTGCGCTTCACAGGCTACTGCCGTGCCTAACAAAGTAACAACGAGAAGAACGCGTCTGCCGACTGACATAGATGCTCCTCAGCTAAAACTCCTGACGCCGTTAAAGACCGTCCGCCACACCCACAACGGCTCGGGCCCAATCCTGACTTGAAAACATACACCCGGAGGACCGTCTGGCGCACCATAGGAAACGGCGCTCCCCGCCGCGGCCTGCCAATTTCTGCTTGCGACCGTATCAGGCCCAAGTTACACTCCCACTACTTAGCTTCTTCTCCAATTTTGGATAATCCTCGGTGTAATAGCTGCAGTGCGGGTGTGTTTGCGCGTAGTGTTCCTGCGAGGGTGCGGCCGGAGCCGCTGAGACGTTTACTTGATGCGGACGAAGCTTTATGAGCTCGGCAAATCCGGAAGCTGCAAGATTGCGAGTGCCCGCCATACTTCGATTACCCGTCTGACCGCTTTGCTGCTGGGCCTGATCCTGGCCTCTACGTTCGCATTTACGCAGCAGGACACAACCACACCATCAAACCAGCCCGACGTACTGACGGTGGACGATGCGGTCAAGATTGGGCTGGCTAACAATCGCACCCTGAAGATTGTCTCGCTGAATCTCAACGTTCAGAACGAAAAGCTCGCGGCCGACAAGACCAAGCGCCTGCCTGCCTTCAACAGCTACATCTTCGGATCGCAGCTGCTCACTCCGATCTCTTACACCATACCCGCTGGCCAATTCGGCACCTATGCCGCAACCGGCCCTATTCCGGCGACCAACAGCTACATCACGACGCCGGCGCATCCGACGGCGTTGGTGGCGCTCACGGCTTCGCAGCCGCTCTTAACGCTCTATCGCATCAATCTCTACCTTCGCGGGCAGCAACTGACGGTGGCACAGGCCGAGCAGCAGTTGCGCGAGCAGCGGCACACAGTCATCGACCAGGTACAGGTGGCCTACTACAAGGTGATGCAGATCGAAAATCAAATTGACTCCATCAACGCCAGTATCAAGCAGTACCAGGAGCTCGAGCGAATTTCTCTGGAGTACGTTTCGCAGCAGGTCGTACTGCAATCTGAGAGTCTCGATGTGAAAGCCAAACTTGCCGATGAGCAATTAAAGTTGCTTAAAGCACAAGATAAGCTCGCTACCGCCCAGGAAACTCTGAACGATCTTCTGGGGCGCGATCTCGACACTCCGTTTCGTACCGCGGCCGTCGCTCCCATCACCGAGATCGAGCAGAACCTCGACATGGCGCGCGCGACCGCGCTGGAACACAACCCAAAAGTTTCCGAAGCCGAGATCGACGTCAGCAAGGCGGCCAACGCGCGCGATCAGGCGAGGGCGCAATACATTCCCGACCTTAATCTTTCGATCCAGTACACGTCGCCGTTTGGATACACGTTCGTCCCGCAGAATGTGGCCAATGCAGGATTTGAATTTCGCTGGGAGCCGTGGGAGTGGGGACGCCGCAAGCACGAAGTGGCCGAGAAGACCATCACGGTTGAGCAGAGCAAGCTGAATCTGGATAACACCAAGTCGCAGTTGCTGATCAACGTGAGTGATACCTTCCGCACTCTGGGTGAGGCTCGCGCCGCGGTCAGCGTTGCCCAGGCCAAGCAGGTAGCTTCGCGCGAGAAGCTTCGCGAGGTCACGCTGAAATATCAGCAGAAGACCGCGCTGCTCCGCGACGTCTTGCAGCAGCAAGCCGCCCTGGATAGCGCCGATTCGGACTACAACAACGCTATCGCAGAATTTTGGAGCGCCCGAGCGGATTTTCAGAAAGCGATCGGTGAAGAATGATTCACTTCGGATCATTAAGTCGTCGCCGTCTCCTCATGGGCCTTCTGCCTTTGCTGTCGGCTTTCATCGTGACGACGGCATGCCGCCAGGCGTCTTCCGACGAGAAGCCGCTCACTCCGGTTCGCATCAGCGAAGTGACCACTATCAACGCCGGCAGCTCGAACACCTACTCGGCAAATATTCAGCCATACCAGCAGGTCGACCTGGCGTTCAAGTCGAGCGGATATCTGGTCAGCATCAAGCAGGTGCGCGACGCGAACGGACACACGCGCAACATCGATCAGGGCGATTATGTTGCTCGGGGAACCGTACTGGCGGTTGTGCAGAAGGACGATTACCAGCAGAAGCTCGATCAGGCAAAGGCGTCACTGGCGAAGGCTCAGGCGGAACACGAGCGCGCCAAACTTTCGTTCGACCGCATGTCCGTTCTCTACAAAGCGGGCGCTGCGACGTTACCCGATTATGACGACAGCCGCGCACAAGAGCAGAGCACGCAAGCCGCAGTCGATAACGCGAATGCGCAAATCGCCGAGGCCCAGATTGCACTGGGTTACTGCGATCTGAGCGCGCCGTTCGACTCCTGGGTGCTGAAGCGCAACGTCGATGTCGGTACGCTGGTGAGTGCGGCCACCAGCGGATTTTCACTCGCGGACACGCGCACGGTGAAGGCCGTCTTCGGCGTGCCCGACACTGCGGTGGGACACATTCAGCCAGGCAGTCCGCAAACCGTGACCACAGAGGCATACCGGAAGACCTTCTCCGGTCATGTAACTGCGATTTCAGCCGGGGCCGATCCCAAAAGCCGGGTTTATTCGGTCGAAGTTCGTATCGATAATCCCGAGAACCTGCTGAAAGCGGGAATGATTGCCTCGATCACGATCGGCAATCCCGGCCCTGCCGGTGGGGTGATGGTGGTCCCGATCTCGTCCGTGGTCAAAAGTCCCACTACCGCGAATGGATTTGCGGTCTTCGTTGCCGAAGGCGACGGCGGGACGGTAAAAGTGCACACCCAGGACGTGACCCTGGGCAACACGTACGGAAACATGATCGCGGTCACCGGCGGGTTGAACTTGGTCAGCGCATAGTGACGGAAGGCAGCAACTACATCCGCGATGGCGAAGAAATAAGAGTGATTCCGTAATAAAGCTGCAACAGGACAATGTCGATCCATCACAAATCGGACGCGGAGATCATCGCGACCACCCACAACACGGCGCGATTCTTCACCGAGCACCGCCAGGTCGGCACCATCCTGTTGCTGGCGACCTTTGCCTGGGGCTTATACGGCTATCACAACATGCCCAAGCGCAAGGACCCGGACATTCCTGTGCGCGTGGCCCAGGCGCAATGTCACTGGCCCGGCGCAACGGCCGAGCAGGTAGAGCAACTGGTCACCCGGCCGATCGAGCAAGCCGCCACGCAAAACACCACCATCAAGCCCGCACAGCCCGTCCGACTTTCGGCATCCGCTCCATGAGCTTTCCCGGCCTCGTCGGTCGTCTACATCCAGCTTGACGACAACGTGAAAGACAAGCAGAAGGAATTCAGCGACATCAACCTGAAGATGAATCAGGTGAACTTGCCGCGCGGCGCCGGGCCCATTCAGTTCAACAGCAACTTCGGCAACACGGCGGCGCTGATGCTGACCGTGGCCAGTCCGATCGCCACGCCAACCGAGGTCGCGCTGCGGGCAATCCCCATCCGCAAGGCGATTGAAGAGACCCGCTCCCATCTGGCCAAGAACGCGCCGCAACCACGCGTCAGTGTCATCTATGCGTTTCCGCTGACGGTCGCTGCCGGCCCGGTGCGCACCAATTTCGAAATGATTGCCAACATCGCCGAACGCAACGGTACCCTCAGAGACCTGCATTTCTTCGATGGTCCGGGCTACGTCGGCCTCGACGCCAGCACCTCGTTTGACGATGAGACCATCCGTCAGCGCGGCGACAGCTCATCCGGAACAATCTGCAGGCCTCGGAACTCTATCCCGACGCGTGGCAGCCGGCCATCATTCGCAATCCCGCTGATACCGAAGCCGAGCTGGCCAAAGGTCGCGGGCGCGAAATACTCCTATCGCCAGCTCGACAACTACACCGACCTGATTCAGCGCACCTTGCAAGGCGTGCCGGAAACGTCGACCGTCTCGCGCTCCGGTGTGCTGCCGGAGCAGATTTATCTCGACTACTCGCAGCAGCGTCTGGCGCAATACGGATACGATCCTTCCAAGCTCAAGGACATCCTGAACGCGCAGAACATCACGCTGCCGGCCGGCTCGCTGGAGGTCGGGCCGCAGGACCTGGTCATCAATCCCTCCGGCCTGTTCACCGACGCGCCGGCAGATCGGCAACGTCATCATCGGCGTCTCGTCCTCGAACAGTCCGGTCTACCTGCGCGACCTGGTCGACATCTCGCGCAGCTATCAGAGCCCGCCGACTTTTCTGAATTACCTCACCTGGCGGATCACAGACGGAAACTGGGTGCCGCAGCCGCGCCATCTCGCTCGCCATCAACATGCGCTCCGGGCAGCAGATCGATCTCTTCGGGCAGCATGTAAACGAGAAGCTGGACGCCCTCGCGCCCTATCTGCCGAGCGATCTGGTCATCGTCGCCACCTCCAGCCAGCCGGTGCAGGTGAAAGAGCAGATCGACCTGTTCATGGATGCGCTCTACGAAGCCATCGGCCTGGTCGTCATCGTTTCGCTGCTCGGATTCTGGGAGTGGCGCTCGGCGCTGCTGATGGCATTGTCGATTCCCGATCACGCTGGCGATGACCTTCGGCGTGATCTACGTGCTGGGCATCGATATTCAGCAGGTATCGGTGGCTTCGCTGATCATCGCCTTGGGCTTGCTGGTGGACGATCCCGTCGTCGCGGGCGACTCCATCAAGCGCATGCTGGCCGAAGGACATCCGCGCATCGTCGCGCCCTGGCTGGGCCCGACCAAGATCGCGGTTGCCATCATGTACGCGACGATCACCAACATCGTCGCCTATCTGCCGTTCCTGATGATCACCGGAACCACCGGCGAGTTCATCTACAGCTTGCCGATAGTGATGACGGTGCGCTCTGGTCTGCTCGCGCCTGGCCTCGATGACCTTTATCCCTTTGCTGGGCTATTACCTGCTGCGGCCCGGCAAGCCCGAACCGCCGATCGAAGAGCGTCGCAGCAAGGGCTTCACCGGCAAATATGCCGCCGTGGCCAAGTTCGCGATCGAGCATCGCTGGAAAGTTCGCCATCGGCTCGCTGGCTTTCCTGGTGCTCGGCGCATTTCTGTTCTCGCAGTTGAAGTCGTCGTTCTTCCCTGACGATGTGCAGTACTGGTCCTACATCGATGTCTGGCTGCCCAACGACGCCAACTTCGACGCGACCAATCAGCGCCGCACAGCAGGTCGAGCAGATCGTCCGCGAGCAGGCGGATGTCTACGGTAAACAACATCCCGGAGAAAGACGGCTCGCCGTCGCACATCCTGCGCTACGTCACGACCTGGGTCGGCGGTGGAAGTCCGCGCTTCTGGTTCTCGGTCTCGCCGCAGCCCAAGCAACTCAACTACGCGCAGGTGCTGGTACAGCTGAGCAACAAAGAGATCACGCCGGACTTTGTCAATCAGGTGCAGCCGGTCCTGACCGCCAAGAGTGCCCGGCGTGCGCTGCGATTATCGCCAGCTGCAGACCAATCCCATCAACTATCCGGTGGAGATTCGCGTGGTCAGCGAGGCCGATGTCAGCTCCAATCCCGAGCGCAGCGCGCCAGGACATTGCCGACTCTGCGCAAGATCACCTCGCAGGTGGAAGAGATCGTCCGCTCCGCCGCCGAGGCTCGCCGCGTGCGCAACGAGTGGTGAAGGACAGCTTCCAGGTGACGCTTGCAGGTCGATCCCGATCGCGCCAACCTGGCCGGAATTACCAACCTGGATGTGGCGAACTCCGCCACCAGTGCCATGAGCGGCACCACCGTCACTACCCTGCAGGACGGCGATCAGAACATTCCCGTGGTCGCGCGCTTGAAGATGAATGAGCGGGCGCGGCTCTCCGACATTCAGAACCTCTACGTCTACTCGTCTTCGTCCGGACGACAACACCAAGATCCCGCTGGTCCAGATCTCCGACATCGATAAGAGCATGACGACCAATCGCATCATTCGCATCGATCATTTCCGCGAGATGTCGATCTTCTGCCTTCCCTGCCCCGGGCCACCTGGCGTCGGAGATTACCAATGTCGTGCTGCCAAAGCTCAAAGAGTTCGAGAAGACGCATGCCGCCGGGATACAAGATCGAGATCGGCGGCGAGTACAACAAGCAGAAAGATGGTTTCCGTAATCTGTCGCTGGTTCTGGCCATTTCCGTTGCTTGATCTACCTCGCGCTGCTCTTCCAGTTCAATAACGCGCGTCAAGCCGTTGCTGGTCTTCGCGGCAGCGCCCTACGGTGTCGCCGGCGCAATCTACGGACTTTGGGTCATGAACACCTCGTTCGGCTTCATGGCGTTCCTGGGCATCGCCAGCCTGATTGGCGTGATCGTCAGCCATGTCATCGTGCTGTTCGACTTCATCGAGGAGATGCACGCCAAGGGCGAGCCCTTCGAAGAAGCGGTGATTGACGCGGGCATCATCCGTTTGCGTCCGGTGATGATCACGGTCGGTGCAACGGTGCTCGCGCTGTTTCCACTCGCGATGCACGGCGGACCGTTGTGGCAGCCGCTGTGTTACGCGCAGATCGGCGGTCTGACCGTTGCCACGTTCATCACTTTGCTGATGGTGCCTGTCTTGTATTCCATCATCGTGCTGGATCTGAAGATCTTGACGTGGGAAACAAAGTCCGAAGTGGCAGGCGATCGCGGCGATGATGTGCTGCTTCCGCAGAGTACGCATGTCAGCACATAGCTTGCGTAGTAAGATTGCGGAACTCAGCGGTTGAGCTTTCGACTGTGCAAGGGCGACTTTGTGGGGAGTCATATTTTGCACTCCGCCGTAATGGGGAGACGAAAAGAGGAGAGATCTGTATGCAAATCACAAGGAATCTTCGTGCGCTTTTTTTGACGGTAACAACTGCACTCGTCCTGCTTGCCACTTACGCATTCAGCCAAAACCCTGCTCTGCAACAGAAGGTCGCCGCGCTGAAACAGGCTGCAGCCCAGAACAAGCAGCGGCTGATGCACTATCAGTGGACCGAAACCCAGCAGATCACCTACAAAGGCGAGCCCAAAGGAACCAAGCAGTTTCTGTGTCAGTACGGTCCCAACGGACAGGTGAACAAGACGCAGCTTGGTGGCCAGCAAGCTCAGCAGCAACAAGGCGGCGGCAGGCTGAAACAGCGCATCGTGGAGAAAAAGAAAGAAGAGATGGCGGACTACATGGGCGATGTGAAAGGAGTCCTCGCTCTGTATGTTCCTCCCGATCCGCAGAAGATGCAGCGTGCCTTCCAGTCCGGCAATGTTTCGTTCACGCCAACGAATGGCGCGGTCAACATCGTCTTCAAGAACTACGCTCAGCCGAACGACCAGATGACGGTCACTTTCGATGAAGCGGCCAAGAAGATCAGCCACATCGGCGTCAACACCTACACGCAATCGCCCGATCAGGTTGTGACGCTGGCAGTGCAATTCGCCAGCTTGCCCGACGGCACCAACTACGCCCAGCAGAGTGTGCTGAACGCCACCAAGAAAGAAGTAGTCGTCACAACCACCAACTCGAACTACCAGAAGCTCGGGCAATAATCGCTCTGCGCTGGGACACGCCGCAGATTCCAGAATCATCTGCGGCATCTCCTGGCGGAGCACGTCGCCTCGTTAACGCGTCCTGGTTTTGCGCGAGCCCGAACTGTACTTCGCCTTTTCCGGTTCGCGCGGACCCATAGCAAACTCGGCTTCCAACTGGTGCTCAAGCATCTGGAAGTAGCGGCTGAGTTCCGCAGGATTCGGCCGGAAGGTGGGATTGGCTGAAAGCATCATGTCCAACCGTCCCAGCAAGGCAATGCTCGCCGCCAGTTTGCCTCCACTCGCCCGGAAGCCATCGGCAAAAGGGCTCTGGTGATAGTCCGTCGGATGACGGCCCATGAGGCTTTGCAGCATGACTACGCCGAGCGAAAAAACGTCGGATGCGCAGGTCAAGGCTCGCGCGCCCCGCGCCTGCTCCGGCGAAAAGTAGCCCGCCGTCCCAAACGGTTTGCGCGCTTCCGCCTCGCTGTAGTCGGCCTGGAGATGCCTGGCCGCGCCCAGGTCGATCAGAACGGCGCCTCCGGAATCTCTCAGCATAATGTTCGACGGCTTGATGTCGCCGTGAACGATGCGTCGCAACCAGATCGCCGCGACCGCCGCCGCGATATCGCGACCAATCGCTAGTACCTCGGACTCCAGCAGGGGCCCGCTTTTCAGGCGATTCTGCAGCGTTTCTCCGTCGATAAAGTCATAGGCGACGAACCGCGTGTGCCTGCCGGCAACATCGCAGTGGCCGTGCTCGATCAGCCGGGCGAGCGTGGCATGCACGATGTCCTGCATCGCCCCAATCTCGCGCTGCACGCGAATGTCCTGGCTCTGGTGGAAGTGCAGTTTCAGAGCGACGATATCGTAGGTGTCGGTACCGTCCGGCCGCAAGATTCGAGTCGCTTTAAAGACAGCTCCCTGACCGCCAACGGCGATCTCGGGACCAACGACGTACCTGCGGTTTAATGCCGCCTCGACATCGGCCGGCGTGAAGGGGTGGTAGGGCATATCATCCGCGATTTAGGCTAGCTCTGCTGCTTATAGCTTCCTGTATGGCACTAAAGAGTAATAGAGTACACCGTAAGCAGGAACGCAGGAATGACGGAATCATAGGTACCCCCTCCCCCCGTTTTCGCCTGTAAGTTATTGATTCTACATAAAACTGTCCGCAAATGTCTGAGCCGCAATGAGTTACATCCAAGCATTTGAACTCCAGGGACTTACGTGGCTTGAACGAGCCGAAATAGGCGGCGAGACCAACACCCACGCGCGACAGTTTAATTTTCAAAGATCTCGCGCCCTGGGAAGTTTCCCCCGGGCAATTGGAGACAAAAACTCCAACCTAGCAGCCTAACGCGTATCGGTCTGCTGTCAAGATTACGAAAGTAGGGGTCGGAGTAATTAGCCTTTCGTAACCCAACGATCGCCGTCGATCAGAGCTACCAGGACCATGACTAAAGCAAACAATGTCTCCCTCGTCCCTTTAAGTGCCTAACGAATTCGCCATGTCCTCTATCCAGCCGGATAGTCTTTCGGCACGCCACGCGACCCATGCCGTCGACTGCTGGTGCCTTCTTTCAACCATTTGTCGAAGCTGGGTCTTGAAGTTCGGCGTGCGACCACGTGGTGTCTCAATTGCAATGAATATACGGAGTACTTACATCAGGCTGACAACTCGCGTGACTGGCTGAACTGATGCAGGCGAACGGGGACTTCCGCCCGGCCACGCGAGAATCGCTTGTTATCAATACCGTGTGCGGGCGCCGCTCCCGCGAGCGCGCACGCGGACAGCGAACACCGAACCGCGCTCCTTCGACTCAACGCCCTCGCCGCTCCCTCGGGCTTAACCGCGCTCCCAGCAACTGGACCAACGCTGCGGTGTTGTGCCGCCGTTTCACATCGCTTACGACCACGTAGTTTTCACGCTACGCAACGACGACAACAGAAGAGGAGTAGCAACATGGCAACGAAAGCAGTTAGTTCGCCGGTCAGTGCCGGCATTGTCACCGGAGGTGCGGGCGCAGCACCGGCAGTCGCCCCTGTACCGCCACGCTTCCAACAAGGCGCTATCGCCACCGCATTGCAGCTCGGGCCGCTGGCATCGCTTGCGGGCACTTGGACCGGCAACGGCTTCAATACCATCTGGCGTCCCGACAATCAGAACTCAGAGCCGAAGAGCATGATCAAGCGCTTCCTCGAACTCAACCTCACCAATGAAACGCTGGAGTTCGATGTCATTCCCGGCGTTGTGCCGAACCGCGGACTGCAGCCACAGACGGACCTAAGCCTTTACGGCCTGCATTATCTGCAGCGCGTCAGCGATGCCGACAAGCCGCCGTTCCAGACCGCCGGACAGGCGCTGCACATCGAGCCCGGCTTGTTCATGAATGTGCCGCCGACGGACCAGTCTCCCACTGCGCAAGGAACGATCGTGCGCATGGGGAGTGTCCCGCATGGTGTCACTGTGATGATGCAGGGGAAGACGCCGAGCACCACACCCGTTCTCGGTCCCCCGAATATACCTTCCGTCTATCCCATCGCGGGCCTGCCGGCATTCACTCCGCCGAGTGGAGCGCTGGGGCTCGGCATTCAGCCCATCGACGTTCCGGCGCCTGGCGGCGACGGCCTGGAGCACGTGGTTCCCGAGGTCAATATCGCCAACGATATTGCAGGCTCGCAGAGCAATGGCCCGTACCCGCCGGAGTTCCAGGGCTATATCAATGATCCCAACTCGCTGTTGCGTAGCGCCATCGCCGGTCAGGACATCCTGGGCACAATCACCATCCAGCTTTCCACCACAGGAGTAGCTGACAGCATCGGCAACATTCCGTTCCTTGGGATTCCGAACCCGGCGCAGCCGCAGAATCCTACCGGCACGCCAAACGCCTTCGTCTCGCAGGCGATGGCGACTTTCTGGATCGAGTGGGTGAGGATTCCAGGGGCGCCGGTGCCGGCCAGCACTGGGACCAACCCTGCGTTGCAGGCGATCGAGCCGTTCTGGCCGACCCCGACGTTCCTGCAATTGCAGTATTCGCAGGTGGTGATCCTGATCTTCAACAACGTGCTGTGGCCCCACGTCAGCGTGGCGACGCTCACGCTCAGCGCGGGATAACCAGCATCCCAAGAAGTCCAAAGGCGGAACTTGTTGGGGACCACGAAAATCACCGACGAGCCCAAAAGGAGGGACTTGTTTTGGATCTCGGCCAGCACCAATAAGACCGCGGTTGGCCTTGTTGGGTACACACAAGCTGGGGTGGCGGAATTGCAACCGGCGTCTTTTGCGGCGCTGGTTGCGTTCAAGCCGCTCCGGCTTCGTGTGGGGGGTTCTTTCTCAGATTTTGCCCAGGAGGTTTCTGGTGGCCAACGAAAAATATCAGCTATCGTGCGAAAGCATTTTTACCTGGCGACGTCTCGACAGCGGCTCCCATCCCATGCGCAGTGATTGTGAGGAAGGGAACCTGGGCGGAAACTTGATCCTTGCGCTGCCGCTCTTTCGCCTGATGCGAAGCCAGCAGTCCGCGTCTATGACGCGCCAGCAACATGTTGCGAGGGCGCTATTGATACTGCTGCGCACCTGCTGGCGGCGGCTGCGGAATTTGGTTGTTCAGCACTTTCAAGGCGGCCCGTATCTTCTGCTCGTTCATTTTCTACCCGATTTCCTGGGCGAGCGCGTGAATTTGTTCCGTTCAAGAACTTCTCGCGCAGGCGCTCCTCCGGAGCAGGCCCCTCACCATCGCGCAGCGTAGCTGGTGTCGCTTCTACCATCCCGCTTTGCAGATGACGAACGATATTTTCGCTAATATGCCCACATGCACTTCTGGTCACCCGCCGCTATTGCGGCGGCGGTTTTGCTGCTCCTGCCGGTCCTGCTTCTGGGTTTTGCCGGGGATCGGTTCGTGCGTGCGATTAACCGGCTGCCGCTGATCGCGCGGCTGGCACTGCCGGCATTCGGTGCATTGCCCTACTTCCTCGCGACCTATTCCACGCCATATTTTCACTGGTCGTTCGTCCTCGACTATGCTGCGGTGCCGGTAGCGCTGGTGGTGCTGCTTTGGCACGCGTCGCGGAGCGATCCGGAGCAGCGCGGCGACTGGCGCGACTTTGCCGTATTGGCGGTCCTGGGAGTCGTCGTTGAGTTCCACTGGCTGGAACCTATCTGGCCGGCCCAGCTGCGCTCGCTCAATCGTCTGCTCTTGCTCGACACAGGACTGTACGGGTTTCTCGTAATTCGCCAACTTAGCGGCGTCGGCTTCAACTTCGTTCCCCGCCTGCGCGACTTCAAGATCGGACTGCGCGAGCTGTGCCTTTATGCGCCGATCGCAATCCTGCTGGGACTCAGCCTGGGCTTTCTGCACTGGCATGCGGTATTGCCATCGCTGGGCAAATTCCTGCTGTCGTGGATTTCGATTTTCGCCTTCATCGCCATCCTCGAAGAGACGTACTTTCGCGGATGGGTGCAGAACTTGCTCGAGCACCGGTTGGGTCGCACGTGGTCTCTCATCGTGACCGCGGTGCTGTTTGGCCTGTCGCACTTCAACAAAGGTGCGACGCATTTCAACTGGCGCTATGTGTTGCTGGCGACGTTCGCGGGGATCTTCTACGGCCGCGCCTGGCGGCAGGAACGGCGACTGATGGCTTCGTGCATCACGCACGCGTCGGTCGATACCATCTGGGCAATGTGGTTCCGGTAACCGAAGCAAAGCGGTCAGGCCCACTCATCCCAACTGACGGGATAAATGGGGCACCCAGCTTTCAGTGCCGTCCGCCAACTTGCAGCCTAAAGACCCGGACACACGACGATACAATGGTTGGTGGCAAATAGAACTCTGGCGAAAAGCGAATAGCGAAAGGCAAACAGCGCAAGATGAGCGAACCGCAACGCAACCTGACTGTCGACTCCCTCGAGGTCGTCGAGGGCCGTGAACGAGAAGCCATCCAGGGCTGGGTGCCCGAACTCGCCAGCGAAGCCGAGCTGCGCGAGGCGCTGGAGAAGGCCTTCGATTACCGGGGCGATGTGACCATCACGCGCAAGGACGGGACGAAGGTCGAGGGCTACATCTTCGACCGCCGCAACGGGGCGACCCTGGCCGATTCCGTCGTCCGTCTCGTGCCCAATGAAACTCCGCAGGGAGCCGAGGTTAGCCCAACGGAGGGGGGAATCCGGGGCACCACTCAGAAGATTTCCATTCCCTATGCCGAAATCGCCGCCCTGGCGTTCACCGGACGCGACACCGCCGCCGGCAAGAGCTGGGAAGCCTGGGTCCGCAAGTATTGGGAGAAAAAGGCGGCTGGCGAAAAGCACATCGCGCTGGAGCCGGAAAATCTGGAGTAGTTTGGCTGTTGGCTTCAGCTTCTAGCGGCTGACTCTTCGCTCGCCTCTTCCTCGTCCGTCCTTAAACGAGACGTGGGCCCATTCCGGAACGCGCCGTCCGATATTGCTGGAACATCACAGCTCTCCAATCTTGTCCGGTCATAGAATTGCCGGAGGAAAAGCCATGACCCCTTTGCGCAGAACAATTGTTGTCCTGCTGTTGTGGCCGACCACGCTTGCAATCAATCTCCTGACCGGATGCGGTGGCTCGTCGCAACCGGTTCCAACGCCGACGCCGTCTAAGCTGAGCGCAAGCAATCTCAACCTCGTTTTTGTCGCCACCGAAGACTTGACCTATCAGGCGAAAGGCGACGTAAATCCCCAGACCGGCAACCTCACCAATCGCGGATTGCAGCGCGCGCTGAGGATGGGCACGTTTCTGCAGCAGAACGTGCTCGGCAGTAACAATGCGAACGGGATCTATGCGCTGGTGCCGATGACACACCTGCAAACCGAGCACAAGTATCCCGACATGGCGGGGCTGGAGACGATGGAGCAGTTCGCCATGTTGAATCGCACTACGATGTCCATCCCGGGAGCGACGCCGGTTACCGCCAACAGCTACCCGGTGAACGTCTCGTATTCCTCGGCGATGCTGCCCGATGGCGTTCACGCTCCGCTGGTGAATTGTCCGGCGCTCGGGTCAAGCCCCGCCTTTAGTTGTCAGGGACTCGACTATCGCGACCTCGAGGGCGACAACGAAGCTCTGCTGGGTGCTCTCATCCAATCCAATGCGTCGGGGTTCTACGTGTTCGCCGCGCCGTGGGAAACCATCAGCTCGCTGATGGTGAATGTCAACCGGATGCAGGGCTACAACCTGGCATTGCCCAGAAGCTATGCAAGCCCTAACTATGTCTATGCCATCGCGATCGCGCCGTCGGGAGACGCCAGTTTCGTTACCTACGACAGCAAGGTCACTCCGCCTGCTACTTACCCGACGCTTCCGGCGGGAGGCATCGTGCCCGCCGCGTGCCTGCCGGTGACGACGAACACAACCTTCCAGGTCACCACGACCGGCGGCGTAGACGGCGCGGTGACTCCGGCGGGAATCAATACCAACGAAACTCTTTACTTTGTTCGCCACGCAGAAGCCCACCCAACCGAGTGGTGGGAGGACGGCAACTACTATGGCGCGGGACAGTGGCGCGCGCTCGATCTTCCCAATGCCTTGCGCGGCAAGATCCATCCCAACCTGGTGTACTCCATCGATCCCGCACAGGTGACGGCCGGCGCCGAGAGCGCGAATGGCGAGTTCTATTCCTACGTGCGGACGAACACGACGGTGCTGCCGTACGCCATCGCCAACAACCTGCCCTACAATCTGGCGGCCAGCTTTGAGATGGCGGCGCAGAATCCGCCCGAGCCAGCTACCGACGCCAGCAGCTTTTTCTTTTTCGGCGGCCAGTTCTCGAACCAGAATGTGCTGGTGGGTTGGGAGCACGATCACATCGCGCCAACCGTCAACGCGCTGTTGGCGGCCTATCACGGCGGACAGAGCGTGCCCGCCTGGCCGGGCGACGACTACGACACCGTCTGGACTGTAAAGCTCGACGCGCAGGGCAATGTCAGCGTCGACAATCTGACGTGCGAAGGCATCAGCTCAAAGGCGCTGCCCGGCACGCCGCCGCAATTCTAAGTTTTCTGCCGGCGGAGAGGAGCATCTCGCTCAACCGGGAAGCAGCAACTGCGCGAAACTGGCCTCCCATACCCCTCGCGGTGTAATATGCATCCCGCCTCAAATGCTTCGCGGGGGAATTGAGATGACGATCCAAAGAAAATTTGCGTCTCCCATGGTCGGCGGCAACCTACGCGCGGGAAGAGCCATGCTCCTCCTGATTGTCTTCGCGATTGTGACGAGTGCTGCCATCGCTCAGGCGCAGACTTTCACGGTGCTGCATAGTTTCACCGGTGCACAGGATGGTAAGTGGTCCGACTCCGGCATCACCATCGGCAGCCCGGGAACGCTATATGGAACAACGTACGCGGGTGGCACGATTCAGCAGAACTGCGAAGCCGGGTGCGGCACCGTGTTCAAGCTGACGCTCCACAACTCGAACTGGATCTTCAGTCCTCTTTTCAATTTCGGCGGTGCCGCTAACCCGACGGGCGGCATAACCATCGGTCCCGGCGGCCTCCCGTTCGGTACGACATCGGGGGGCGACGGTAATTATGGAACGGTGTTCTATGTGTCGCCGCAACCAAACATTTGCCACTCCGTACAGTGCTACTGGAACGAGACCACCGTCATTAGCCTCACGGGGCCTTATGGATTCCTTCCGGTATACAGCAACTTGACCTTCGATTCGGCCGGCAACATCTACGGCACGACCTACGACGGACCGTACCCTGGAGGCGGCGCCATGTACGAGTTGGTGCGGTCGGGTGGGACCTGGACGCCACTTCTGTTGCAGAGCTTCGGCAGTAGCGACACGGACGGCAAACGCCCCTACTCCAACGTGGTCATCGATCAGTCCGGCAACTACTATGCAACCATGTCCGAGGGTGGAAGCGCGGGGCTCGGCGCCGTAGTCCAGGTCGTACCGGGGGAAGGTATCTATACCGACCATGTCATCTACAACTTCTCCAATGACCAGAACGGCAACACGCCCTGGACCGGACTCGTCATGGATGCCCAAGGGAATCTCTACGGTACGACCTACGCCGGCGGCAGCGGCGGAGGCGGAACGGTTTTCGAACTGTCACCATCGGGCGGCCAATGGCATTTCACGCTCATCTATAGTTTCACCGGTAATGGCGGACCGCTTTGGGGCAACCTTACTCTGGATGCGAGCGGCAACCTGTACGGCGCGACGGCAGGCGGAGGCGCCTTCGGCGAGGGCATGGTATTCAAGCTGTCGCCCTCGAACGGCTCCTGGACGCTCACCGACCTGCACGACTTCACCGGCGGAAGCGACGGTGCCGGCCCCACGGTAAACGTGGCGCTGGATTCCACCGGCAATCTCTACGGCACCGCTCATTCGGGCGGTAATACGGGCGGGGCGTGCGGTACGGACGGCTGCGGCGTCGTGTGGGAGATCACGCCGTAGCAGTTTCGTTTCGCACTCCGTCAACATGGTCGTTGGTACAGTCCGCTTGATTTCAGGCCCATGCGGCACGTCTGAAGTCGTGCCCTGCTACGAGGCAGTTTACGAGATCGGTGAATGGCTTCTCGTAATCCAGAACCTGAAACTAGCTACCCATCTTTCGCGCTGTCAGATAGAGCACCGCCAGTCCCAGCACCAGCACAGTGCCTTCGATTCGCGTAGACCAGACGTGCAGGCGATTGAACTCGACGCGGCGTGGATCGTCGTGCGGCACGTTGTCGATGACCGCCATCTGCCGCTTCAGGTCTTCCATGCGCGCGGCCACGGCGAAGATACTCACCAGCGTAAGGATGATCATCACGTAGATGAGCAGATTACGCGCGGCAAACGGTTGGGCCGCGCCAATCACCGCACGCGATTCAACCATTGAGCTAATCGCGAAGACAACGCCACAACCAATCCCCATCCAATGCAGCACACCAAGGGTGCGGCTGACGACGTTGCCGGCCAACTGGCGCGTCGGCAGGATGGCCGGGTTGAACAGCGCGGGCGCCATGACGAAGGCGAAGAAAATCAGGCCGCCGATCCAGACCACCAGCGATAACAGCATCAAAAAGCGGACGAAGGACATGAGGACCTCGGAGATATAGGCATTCGTCGCACGCAAGACCTCCACGCTGCGACACTCATCGACTGTTCCTGACGACGCTGTAGTGAACCTACGATTCTAAACTCCCGCCCTGCTTAGGCACAGCGACATCGCGGGTGCGCCGACAGCGACGATGCCTATCCAGCGGCTCTCAATTGTCGTCAGCACGAAGGCATCTTCCGCAGGTAAGACCCCATCGGAATGAGAGCGGCCATTTCAATTCGAACACAGGGTGGGACAAACACGATGAAGCGGAGACTGATTCTTCTGACAGCAACAGTTTTCTTGTGCGGCTGCTGGGCGCTGGCTCAGGCAGGCGCGGGATCCGGGGCAGGGGCAGGCGCCGGAACGGGCGCGGCAGGCACGGGCGCTTCGGCGACGCCGGGCGGCCAAAGCGGCAGCATGGGAAACCACAGCAGCGAGAGCGGGTCGATGGGAACGGGCACGCAGACCAGCCCGGGCACTGAGGGCACCGCCAACGGAGCGGGCGCAAACACCCCCAGCGGCGCCAACACTTCGCCCGGCACGACGACGCCCGGCGTAAATGACTCAAGCCCGACGGCAGCTCCGAATACTCCGACGACGGCACCCAACACGCCAACCACGGCGCCGAATACGCCCCCAGGCAGCCCGCAGAGCGGCACCACGCCTCCGTCGACCGGCGGCAACATGGGAACCGGCTCGACGACGGGCAGCAGCACTTCGCCGCAGATGTAGCGGAAACAGATCGCTACGAGAAAAGGAGCCGTCTGCGGCTCCTTTTTCTTGTTGCCGGCAAGTCAGAAATCAACTCCCGGCAGTGCCCGCCAGCGACGCGCTCTTGTGCTTCACTGCGATGTCGATGAACGCCAGTGCGGCGCGGCTGAGTGCCTTGTCCTTGCGAAACACGAGCGCGAGATCGCGTTGAATGCTGGCATCGGCGATGCTCGACAGCGGCCAGCACCTTGGCTTGCAAGTCTTCGACGACGTTGGAGCGCGCGATAAATCCCACGCCTATTCCTGCCGCGACAAAACGTTTCAGCAGCTCACTGGAGTCGAGTTCCATGGAGACCGTGCGGCTTGACGTCGATGCTCTTGGAAAATGTTCTCCAGGCATCACGCGTGCGTCCTACTTTGGGCAGCAGCAGCGGATACTCCGCCAATTCTGCGGTCTTCGCCTTGTCGCGCTGCCGCCAAGGGTGACCCGGCGGTGTAATCAGCACTAGCTCATCGCGGTGAATCACGACGACCGTGAGCCGCTTGTCGGTCACCGGCATGGAGACGACGCCGAAGTCGCAGGAATTCTCCACAATCGCTTCCAGAATTTTGGCGTGTTCCAGGCGCTTCACGCCGACTGCCACATTGGGGTACTGCCGTTTGAACTCGGCAAAGACCTCGGGCAGGATGTGCAGACAGGTGCCTTCGTTGGCGGCGACTACGATTTCTCCGCGCGGCACGCGATGCATCTCCGCCAGCGCAATCAGGACTACGCGCCGCTGCTCCAGCGTTTCCTGGGCATATTGCAGGAAGACTTTGCCGGGCGCCGTGACCGCGACCTTGCCGCCGCTGCGGTCGAGCAGCCGCGCCCCGACTTCATCTTCCAACGCGCGAATTTGCGCCGAGATCGCCGGCTGCGTCCGAAAGCGGCGCTCCGCCGCGCGCGAGAAACTGCTCAACCGCGCGACCTCAACAAACGTTTCCAGCTGATCGAAGTCCATAAAAGCAGCAACTAGCAATTAGTGCACGGCCGGGGCGGTTTGTCATCCCACAACGTTAGAATCCGCCGCCCCGAAAGCCCGTAATCGGAGCCGCTCAGTACACATCGAGATCGTGCGCCGAAACCACGGCCCCGGCGTAATGCTGGCGGACCTCCTGCAACATTTCTCCCTCCGAGACGCCATGAAACAGCTGATGATAGAGCACCAGCAGCTTGGGCTTGGCGCGCGTGGCGATCGCCGCCAGCTCCTTCGTTGACGTATGGAACGCGGCGAAGTACGTCTGCCAGGACGCGCTCATCGGGTGCTGCGGATCCTGCGTATACACCTCGTGCACGAGCACGTCGCAGCCATTGCATGCCTGGACGATGGAGTCGGCGGGAGCTGTGTCGCCGGAGATGACGATGGTCCGGTCCGGCGTCTGAAAGCGATAGCCGAATGATTGGTCCCATGAACCGTGCTTCACCAGAAACGCCGTTACGGTGACATTCTCATCCTTATAAACGACACCCGGCTGAATTTCATGCACGTCGACGAGGTATCCGGTCGCGTTGGCGTGTTCCAGGCCCTCGGTGCGCACCGCGATGTCTTTCTTCCAGGCATCGAGAATGTTCTTCGTCATGTCCTGAAGGCCGCTCGGACCATACGCCGCGAGGTGATCGGTGCGGCCGAGCACCCACGGTGTGAAAATGAGGTCGGGATAGCCGAGCGTGTGATCGGAGTGCAGATGAGTGATGAAGAGCGTGCGCAGATCTTTCATGTCGAGCCCAGGGACACCATTCCGCGTTGCCGCGGCTGCGCGACGAATGATGCCGGGGCCGCAGTCGATCAGGTAGCTATGTCCATTGACGATGATGGCAACCGCCGGGCCGGAGCGGTCGGGATCGGGATTCGGCGTGCCGGTGCCGAGCATAACGATCTGGGTCACGGGTGATGCGGCGCGCGCGAGGATCGCGCTGAGAAATGCGCCGATGATCAGGAGAGCGAAAAGCGAGCGTTTCATCGGTAGAATCATACAATCCATTTCGCTTGAAGGTGGGAATGAGCGAGCCATCTACAGATATTGCGACAGATAAGCCGGCACAGCTATACGTCGGCACCTCGGGATGGGCGTACACCATCTGGAAGCCGGACTTCTATCCCAAGAATGTCGCCTCGAAAAACTTCCTGAAGCACTACGCGACGCAGCTCAACACGGTCGAAGTCAATTACACGTTTCGCCGCAGCCTCACCGAAAAAGCCGCCACAGGATGGGTGGCCGACGTTGGTCCGGACTTCCGCTTTGTGCTGAAGGCCAACCAGTACATCACGCACATCAAGCGGCTGCAAAACGTGGAAGAGCCGGTGCAGCGATTTCTCTCGACGCTGCAACCGCTGGCGACACAGCTAGGCCCGGTGCTGTTTCAGTTGCCGCCCAATAGCAAGGCTGACGCGGCCCTTTTGCGCGACTTCCTGGCGCTGTTGCCGCGCAACTTCAAAGCTGCATTTGAATTTCGCCACGCGTCATGGTTTGCGGAAGATATCTATCAGGCGCTGCGCGATCACAACGCCGCGTTGTGTATCGCCGAGACGGAAAAGCTCATCACGCCGGAGGTACGCACGGCGAACTACATCTATTTCCGCTTCCGCGAGCCCAGCTATTCGCCGGAAGAAGTGAAGCAGCTCGCCGACCGCATGGCTCGTTGCGTAGCAGACGGATTAGAGACCTACGCATTCTTCAAGCACGAGGAAGACCCGCGCAGTCCATTGAATGCGGTGGAGCTGCTGCACACGGTGCGTGCGATGAACGAGCGCTAGCTTCAGCCTTCACGCGACATCCATTCCTAGTGGCTTGCGTCAACCCCGCACCAAGCAATGCTGTTGCTCATTTGGGTTCTCGCCCGCTAAGTTCTACAATCCGCAGTAGAACGCAGTCTAAACTTCTGAGTAGCTGGAGGCACACTGTGCCAGGCATTGCTGGACTTGTTGTCATCGTCATCATCGCTCTTTACATCATTAACTCGATCAAGATCCTGGCCGAGTATGAACGAGGCGTGATTTTTCGCCTGGGACGGTTGATGGGAGCGCCTAAAGGCCCCGGCATGATTCTGGTGTTTGCGCCCATCGATCGCATTGTGCGCGTCTCGCTGCGGCAGGAGGCGCTGGAGGTTCCGCCGCAGGACATCATCACCCGCGACAACGTCACGCTGAAGGTGAACGCCGTCATCTTCCTGCGCGTGATCGATCCCAACAAGGCCGTGGTCGCGGTTTCGAATTACATGTACCAGACCTCGCAGTTCGCGCAGACGACGCTGCGCTCGGTATTGGGCGAGGTCGATCTCGATGAGTTGCTGGCGCATCGCGAGAAGATCAACTTGCGGCTGCAGTCGATCCTCGATCAGCACACCGATCCCTGGGGCGTGAAGGTGACCAACGTTGAGGTCAAGCAGGTCGATCTGCCGGAGACGATGACGCGCGCCATGGCCAAGCAGGCCGAGGCCGAGCGCGAGAAGCGGTCGAAGATCATTCACGCCGAAGGCGAGTTCGCGGCGGCGCAGCGCTTGATCGACGCCGCGCACCTGCTGGCCAGCGAGCCCACCAGCATTCAGTTGCGCTATCTGCAGACGCTGACCGAGATCGGCGTGGAGAAGAATACGACCATCATCTTCCCGGTGCCGGTGGATTTGCTGGCTGGGCTGGAGAGACTGGTGATGGCCGACACGGCGAAGCTGAGCGGCACGCCGCCGCCGGCGGAGAAAGTGTCGTAGCGATAGGCGCGGGTAGGGCGGCGCTTCGGCGCCGCGTTTCAGGCCAGAAACTTGGGCCCGCCGCTACGGTCACCTGGCGGTGATCGTAACGGCAAAAAGCAGCATCGGCTGCTAGACGCGCGCCTGAAGGCCCGCACTACCTAAGCATCGAGGTTCTTGTGCACACGATGGCATCTCGGAAGACACCGAGATCACACTAGGCGTCGGCAAGCTGCTGGGACTGTTTTTCCTGCTGGCAGCGATTTGCGGCGTGTTCTTCTCCATCGGCTACTCGCTGGGGCGAAGCGCCGGCCGCGAGCAGGCCGCCAATGATCAGCCACAGGTAAGCTGCTTCGCCGTGCCGCTCCCGCCGCCTCAACCTCGGGCGGAAGCAAACCGTCAGCCGCGGTGGCCAAGCCACGAAGAGCAAACGTCCGCCGCGAGCGATTCCGCTCCTGCGCAACAGAACATGACGTTCTACAAGGCAGTACAGCAGAACGACACGACAACGAACTCGAACATAGCCGCGCCGAAACAAGAGAATGCTCCCACAACGAAGGAGGTCCCGGTTTCGACCGCGCCCAAAGCTTCCGTCCCGCCGCGGAGACAACTACACCACCGTCCAAGACGAACGCCGCCGACGTCATCAATCACACTTCTCCCGTAACCGGCCCGGGAACGATCGTGGTGCAGATTGCGGCGCTCTCGCGCGAAGATGATGCGGTCTCGCTGGCGGGGGCGCTGCGCAAGAAGAACTACAACGTTTTCGTGGTCAACAATCCCGTCAACAACGACAAGTTCTACCACGTACAGGTCGGACCGTTCAGCAATCTTGCCGACGCCCAGGCGATGCGAGCCAAGCTGGTTGCCGAAGGCTACAACCCCATCATCAAGAAGTAGCGCTCTCCCAGCCATCATTCTGCATTCATCTCCGCGTCACCCCTGACGCCCGCCGCATTGGCTACACTATTCCTAAGGCCTTATTCGCCGATAATCAGAGAGAGGTCGTCATCATGCCGAGCGACAAAAAGGGCGTCATTGGAATTCTTACCGGAGGCGGCGACGTGCCCGGGCTTAACCCGGCCATCCGCGCGGTCACGCTTCGCGCCATCAGCGAAGGCTATGAAGTCATCGGGCTGCGGCGCGGCTGGGCCAGCCTGATCGACATCGTGCGCGAGAAAGACTACGACAACAGCGACAACTTCCAGCACCTGACGGAAGAACTGGTGAACCGTACCGGCCGCACCGGCGGCACATTTCTCCACACCTCGCGCACCAATCCCGGGCGGGTCCGCAAAGGTGACGTTCCGGAGCACCTGTGCGACAGCTATCAGGCTGAGCGTAACGACCTCACCAAAGAAGTGCTCAAGAACCTGGAATGGCTCGGCATCGACTATCTGATCCCTATCGGCGGCGACGACACGCTAAGCTACGGCGTGCGGCTTTTTCAGGAAGGCGTGCGCGTCATCGCCATTCCGAAGACGATGGACAACGACGTTCCGGGCACGGACTACTGCATCGGCTTCAGCACCTGCGTCACCCGCATCATCGAGATGTCGAACCGGCTGCGCACTTCGGCGGGCTCGCATGAGCGGCTGCTGATCCTGGAAGTCTTCGGGCGCTATGCCGGATTCACTGCCATGCTGCCGACCATGGCAGGAGCCGCTAACCGCTGCGTCATCCCTGAATACCGCTTCAGCATCGACAAACTGGCGGAGCTGCTGGTCGAAGACCGCAACCATAATCCGAGCAAGTATTCGGTTGCACTGGTGTCGGAAGGCGCCATGTTCGAGGGCGGCGACATGATTTTTGAGGCCGACGTGAAGGACGCCTTCGGCCATAAGAAACTGGGCGGGATCGGCAATATCGTCGCCGATCGCGTAAAGGAGCTGTCCTCGCGCTTCAACGGCGGCAAGCCTTTGGACGTGATGCATCAGAGCCTTGGATATCTGGTGCGCTGCGGCGATCCCGATGCCATCGATTCCATCGTGCCGATGGCCTACGGCAACATGGCGCTCGACCTGATTCTGACCAACGTTCACGGCCGCCTGGTGGTGCTGCGCAATGGACGCTATGACAACATGCCAATTGAGGTGGTGGTCTCCACCAAGAAAGTGGTCAACGTCAAGGACCTGTACAACACCGAGCGGCTGCGCCCGCGCTACAAGAGCTTCGAGATGAAGCCGCTGTTCATCATGACCAGCGATTTGGGCTAACCCTTCGAACCTCGGCTAAGCGCTTGACAGCCGAGCTTGCCGTGTTAGTGTTTGACCGATAAGGAAAGGCAGGCGCACATGAGATCGGGCTATCGGCCGCTCGCTTTGGCTGTTCTGTTGGCGTTCACCGTCGGTCTTCCCGGCTGCCACAAGAGTCCCACCGCCTCCGAGCCGTTGTACATCATGCTCACGTACAACGACGGCAACTGCGAACAGAACGGGGGAACAAGCGTAGTCGACATCTATGCCAACCAGCCGCTGATCTATGAGGGCGCAACCGCGCAAGCGCAGTTTCGAATTGACTTTGCGAACTGCCCGCTCGCGGCCGGCAATTGTCCCGTGGACAGCCCCAACGGCAGGGCCGCCAACGTAGGCGCCCCGCTTGCGAGCGCAGCCGGTTCGACGTTCATGTACCGCAGCATGACGATCGACAATCAGGCGTGTAACGGGGCGCAATCCATGGGAGTACGAGTACATGCCGCGCGATAACACCACCGAAAAGAAGCGGCCATCACGTGAACTACGTAGTATTTGTTGTCCGCTGCGAGCCGGCTCATGCGGCAACGAAGACTTGACGCAGGCCTTTCTCTTTTTCGGGTGAATGCTTCCTCTTGTTTTCAGCACTATCCAGTCAACTGTATGGAGTGGGTAAACTCAATTAGTTGTGATTGTGGCAACTTTCTTGCTCGCGACAAATATTTTTGAAAATACTCTTGCCAACTTCTATTAAGTCATGGCATTGTAGTTGAGCGTAGGAGAAACGCCCGTCAATGAAACGCAATTCACAAATCGCATTGCGTAGGCAATCGTCGCTGATTAAAGGCACCGATTGTCGCCGGGCGTGGTCTTTCTATCTCAGCTAATCTCCGGCGAATTAATCCTACGCTCTAGCACAACAACTTAAAGCTTTACTGGGTGGCGAAGAGAACAGTTACTTCGACTGCAAATCGATCCCATTTGGGACTGTTTTCGCTGGTTCCCCCAGTAAGCCCGGTCAGTGGCGAAATGTGCGGATACTTCAACGGCAAGACCCGCAAGGGTGAGGTTCGAATCCTCAAGGCCGCATGTGATTATTCCCTGATCGCTCATAGAGTTGTCGTGGCTTTATCCATAACTTAGGTCGGTGGTAGAGACATCGGATCCTTCGACTCGTAATCGGGAGGTCGCAGGTTCAAATCCTGTCGCGAGTACACGCTCGTGTAGCTCAGTGGGAGAGCACCGGTGTCGTGTCGCTTGTTCCCCGACCTACAAGATTTCCGGTAATTGCCGGATAGAAAGTACAACCGTGACCAGAGTTCACATTAGAAAAGAAGCCCATATTCAAGGTTCGCGCTGCGAGTCGTGTCAGCACGCGCACATTATTGTCGGCTATCGCGAATCGGAAACTATCGTTTACTGCACTTCGTCTGGGAGCAGGCGATTGCGGTGCCGTTTAAAGTGCGCGACTGTTCCAACTACAGCGACAAAAACAAACCAACCTGGGAGCAAATGAAGGATTTGGCCTTGCCTCTCAGGGAAGGTACGTCGGCTAAGACTACCGGCTTCACCGTCCCCATCCTGCTGCCGGAAGAAGACGATGAGGAAGCAGTAGCGCGGACGAAATAATCTTTCGCCGGTGGCGAAGATTACGGATACTTCGGCAGAGCGGCACCTAACCGGGTGCAGGTCGCTGGTTCAAGTCCAGCCATGCGCAAGCATGTAGCTCAGTGAGTTACTTCCGTAGTCGCAAGTTCCCCGGCGTGTTTTATGAAAGGAGGCCGATTATGGCCCGACTGAACATTCTCAAGCTCGGACACCTTGCATCCGCGCCTCGCACGCACGAAGGCGCACCTGCGCGCCACATCAGCCCTGAGCTCCAGTTGCGCCGCGCGGTGCTGGCGTGCCTGCTGTGGGAGAACCAGTTCTACGAGGATGGCGTGGCCATCGCAGGCCGCATCGCGGAGCTGGTTCCCAAGGTCGAATCTGAGCGTGTGGCGGCGCTGGCTGTCGAAGCGCGCACGGCGATGAAGCTGCGTCACGCGCCGTTGCTGCTGGTCCGCGAGATGGCGCGGCACAAGACGCACCGCGCTCTCGTCGCTGAGACACTCGCAACCGTCATTCAGCGTGCCGACGAGCTCGCCGAGTTCGTGGCGATCTACTGGCAGAACGGGCGTGTACCGTTGTCGGCTCAGGTGAAGAAGGGACTGGCTGCTGCCTTCACCAAGTTCGACGCGTACGCTCTGGCCAAGTACGACCGCCCGGGCGCGGTGAAGCTGCGTGACGTGCTCTTCCTCTCCCACGCCAAGCCTCGCGACGAGGCGCAGGCTGCATTGTGGAAGCGCCTGATCGCAGGCGAGCTAACACCGCCCGATACCTGGGAGGTGGCGCTCTCCTCTGGCGCCAACAAGCGTGAAGCATGGGAGCGCTTGCTGGCCGAGCGCAAGCTTGGGGCACTCGCTCTGCTCCGCAACCTTCGCAACATGAAGGATGCGGGAGTGAGCGCGAACCTCGTGCGTGATGCCTTGCGCGAGGTGAAGACCGACCGCGTGCTGCCTTTCCGCTTCATCGCTGCGGCCCGTTACGCGCCGCAGTGGGAAGAAGCGCTGGAGGTTGCAATGTTCCGCTGCGTTGCCGGCCGGGAGAAGCTTGCGGGCAAAACCGTGCTGCTGGTTGATGTTTCGGGCAGTATGACGGAGCCGCTTTCGCGGCGCGCGGAGATGCTGCGCACTGACGTGGCCTACGGTCTCGCGGTGCTTTTGCGCGAGATCTGTGAGGACGTGATCGTGTACAGCTTCTCGAGCGAACTGAAGCGCGTTCCCGCGCGTGAAGGCTTCGCGCTGCGTGACGCCATCGAGGCGAGCCAGGAGCACAGGGCCACGTATCTGGGCAAGGCGCTCGGCGAGATCGACGAGAGCTATGACCGCATCATCGTCATCACCGACGAGCAGACGCACGACACCGTGCCAGCGCCGAAGGCAAAGGGCTACGTTATTAACGTAGCCAGCTACAGGCATGGTATCGGCTACGGCAAGTGGACGCACATCGATGGCTGGAGCGAGTCGGTCGTCGAGTACATCCGCGAGTTGGAGCGGGCGCCAGTGAACTGAACCCAGTCTCAACCCTTCCCCAGGTTAGCCCAAAAGATGGGCGAACCTGGGGCACCGACTCCGCTCTCATTCCCCGCCGAAACGGAAGCGAAATCCGCCGCGAAAATTCAGCCCCAGCGCGGGATAGCCCAGCACTTCGTTGTAGTGCGCGTTCAGCGCGTTGTTGAGATTCGCATAAGCGGTGATGTGGCGGTTGATGGCGTAACGTCCGCCGAGATCGACGCGCGCAAATCCCGCGGCGTAGTAGATGGGATTGATATAGCCGAAGAGGAAGTCGGAATCGGGACGCTGTCCGACCGCGCTGACACCCGCGTTGGCTCCCCATTTGGATTTGTCGTAGGTCACCAGCAAAGTCCCCGCTTGCTTGGGACGGCGCAGTAGCGGCGCGCCAACGCCGTAGATCCGCGGATCGCAACCATCGTCAATCAGACATGGCAATGCCTGCTCGATCTCAGTCGAGGTGTAGGTGTAAGACGCAGTCGCGGAAAGATGTTCGTGGACGCGTCCGCTCAGCACCAGCTCCGCTCCCTGCGCAAACGACCGGTTGACGTTCACGTACTGGCTGGTGAAGGTGATGTCGTTGAACAGGTATTCGATCTGATCGAGAAACTGGTTGTGGAAATAGACCGCGCTGAATGAGGCGTGATTGTGGAACAGCGCCTGCTCGAAGCCGGCCTCGATCCGCATGGTTGCGCTCGGGCTTGAGATTCGGGATTGGGCAGCACGGGAAACTCGCCCGCCAATCCGAACGATTCTTCGAAGCTCGGCTCCTTGATGCCTTGGGCGTAGCCGGCGCGCAGGCGCGTGGGGCCGAAGATGTCGCCGCCACGAAACAGAACGAACGAGCCGGACACGCGCGGCGAGACGTTATTACCGAAGCTCTCGTTGTTCACATAGCCGAGCCCCGCCAGCACCGACAGGCGCTTCCAAATGATGCTCTCCTGTCCGAAGAGGTAGTTGTTGCGCCGCAGCCCATGCGTGATGCTGAGGTTCGGCATTTCGACCGTCCCCGAGTTGCTGTTGATGAAGCCGTTCTCGTCTTCGAAGGTGTAGCCGACCGTCGTCTGCGCCCAGGTGCGCGGGGTCCAGATGCCCTGATACTGAAAACCCCGCAACGTTGTACTTGGTCAGGTTGCTGAACGGCGTGTCGAAGGGGCGGTCGGGATCGTTGACGGGATTGTCGTTGAGAGCGACGTGGTTATACTCGAAGCCCTGGAACTGGTGCTGCCACGAGCCCGGGCCGCTCACGATGAAATCGCCGCTGGCGAGAAAGTTGTTCTGGTGGACGTACTGGTTGGGATCGGGCGGCAGCGCGGGATATGCCGTTGAACCACCAGTTCGAGGACACGCCGGTCCAGCTATTGTAGTGGCGCATGCGCAGGCGGAAGGCGACGCGGTCGGAAAGTTTCACGCCGACGTTGCCGCCTTCGAGCGAGTTGGAATACTGATTGTTGACGCCCTGGCCGTTGGTGTTGAACTGGTCGGCGAAGACGTTGTAATCGAAGATGTCGCGCGCGCCAGAGATCGAGGCATAGCCGTGCGCGGTATTGAAGTTGCCGCCGTCGGCACCGAATTCGACCTGGGGGGTGCGCGTGCTGCCGGTCGCCGACCACAGCTGCACCACGCTGGTCATCGCATCCGTGCCGTAGGCCGTGCTCTCCGGGCCGCGCTCCACCTCAACGCGCTCGACGTTATTCATCGACACCGGGCCGAAGTCGAAGTAGCCGCCGGGATCGTTCACCGGGACACCGTCGATCAGCACCTTGTTGTAGTCGGAGTCGCCGCCGCGCACGAACAGGCTGCTGATGGAACCTTGCTGGCCGGAGGGGCTGACAATCGCGCCCGGGATGTAGCGCAGCGCGTCGGGGGCAGCGGCGGGATTCAGCAGCTTGAGTTCGGTCGAATTCAGCAGGCCGACCGACGTGCCCGTCTGCTCGACGGTCGAAGGCGTAGCGCTGCCGGAGACGACGACCGTCTGCGGCGTAGTGGCCAGCTTCAGTTCGATTGCCAGCGGCTGCGTCTGCGGCAACGAGATTTTTTGCGATTGCTCGGCGAATCCCGGTGCGAGTACCACAACGTGATAGTCGCCGTCAGACAGGCTGGGGAAAACTGCAATCCCATCGCCCCCAGTGACCTAGATCGCGACTCCCGACATTGTCGGAGGCGCGAAACAGGCTGACCTGCACGCCGCCGACGCGTTCGCCGGAGGGGCTTTGTATAGTGATTTTTAGATCGGAAGCGAAAGCTGCTGTGACCGACAGCAGCAGGAAGAAGAAGAAACGGGAACGACGCAAGGTGACTCCTCCTTTGCACGCGAAAGGGTTGGTGGCCGGGGTATTCGGCGCATGTTCTTGCGTGAATACCTGTCGTTCGCGCCGGTCTCCTGGCTCGCGAGCTGCGATTCGATCATCGCGTACAGCGGCGGGGCCTTCCCGTTTGCACAGTGGCCTTGCGCCAAGACTCGCTTACAGTTGCGCGGCAGCGCGGGCTTTGCACCCGCTTCCCAATAACGCGCGAACGCTGGTTGATAAAGAGCACCCGAGAGTGAACTCAGGATGAGCTTTGACTCTACTGTTACGACTGGTTGGTGTCAATTGCACCAATCGGTGACTGCGAAAACTGCGCCTCGGCGAATTCCGTCACCCGCTCCAGCGCCGCCTGCATTTCGGCGTGATACTTCTCCATCGCCGCATCGGCAGCATCGGCCGGCACATAGATTTTTCGCGCGACCCGCACCAGAGCCGGCGAGAACGGTTTAGGAATGACCAATCGGTCCCAGGTATTCAATACCCAGGCATGCTTCACGGCCACATAGAAGGCCGTGATCGGCGCTCCGCTGGCGCGCGCCAGCAACACCGGGCCTTTTTTCGCAACATAGCGCGGACCGCGCGGACCGTCGATGGTGAAAGCCACCGCCAGGTGATCGCTCAGCATGCGGTTCATCTCGAGCAGGGCGCGTTGTCCGCCGCGCGTGCTCGAGCCGCGCACAGGAACGAATCCAAAGCGGCGGATGACGCGCGCTATGAATTCGCCGTCGAGGCTTTGGCTCGTCATGACGGCAATACGCCGCCGGCGGAACATCCATGCCGCCGGCAAGACGCAGCGATGCCAAAACGCGAAGATGCCAGGGTAGATGTGGTCGGGACTTTCAACCGCGCCCTCCTCGTAGCTGATCGTCAGGCGCAGGGTGCAGCCGATCAGGGCAAGCAGCGCGGGAACGATCCACGAGACGAGGGCGAGTTGCGCGCGTTGCAGCAGAGTGAAGCGGGGCGCAACACGGGCTTCGTCAGGCACGTCTGGATTTTATCCTGCGTACCTCAGCCAGCGCCGCAATTCGGGCAACGTCGGCCGTTTGCCGTACATGAGGATGCCGACACGATAGATGCGCGAGGCCAGAACCAGCAGGCCGTAGATGGTCGCCAGAATGATGGCGATGCTCAGGCCGATCTGCCACGCCGGTGGCTGTTCGATAACGATGCGCAGCAGCATAAGAATGGGCGCGAAGAACGGCACCATCGAAAGCCAAAAGGCCAGCGCGGAATTGGGATGCTGGATCACCGGGTTCATCAGCACGATGCCGAGGACCAGCGGGATCAGCGCCGGCCACTGCATCTGCTGCGCCTCCTGGTCAGTGTTGACCATGGAGCCGATGGCGGCGTACATGGCGCTGTAGAGCAGATAGCCGAGCAGGAAGAAGATGGCGAACGCCACGATTGCCGCCATCGGGATGTGCACTTCGCCCAGGAAGGACTTGGCCGCCACCAGTCCCGGCACAGAGAAGATCAAGGCAAAACTCACCCACACCAGAATCTGCGTCAGGCCGACCGCGCCAACGCCGATAATCTTTCCCGCCAGCAGCTCTTTCGAGGTCACCGTGGAGAGCAGAACCTCCAGGATGCGCGTGCTCTTCTCTTCGATGACGGAGCGCATCACCGCCAGCCCATAGATCAGAACAACGGTGTACAGCAGCATCACCATCGCGAACGCGGTCAGAAATACGGTCGTCCCACTCGCGCCCTGATGCCCTTTTTCGATGCGAACGGTTTCCAGCTTGATCGGCGTCAGCAGCGAATCGATATCGGCGCCGCTCATGCCGCTCTGCGACAGATGGTAGCGGGCGATGCCGGTGCTGATGGCGTTGCGCAGCTCGCGCGCCTGCAGGAAATCGGCGGCTTCCTTAGTGTTGTAAAGCACCGAGTGTTTGTCTAGCGCCTCATCACTGAGCCACAAGAATCCAGTGATCTTACCTGCGTTCACCTGCTGCGACAGACGCGCGCGCTCGGCGTCGCTGGTGTCGGTGTCCACCTGGATGGCATACACCGTCGGGGGGCCGCTGCGTCCCAGTTCGCTGGGCTGAGTTTTCGCATTGCCCAGCTCATGCCCAATGGCGCTGGCCAGATTGGCGTCGTTTGCGACGATGACGATCTTGCGTTCACCGCCGGTATTCATCTGCTCCAGCTTTGCCGGGATGAGAACCATCGCGGCCATCACCGCCGGCATGAGCAGCGTAAAAATCACGAATGAGCGCGAGCGTACGCGTTCCAGGTATTCGCGTTTTACCAGCGTCCAGACGTTACCCATGCTTGCCCACCTGGTCGATGAAAATTTCTTCCAACGAAGGCTCCAGCAACTCGAAGCGGCTGATGCGCACGCGATCGGCCGCCAGCCGCAGCAACTCCTGCGCGTCAGCTCCTGGTTTGAGCCGCACCTCGACGTAGTTGCCGTAGTTATTCACCGTCTGCACCAGTTCGCAGCTCTCCAGCTGCGGATCGCCTTCACATTCGATCTGGACGTGGTTTTTGCCATAGCTGGCTTTGATCTTCTTCAGCTCGCCTTCGAGAATGAGGCGCCCGTGATCGATAAGGCAGATGGCGTCGCACAACCGTTCCGCCTGGTCCATGCCGTGGGTGGAAAACAGGATGGTCTTGCCCGACTTCTTCAGATCGATCAGCACGTTCTTCAGCATGACGGCGTTCGCGGGATCGAGTCCGGAGAAAGGTTCGTCCATGATGATGAGGTCAGGCCCGTGCAGCAGCGTGGCGATGAACTGGACCTTCTGCTGCATTCCTTTGGAGAGCTCTTCGACTTTCTTCTGCACCCATTCGGAAATCTCCAGCCGCTCGCACCAGTCGAGCGACCGCTTACGGGCCTCGCGCTCGGACAAGTCGTGCAGCCGCCCCAGCAGCACGAGATGGTCGAGCACCTTCATGCGCTTGTAAAGCCCGCGCTCTTCCGGCATGTAGCCGATACGCCGGAGCAGCCCGCGATGGAAGGGCTCGCCGAACAACCGCACCTGCCCGTCATCCGGCAGGGTGATGCCGATCATCATGCGGATGGTCGAGGTCTTGCCCGCACCGTTCGGACCGAGCAGGCCGTAGACACTCCCCTCGCGAATATTGAGGTAAAGATGATCGACGGCCACGAAGTGGTCGTAGGTCTTGCGAACACCGCGAAGCTCGACCGCATTGACTGTCTGCCGGTGACGCGGTTCCAGCGCCACGATGTTAGTTTGAGCCACTGGGAATCTACTCTATCTCACAATTCGTCTCGAGCACTGCTTCCTTGCAGCGACACGATTCAGCAAGCTCAGGGCAGGCCTTCTTCAACCGCAGTAGCGGGTTGGTTGACGCTGCCTGTCTCACCGGAAGGGGAATCTGAACGCTGCTGCAAGCCGCGCGAGTTACGCACGGCCTCAGTCGCAGAACGGGAGCATGGGCTGGGCTCGTGATCTGTGCAGAAAACTATACCGCCGCGGCGAATCGCTGTCGAGGAAACTCTAGAGTCTCAGAAAATTTTGCACCAATTGCTTTCCCGCTTCGGTCAAAACGCTTTCCGGGTGGAACTGCACGCCCTCGACGGGAAACCTGCGGTGCCGCAGTCCCATAATGACACGCGTCCCATCGCGGTCACGACAGGCCGCGGAAACTTCCAAGTCGCTTGGAAGACTCTTTTCTTCCACGATCAGAGAGTGGTAACGCGTCGCGGTCATCGGCGACGGAATATCGCGAAAAATCGTCTTGCCATCGTGCTCGACTGAGCTGGTTTTGCCGTGCATCAAATTGGCCGCGCGGACAACGTTGGCCCCGAACGCGGCGCCGATCGCCTGATGTCCCAGACACACCCCTAGCAGCGGAACCTTCCCCGCGAAATGACGGATGACGTCGATGCTGATGCCCGCCTCTTGCGGAGTACACGGGCCAGGCGAAAGCACGATGCGGCCGGGTCGCATGGCTTCAATCTCGGCGACCGTGGTCTGATCATTGCGGCACACGACGACGTCCCCACCCAGCTCGCCGATATATTGCACCAGGTTGTAGGTGAATGAGTCGTAGTTATCTAAGACGAAGATCATTGCAGCGGAAGCGATCACGCAACGCTCTTCTAGAGTACTGCGAATTCATCCCCGAGTGGAAACCGGCATGGCTCTAACGCCAATGGGTTATTTACGCCTCAAGACTGCTTTGTTCTACTGATTGCGAATAACTCATATCTGCCTATGCCTGAGCAATCCGAGCAGCGCTCGATGAGCGTGCTGGAACCCATGGAGAGGATCTCCGAGGTCCTGTTCGGCCTGATCATGGTGCTCACCTTCACCTGCTCGCTGCGGGTCACCGGCCTGGACCGCGGCAGAGTGGACACCATGCTGAAGGCCGCCATCGGATGCAATCTGGCATGGGGCATCATTGACGCTCTGTTCTACCTGCTGGACTGCATGAGCGAGCGCGGCCACAATCGCAAAATCTTCTTGCGGGTGCGCGCTTTAGCCGAGCCGGCTGCCGGCAGGCGCATTATCGCCGACGCCCTGCCGCCTGTTCTGGCTTCTAATCTGCCCGAGAATGACATCGAACTGTTGCGCCAGAAAATCCTGCATCTGCCCAAAGAGAACAAGCAAACGTGGCTGACTGCTGACGATTGGCGCGGAGCACTCGGCGTCTTCCTGCTGGTTTTCCTTTCTACCTTCCCAGTCGTGATCCCGTTCATCTTTTTGCGGGAGCCGCGGCTGGCATTACGAATATCGAACGTCATCGCTATCCTCATGCTATTCGCCGCAGGTTACGCCTTCGGCCGATACGCCGCCGACCATCCCTGGCGGATTGGAGTTGGGATGGTCTTGCTCGGCGTCGCCATGGTCTGCATCACCATCGCGTTCGGCGGATGAAACACGCACTCCAGGCCGGTCTGCTCGCCGTCGCGACTCTCGCAGGTCCCGCCATACTGGCGCAAGGGCCAGCTACGGCCACGCAGCAGAGTACCCAGGCTGCGGCTGCCAAGCAACCTTGGGCCTTCAATCTAACCGTCGATGGCTACATCGTCCCGAACGAGCCGGGCTACGCTTCTCCCGTGTTCACTGCCGATCACAACTGGCTGCACCTGGAAGCTCGTTACGATTACGAAAACCTCCGCACGGGGTCGCTTTGGCTGGGATATAACTTCACCGCCGGTAAGAAGCTGGTGCTGACGGTGACGCCGATGGTGGGCGGCGTCTTCGGCGAAACTACCGGCATCGCCCCCGGATGCGAGGCTTCCCTGACCTATAAGAAGCTCGCGCTCAGCATTTCGAACGAATATGTCTTCGACACAGACAGCAAGGCTGGAAACTTTTACTATGCGTGGCCGGAGCTTACGTATTCAGTGCTCGATTGGCTGAAGGTCGGCCTGGTGGCGCAGCGCACCAAGGCATTTCAAACGCCCCTCATGATTGATCGCGGTTTTCTCGTCGGCGTTTCGCACAAGAAAATCGAGTTCACAACCTACGTCTTCAACGCGGGCTTCACGGAGCCGACAGTGGTGCTGGAAGTGGGCTATCAGTTCTGAGAAGTCATCGGCCCAAACCAGCGGGTTTCGCTACTCGCCTCAGATTTCAAACCAGCGCCAGCGCTTCGCGCGCCGCGGCGATGGTGTCATCAATGTCGCCCTGGGTATGGGCGACGCTCAGGAACGCGGCTTCGAATTGCGACGGCGGCAGCCAGACGCCGGCGTCCATCATCGCGCCATGGAAGCGCCCGAACCGGGCCGTGTCACAAGTCGCGGCGCTCTCCCAGTCCTTGACATGCGCGTCGGTGAAGAAGAACGTGAACATCGAGCCGACGCGGTTCGCGGTCATCGTGACACCAGCTTCTTTTGCGGCTTCGAGGACGCCGGCCACCAGCTTGCCCGACATCGCATCGAGCTGCTGATAGAACTGCTCGCGATTGCTCTTGAGCTGACACAGCGTCGCGATACCTGCGGCCATGGCCAGCGGATTGCCGCTTAGCGTGCCCGCCTGATAGACCGGCCCTACTGGCGCGATCATGTCCATCAGCTTCGCCGGGCCGCCGTACGCGCCAACCGGGAGCCCACCGCCGATAATTTTGCCTAGCGTGGTGAGGTCGGGCTTGACGTTGTACAGCTCGGAGGCGCCGCCGAACGCCACGCGAAAACCGGTCATCACCTCATCGAAGATCAGCAGCGCGCCTTCGCGTTCCGTGATCAGGCGCAGTGCCTGAAGATAGCCAGGCGTGGGAAGCACGCATCCCATATTGCCGACGACGGGCTCGACGATGACACAAGCGATCTTGTCCTTGAACTTTTCGAACGCGGCGACGACTGCGTTAACATCGTTGTACGGCAGCGCGAGCGTGAACTCCACGAACTCTTCCGGCACGCCTGCGGAGCCGGGAATGCCGAGCGTTGCCACGCCAGAACCTGCCTTCACCAGCAGTGCATCGCTGTGGCCGTGATAGCAGCCCTCGAACTTCACGATCATCTTGCGTCCGGTGGCCGCCCGCGCCAGGCGAATCGCCGACATCGTCGCTTCGGTCCCCGAGCTGACGAAGCGGACCTTCTCAATCGCAGGGAATGCCTCGATGACCAGCTCGGCAAGATCGGCCTCGGCGGGAGTTGACGCTCCGAAGCTGGTGCCGTTGCGCGCGGCCTGGATGATCGCCTCGATCACTTCGGGATCGGCGTGACCGAGAATCAGCGGACCCCACGAGCCGACGTAGTCGATGTAGCGGTTGCCATCGGCATCCCACACATGCGCACCCTCGCCGCGAACCAGAAACGGCGGCTCGCTGCCGACTGAACGAAAGGCGCGGACGGGCGAGTTCACCCCTCCGGGAATGAGCTGCTCAGCTCGCTGGTGCAGGACACGGGATTCGTTGAGAGTGCGGGACATGATTACGCTATTCGCCTTTCGCCAGGATCGCTGTTCGCTGCTCGCTCTTCGCTTTTCGCCAGAGGGTCTGCCGCTTCAAGGGGAACAAAGGAGTCTATCAGGCCCGCTTTGCGTCAGGGCACGGCTTCCAGCCGTGCCGCAGCAGGTCGAAACAAAAGCGGCCTTCAGCCGGTGACCAGTTTTCCGCCGGGGCTAAAGCCCAGCCCCTATTCGCTGCTTTCGGCACGACCAAGGTCGCGCCCTGATATGAAGCTGACCAACACGCCGTAGCTGTGGCGGCTTACAATCCCCTTCCGCACGCGTCCAATCCTCAGCCCGCTCAGGCCTTCCGCCCCGCGATTTTCCGGAACATTCCCGGCGGCCGCGGCATCGAACTGAGATAGAATGGGATAGAGTCCGCGGGCGGTATCCCTCCCATCAGTGATTACCACATGTCGAAGACCACCAAGCTCATCGTTCTCCTCCTTTCGTTTTTAGTTGCATCGTTTATCGTCATCGGCCAGTTCAGCGTCCGGGCCGCCGATAACCCAAGTGACGACAGCTCCTATCGCCAGCTCGGCGTTTACAGCGAAGTGCTGTCGCGCATCCGCACCGAATACGTGGAGGAGCCGAACATCTCGGCCGTCACCAACGGCGCGCTGCACGGGCTGCTGGAGTCGCTTGACGCTAACTCCAGCTATCTCGATCCGACGGAGTTCAAAGACTACAAGACAGCGCAAGGAAGGCAAGGCCGGCATCGGCGCGGCGATCTCGAAGCGCTATGGCTACGCTGCGGTGATCTCGGTGATTCCCGGTGGCCCTGCCGACAAGGCGGATATCGCCAGCGGCGACATCATCGAAGCCATCGAGGGCAAGTCAACGCGCGACATGTCGCTGGCCGAAATCGATGGCCGGCTGACGGGCGCTCCGGGTTCGGTCGTCAACGTCTCGGTCGTACGTCCGCGGCGGGCAACGCCGGTGAAATCGGCGGTCTCGCTGGCCATCGTTACCGATCCGCCCATCACCGACAAGATGATGCAGGACGGCATTGGCTACATCAAGGTCGATGACTTCCCCAAAGGACGCGCGCAGGAAATCTCCAACAAGTTGAAGGCGCTGCAGAAGGACGGGGCCAAGAAGATCATTCTTGACTTGCGCAATTCGGGCGACGGGTCGGAGGACGAAGGCATCGCGACCGCCAACCTCTTCCTGAATCACGGGACCATCACGTACATCCAGGGGCAGAAGTATCCCAAGCAGACCTTCAATGCCGATCCGCAGAAGGCGGTCGCAACCAACGTTCCCCTCGTCGTGCTGGTAAATCGCGGAACCGCGGGGCCGGCTGAAATCGTAGCTGCGGCCATCATGGAGAACGCTCGCGGCGACGTGGTCGGCGACAAGACCTTCGGCTCCGGCTCGATTCAGAAGGTCATCGACATGCCGGACGGCGCGGCGCTGATTCTGTCGGTCGCGAAGTACTACTCGCCTTCGGGCAAGGCGCTGCAGGATACCGCAGTCACTCCGAACATCCTGGTCGCCGACAACAGCGATGACTTCATCTCGCCCGATGACGACGACAGTGCCGACGACAGCGCACAGGAAGAGCACCAGAAAGACAATCAGCCTGACGATCAGCTCAACAAAGCCATCGAGGTGCTGAAGACACAAGCGACCAAAGCGTAAGATTTTTCGACACCGGGTAAAGCGGCGCTTTAGCGCCGCGTTTGCGTGTGACACATTTTGGGGCTGGGATGGTCATTTGCAATGAACATCCCAGCCCTCTTGTTTATGATGGCGGCGACCCTGAGTTGCGGCATTAGTTCATGATCACGCGGTATCCCGTCGTGATGACATTGCCGCTCATCCATCCATTAAGGAGTGACCCATGAAACGAGTCGTCGGCCTCGGCGGAATTTTCTTCAAAGCGCGCGATCCCAAGGCGCTCTACGGGTGGTATCGCACGCACCTCGGCATCGAGAGCTCCCCTGAAGCGGGGGCAATGTGGAACTCCGCCGAAGAACCGGAAATTCCCGTGGTCAATGTCTTCGCTATTTTTCCCGATACGACCAAGTACCTCGGGCCTGGGCCATCGCCGTTCATGATTAATTTCCGCGTGGATAATCTTGCGGACTTGCTGAAAGCGCTTCGCGAGGAAGGCGTTCAGGTGGACAAGTTCGAGGAATCTGAATACGGCAACTTCGGCTGGATCATCGATCCCGAAGGCAATCGAGTAGAGCTGTGGGAGCCGCCGAAGCCTACACCAGGCGAGTAAACGCCAAGCCACATCAGGCTCGAACGCACTGCGGGCAACGCAAAGCCAATCTGCACGCTCCCGCTGATGCCTGGGTAAGCCGAGTGCGCCTCCGCCGGACGGCGAAACGGTCGTTCACCAAGGCGTTGTCAATTCGCCGTGTCGAGGTGGAAGGACTCCAAGTATGGCTCGACCGGATAACCCTGCGCTTTCCAGGCCGCCAGTCCGCCCTTCAGGAATTTGACTCGGTCGAAATGCAGAGCGCGGGCCCGGCGAATAATGGTTCGCGCGGTTTTATCGCCAGGACAGGTGCAGTAAGCAACCGCATCCTTCTCTCTGGGAATGAGCGAGGGATTCTCCAATACTTCTTTTGGGGGAATCCTCCTGGCGCCAGGGATGATCTCCGCATCGGCTAACAAATCGAGCGGCTGGCGAACATCCAGGACCAGTATCTCCTGACTTGAGGCCAACAACGTGTGGAGCGCCTCCGGGGTGATACTGTGCTGCTCCAGGGTCTGCTCGCCCCTGGTGCGTTTCATCCAAACGACGATCAACAAACACAACGCCGCGAGACCAATAGCAATCAGCGCAAGAGACACGCCTGATCCTCCTCCATGCTCTCTGAGAGCAGATTCCAGAGGTCAGGAGAAAGATTCTTCGAATGCTGTGCTGCTGTGAAACATGTCCTTGCACGCATCCTATGAGAGAGGATGAGTGAACTGGCGATCAATCGCCAGTTCGTTGGGAAAGGCGGTTGCCGGCACGAACGCAGGTTTCGGAGTACCGGGTAAACCAGGACGGCTCTCTGCCGTCCCGGTTTGAGCATTCTTAGCCCTTCACCTCGTTGATGGATGGCGGTTTCCAAGTTCCGTTGATGATTGAAGGCGGCGTCTCCTTCGGCCAGTACAGGCGCATCATCGGAATGAATTTAGCTTTAGGCGCGGGCAGCCAGTTGGCCTCCTTCGCCTTTCCGGGCGAGTCGGCCTGGAGATATAGGTCTACCGAACCATCAGGGTTGGTTACGAACTTGTTGCGCTCGCTTAAGGTGTAGCGGTTGAGCGCGTTCGGTACGAAGAAATAGCTTGCGTCGTACATGGTGATCGACCAGAAGCCGTCAACTGGAGGCATCTGCCCCTTGTCGAAGTGTATGACGTACTTCTTGGAAGCGGCATCAAAGTCGCCGCCGCTCCCGTCCTTTTCTCCAGTGGGATAAATCGCGTCCTGGGGACGGTTCGCACCGAGTCCGATGGCGGTGACTAACGCACGCTGCAAGTAGTCGGTGCCATAAATGCCTGTCTTGGTGGTGAACATCCATCCGTTGATGGGTTGAAGCTGTTTGAAGTGCTCCATGATCTTCGCCTGGGCCAGCTTTGGTACGGCCTTGATAGCTTCCTTGTCGAACGCCCCCAGTTTGTTGGGGTCAAAATCCTGCCCCGGAACCAGCCCGATCTTGGCCATTTCGGCAACCATCGGTGCATCCTCAGCAGCGGGGGGATTCGTCTTCATCAGCTTGGCGAGGTAGCTGAAGTAGTCGTTCACGCTGAGCGCCTCCACTTGGTCGCGGACCGACTTTTTCATGTCGATGTTGGCATCGACTTCACCTGTGGGCGGCGTGTAGGGTTTGCCATACGAGCTGAGGGGAACCAGCGAGAACTTGTCCTGTAGGGCGTGAACCTTGGCATAGTCGTCGGGCGTTCCAATGCAATAAATCCGACCCAGGATCCACACAATACCGGTTGGAGACTTGTATTCCGTTACGCCGGCGGGAAGAGTTCCCGACCATCCTGGCCCGGTGATGGCGTACTTCTGCGACTTGTCCCCGGTGGTACGCTTGCCCGGAACCTGGAAGACATCCGTCCACCCGCTCAACATGGGCATCAGGTAGTAACGATCCGCCATGTCGGGAATGCTGAACACCCAAGGCTCCTTCGACACGTCAAGCCATGCCATCGTATAGAGCGTATCGGCGTTGGGTGCGGTGACGGAATGGTTATCCACGGCAGGATAGTTCCGCAACTTGAGAAGCTGCCCCATCGGCGCGTGAGCGGCATCGGGCATGGCCACGTTCGTCAGCTGCCTGCGCGTCATGTCCATCGTGACCAACGGGTAGCCATAGATGTAAGCATCAACCGCAGTCTTGGTTGCCTCTTCAACGCCGGGTTGAGAGGTGGCGGCTGACTTCGTACCCGAATCCGAGCACGCAAACAAACCGAACGCGATGAAGAGAGCCAAAAACAAGAATGTGAGTTTAGCCTTCATATTTCCTCCGAAATCATAAGCGCTTGGCCCGAGATCGCGGTTCACACATCTCCTGCGAACCCGAACCTTCTTAAACGTTCATTGCGAACTGTTAATAGAGAATCCCCAGTATTGGAGGTGAAGACTACCGCTGTTGGTTGAGCTTGGCTACCAGCATTTCTGCTAGCGGGCAGGTGAATAAATTGAGGGCGCAGGAGTCAGGGCACCGATTCCCCGTGTATTTAGGCACTGAATTGTTCCCGAGTCAGAATCATAACTGTTCAAAACAGCGACTGCGTAAGTATGCGCCCTCTGTTCCTGTTCAGCAGCCGTTCTCGCCAACAATGAACTCTCGGAAGACAATCGTCACGCCATTGGCGGTGTGGGCATGCTGGGACGCGCTTATTTCCAGCTGAGAGATTGAAACGAGACAAACAGAAGAAACTACGCGTTGCCGGGGCTGCCGTCGCCCGACGAAGCCATCGGGGCCGGCGGCGGCGCGGGATGCTCCTCGACGTAGCTGTTCACCATGTCCTTCAGCTCCTTGCTGGGCTTGAAGAACGGGATCTTTTTGGCGGGAACTTCGACGCGGTCGCCGGTCTTGGGGTTGCGTCCAACGCGCGGCTTCCGCTGGCGGGTGCGAAAGCTGCCAAAGCC
>CAVVDN010000025.1:0-60109 GCA_963747045.1 uncultured Acidobacteriaceae bacterium | reverse complement strand
ATGTATTGCTAGCATGCGCTGCGCGATCTGGAAGTGCTTATGCTCATTCCGGTCTTGTTCTAGTTCTGGGCGATGCTGATTCCACTCAAAGTGTGCACGTACTTGATACTCAACACCGGGAACTCCTGAGGTTGGGTCGGGATCGCCCGTGAGGAATGTGTAAATTGATAGATCGTGTCCACCGCCTCCGAACTTGAGTGGCTTGGTCCCTTTAGTCTGCGTGCGAATTCGCTTCATGACACGCACTTCGTCGATAATCCAGATGAATGTGGGTTTCCAGTATATCGACTTGGCGATCCCTTTAACGGCCTCGTAGGTGGGGACGTGATAGGAACATTTTTCGCCACCTATCCTCGTGAGAGGGTCCGTGAACATGGCATAGCGACCCCAGGTCTTAAACTCGATTGTGTTGCGCTGGCCTAAGCATTTTGCAGCTCCATTAAATTGACAGGATCTTCGGACAGCCCAAACTCCGAATCGTAGTAACGGGAATCCAGGTAGAGGATGCCGGTGCCCTCCTGAACTTCGTGTAGTGCTTTTCTTTCTTGCAGGCGCTTCATGACTTGGGGAAAGACGTTGATCGTGTACTGCTGCGCTCGCCGGAGCAGAGCGAATTGCTTCTCAACCTCGAATGCCGCACTCAGATCCGCGATGACCACTTCGCCGTCTACATACGGCACGATCACGCCTTGCGTTGGCGCATCGATAGCCTTGAATGCCTTGGCCGCAGTCATGAAGGATTGACGGAGATAGTTCGCTGGTGTGCCTCCGCCAGCATCAACCGCCATGCTGTTTTCGGAAAGCATATTTAACAGCGTGTCGTTACGGCTGACGAGGTCCGCGCTCACGGGATAACTCATCTCCTTCTTGCGCTCGAAGAAGTAGTATTGAAAATAGCGCGTCATCGCGTCCGGAGACAGCACCACCTCCTTGTTATCATTCGCATTGCCGGCCGCAATCTCATGCAGTACACGCTCGGCACTCTGCTTGCCGATCCTGATGTCCTTGAGCATTTCCGCAGCATCTTCTGCGGGATTGATCACATAAGCGCGTCCAGTTGGGCGCAGTCCATGGCGGTTACATCGTCCGGCTGCTTGAGCGATAGAATCGAGCCCGGCAGTAAACCTAACCACAGCGCCGAAATCCAAGTCCACGCCCGCCTCAACCAACTGCGTACTGACACAAAGCACCGGAGAATTCGCGCCTGGTTTGAGAAGTGTTTTGATCTCGGACAAGTGGACTTTTCGGTGTGCCGGGCACATGTGGGTGCTTAAGTGATAAATCGGCAAGTCTGGCGCGAGTGCCTTGCATAACCGATAGATCGAGCGTGCGGCAGACTTCGTGTTGACCACGACAAGGCAGCTGCAGCTTGCGGCGACTTCTTTCAATGCCAAGTCCGCAACCTCGCCTGAGGTCCACCCACCCGCTTTGCGCCAATCGAGAATCTCGACTCTAGTGAGTCCATCAAACAGGGATTTCACATCGGGCATGAGCTCAGAACCAGGGCGGAGCAGACGAAGTGCTCCCTTCTGTGGATCCACTTGATCGAGCAAAGGCTGGGTCGCCGTACACAGCAGTACACTGCTGCGACATTTTTCGACAAGGAAGTTGATAGCGTTGTTGAAAAGATGTACGCAATTGACGGGAAGCGTTTGGATCTCATCGAAAACGATGACGGCGTTGGCCAATTGGTGCATTCGACGAGCACCCCGAGTGCCAGCGCCAAACAGCGTTTCCAGAAATTGCACGGTGGTTGTAAAGACGACCGGGGCGTCCCAGTTTTCCGACAGAATCTTATTGCGCCACGTTTGCTCTTCGGGTGTCAGGTTCGAATGGTGTTCCAATACCACGCTTCCGGACTCCACGCCTTCGGGCTCAAGTATCTTGCGAACCTCGTCCGCGTTCTGATCTATGATCGAGGTATAGGGAATCACGTAGATCAATCGATCCATTCCGTTTTGTTCGGCATGGCGCAAGGCAAAACGCAAACTGGCCAAGGTTTTACCACCCCCGGTGGGAACCGTGAGGGTGAATATTCCTCTCTTTCGTTCTGCCGCAGCAAAGCAGTGGCGGGAGACGTCGCGGCGTAATTCATCTATGTGTCCAACGCAAGGAAATTTTGCCAGGTGTCGTTCGAGATGGTCGATCAGAGCCGGCCAGCCTTCGTAACGGCCGCCCATGCGTTCCCTTGCTGTAGCCGGACGCTCGAAGTCGGCAGTATTTGATCGATCACCATCTACCAGGCAACTGAACAGGAAGCGCACAAGTAGCCCGACCTTAAACCGAGTGATGCCCTCGTGCTGCTCATTCCGGCAAATGCTCTCGACTGCTCGGCGTAAAGTGGGAAGCAGATCGGGGTCATGGATCAACTTTTCGTATTGTTCACGGACGGTCTCGTCCGCCTTTTCCCATGCTTCGGACCGATGGGACTGCCGATCGGACTTCTGCATTCTCGTTGAAAAACGATCGGTGCCGTCCACGGCCAAGCAATCAATAAGCCCAGAATGGTGCGAAGCGATGCAAACAGCCAGGATCTGACCCACTGCGCTTTCCATCTGGCCACGCTGTGAGAGCTCCTGCCACAGTGTTTGCGCTCCAGCCGTAGAGTGATCGATCTTGCCTTTATTCGCGCGCGGATCGACGTAGTTTTCGTCAATATCCTGCTCGAGAATCCCGACAGCCGAACACAAGTACTGCTGAAAATCAAGTGAATACTTGCCCAGGTCGTGCAGAAGCCCGATTAGTTGTCCCGGAAGGCGGAGTTCTATCTTCGCGGAGAATCTTCCTACTAACTCAGAGACTTCTAGCAGATGGTCGGCCAAGGTTTGGCACTCGCCACTCTTTCTGCGGTGAGCAATGAATTCCCCCGGATGTGGGGAAGATTCAGTCTTCATGTTGCTTTCACAAGATCGCCCGCTCATTATTACCCCTCGTGCACTCCGACACAAGGGCACCCGCTGCTGCGCTTCTTTTTCGACCCGTTCATTGTTCTGCGGCGAGCTAGAAAATATGGAAGCTCTCGAATCCGCTGGTTCACGATCTTCGAAGGGAGCGATTGAGACAAACCCTGTATGAGGACATTGTTGTCCTCCCGTCATTCTTGGAGCGGCTTGGGCAGGCTTGATCGCCGATAACGTAGTCAGACAGCACGGCTGAACGGCCGGGGAGATTCCTGACATATTAGACCGGGCGCATTCCTGACACTTTCTCCTGTTTTCCCTCGAGGGGAAGAGGTGCGGACTTCGAAGCTTCCCCTTCTCCTGCCTCCTTCACGTCGAAGCCTTGAGGTTTGCGCCAGGCGACAACCCGCAGTTCGCGGCTGTCAAAGCTGGCAATGGGCAGCTGCGCAAAGTAGATCGTAAACCAGCGATCGTCGACCGGCAGCAACCCGATCCTTTCTGCCCAGAGCACTTCGCTGAGAAACACGTCGTGCTTCTTCCAACGAAAAACCCCTTGGTGTTTCACGCTGCGCACCAGCATGGTGCTGGGATACTCCGGCTCCGGTACCCGCGCGGGATGCTCGCGGGGCGACGGTTCATACACACGGGCGGGCGTGGCCATGGCCAGGGCCTCGTGCGGGCGCACCTGGTTGTACTCTTGCCGAAAACCGTCCAGCGAGCGTTGCTGGGCACGCCGGTTCGCAGCCGCAGGCATCGCCCTCTCTTGCTTCAAGGTGCGGTGCATGCGTTCGTGACGCCCATTCTGCTCCGGATGTCCGGCCGCGATCCGCTCCGGCACAATCCCCAGCTTTATCCACCACACCGCTAAACGGGACAAGCCCGCGATCGCCGTCGAGGCAAACGGCGCCCCGTTGTCCGTACGTATCGCCACCGGCAACCCATATTCGCGAAACGCCGCTTCGAAGATCGCTCGCACCCGCTCCGTGTTCGTCTTCGCCACCGCCTGGCAGCGCAGCAGGTAGCGGCTGTAGGCATCCGAGATGGTCAACGGATCGATACGCTCGCCATCCCCGCTGCGAAACCATCCCTTGAAATCGGCGCACCACACCCGGTTACAACCATCGGCATGCGCCAGCGGCTCCGTGTAGGGCGCGGTCTTGCGCCGCTGCTTGCGCGCCACTACCAGGCCGGCTCGCTTGACCATCTCGCCGATCGTGCTGGCCGCCGGCCAGACGCCACCGGACTGGTCGCGCTGCAACACCCGCTTCAACTTCCGCGGTCCCCACCGCATGTACGCCTGTCGCAGCTAGAGCACCGCCTGCTCCAACTGCCGCCGCCGTCTGGTTGGGATGCCGCTTCGCTGCCCGGTTTAACTCCGGCAGCCCGGCCAGCCCTTGCGCCCGATACCGCCGCAGCCAGACATACCCAGTCTCCCGAGCGATGCCGAACTGCTCACACAGCTCGCTCATGCTTTGCTCATCCCGCTCATACTCCAGCACAAACCGCGCGTTCTCTTCCATCACACTGCTCGCTTTCTAGCGCATGCCGTCCTTCTACATGCCTCCTGGATCTCTGCACAGCGTCAGGAATGCTCCCGGTCTGTTCTGTCAGCTATCCTCCCGGTCTGTACCCGGCGTGATGCTCGTCCCTCCCCTACATCCAATTCTCATGCTCGGTGGTGCGCCGTGAGGCTCATGACGTCTGGTCCTGAGTCCGGTGGCTTACCTGCCGATCCACTGCAAACTAATTCGAATTCACTGCAACGTAATTCAAACATTACTGCAACTGAATTCCAACAATTCCAGACATTGTGCGTTTAAAAAATTGCGCTGCAGTGACGGGAGGAGACGGGAGGACACGGGATATGACGGGATGGAGAGGGGTTTATCTCGCCGAGATGTTGCGACATTTCGACCGACTTGTGCGGAATTGAATTGCAGTGAGGGCGTGTCGGGCGCCCGTAACCTGTTGCGAAATCAGCACGAACTTTCCGTTTCTTTGGCTCACGACCGGCAGAAGGTGGTTCCGAGGCTTCTTGTCCGCTAACTCATTGAATTGATGGTCACTTGCTGGGCGGCAAAACCAAAGCAGGGCAGTCACGCATCTGCAGAGCAGTGGCAGAGACTCGACCTGTCGATCAGGATATGGTTCTGTCTTGGACCTAGGAGCTAGGCTAGCTGTTCGTGCCGAATCGCCTTGCTGTTCTGCGCGTAAGTTTAGGAGCGCGAGCCTTTCCTCCCATCACCGCCCTTAACTCGTACTCCCGGGCGGTCGCCATTGAGGAACTCCACTCCGGCCTTTTCCAACGCCGCCTGCACGCGAGAAAGCGTTGATGTCCTCGCCCCGATTTCGCCCTCGAAGGACTCCATTCTTCGGATCGTTCCGAGAGCCACTCGCGCCTTCTTGGCAAGCGCGATCTGCTGCCAACCCAGCAGCGCACGCGCAGCCCGTAACTGTCGCCCCGTGATCATGAAGCGACCGTACCACGATAGCACCTGTAAACCCAATCATATGTCTATTTAGTGCAACTACTTGTTTATTTTGACTATATATGCGATCATTCTTATCGCGAGTAGTCGCACAAGTGATGTAAGAGAACGTGGGCGCGGAATTGTGGATTACGAAGGAAGCTGTCAAAAGCTTGACCGGATGGTCCGACCGAACTATTCGTTCGAAAGTCCAGCTCGGAACGCTGCGTTCGCGCGTTGCCAATAACGAGCGAGCTAGCAACTGCGTCCTTCGCGAGTACGCCCTGTCCTCGTTGCCGGTTGAAGTGCAGTTGAAGTTCCTCAAGCAGCCGCTGCTGTCGGGACCTAGCCTGCACCGCCTTGGCACTTCGTTCTGACCCAAACCAATCCCGCCTGTTTGCTGCTCTACCTGACGTCACCGAGACCGAGCGCCTCAACTTGTCTGCGGAACAGAACGCCCAAGCCGTGAAGCGCCTGGAAGCCATCGCGCCGCTGTTGGATTTCAGCAGCCGCCGCAAACGTCCCCGGCCGACGTTTCGTACCATCGGCGGAGTCGCAGTGCGAAGCATGAACTCGCTGGCCAGCTACCTCGCCGATCAGCATCAGGTCAGCACCCGCACGCTTTGGAACTGGTATGCCCAGTATCGCAAGCTCGGCTATACGGGTCTGGTCGATCGAGTTCGTTCCGACAAGGGCAAGTCGCGATTCTTCAAAGCTCATCCTGCAGTTCGTGCGTATGTTGAGAACAAGTACCTGGGTGAGCGGCTGTCGATTCGCCTGGTGTACCAGGCGCTCGCTGCGCGACCTGAGGAGCCTCGAGCCGACCTGCACCCGACCACCGAGCTACAGCGCCGTCCGCTCTTACCTGCAACAGTTGCCCAAGCCGCTGGTGGTCCTGAGCCGAGAAGGCAAGCGCCAGTTCCAGGAGCGCTGTGAGCCCTATCTGCTTACCGACTTCGAATCTCTTGTGCCCAACCAGATCTGGGTCTCCGACCACGGCCAGCATGATGTCTGGGTACGGAACGACCAGTTCTCCGGAGTCTCAGCCAATGCTGCCGTCCGGCCCTGGCTGACGGCCGTGATCGACATGCGCTCCCGCAAGATCGTCGGTACGGCCTGGTCGGCCAATCCCAACTCGCACACCATCAGCTCGGCCTTACGGGTGGCAATTGAGAACTTCGGTATTCCCCAAACACTGGTGATCGACAACGGCAAGGACTACGAGAAGATTGGCCGCATCGACTTCTCGCCGGAGTGCAGTGGGGTACTGGTCAGGCTCGGCATCCAGCCACACTACTGCCTGCCACGTCATCCGCAGTCGAAGCTGATCGAAAGCTGGTTTGGGACCGTACGGAAGCGCTTTGATTGCCTCTGGCCCAGCTACTGCGGCTCGAACCCCACGAATAAACCTGAACAATGCACGGAGGCGCTGAAGGAGCACCAGGCGTTTCTGAAGGGCAAGCGGAAAAGCTCGCCATTGCCCCTGGCCAGCGAGTTTATCGCCACAGCCAGGCAATGGGTTGAGGAATACAACTCGCAGCATTCCCATGGCGGACGTGGGATGCAAAACCGAACTCCGGATGAGGTCTTTAACGAGCTGTTGTTGCCGGGTGAGCGACGGCTGATTGAGAGTCCCGAGGTTCTCTATGCCCTGTTCTGGGACCGGCAGCGGAGGAAGGTTTCAGAGGGCGGCTGTGTGCAGTTGTATCGGAGAACGCTACGAGCCAGCGGATGGTGAGAGCCTGGCCAAGCTGTTTCTGGAGATCGAGCGGGATGTCGTGATTGCTTGTGACCCGGCGAATCTAGGCGAAGCTATCGCCCTCGACCTGGATGGCCGATTCCTGGGCAGACTGCGGGCACAGCGGCTGATTACCCGCGGTCCGGTGAGCCAGGAAGACATCAAGGCCTCGATGCGGATCCGGCAGACCGCCCGCAAGGCCATCGCCGATTACGTTTCGGGCTTGTCACGCATACGAGCTCGCGCTGGAGACCGCACCGAGATCGCTCACCTGCAAGACCGAGCCGGAATGCCGCACGAGGCTGAAAGGCAAGAAAAACAGTCACTAGAGCTACGGCAGAATCTGCTACGGCCGCAAGACCTCCAGATTGCAGTCAATCCCGGCTTCATCGACGACATTGTTCGCGAACTGACGGAAGGAGAATAAGGAGAATAGCGCCGTGGCTCTTTCCTTTGAGCAACGCCGACAACTGCTGGCGGAGAACTTGCCGGAAGCGCAGGAAGTCCGCTTGCAGCTGCAAGATTATCTGGCTCGGACCGGCTTGACCTCGCCGGACTTTGCCAGCCGCATCAACTACTCGCGGCAGACGCTCTATCACTTTCTGAATGGCCGTTACAGCAACGTCTCCTCCAATGACCGCAACATCCGGGCAGCCATTCGCGACTTCATCGCCGCTCATCCCATCGCCGCCCCGGTCGTCAGCTCAGGCAAACTGTACGAGACCGAGAATGTTCGCCTGCTGCGCAAGTACTTCTGTGAGGCACTGGATCACAGCCGGGCTTATTACGTTTATGGCGCCCCAGGGACGCAGAAGACCTATGTGCTGCAGCACCTGATCGCGGAGCTGAACCGGTCAGAGATTGCCAAGAACGGGGAGGGCCGGAGAGCCTACTACATCTATGTCCGGCAAGGCATCCGCTCACTCGACCTGATGAAGCGGGTGGCCGAGAGCTGTGGGTCGATCGGAGTGGGCACGGTTGACCGTATCCTGCGCAATCTCCGGTTTGATCTTAGCCAACGGAAGGTGCTGCTGGTCTTTGACGAAGCGCAGCATCTGTCGATCGAATGCCTGGAGACGATACGGGAACTGCTGGATCAGCCACCGCACTGCGGACTGCTGTTCGCCGGCACTCACGAATTAGAAACGATCTTTACCCGCCAAGCCCTAGAGCTAGAGCAGTGGCGTTCTCGCTTCCATGCCGGGCAATCTCTGCCCGGCATTTCGGAAGCAGGAAGCGGCCGAGATCGTGCAATCTGAGCTGAGGGGGCAGCTGTCACAGCAGAAGATCCGAAAACTGATCGCGAAATCCCAAATCACAGACTTGCGTCACGCCGGCAAGCACAGCTACGTCTCGGCACGGCGACTTTTTTGGGTAATTCGAGAGCTGCAAGCGAACATCAAGAATTGAACGAGTAGCTCAGAATCCAACCGCAAGCACATGACTTCCCACAAGCGCATCTAGGGCCGGGCGGATGTGGCCCATCTTCTCGGCGGGACGCCTAGCGATACATCAACGCCTACAGCAACCCCTACAGCAACCCCTGTGACGGGTTCACTGCCCCTTGTAGAGAATGATCTGAGCATGGTAGCGTATCGACGCCTTGAGCCCTGACCGATTCGGCGCCGCCAGGGGCGGCCCGCCTCCGCGCGTGAAGGCCTGCAGGATATAGCTAACCCCGGCAAGCATGCCCCGCCCATTGGTCTCGGTCACGCGATAGAGGGTCCAGTCGGCGTCGCCCACATTCGGTGCGGGGACCATCTGCTCCAGAATGGTCGATGCCGTGCTCCCGTCCGACGCTGTCCATTTCGAGCCGCCGGACAGGTTCAACGAGACCAGTCCAGCATCCGGGGCCAGCGCGCGATGCAGCGTGAATGCTCCGCGGACGGTCCCTCCAGACACCTGCCATCCAGGCACGCCGGGCTGGTTGCCGGCCGCCTCGGCGATGTAGCCCACAACGCCGTCGCCCTCCACTACCCCAAACTGTTCCGCGGCGTGTGGCGCGAGTGCCTGAAAGGTGTGCGCGGGCAGAAACATCATCCTTTCGCCATGGTCCCTTTCGGCCATTCGCGTTGCCACCGGGCTGGGGGGAACTCGTAGAGGTTTCGGCTGCCATGGCTTCCGATGACGCGCACGTCCCGTCCCCAACTCGTAGCAGATCAGCACGTCGGATCCCGTGCCTATGAAGACCTTACCATCCGCAATGGTAGGAGGTAGCCAATGCCCGAGAGATGGAAACTGAACGTCCCAAAGGTGCTGAAGCGTCTCCGCGTTGAAGGCGTAAAGATGCCCGCTGATGGAGGGCGTGCCGGGTCCCGGACTGTCGTTGTGCGGCAGCGTCGACCACAAGACGCCTGTCCCCCCCACGTTGTTGTTCGACGAGAGCGACGCGATGCCGCCCGGCATGATTACCACATTGCCGGGCGGGGGCGAGTCCGAGGCCTCCACCGGGCCCTGGTGAAAGGCTGGCTCCAGGACCTTGCCGATTGTCGTGTCGAATCGGTACTGGCGCAAGTAGTCCTTTTCGCCCCATACGTAGAGGTAGCCGTACCTCGAGTCAGGCCCGCGCCAGTAGGTGGGCGAGCCGTGGAGGTGCGGACCTGTATACCAACTTTGATACCGCCACGAATCGGCATTGTCGTCTGAATACTGGCTCGTGGACGCAATGATCGGCGGCTGGACGGCCTGCATCGTGGACCGATTGAGAAGAAACATATAGCCCGTCTTGCCGCCGCCGATGACCAGCTTCGTCCCTGGAATGGTCAATGTGCCGCCGGCACCCGCATCGGCGTCGCCTTCAAACATCTTCTGCGCGTCCGAAGGGACGTACGTCTGCGGTATGAGCCCTCCGGCAGTCGGCTTTAATCTCACGAGGGAGTCGCCATATTTGTCGTTTGCTACGTCGGCCTCGCCGTTTCCAGTAAGGAAGTAGACGTTGCCGTCCGGATCCGAGGAGAGCCCTCCGCCACCTTCCCAGATTCCGGATCCGCCCTGTGTCAGATAGGTGCTGCTGTCATAGGGGTTGGTCCCGGTGAAGTTCTTGGAAGCGCACCAGGCTCCCACGAATCCGAGGTCCGTCGCCCGGTAGGCCATCACCCAACCGTGGAACTCCGTCCACTCTGCCGGCGCGATGCTGCAGAATGCCACGTAGACGGTGCCGTGGTCCAGCAACAATGAGGCATGGTTGCGCTGGAACCGCGCGTCAAAGGAGAACGGGGCCCCGTTGTTGCGGTAAAGTGAAGCGTTGATACGCGTCCTGGCCACCTCATTGCCGTTGGTGTAGTCCAGCGCCACAAGCCAGAAGGCGGAATTAAGCTGTGCCGCCAGAGCGGCTTCGTTGGCGGGCTGGTCCCAGAGCGGCTTGTTATTGTTGGTACTAAAAAGGACATAGATGCGGTGGGTCGTAACGTCGATTACCGGCGTCGTATCAATGGCGGTTGGGTTGCCGCGGCCGTGCGGATCGCTGTCCGCCAGGGTAACGTGCCACTTCAGAGAGCCCGTGTCGGCATCGATAGCATAGACGTTGTTGCGCGTATCGCAGATGAAGAGGCCGTTCGTTGCGCCGTTTGAAAACGGCACGCGGCGGACGTACAACGGCTGCGCGTTAATGGACGACTGGTTGGCGACCGGAAAGGTGTATTTGACCTTCATGCCATGGGCAAGTACCTGCGATGGGGTAAGCGTGGTCTCATTCGGGTAGACTCCAGTGCGGTTGCTGTCGTTGTGTTGAGTCACCACGCTCCCGTTGCTGGCGCACCCGACGATTACGTCGTTGCTCGGAGGGCTGGTTAGGCCGCCTATCCGTTGCACCACCGTAAGGTCATCGCCCGGCGCCAGTGTGACGCCGCCGCCAACGGCGACAGTGGATCCGCTGCCGTATCCGACGGCCACCCCGCCCCGCACGAGAATGATGGTAGCGTCGGCCCGCGCATTCCAGACGGTGACGTAGTGGCTACCCTCGCAGATCGGCGAACCCAAGGTTGGGGGCGAGAGGCTGGTGGCTTCCGGAGGCGACTTGCCGGGGCTACTGGGGCCGCACAGAGCCTGGGTCGCGGTCGGCTGGCCCATCGGGAGGCCGGAGGAAATGGGAGGATTCACGACCGCGTAGTTGTCGTGCTCTGTCGCGAGACCAGTGGCGATCACGGCGCCACCGTTCTTCACCTCGACGTAAGACCCGACCAACAGCTGGTGCAGATCAATGGTGTGGCTTCCGGGCACGGGCGCGCCTAGGGTGGGTGGATTGGGCGGCCTGGGCGCGATGGGAACCACCTGGGCCACCGATGGCGGGCTCTTGGTCTCGGTCGGCATCCCCCGGCAGAAGATCTGGATCGCCGCGATGTGGTGATGTGCGACAAGCTTGGACGTAGCTACAGAGAGGTTCTCGGTGGTGGATTCCCCCGTGCCAATAACGGTTCCCGTGGGTGAACCGTCCAGGTCTACCAGCTCCACGTGCGCGCTGGGCCGGAGGTTGTGCACGTTTGCGATCTGGCCGCACTCCCACAGGTCAGGGTCCACAACCGGCGTAGTGATGGCCGGGGCGTCGCCGACGACCACCGGGTCGAATGACTGCTTGCTGCTGATGCCGGTGTAGGTCTGGGTAGCGGAGATGACGTCGCCGACGTTGAGGGGACGGCTCACCTTCACGTCGTGCGGAATGGGCCAGTAGGTATCGGGCGCGGAGATCCGGCCTAAATGCTCCAGCCCGTTTGCGTAGACATCCACCGTGGCCCCGGGTATGAAGCCGTAAACGGAGACCGCCTGCGCGCACGTGTAGATGGGCGGCTGGACGCGGGGCGGCGAGAGCTCGTCCGGCCCGCGGAGTGGATAATGGTCGTTTCCTTGAGCGGCCGCCCGTCCGGCCTGAAGCCATATCAGAATTACGTAGGCTGCTATCAGCAAGCCGAGGTGGACTTTGCGCAAACTCACTTTCCTCATTGCCATCGCTTATCCCATGTACCCGGTTTATCGTCACAGCACGTTGCTCACTGGTCCCCCTATACGCTCCTCGTCATAGGCATCGTCTGGAACTGCTGGACAGGAGTGTTGGCCTGGCTGGGCGTGGCACGTGCGAGCGGGTTGCAGGCGAGAAACTCGTAGGGCGCACTAGCGTGCCTTTCGTGCTCATGTGTACCGCGCCTCGGTTCATCGACGTTCACGGGCCGACCAGATTGCCGCGGGCGCCGATGGTGATGTTGTCCCGAGGGCCTCCGCCATCACTGCCAGATCGAAACGTGCAACCAGGGCGCTTGCTGCGGGATGTTAACGAGGCTAACAATCCCGCGTCTCTCAGAAGAAGAATTCCGGGGGCCACGAATTGGGCGGGATAGTGGAGTCTGGAACAAGCGTGAACCCTACGCCGTTGTCCCTCGCGCAGATGATCAGTTCCGATGCTTGTACCGTAAAGACAGTGTTTAAGTCTGCGACCATGTCGCGGGCATTTTGATTTGCTGGGCAAGCAGCAGTTCCTCCCGACTGCAGGAATGCGTTGGCAACCGCACTGGCGATTTGGTTCGCGCTCTCTCCACTCGTGGTTGGCACTGCCATGGCTCCAACCTGCTATCAGCAAGCCGAAAGTGGACGTGGCGAACTTACTTTCATCACTCCCATCGCTCATCCTTTGTGTCCGGTTCATAGTCACGGGAAAGATCCTCGACGTACGTACCGACCCACTTTCTTACATGCCGGCCGGCGGGTGCAGATACATGATGGAAATGGGTTCAGCGCAGTCGTCTTGGTCGACGATGACCCGGACCGGGATGCGGTGTTCCCACGCCTCGCGGGCCACGCGCTCCACCCCTTTCTCGCGGCTGCGGAATTTGTGTTTGCCTTTTTCGGTCTCCAGCCAGAAGCCTGCAAAGTCGCCGAAGTGGTTAAAGTGCAGGCTACAAATTTTGCCTTCGTAACACAACTCGTCTTTATGTGGAGCATGCTCCGGCCGGTGGCGTGGTTCTTGGCAAGGCTCATGGAGTGGGCCTCCCCCGTGGCCACCATGTCCGGCCCCGGGCCCACCGCCAGGGTGGCCGCCCAAGCCGGTGATGCGGCCTTCGAGTTGCGATATATAGCGCAACAAAACGGGATACCAGCGGTTCTCCATCGGAACGGTGGCGATGACTCGGTGCAAGGCGGTGTAGGTGCGCTGATCGACCGATAAGATCTGCTCCGCAGTTTTGATCTGGATTGAGAACTGGAATGCTCCGAGGATGTGCCGGGCCTTGCTGGCTTTAGGCTCGGCGACAGCTCGCGTGGTGGCGACTCGCTGCAAGGAAGCATTGATGCGCACGGGTGGCCGCGGCTGGGGCGCAGGAGTATCCATAACCTGACGCACCACGATGCGGAAGGTCTGGCCTTTGCGGATATTAGCTGGCAAGTCGACCGTGATCAATCCCGCAAGGTCCAGCGTTCCGCCCGCGGGAATGGGTATGTATGTAACGCCGCTGGTCTTGCAGCGGATGGTGTGATCGTCCACGCGTTCAAGGGTCTGCAAATTGAAGTTGCGTCCCGCGAGTGCCAAGATTTCCGTCGAACGAACTCCAGGAAGATAAATGGTGGCGACGGAGCCGACTGGAGTTTTGCCCCACGCAATCATCAGTTCGTCAGGCCCCTGCTTGGGCGCGGGCGTGGAAGTGGTCGGATGAATCGCGAAGGTGTGCTGCACACGATGCGTATCGGGGCTACCGGGGTTGTCAGAGTTGTCGATGGATAGATTGCGTTGCGAGAGCATGTCACTGGAAGCCGTCGAAATACCCTGCGGAGAAACACCTTCGAGGTCGAAGCTAATTTCCGTGACCATGCATTGGTGTGTGCCACGAATCAGGTTGGCGATGGACTGCAACGGGCCGGTGGTGAATGGACCGCCATCAGGGGGTGATGGCTGTATCGGAAATCGAGCATCGGTTGGCTGGTTCTGATTAATGTCAAGCCAAACACCGTAATACATGTAGGCTTCCTGGCCCATCACGCCGGGGTTAATGTTCTGGACGTTGTTGGTATCGGTTTGTTGGTTTAGGTCGGTGCTGGTCGCCACGCGTGCCTGTGCAAAGAAGGGAATCGTCACCAACTCACCTCCTTGAATACCCAGCAAAGGAATCCTCACGCCGTGGTTTCCGCCGACACGATAGGTGGTGGCGGAGTTGTACTCGGTGCCTGTGGCCGCGGTTTGAAATAGACGGAAGAACACGCGCACGTTCATCGCCACCATTGTCGTAGCGCGATAGCGGATGCGGCAAAGCGCAAAGTTGTAGACTGGCTGCCCCCCCAGTTCGGGCAACCATTCAAGTTGCGAGGCCGTTTCGTCTGCGGGCAGATTCTCAAAAACGTTGTAAGCCTGTGCGGGAGTTAAGGTGCTACGCAATTCCGTAAGCACGGCCTGGATAAAAGCAATTGGATCGCTGCCCATGGTCACGCTGGTGCCCATGAGAGGCTGACCTGGTTGGATCTTGAAAACACGGGTGTCGTTGCTGAGCCAGGAAATAGCACCGTGGTCCATGTACGGGGCATCCACTTGCGTCAAATCGATGGTGGCGGATCCCGAAACACCATGGGTGCTTGCGGTTAGCTGAAAAGGACTTACATCGAGCAAGAAATCGTTCGTTCCGGTGAAGGAAATGTTGTAGCCGAAGGTGATGCGCTGTGCCGAGCTCAGGGCGCTGTTGTCCTCCAGCAGCAGGTCATTGACCATCACGCTCATCTGTGACGGCATCGGATTAATGGCGATATTCGCCGCCCAGCCTTGTATTTGCATCGGAGAATAAGGCGGAGGAGTCGTGATGCCAAAGTCAGACGGTGCGAACCCTTCCACGACCACATAGAACGCATCGATGAGGGATTGTCCGGACTCGATGAGACCCGCCGCCTCTTCCTTGCCGATTTCATTGCGGTCAACCACGATGTAGCAATCGCGGCAGACCACGGTGCGCTCGGTTTCCACCGCCAGACCGGTTCCGGGGTCGACGACAAAGCCCAGACGGAACCAGTTGTCCACCATGTCCTGATAGCTGCTCACGAGATCGCGGGTCCAGTTGGCCGGCGTCGTTGAGCCTTGCGGGTAAACGCCGTCGGGACGGGCGGCAGGCCACCAGTCCATGCCGTCCGGGGCGTTGTTTCCAGTGCAATCATGGAAGTCCGCTTGCCAGGGTCGCGCCATGGCCTTGGTGACGTCACCCGGGTTGAGCGTGGATTGGTCGAACCGGAAGGGTTCGACGTACTTGAAGGTGCTTCGAACCGTGAAGGTAGCTTCAATGCCTGGATAGAAGGGGGCACCGACGCAATTCTCGAGGACGGCTTGTGTGAGACCGTCCGGCGTTAGGACCGTGGGCGCGACGGGAGGCCAGTCATTGACGAAATTATTGCTAGCCCAGTTTTGCATCTGCGCGTACTGGAAGGGTCGTAGGGATGGGGGAATATCCTGAGCAGCTCCCGTATAAGGAAGCGTACCGCCGGCAAACAAGAGCGGCATGTCTCCTCCACTGGGAGGGGGAAGAGGATTGGTCATTTTTGCAAAAATGGCCGCACGTATGGCATCTTGCCCAGCGCCGGGGGGAATTACGGAGTTCAATGTGCCGTGATCGCCCGCACCGAAGGTTTCGGCCGACACGCGGAGTATGCCAATGCCGCGCATAAGGATGGGCCAGATGTCGTTGACGAAAGACGGTTTCCCTGGTGACGGCAGCATGCCCAGGTCGATGGCGATCTGGCGAAGCGTGTCATACAAAGTGGATGGCGTGTACGCGCTGGGGGCGTAGCGCGGTGGTGGACAGATAACCCAAGCGCCGAGGGCTTTGAAGACCTGGCCGCCCACGGTGATCGTGGCATTCACCGGACCATCAGAGATGTCGTCATGCCATCCGGCAGTATCGTAAAAGTAGGCGATCGGATTACTGGCAATGGGCGTGCTGCTAAAGCCGAACCCCCCTGCCACGATCAACCGCCCATCGGCGTCGGTTTGCGCGTCGCCCAGCGGCACCTCTGTCGTTTGGCCCATGTAGGTGTACGTGCCATTGGCGAAGCTCGCGCTGTCATTGGCGTTTTTGAGCGTGCGCGGCCCGGGATCGATCAAGCCCCCAGCTTCGCCGCGCAGCACCGCCTTGGCGTTGGCCAGGTGCACGGTCCATTGAATATCCCCGTCAGCAACGGTTAGTTCGCGGTTCGAACCATCACTGAAATAACCCCACAGACGAAAACGCTGCGCCTGGCGGCGAATGCGGCATTGATTGTCTTTATATTTGCCATCGGCGGGTACAGTAGGCTGGGCCGGGAAGGGCAACTCGGGACCGATATACCATTCCTGACTGTTGCCGATTCTGGCGATGCCGATCGGAGGAAAGATTTTTACGGTATTTAGAGTGGACATGATGCGCTCCTAAGCGAGAGGAGTGGTGGCGTTATTGCGACGCTGCCAAAAAGGAGAGTGCGCCCAGCGTTGTTCGTAGGAATATCTTTGCGTCAGACCCCCGAGATACTGCGCGAACTGGTGGCGACACAGCGTGGAATAGGTTTCCAATGGCGCGTAGTCACCGGAGTTCAGCAGTGCGGCGATGCCTTCTGCGGCGCGGATGCCATTGGTCATGGCCCGGCAAACGCCCCAGCCGCACAGGGGATCGTGCGCGGCGCACGCGTCGCCGACGGCGAGCCAGCCCTGTCCCGTGGGCGGTTCCAACAAAGCGCTGTACGCTGGGCTGACCGTCATGGAGCGCGCCAGTTCGCGCGGCGCCAGATCAGCGTCGGTGAAGAAGGCCAGGACGTGGCCGCGGGGAACGGGAGCGGCGTACCACCAGCCAAGCGGCATGGATTCAAGGAGCATGGCGTGATGGAGGTCAGGATTGTTGTTGCGGGGAACGAGCGCCGTGAAGGCGATTAAATGATCGTGGAGGCGCGGCCGCACGCCGAACCTTCTGGCGAGCGCACAGGCCCTGCCGGTGGCGTCAACGAGATATCGCGCAGAGAACTCGTGCTCCTGGTCCACGCGCAGGAACCATTCTTCGCAGTGCACGTTTCCCCTGTTTCTGCCGGTGCGCTTCAGATCGTGCAAAATCCGATAGTCTAAAATCGGAATCCCACGGACGCGCAGGGTGCGGCATAAGTCCTCGTCGAAGCGCTCGCGGTCGACGTGCCAGAAATTGCCGTGGTGGCTGACGATGCTGTCCTTCGTCCATGCTGACCCGCCCCAAGTGGAGCGCTGCTCGTACCCTGTAACGTGGCCCGCGGCACAAAAATCGTTCCACATCCCAAGCACGCGCAGCGGCCCCCGAATAGCTCCGGTAAAAGATTCGCCTCCCCAAGATTTCTTTGCAGACGAACTATTGAGCACCATGCACGAAATGTCCAATTGTGCTAGGCGAATTGCGGTAGCTGCGCCGGCCGGTCCGGCTCCGAAGATGCAGACATCGTAGCGTTGCTTCATACCTCTCTTTGCGGCGACGTTTTGTCCGCGCGCCTCGAGACCGCCTCCGAAAACTCTTCGAACCCGAAAACGTCTAACTTGGAGGTCGTCGTAGGACGATGGACTCCGGCGACCGGGAATCATGCGACTCTAGAAAGACGGAGATGAGCACCCGTTCTTCCCAGGCAAAGCGCACAAGCTCCTCCACTTCCTCTTCGCGGCCGTGGAACGATCGTTCGTGGCCTTCGTCGTTCATGACAGAGAAGCCATTGAAATCTCCGAATCGGTCATAGCAAATAGCGATCACCTTGCCGGTGAACTCGTGAAGATGTTCTCGATGACAAGGGGGTTCTGGGCGATGATGTGGAGGACGGGGAGGGAGAGTCTTGCCTGGTACGTTACCGGTCTGCGAAGGCGGAATAGATCCCGGATTGCCGCCGAAGCCGAAGACACGGCCCTCAATGATCGTCAAATAACGCTTGAGGACAGGGTACCAGCGGCTATAGTGCGGCATCACTTCGATGCGCCACTTGAGCCACGCGAGCAGGCGCTCCTCTGGAAGTAGAAGCTGGCCCTTTGTGCTGATGGTGATGGTGAATTGGAAAGCTCCAGCAACCTGGCGCCACGAAAACCTGCTATATGGCGGGACAGCGGCTAGGGCGCTCGGCAAGGTGGTTCGGGGCTGCGGAACTCTGGTCACAGCCGTGGCCACGTTCAGTTGACGAACGGCGATATCATAAACATCGCCGCGTCGAATGCCAGGAGGTAGGTCAAGTGAGAGTAGACCGGCGTAGCGCCCGACGCCCTGCGGCACGGGAACGAGGGTAGCGTCTCCCGTGGGGCATTGGATGGTGTGAGTGTCAACCAGCGACAGATTGTGTACCGGATACATCAAGTTCGCGAGCGCAATGATCTCTGAAGCCTGAACAGCGGGCAGGTAGAGCGCGGCGGTGCTTCCATGCGGTGTCCTGCCCCATGTAATCATAAGCTCGTCGGGTTGCCGCACCGTCAAGCTTGAGCGGATTTCGAATGGGTGGGCCATAACCCTGGAAGAGTCTACGCCAGGGTTGGGGCCATCGATCCAGGCGATGTTACGCTGAGCGAGTTTGTCGGAAGTGGCAGTGTTGCCGCCCGGGGGAGTGGGTGCATCGTCGAAGCGAATTTCGGCAATGAGGCATTGATGCGGGGCCGCGACGACCAGGCCGTTCAGGGATTGTGTCCCGGGCCATGGACCGTCCCATTGCGACTGCGGCGTGGGAACGCTGGAAGGCAGAAAGTTGGACGATTGGTTGTTGTCGATCCAGCAGCCGAAGTAGGTATCTACCTCAGTGTCAGCAACGGTGGTGATATTCCCAACGTTCGGTGGGTCGGTCTGCGTGTTCATGTCGGCCGGACTGGTGAGATTGATGCGGTCGGTCGCGAAGCAGGGAACGGTGACGTATTCGAGGGTGCCATTCTGGTCAGTTTGCACGCCGAGAAGAGCGATCTTGTGGCCAGACGTGCCATTGGTTCCCCAGCGATAGGTCCCCTGGTTAGTGCCGACCTCAGCGAAAGTGGAAACGGTGCTGCCTGCCTGGAAGAGGCGGAAGAAGACGCGCACATTGTTGACGGTGGTGACTGTATGAGCGAGGATCCGGACACGGGCGACGGCGAAATTAAGGTAGTTGTCGTTTTGCAGGTATCCAAGAGATGAGGATGATTCATCCTGTGTAAGCGCGTTGTCGAATGTATCGCCGTTGGTAATGAGGCTCGGATCGTTGAGGTTCTTCAAGACATTCCGGATGTACGCGACCGCGCCACTCGAGTCCGGGGGATTGGGCACACTGAACATGTGGTGGGTTTGCGAGGGTGTAACGGAGAAAACGCGCAGATCGAAGCTCAACCACGAAGGGTAGGCTTGGGGATCACTCGGGTTGTAGTTGAAGAATTGCGGGTCTTCTGCCTTGGTCAATTCAATATTTGCCTGGGCTGTGAGCGTAACTTGACCCACCGTGAAAGTGGCGCTCACCGTGACAAATGCGAATTGGTGTAGATTCAGCGCGCCAAACGCGTTGTTGTTTGGGAACGAGACGGTATAGGGATAGAAAAACACCTGGAAGTCCAGAGCCAGAGTCGGATCGGTGGCCAGGATCGGCGAAGGGCCGAATGCGACGGTGGGAAGATTCGCGGCTATGGTCGCGACCTGGGCGGAGGTTAGGGTTGGGTTGGAAGCCCCGTCGATGCTCACCGTGATTGCAGGCGCGGGGTTTGGCGGCGAGTTCAAATCGGATGGAGAGTTGAATCCCAAAGACGCGTTGCTGAAGCCGTCGATCGCCAACCAGAAGGCGGATCCCCAGGAAGAGTGGACGGCAACTTCATCCTGCCCATAAGTATCCTTTTCGATCTTGAATTCCATTGAAGGGACGGCAAAGGGCGCACCCCAGATTTGTTCGAAGCCCGCGTTTCGACGGTCGGTCCAACAAGCAAAATACTTTCTGCTAGACGATGCCAAACCAATGTAATCGCCGTATTGATTTCCGGTATCTTCGCCATTTTGTGTTTCGTCGGTCTCAGCCGTAGTTACTTTCACTGCAGGGGACCAAGTACTACCGTTATCGCTCGATTGTTGCATCCAAATATCGGTCTTAATGCGACCGGGATCGTCCACGGTATCGTAGTAGACCAGCATCAGGTTCCCTGTACTGTCGTCCACCGCTATTCGGGGGAAGAACTGGTCATTCAAAGAGTTCTGATCGTTGACTTTAAGTGCGGCATCCCAGTGCACACCACCGTCATGTGAACGGCTAAACCAGATTCGCGTTTTGCACGGGGAGTTAACGTCAGAACCTGGCGCATCCCCAGCTGCATTGCAGCCTGCGCCCCCCGCCAGATCGGTCCAGCAGGCATAGACCATGTTCAAGCCGCCTCCCGAATAGCCTCCACCCGAAACGTAAACTGCCACATCCCGAAGGTCTTGTGCGGGTACTGGAATCTTGAACGCAGCGATCGTAGACGATATCTTCACGGGAGCGGAAAAGGCCCCACCCCCATTGGTCGATTTCGCGAAGTAGATCGCGCTGCTGCCGGTATCTGGCCAAAAGGCAAGAACATCACCGGCGCCGTTCGTCTTGATATCGGCGCCAACGGCTGAACCCGTGGTTTCCGCTCCGCTAATCTGCAAGGGCGCACTCCACGAGCCCCCGGGTCCCGCACGCGACACGACGTAGCACGGACCGCCGTTGTGCCAGATGATGTACATATTGTCGGTGAACGACGAGGTAGAGCTGCGATCCACCCAAAAGGTTTCGCGGTCAGTATTCGTCTGGGAGCCGGAAGGAGTCGACTCAAGATTCCACGTGCCTCCTCCATCAGTGGATTTGTAAACCCGTGTATCCAAACCCGTCATAGTAATTCCCAGAACAACGGCCCATGCCGTCCCATCTGTAGTCCATCCGACGGCTGGATCAGTGTGGTTCACGTCCGGGGAAATGATCTGCAGATTGGTTTGTTTCCAGCTGGCGCCACCGTCAGCCGACCAGTATTGCCCCTGGTTCAACGGTGTATTGGAGGCGCTGATGATCTGGCTGCTATTCGCTGGATTGATGCTGATGTCGGACTCACTGCAAAAGCCCGATTGCGTGCCGGAGATATTAACATTCGTGGCCATTCCTGCCCCCTTTCAACGTTAACGGCTAACCTTGTTCCGGCTTCTTAAGGTCTTGATGGCTGATCATCCACTCGTATAGCTCGTGGAGAGCCATGGGATAGCCTCCGCTCGGATCAGTTTCGGAGTATCTGGCCTCGGGATGGTTTTTTCTCCAGTACACGCGGAGCCACGGCGGAATCCGAAGCCTATCGTTAGCTTCGTGCGGCCACAGCATGGAAAACTCCTGATTGTTACGAATAAGTTCTTCCAATGCGCTTCCCGGGGTTACCTTCGCTTTGGCTAATTGTTCTTCCAGTGTGGGCCATCTAGGATTGCCACCTTGGCCCTTAACATCGCTCCGCTTCGGCATTGCGATTCGCTCCTTCAGTCCCGACTAACGAAAGCACCGGGCGTCCGAAAGGTGACGGGATCAAGAATTCTTGTAGAATACAAACCTTTTGCTATGAGCCTTCCACTATGACTCCTGCGTGCGGGGCGGCTTGCCTTGGGCCATCCTTAGACGCCACTTCCCTCCCCCTGGCGAATAGCACGGAGCATATCGACAAGAGAATCAAAGTAAGACCCCCTTCGAAAAGGCCACTTCCTCTGTCAGGGCTGATATGCAGTTCGACCTCGATCCAATTCATAGACAGGAGCCCGCTTAACATTCCACTAATTAGGGTGATAAGCACTGCAACGGTGTAGGCGCATTTTCTTCCTGCCACTGTCTACCTCCACGGTAAGGAAATAACTAAGGTCCGACTGCACCTTTTACGTACTTACCAGCACCTTGATCAGAAAAAAAACAATTCGCGCTTGCATTGCCAACTGCGACATTTAGATCGCCTCCAAGAAGCAAGCATAGCTCCCAGATCGCGATGGGATTTATGACTCCCACAGCTAGTCAAGACGACTCGTTGAGAGTTGTAGGCGCAGTGCTCCCTTGAACTTAGCTCTCTATTGTTTATGGCCGCTGTTGAGCGCTGGATCAGATCCAGTCGTTTGCCAGATAAATGCTCTCGCTAACAGAGGTTCTGCCCATGCGAGATAAAACTAGCTTAAGTGGGAGCGTACCAGAGGGCCTATTACGTTTAAGAGGTCGTCTGCTTAATGGCATCTAATCTACAAGTAATCCACGCTTTGTCAATGGCAATTAGGTGGCGGATTGTGGTTTGCGGATCAAGAATTAGTCTCGGGGCTCTGACGTGGTTGCCAGGAGAAATTGTGTCCTCCTAAATTATGTTATCTTTTGGCCGGGAATTATGCGACGGGAAAGGAGTTTGACTCGGGCCGACTTTTCCGATAGTGAAGAGACAAATTCGGTATTGCGGGCCTCGATTTTGACGTGGTTCCGTTCTTCACCTCTTACCGCGCTGCACTCGGCTTTATAGCTCTCCATCGCATTTTTTATCTCGACGTCCGCTTTATAGTTCTCAATCTTGAGTTAGAGCCTCGTTTTCCGGTGCCTCGCGGACCGTTCTGTTCAACCACCCAACAGGACCGATCCAAGATCTTCCATCCTTTCAATACGATCTAGGCGGAACGTTTGTAGCACTCGTGATCGTATCCGGCGAGATATTCGTGCGAGCCGCTCTTCAGCCTTTCCATTGCCAGAATGGCTTTTATACAGCTGATGTAAAATTGCTAAATGAATGTTACTGAAATCGTCCGGCAGCTTAGAGATGAGAGAAGCAGGCTAGACATAGCTATACAGGCTCTGGAGGGAGTTGGCGGCGGTTCTGCTCCGATCAAACGCCGCGGGCGTCCTCCGGGAACCACAAACAAACCGACAGCGGGTGGGCCGAAGAAAAGGCGTGGGATGTCGGCCGCAGCCCGCAAACGTATCGCGGAAGCGATGCGCAAACGTTGGGCGGCCGCAAAGAAGTCCGGGAAAAAGAGGCTTTAAGGCGGTTAAAGTCAGAACCGGGCCACGAAAAGATTCGCTCTAGCAGGCTGACTTCGGTTGGCCTGTTCTCTTGTTCAGTATTCCGCGAGACATTTTTCATCGCCAAATCTCGAGCTTGCTCCGCCAACAATCGCTTCAGGAAATCCATGTTCCATGACGTACGGAAGTGGGACGACATGGAATCTTTGCCCGTGTAGAACGGCTTTTCCAATCTGTACAGACTCGACCTCGGTCTCACCAACGATCACGGTCCGCTTGCCGATGCCGAACCCCTCCTCGCTGTCACCGACCGCCAAGCCCAGCTCTTCTGCCGTCTGCGGCGAAATAAAGTTGACAGCGCCGCTGTCGAACAGCAAGGCGTACGGTCCTCGCCCGTTCAGTTTGACGTGGACCACGACCGCATGAGCGATCAGTTGGAAGCCGACAATTGTTGGGGAAAAACCCTTAGGATCGCCGTCCGTTACCGCATGCATCTCGTTGGAACTTTGCCGATTGTTCGCTGCCAGCGATCCTATTGCGCAGTAGAGAATCAGGAGCACGCGAACGAAGAATGGCAGACGGAAGCTTCCCGAAGAAGATTCGTCATCGAAGCCGGCTATATGGCGAGTCAGACGCGAATATCGCATTGCACCCTAATCATACGAGTACGCTGGATCCAGTGCGCTTGCATCGGCTTCGCATAAACTCCTTCGTTGGACGGTAGGCGATTAACGGGTAACCAGCAGTAATCCACCTGGACGAAGGAACGAAGACTTGCAGCCTGAGAATTTGCTGATCAAGTGGCGAAGTCACGATTCGGACCGCATTCCGTAGTCCGTGGCAGAACGGCGTTGCCGAGCGCTGGGTTGGCAGTGTCCGTCGAGATCTCCTGGATCATGTGATCGTGCTGAATCGGAAACATCTGAGACGGTTGATGAATGAGTACGTGCGTTATTACCATGAGGACCGGACTCATCTCGGGCTCGGGAAGGACACTCCCGGTGGTCGCGTTGCGGCATCAGTGCCTTCGAATCGCCACAAGGTTATCTCGCTGCCGCGACTCGGTGGATCTGCATCACCGCTACACAGTCGCGGCCTAACAATTTCCAGCTCTAACTGGACTCGTCCCACTGTCAGGGATCGGAGGGAATTCGCGCCTGGATCTTGGCAGTCGAAGCTCTCCCTGCTCGTTCCCCGGGACGCTCATAGCGGTCGAAGACCACGCCATGCGAAGCGCTGCTGTCCAAGGAAGGGCCTCATGCATCGAAAACTCGGCGGCGTTTAGTTTTGATTAACCACAGCCAATCTCTCGCCGTCCACTACCACGGCGCTATACTGGGTTGTGATGCCGTCCCGTTCACTGGTTGCGTGCGTCTGTCTCGCCTTTCTGCTGCGGTTCGCAGCATATGCGCAAGAGCCTAAAACATCACAAGCTGCTCAAGCCACTTTATCGATATCCTGCGATGCTGATTGCACTTGGAATGTCGATGAGGATCAGCACGGCGCTTTGAAGAAGGAGGACGAAGCTCATCTCAATGTCCTATTCGGTGCGCACAGCATTAACGCGACGTCATCAGATGGCAAGCTGTGGGAGGAAGTGGTCGAGGTAAAACAGTCAAATCAGCAGATTACGGTCAGTTTTGCGCCCCCGCTGTCTTCTAAAGAAGGTCGGATCCGCTCCATAGATGAAGACAAAGGTCTTCCAACAAAGAATTCCACAGGCGAGATCCCCAAGTTCTACTCAGAGTCACGGCAGGTAATTTTGCAAGCGGAAGTATGGAACAAGGGTGGCTCAAAAAATGCGCTGACAGTTTGGTCGGCCAGCCAGATTAAAGCACTGACTCCAATCGAGAAAGACGTTCTAAAGCACCTCCCGGCGCCCGCCAAAGGCTTAAGTGCAGCAGACTTTCATGTTTTGGACAATGGCGTCGAGCAGAAGATCAACTACTTCAAAGAGGCTGACTTTCCCGGCGCCGACAGCACAGGACGGTGGGTCTTCTTCCCTACGGAGCGCGGAACATGGGGTATTCCTTCAGGTCCTGCCTTCGAGCCACCGATGGACGCGTATCTGATTGGCTACGTTCCACCGGCGGTGCGGCCGGGCGAATGTCGAACCATTAAAGTCGTCGTCCAAAACCATGACGTCGAGGTAAACCGTAACCAGTATTGCGGGCAGAGCCGCTCCGGCGCAATGGATGACGGTCTGCTTCACGGGACAAAGCTCGACCTGCGAATGCAGAAATTGTTGGACTCCTCAGCGCGGGGACCCGTCAATGTTTCTGTGAAGGCCTTCCCTTTTTGGTCTTCCGGCGTGTTGTCGCTCATGGCGGAAGGTTCGTCGAAGGGGGGCACTCCTAGTGATCTCAAGGACATAACGCACAGCTCGGACTTCACGTATGTGGTTCAGGTATACGACTCCAAGGCACCCGCCAATGTCCAAATCGCAGCATCGTTCGATTTGCCGCAGAAGACCTGGGATCTTCCTTGCTCAAGCTACGCGCCCAGCATTTACGTACTTGGGATGGTGTACAAGAAGGACGGCCAGGTTGCCGGGCGGTTTGGTGATGCCTTTGCTTGCCAGGCGCAAGCTTCATTTCTCGCGCGAGTTTGGAAACCCGACTGGATTTATGTTCCCAGTAGGTTCGACAGCCAAGTCAACTTACTACCCGGTGATTATGAAGTGCGAGTAGTGGTAGCCGACGGGAGCAACTTCGGGAAGGCGCAGATATCTCTGCGGGTGGCGGAGTTCGATCCTCGGCGGCTAATGGTCAGCGAACCTGTGATAGGTGGTGTCCTTCGTGATGCCTCTTGGGTCCTACGCGAAGCGGCGTCCGTGTCGCCGTCCCCCGTCGTCCCAAGTCCCTTGGTCAGCAAGAACGTCCAGTATTTTCCAGATACGGACGCGCCCGCACGGCTCAGGAGGCGCAATCCGCTTTTTCTCTATTTTGAACTTTACGAACCTATAGGCGACACACAAACGGGGACGATCTTTATCGGGTGAGAATCAGTGACCAGAAGACCGGCACGTTGGTCATGAACACCGAACCGATGAGCGCAGCCCGGTGGACAGTGCCGGGCAATGCTGTCATTCCAGTCGGGCTGAAGCTTCACACGGAGGAGCTTCAGAAAGGCTCTTACCGTCTCGAAGTGCAGGCTTCCGATTCAGCGGGACACGAGTCGGCCTGGCGGCAGGTTCTGTTTACGATCAATTAATCGTTCCCCACGTTGTCAATCTCAAAAAGGGATCACTCCGTGCGTTTGGATGCATATCAGTATCTCGGTCGGGTTTTGGTTGATACATTCCAGAACGCCAGAAGGTTGCGTTGACGAACCCAAGATGCCTCTTTCGGGCAACGGATTTCCTACAGGGAATAGTGGTGGGAGCGCATGTGGACCGGTAGGTCCGGGTATCGGATTTGAGTGTTCGTACCCCGACTCGAAGATATCTGTTTGTGCCTTTGGATTTTGGTTCTGCGGCAAGTAGCCCAAAAGGCTAGTGTTATTTTCGCCTGCGTGTTGCCAGAACTGCTGAGAAACCCAGCTGTTCATTTGGTTCTGACTCCATACCCCGGAGTAAGCGCCGGTGAAGAACTGGGAAACCCAGCCGAGGAAACCGGGCTCGTCAGCCGGACCACAGTCCGGAGGAGTGCAATCAGGAGTCCCGAGATTCCCAGCACCGCTGTCAGGGAAATTTCCATTCGGGTCTTGGGCAGGAGCCGTGACATCGAAGCTGCCATCGGGGTTATACCCACAGCCATAAATTCCGGGACAAAATGTAGGTAAAAAGTCGCTGAAACTAACCTGTTTATAGAGACCTTGGGGATCAGTCGCATTCAACGGATTGTTGCTGACGTAGGCATAACGGTTCCAGGTCTGGGGATTCGTGATGTCTACCGCCGCCTGCCCCGCCGGATCGGGCACCAGCCAGCGGCCCTCGGTCGGGCTGTACTGCCTAAATGTGAAATCGTACAGGCCCGTCGCTATGTCCGGCGTCTGGCCGGTAAAGTTGCGGTCGGTGGTTCCCGTCTCGGCGTAGCTCTCGCCGAAGGGAGCATAGGCGCCGTCGTACTGCACCGTACGATTCAGCTTGCTTGCCATGCGCTCGGAGCCCAGCCAGTCGGCATGACGATAATAAGCCCACTGTGCCGGAGTGGCGGCCGTATAGACCGCCTGCACCCCGCCCGCCATCGGCACCTGGTAGCTCGAAACCGTCTGCCCGTTCATGTAGGCAAACTTCCAGCCGTCCGGAGCGTACACGATCTGCTTGCTGCTGCCACTGCTGGGCTGCACTTCAACCAAACGGCTAAACGCGTCGTAGACCGCATTGTAAACCGTGCCGTTGTTAACGCTTGCTGGTCTGCCGTAAACACTGTAGGTATAGGTGCTGGAGCCATCGTTCTTGACGTTGCCGTCGCTGTCGTACTGAAAGCCCAGGTTGCTGACCTGATTGTAGCTAGTGTTGTAGTTTGCCGCAAAACTCGAGCTGCCACTCTTCGTGATGTTCCCAAAAAGGTCATACGTGAACATCTGCTGCCAAACGCTTTGCGTCCCATTGAGACAGTTGACGCCGGGCGTTGCACTGGAGCCTCCAAGCCGCCCCAAGTCATCGTAGTGATAGGTGCACGTCTGGCTGTTACTAGAATTGAGCTGGTCGGTGATCGCCAGCTGCTGCAACGTGCCGTTCGAGTTCCAAGTTAGAGTGCCCATCTGCTGGTTGCTTCCAGTGGTGGTCCCCACCGTGGAGGTCCAGGACTTCAGCAACCCGTTGCAGTTCGGAGAGGTGCAGTTGCCCTGAGTATTCCAGGCAAAGGACTCCGAATCGCCATTGTAGAACGTCAAATTGGTCGGCTGATCAGCGGCGTTGAAAGTGGTAGTGGCGGCGGCCCATATCGCTTCATTGAGCGTGGTATCTGCGAGGCCATTGACGCGACCTTTGCCGTCGATGGAATAGGTCAGAAGGTTGGAGAAAGGGGTTCCCATTCCTGTTCCCAAATAACCGATTCGTGTGTGTACGGCGCCATTGGCAAAGTGATACTGATTGGCCAGGTGGTACCAACCGCCAGAATTCGGGGTCGACTCCCAAGCGTCCGTCTGATCGCCACGCGCGTTGTAGCTGAACCACTCATTGGTAAGGACCTGCGATCCGCAGTTGTCAGTGGCCGCCTCGACCATGCGGCCCCAGTAATTCTGGGGAGTAGGATTCATGCCCGCGGGATAGGAGCCTGTGACGCCCGTGGAGCTGTCATAGCGGAAGCGCAGGCATGGGTTGGTCGCGCTCTGATTACTGTTCCCGACGTCAGTGAGCCGATGCAGCCCATCGTAGTAGTAGCATGTGCGGTTGCTGTTCGCATCCACCTTGCTCACCAGATCTCCGGCCGAAGTCTCTCCTCCATAACAGTAAGTTGAGCTCACAGAGTCATACGTGTAGCTCGTCGTCCCCGATTCAGGATTGCTTTCCGTTGTCAGGCGGCTGAGACCATCGTAGGAGTAGGACCGGGGCTGTCCGCTCTGGTTAACTTGGGCGAGATTGCCGCGCGGATCATACATATACGTCGTCACGTAGCCGTTCGTCCCAGGGTTGTTGTTCTGGCCGCAAGCCGAGCCGCCGCCGCTCGGAAGCAGTTCGCACACTGACATTAGTCGCCAAGGGCGTCGTACTGATACTGGCGACTCTTGGGTTTCTCACCCGAAGGCGCGGGATTGACCGTTACTTCGACATCGTTCAGGTTGTAAGTGTAGTGGATGTCCAGATTGGTCCATGTGGGTTGTTCAATATCCACATACCGATTCAGCCCATCGTACGAATAGCTTGTCGCAATCAGGTTCCCCTGGGCCGCGCCAGCCGACCCCGCAAAAGGAAGCGTGACATAAGCGATTCGACCGCTGGCATCGTACAGATATTCCGTAGTGTCCCAGGTGCTCGACTGCGTTCCCTCGTGAGTCTGGTTCAACGAAGGCCTTCCGAAGGCGTCGACGACGGCTAGATTATCTACTATCGTATTGCCACCGGCTGTCAATACGGACTCCACTGCCTGAGAGCCGGAGTTGTCCACATTCAGAAAGTATGTGAAGTATGTAATGTTGCCCATCGGATCGGTCGTTGAAAATGGGCGCCAATAATATGGGTCTACGTAATACGCAGATATAACAGCGTTATTAGGGTCGGTGACCGAGGTCACCACCCCTCCGATACAGTTGTACTGGAATTGGGTTGTCATCCCGGCCACAGTGACGCTTGTGGGAAACGCACCGTTGCAGGAAGCCCCGCTGTAGTTGTAGCCCGTCATGGTGCCTTTCGGATCGGTCGCAGTATTCAGGGTACCGTTGCCGTTGTAGGTGTAAGTAGAAGTGAGATATGTACTGCTGGTGACCCAGCGGTCGATACTTCCTTAAGGTTGCCGTTGCCATCGTAAACGGAGTAGTTCGTTAAGTCGTATTGATGACCTTGTCCATCATTTACTTGGATGCTGGATGGATGATCGCAAATCCACTTCGGAGCGCTGCATAAGGATGAGTTGTATGTGGTACGGGTGTCTTTAAGGATAGTATTTCCACCCGTGCCGAAGTCCCAATCTTCCTTTTCTGTAACATTGCCGTACTGGTCGTACCACCAATCACTCCATGAATATCGAGAACTCGAATTTGTGGTAAGCACGTTGAGATGGTTATCCAATGTACTCCAAGTGATAGGAGGCGTCACTGCAGCCGTAGGGCATAAATTGTCCCCATTCCACGTGTTATAACAGCGGTAAGAATAGTTAAGGATATTGCCCGATGAGGCACGTCCCTGATAGACGGCCCGAGAAGTCTCGTAGATGCCAGAAAAGTTTAGATCGGTCTCATTCGCCGATGGATCAATGACGCTTGTGGTCGTCTGCGGTAGCTGCTGTCCTGACTGTAGGCCACGGGTGTATGTCCAAGTTCCCGTCTGGTCGATGATATTGGTGCCCTGCGTGAATGTGCGCGTCATGCTGGAGGGGCTGCCATCAGCCATCATGCTATTCGTGCTTCCGTAGGAGTAAGTGATTAATCCTCCGGTTGGCAGAACTACATAAGCCACCCGTCCGGTGGTCTTGCCGCTAGCACCGCAACCGACGGTGGTTTCGTATCCAATCTGGTAAGTACCGTTGTCGGGTAAGGTGATCGTGCTCACCAGGGGCACAGAAGTGGAAGATGAGTACTCGCTAATACCCGATACCTGAAAACAGGTTTGTATCCCGTAATTGTAGTAGGAAATGGAAACACTTACCGGGGTGCCGCTGGGCGGTGTATACGTATACGTGGATGGAGGCGTCCCGCTTATGCTTAGGACGTGTGAGCTTCCACTGTCTAAAGTGTCCGTAATCGCCCCGCTTGAACTGATAGATATGGTATTACCGTTGGCATCGGTGATAGAACCCGTGCCGGTCGACTGAGGCATGGGAGGCACTTTGAGGGTCAACCCTCCTCGCGCATAGACCGTGCCAACCGGAGAGCCGGAACTCACGTCTACAGTTAGGAGGTAACCGGAATTATCGAGTGCTACGGTATTACTAAGATTGGAATGACCTGCTGCATGGCAAGTGTTACCGGTCCCGCCGTTGTTGATCCAGATGATCGCAGAACCAGAAAATGGGTGTAATCCTCCAGCAGGATCGTGGTAAACAAGGCTCGTCCAGGTCTCTGTGTAGCCACCGATATACTGGATATGATTGTAGGTGTAGTCACATTCAACGTCATTGAATGCCCCGAACGTAACATAACCGGTTGCCGCCTCGGTCACTGCTCGCCATCCCCAATTGCCGTTAACAGGTTGCCACGATGTCGTTCCGTTTGCCGTTACCGGTTGCCACACCAGACTGTCGTAGCCCAAGTTGTAATGGAAGGAAATGCCCCGACCTGGCCTGCTGAAGACTGGGATCTCGAAATGCACGTCCAGGTTTGCGAGATTGATTGTGTCGAAGGGTCCACCGCCAAAGCTGCCCAGGGGTGGTAAACCCGTGGCTGGCTGCTGCGCGTAAATCATGCTGGCGAAGGTGAGCGCCATCATACAAAAAACCGTGAGACGGCAGGCAGGACTCATCGACAGTCTCCTTACGAACACTGATCTACTGTTTGTTCGCTGGCGAGCTTTGGCCGGTAGTGGTGACACTGGTGATACTGATCTGCAATTGGGAAGAGCCGCTCAGCAGACGTGTAACTTGAAGCGGAGCTTGCACGCCGTTGACCGATTGATACTGCGAGAACACAACCGACACAGGAACTGAGGCGTTTACGTCCTGATTTCCGTGGATACTGAAAGCCATTGCAACTGGCAGAGCAGTTTGGGAATTCAGGTAATAATCGACGGTGCTCAATGCCTGTATCTCCTGCTGAATGCCGGCGGGCAGGCTCGTCGGTGATCGATACACTTGAATATGCTCCGTTGAGCCGCCGCTATACTGCACTTGACCCAGATCGACAAAGACCAAGTTAGGGTCGGAATAATCGGACAGCAGCGAAAGGGCAGGGAAAAACCATAGAGCATCCGTCCAACAGTTGTGCTGAGCCATCTGGTGCGGCTGACCGTCCAGACCTGTCCACTGACCGCTAGGTGTATAGCCGCTCCAGAGACGAACTTCGGAACGATTGCCTGAGTTCGTGGACATTGCGATCTGATTAGTCATAATCCCAGTCGACTGCAAGCTGACCGTGCCCTGCTCTTGATCTTGACCAATGGTCACCGTAACTGTGCCGCTCTCTGTTACTGAGGTAACAGGGTTTCCACCTGTAAGCGCCTGCATCGCTGCCTGTGCCCACGCGATACCCGATTGCTGCTGTTGCCGAGGTTGCTTTTTGGTATCGCCGGCGTTACTTTTGGGCGACAGGGCAAGCCAGGACGCTAGCAGAGCAACTAAGAAATATGTTGAGCTATTCTTGCAACACATGCGCGGCCTCCGGTGAGGAACACCGAATGATGAGGGTCTGGACTGCTGGCAAATGCTTAGTGACGGGAGCGAGCCACAAAAATAGAGAAACGAAGTTTCTTCTGTACTTTGGTATTTGTCAATTGCACATAAGTGTTGTACTGCGTTATCAGCTTCAGGAGATGTGACCGCATGAATCTAAGCACACTCTGGGTCAGTCATCGCCGATGACTGGGGACGAAGTGTCGTCTAAGAGACTGACATGTACGCTCGAGTGTTGCTCTTCAAGCTGAGCAGATTCTTTTGCGTCGTTTACCGCATTGCCGTGCTGATCGCGCGACGGCTGGATTCGCGCGATGCAGATGGCGTCCATTGCAAGCCAGCTTTGGATCTCGTTCGGCCATGATCAAAGCATGATGTCGAGGGCGACAGCGAAGAACCTGCCATGGAGTAAGAAGTGGTCGCCTGCGATGATCAGGACTTAAGGCGAAGGCCTAGAAATGGCGTCTAGGGTGCACAGCGCCGTCTCCAAAGTCGGCGGGTTCAACCAACGTGTTGACACTGATCCCAACCAGGTGGCCTACCTGTCGATTTACTGCAGTTTAATTCGAACTTGCTGCAACGCAATTCGAACATTACTGCAATTGAATTCCGACAATTACAGACATCGCCAGCTACTTCGCGCCGTGAGTTTGCATACAATCGAAGCGTGAAGACCTGGGACGTCGTGATCGTCGGCGGAGGTGTGATTGGGCTGTCGCTGGCGTGGCGCTTGCGGCAGAGCGGCGTCAGCGTGTTGGTGGTCGAGAAGGGCGAACCGGCGCGCGAGGCGACGTATGCGGCAGGAGGCATGATTGCGCACTGCGATCCGGGTAATCCCCCCGAACTGCACGAATTGATCGCCGCCAGCGCGCGTCTGTATCCGGCGTTCGTCGACGAACTGCGGGCCGAGGCTTTTGAGTCGCCGGACCTGCGCCGTGACGGTACGGTCCTTTTTCCTGAAGACAACGAATTGCCGGAGTGCAGCGGCGTGCGGGCGCTGGATGACGCCGAGCTTCTGCAATTGGAGCCGCTGATCGCACGTCACGGCCCGGCATATTTTCTGCCCGAGTGCAGCGTTGATCCGCGCAAGCTGGGCAGCGCGCTGGAAAAAGCTGCGCGCACACTGGGCGCGGATTTCGTGACCGGTGCGGGCGTCAAAGAGGTTGCGGTGCTTGCTGGCCGCGTCACCGGAGCGCGCACCGCGAAGTCGTATTATCCGGCGGCTGCGGTGGTGAATTGCGCCGGCGCATGGGCGGCGCAGATTGAGCCCTTCGGAGCACCCACGCGTCCGGTGAAGGGACAGGTCGTATGCGTAGTCCCGAATAATTATTCACCCAAAGGCGGCGTGCACACTACTGGGCCGTTGCTTCGCCATGTGGTGCGAACGCCTGAGGTGTACATCATTCCGCGCAGCGACGGACGCATTCTGCTGGGCGCAACGGTCGAGGAAGCGGGGTTCGACAAACGCGTCGATCCCGACACGGTGCAACGGTTGCATCGGGGCGCGGTTGCTGTCGCGCCGGAGATCGGCAACATGCGTATCCACGATGCCTGGGCGGGACTGCGGCCGGGCTCACCTGACGGTCTGCCCATCCTGGGACCGACTTCGCTGAAGGGCTACTACGTCGCGACGGGGCATTATCGCGACGGCATTTTGCTGGCGCCGGTGACGGCACTGCTGATGACGCAGTTGCTGACAGGCAAGAAGCCGGAGTTAAACCTGGAGCGGTTCTCGGCGGCGAGGTTTGATCGTTAGAGGAACAAGAGCGCGCGGCGCGACGCAATCCTAGCCTAGCGCGTAGCGGAGCCGGACCCCGATTCGCGCCGCTCTTGCGCCAGCAGGGCGGCGAGCGAAGTGCCGGGAAAAGATTCCCCATTTGTCCAAAAAGTCCCTTCAGGGACGACACAAACTCTGCCATTCCTGAAGGGACTCAACGCTCTTTATCGTCTCTGACCAAGGACTTACGTCCTGGGCTACGATTGCGCCGCGCTGCGCGCTTCAAATATGGTTTGCGCCACAGCCTCTTCGAATTCGCCGACTCGCTGCGGTAGCGCTCCACTCGTTGCAGCCACTAGCTACTTCTTCTGTTGTTCCTTGGGCGGGAAATTCTTGAACAACTTCTCCACGGCTTTGTTTAGGTTATTGATGTTCTTGTTGGTATTGTCGGAGATGGTGTCGGTGGCGTCGCCGCGCCAAAGCAGGTTCTTGTCCTTTGCGTCGGCGATGTCAACCACCAGCGTCCCCTCCTTGGTGACATAAGTGTTGTAGGTGACGCTACTCGGTCCTCCCCACCAACCCCAGCCCCAGCCCGGCCCCATGTTGTAGCCGGTCCCGACTACCTGCTTCTGGTCCTTAATACTGTTGCTGTAGACCACCCACATGTCGGGATTGGAGTCGACCTTGGTGAAGCCTTTGGCCTGCAGCTGCTTGTCGATCGCATCCATGATGCGATCATTCCAGAAGTTCTTGGCAGGATGGGGGCTCGGTTCCCACATGTAGGTGTGAAAGTTGGCAAAATTGGCACTGCGATCCCAGTCGGTGTTGATCTTCTGCGCGAAGGCCACGGTGGAGACAACTACGCAAAATACGAGTCCTGCAAGTACACGTCGCTTCATTTGGAAATGGCTCCCTAAGATTTTGAATTGTTGAGCGATCCGCACCCGCGAGCGATTGACCGCTCTAGTCGTCTCGGCTGGAGGCGCCCGTAGGGACTCGAAACCAGAGCTTTGCTCAGCTCTGCCTCGAACCGCAAACATACTACCGCAAATCCGCTGCACACAGCGGGTTTTGCTTCGGGAACCATTTCCTCGGCTGGCGCGTAAACTGTCCGGGGGATGGCAATGAGTGCGATGACAAGTTGCTTGTACTTGTGGGTCACATGGTTCGTGATCTGGCTACTCTGGGCCATTCGCGGCAAGCGAACCCAGCAGCGGGAGGGCGTCTCCTCTCGGCTGTCGTACACCATCCTCAACGTTGCGGCCTTCTGGCTGATGTTTGCCGACGACATTCCGCGAGACTGGCTTCGCACGCGCCTTTACGCGCTCAATCCCTGGATTGAAGCTCTTGGCATCGCAATCACGGTAGCGGGGTTGGCATTCGCTATCTGGGCCCGCGCCTATTTGGGGACGAACTGGAGCGGCGTGGTCAGCGTCAAGGTCGGGCACGAACTGGTGCGCAACGGGCCGTATCGTTGGGTGCGTCATCCCATTTATTCAGGAATGATCCTTGGGATGTTGGGCACCGCCCTGGTGCGCCATCAAGTCCGCGGATTCATCGCGGTTGTGTTGTTGTTTGCCGGCTTCACCATCAAGAGCCGGATCGAAGAGCAGGTCATGAACGCGACCTTCGGCCCGGAATACGCGGAGTACGCCAGCACCAGGGGAGCCATCATCCCGCGGCTTCGCTGGTAGCTCACTCCATCCGCACGGCGTCGCACCGGACCTCGACCATCGTCGTACATCATTGTCCGCCCGAAGGCGGCACAGCGTTTCTACCTCGCATCAGAAACCTTGACGCAAGGAATCAACCGACCTGAGGAGACCTTATGGCCCACTACGGAATGCTGCGCGAATATCGCTTCTCCGATGACGTGGACGATATTCGCGGTGCAACGCTCTATGACCTTAATAATGACAAGCTGGGCAAGATTGACGACGTGATCTTTGATCATGCAACCGGCAACATCCAGTACGCCGTGGTTGACACCGGCGGCTGGCTCAGCAGCAAGAAGTTTCTCGTGCCGGCGGACCGCATTCATCCCGACGCGAAGAATAAAGACGACTTCGCTATCGACGCGACCAAAGCGCAGATCGAGTCGCTGCCGAAATATGACGAAGATGCGATGAAAACCGACACGGCGTGGAACGACTACGACACCCGCTATCGCCACTCCTGGGAAAGCGGCCCCCTGCTGCAGAAAGCGGGCAGCACGCACACCATCACTCCCGAGCCCAGCGAGCTGCCGGCAGGAACGGGCTCCGGCGTAGACGATCAGGCCTACGAACCGGAGCGGCTGGCGGGAAAATTTCCCCCCGCCAGCCAGGATTCCAGTAAGCTGCGCATGCGTCCCTCGGGCCTGGCGGCCAAGGCGGAAGACTCGCGCCTGCCCGGTACTTTTGAACCGGAAGAGAAGCCAACGCTGGCAGCGGAGGAAGTCGAGGACAGCGCGGCACGGAACCCCGTCGAGGCGCAGCGCGATCATCTGACCGATCCCGAGAATGTCTATGTCTCCGAGCGCCAGCGTCATGCTCGCTGGTCGGCGTTCGAAAATCACCTGCGCCGCAATCGCGTGGACATCACGGCCAGCTGCCGAAGCTGCGGCACGGCGAAGGACAAGGTCGCCTAACGACGTTGAAGCAGCAATCGCGGGGAGGCGCTGGGCTCAGCACTTCTCCGCGATTTGCTTTGTAGTTCCGATTTTTCCCACCAGGGTCGTACCTCCATTCCCGAATTGGGACCGCACTTGCTCATCTCCGAAGGAATTCGGGATTCAAATTCATCTCTACGGTAGATGATTAGCTGACCAGGTTCCATGTCCGGCCCACGACGTGGCCCAACCCCAGGTGTCGCGTGCAGCTCGGGCCTCGACCATGCATTGCGAGCCGTTCTACGGAGCCTGGCTTTGCGCCGGCAGTTCTCTACATAAAAGGCGGAATCATGAACAAGAAAATCTGGTTGCTCTTCTTCGTGATGCTGGGCTTGCCATTACTTGGCCAGGTGTATTCCAACGGTCCAATCAACGGTACGACAGACGCGTGGACCATCAACTCCGGCTTTGTGGTGAGTGACACCTTCACCGTGCCGTCTGGCGGAAGCGATGTCGCGGGACTTGTATTTGGCGCGTGGACGTTTCCGGGTGATGTGCTGGAATCGGCCGAAATATCCATTAGCTCGTCGGAATTTGGTGGCGCGACGTATTTCGCGGGCGTGGTCAACTTCACGCAAAGCGGATGCTCGGGGAATCAGTATGGCTTCAACGTGTGCACGGAAAACGGCTCCCTCAACAATACGTTTCTCGGTGGTGGCACTTACTGGCTGAACCTATCCAATGCGGTTGTCAACGATGGCGACCCGATTTATTGGGACGAGAATTCGGGTCCTTCCAAGGCTGTGGATTGGCCGAGAACGACAGCCATCGGCACGATACCGTCGGAAGCTTTCACGGTCCTGGGGGGAACCTGTGGTAACGGCGGCGATTGTTTGCCGTCGCAGACGGTTCCGGAGCCGGGAGGCTTCCTGCTGTTGGCCTCGGGTTCTTTTGCCATCGCCGGATTACGGCGCCTGTTGCGGCGCAAATTGTTCTAGAAAGGCTTCGGCTCACGGTCGTTAGTTGAAGGGTGGAATCATGAATAAGAGAGTTTTGTTGATGTTTTTCTTGATGGCGACATTGCCATTGTTCGGCCAAACCATTTACTCCAACGGACCGATCAACGGAACGACGGACGCCTGGACCATCAACTCCGGTTTCGTAGTCAGCGACACGTTCACCACCAGCGGCGGTATCAGCGCCGCCTTGGCTTTCGGCGCGTGGGCATTTCCGGGAGATGTGCTGGAGAGCGCTGAAGTTTCCATCACGTCTTCGGAGTTCGGGGGCACAACCTATTCCGACCAGATTGTGAACTTCAGTCAGAGCGGCTGCTCGGGAAATCAATACGGTTTCAATGTTTGCACGGAGACTGGGATGTTCGAATTTGCCGTGAACCTGGCACCTGGAACCTACTGGGTGAATCTTTCAAATGCTGTCGTCAACACTGGAGATCCGATCTACTGGGACGAGAACTCCGGTCCGTCTTCGGCCTCGGAGAACTCGGTCGGAACGATTCCCTCGGAAGCGTTCACAATCGGCGGCTGCGGCGTGAATGGTATGTACTGCACAACGACAACGTCGAGCGTGCCGGAGCCGGGGAGTCTCTCGCTGCTGGGATCCGGAATTCTGGGCGTGGCCTCGCTGTTGCGTTGGAAGATGCGACGGTAATTCAGACTGTTCCTTTATGTTGCTTCTATCGACCGGCGCGGCTGCCCCTTCGCCGCGAAGAAGAGGATATAGAGATAGCAGAGCACCGGCAACATGAACGCGTGATGAATGCCGATGCGGTCGGCGATCACTCCCTGAAGCAGCGGGATAATCGCTCCACCGACAATTGCAGTATTCAGCAGTCCCGAACCTTCGCCGGTCAGCGGTCCAAGTTCCTCGATGCCGAGCGTGAAAATGGTTGGGAACATGATCGAGTTGAACAGGCCAACGACGATGATGCTCCACATCGCGAGGTGGCCGCTATTGGCCATTGATATGCAAACCAATAGCGCAGCCACCAGCGCGTTGAACCCGAGTACGAGCCGCGGGGATACCTGCCGCAGGACCCAGGACCCGATGAATCGGCCCACCATCGCTCCAAACCAGTAACCGAACGCCAGATACGCGGCTGCCTGTTCGAATGTGAGATTCCCGATATACGGCTCGTGCAGGTAGTTCACCATGAAGCTTCCGATGGCGACCTCGGCTCCGACATAGGTGAAGATGGCGATGGAGCCCATCACCAGGTTGCGATGGCGCCAGATGCTGTCGTGCGCGCCGGCTTCGGTCTTGTGTCCTCCCTCCGCCGCGGGAATCTGCGGAAGTTTGAAGCGAGCAATCACAATGCCCAGCACGATCAAGGCGATCGCGATCAACAGATACGGCAGCTTTACGGTTGAGGCCTCCAGGACGCGATAGGCGTGCAATTGCGCGGGAGTCATCTTCGCGATCTGCTCGGCGGTATAGACGGTCGCTCCACCAAGGATCAACCACGCACCCAGACGCGGCCCTAGCACCGTCCCCAGCGAGTTGAAAGCCTGTGTGAGGGTCAGGCGGCTCGAGGCTGTCTCCGGCGGACCCAGAACCGCAACATAAGGATTCGCCGAGACCTGCAAATCGGTGATGCCCGTCGCGAGCACAGCCAGCGCGAAAAGAAACAGCGGGAAGGACGGAACCATCGCAGCGGGAATGAACAATAGCGACCCCAGGCCCATGATGAGCAGGCCGCCCACCATGCTCGGCTTATATCCCACTCGCTCGATCACCATTCCGGCCGGTATGGAGACCACTGCGTAGGCCAGGAAAAAGAAAAACTGGACCAGCATCACCTCGAAGTAGTTCAGCTCGAAGATTGCCTTGAGGTGGGGGATGAGAACGTCGTTCATGCTGGTGAGAAAGCCCCACATGAAGAAGAGTGTGGTCACCATCGCCAGCGGACCCCGATAGTTGCGGTCGCCGGCCGTGGAATTCGCTTTCGTCATCGTGTTTTGCTGCGTTCCGAGTGCTATTCTCACCTGAAGAAAATTAGATGCCGCTACGGTCGAAGTCGAAGATTGTCATCACGGGCGTATTCGGGGCCCCGAGAGCGCTGCTTTTGCGGTTGTTGGGGTGGTCACCACGTCCTCTCCATCGGATGCGCCTCGGTGTTGAATACCATCTTATGCAGGTCGAGCGTCGACTTCGGCGCATACAACAGATACAAGTACTTCAGCGTCTCTGCCAGAAAGAAGCTTTCCATGTCGTCGCGCTTCTCTTTCGTCTCTACGTTGAGCAGCGCCGCGAAGCCGGCTCCGGTCCTGCAATATTTCTCGAGACTATCGGCGTAGGTCCGTCCCATGTCCAGGTATCGCGGCTTGCCGGTGAAAAAGTACAAATAATACGTTGATTCAATGATCTCGGGCCGCAGCTCGTATCCCGGCGAGGTCACCTTCATCGTGGTGTAGTCGATTTCTTCCGGCTCGACGCCGAAGGTCGTCCACATCTTATAGCTCGATTCCTGCAACTGCTCCGCGCGCGTCAAGTCGCCGGAAAGCGCCAATTCCGCCGGAAAGAAGGCGTCGAGCGAGCCGTAACGAGTCGAGATTTTCTGCCCGGTATTCATGTTGACCTGCGCATACCAGAGGCCGTTCGCGGTCTCGTCGGCGACGTACTTGTTGACCGCCGCGAAGCTCGACTTCGCCATACGCTCGCAATCTTTGTCGCCGAAGAGGATTGAGCACTTCAGCAGATATTCGTAATAGGAGTCGATGCCGCCGCTGATGTGGCTGGTTGGGTCAGTCCACTTGCCGGTTTCAACGTTGATGCTGGATCCGACCAGCCCGATAGGCGAGCGGCGATCGTAGATCGCAACCAACGCGTGCTTGGCCTTTTCGTAATACACGGGCTTGTTGGTCAGCTTGCCCAGCGTGCCGAACTCGATCATCAGCGATCCGATCTCCGCCGGATTGCTTTCCACGCCCTTCGTCGCTCCGGTTTTGAGATTGACATACACGTACGGCATGCCTGTCGGCGAGTTGAATGCGGGCAGCAGGCGCGTGCCGAGGTCGTCGGCCAGCTCCAGCAGCCGCTTGTCACCGGTAAGTTGATAGCTGCTGAGCAGTCCGCCCAGCAGGCGAATGGTGATTTCGAAATTCTTCACGTAGATGTCTTTGTCGAAGGAGAGCTGCTTGTCGATGAACTCGCGGTCCTCGTTCGCTTCGTTGGTGAGACCCATGAGAACCATGGTGTCCAGCGCATCGACCGGTGTCATGAGCAGCGATGTGCCGTACCAGTCGCGATAGCTCTTCGACAGCGGCTTCAGCTCATCATGTCCCCACGCATATTGCTTGTAGCCGCGCCAGGCGTGCAGAAAGTCGCTGCGAATGCGTGCGGCCATGGCGGACTTTTCGGCATCGGTCCAGGTATTGGTGGCGACTTTAGAAGATGATGAGGCCTTGTCTTGTGCCGAGACCGTAGCGGCGAATGCGAAAAGCGCGATAACCGCTGATAGAGTGCCCGCGCGAAGCGTTGCCTTCCATACATTTTCCACCGCGCTATTGTACCGAGGTGATGGATGAAGAGACCGAGCCGCGGTGGCCGGCGTTCCGACAATCGCGTCGGTTGTGGTGTGGGGGCCCCGGAGCGCCGACACCGCTAATCCACGCCAATCGATTCCAACAAGGCCATCAGCATCCCGGCGTCCAGCCGCAATCGCCGTCCCTGGTTCAGCATGTCGGGGATCTCATCGAAAGCCTGCATCAGCCGCAGCTTCACCGCGGCATATCGTTCCGGCTCGCTGAGCGCACGGCCGCGAGCTGAGAGCCATGCCTCCAAGGCCTGTGGCTGAAGAAACACGCTGACGGCGTAAGTAGTTTTGCGATCGGAGGTCACGTCGAAGACATACTCCGTCGAGGGCGCTTCGGGATCGCCGTCCAGCGCGGCACGCTTGCCGACGAAGTAGTACTGGTAAACGTAGCCGGTCAGGCCGGTGTAGGTTTTTACGCGACGAGGAGGTGGGCCGGCACTTGGCATTTAGCAATTAGCATTTAGCGCTTAGTAATGACGCCGTCGCGGGAATGAAAGCTAATTCCTAAATGCCAACTGCTAAGTGCCGCTCTACTCCGTCGGCCGCTCCCTCAGAATCGCGGCCGAAGTTTCCGAGCTGACCGGCGAATAGTAGACCTCTTTGAAGGTGTAAGACTTTCCCTTAGCGCCGAGAATGGGCAGGATCTCCAGGTGCCAATGATAGTCATCCTCGATCGTCTTCCAGAAGCCGAGCGTCTCCGAGCGATGCGTCGTGTTCGGCGAAGTGTGCAGTACCATGTGGAAGCCGTCGGCGATAGTACGAATGCGAAACAGCGTGCGCCGCAACAACGCGGCAAAGTCGCGCATCGCTCCCGATCGCGTTGCCGTCCGCTCGAAGTAAGCGTCGTGCGTGCGCGGAGCAATCCACGTCTCGTAGGGCACGCGCGGAGCGTAGGGACAGCTCGCCATGTACTCGCCGCGCACTTCCACGATGCGCAGCTTCTGCTCCTGCTCCTGATGCAGAATGTCGCAGAAGACGCAGCGCTCTTTCACGCGATAATGCTCGCGTGCGGCGCGCAGCTCGTACAGAACGCGACGCGGAACGAACGTTGTCGCAATAATTTCCGAAGTAGGATGGTCGAACTCCTGCCCTGACCCGCTGCCGAAGTTCTTGAAGACCGTCACGTACTTGAACCGTACGTCGCCCTTCAGGTCCTGAATGCGCTGGCCGCAGAGCGCCAGGTACTCTTCGATCTCGCGATCGTCGGCGTTCCAGAGCTGCCGATCATGCCGCGCATTTTCGACGATCACCTCATGCGCGCCGACCGGGTGCATCTTGTCATAGAGTCCGTTACCCGTGCGCGCCGGTTCGCCCTCGATCCCGTATAGAGGATGAGGATGCACTACTGCGCGCGACGACCAGGGCCCTCCGTTCACGGTGGGCGAGGTTGCGATGACTTGCAGCGGCAGCCCGGACTCGGGACAAAACGGGCACAGCGCAGAGGATGCCGGCGCAGGTTCGGGCTCGTCACCACAGATGACCCAGGAGCGGGTGATGGGATCTTTACGCAGTTCCATCGTATTTACTCTACGTCGGCGAGTCGGGAATGGGAAGAGCTGGGACGCGAGCCAGAGTTGCTCTGGTCCAGTTTTCGCCCACTTTGAAACCGGCTGCTACCCTGTTCGTCCGGCTGCCGGAATCGCGGGGCTCCCCCTTCGCATCGATTAGAGTCAATTGGAAAGCATTAGTTCACCACGGAAGCACGGAAGGCACGAAGTTTTGAAGTCTGTAATGTTGAACGTGCTTCCGTGACGAAATGATTTCTTTACGAATCTGAGGAATACATGAAGATAGCCAACGATGTAACCGAGTTGATTGGCCGCACTCCACTTGTGCGCCTGAATAAAGTCACCGCCGGCGAACGCGCCGATGTCGTTGCCAAGCTGGAGGGTATGAATCCCTGCAATAGCGTGAAGGACCGCATCGGTGTCAGCATGATCGAAGAAGCCGAGCGCGGCGGGCGAATCGATCCGGGCAGGACCGTGCTGGTCGAGCCCACCAGCGGCAACACCGGCATTGGGCTGGCGTTTGTGGCCGCGGTGAAAGGTTACCGGCTCATACTCACCATGCCGGACACCATGAGCCTCGAGCGCCGCGTGCTGCTGCGCGCCTTCGGTGCGGAGATCGTGCTCACACCCGGCATCAAGGGCATGAAGGGCGCCATCGCCAAGGCGAACGAAATCCTCGCGGCGACGCCGAACGGCTACATGCTGCAGCAGTTCGACAATCCTGCCAATCCCAGGATTCACCGCGAGACCACCGGCCCGGAGATTTGGCACGACACGGACGGCCAGGCCGACATTCTGGTCTCCGGCATCGGCACCGGCGGCACGCTGACCGGCGTGTGCGAGTACATCAAGCCAAAGAAGCCGGCCTTCAAGGCGATTGCAGTCGAGCCGACGGAGAGCCCGATACTGTCGGGCGGTCAGCCCAGCCCGCATAAAATTCAGGGCATCGGTGCGGGCTTCGTTCCCAGCATTCTGCGCACCGACTTCATCGATGAGATCATTCAGGTCTCGAGCGACGATGCCATTGCCATGGCGCGCAGGCTTGCCAGGGAAGAGGGATTATTGGTGGGCATTTCGTCGGGGGCGGCAGTGGAAGCGGCGTTGCGCGTCGCCCGTCGCGACGAAAACGAGGGCAAGCTGATCGTCGTCGTGCTGCCCGATTTCGGCGAGCGCTACCTGACCAGCATACTGTTCGATCATCTGCGCAAAGAAGCGCTGGAGTTGGAGACGGCTGAGGTCACGGTGTGAGCTTCTTCTCCTGCATGCGCGAAGACATCGACGCCGTTCTCGATCGCGATCCCGCGGCGAAGAGCCGGTTCGAGGTCGTGTTGCTGTACTCCGGCTTGCATGCGCTGTGGGTGCATCGCTTCAACCACTGGCTCTGGATCCATCAGCGGACGTTCTTTGCGCGCTTGCTGTCGCAGGTGGCGCGCCTGTTCACGGGAATCGAAATTCATCCCGGCGCGGAAATCGGCCGCCGGTTCTTCATCGACCACGGCTCGGGAGTGGTCATCGGCGAAACGACCATCGTGGGCGACGACGTCACGCTCTACCAGGGCGTCACGCTCGGCGGCACCGGCAAGGAGACAGGCAAGCGGCATCCCACGATTCGCAATAACGTCGTCATTGGCGCGGGCGCGCGCGTGCTGGGCAATATCGTCATCGGCGAAAATTGCCGAGTAGGCGCGGGCTCGGTTGTGCTGCGCAACGTGCCTGACAATTCCACCGTGGTCGGCGTACCCGGCCACATCGTCTTTCGTCACGGCAAGCGCGTGGTCATCACCGATCCCAAGCAGATTAACGATCCGCTCTCGGAAGCGCTGGCGCACGTGGCCAATGAAGTCAAGAAGCTGAAGAAAGAAGTCTGCGAGCTGAAAGGCCAGATCGAATCCGCAGACGAGATCGACGAGTTGCAGCAGATCATCGAAATCGACTACCAGATTTGAGCGCGGAGGCGTTCGCACCAGTGTTCTTGCAGAAAGCGTTCCAACGGCATTGGCCAAGGCTGATTAATTTGTGGCCACCGTTTCTCGGCGCCGGCATTCGCGTGAAGCGTATTGCGCCCGGCTGGCGGGAGATCGACGTAGAAATGAATCTCCATCGCTGGAACCGGAATTACGTCGGCACGCATTACGGCGGCTCGCTCTATTCCATGGCCGACCCATTTTTCATGCTGATGCTGATCGAGAACCTCGGGCGCGATTACATCGTGTGGGACAAGTCGGCGCGCATCCGCTTTCGGCGGCCGGGAAAAGGGCTGGTGCGGGCGAGCTTCCGAATATCGGATGCGCAGATTCAGGAGATTCGGGACGCGTTGCAAACCGAAGAGAAGATCGACCGCACATTCAGCGTCGAGATCAAGGACGAATCCGGAACGGTCATCGCCGAGGTGCAGAAGCTGATCCACGTAAAGAGAAAAACGGCGGCGATCAATCAGCCGAAGAACGCAAGTACAGAAAGCGTCGCAGCGAGGTAAGGCACTATTTCGCAAACGGCGATGCCGGCTGCGCCTGCAATTGCGTCAGGGCATTTTGCAATCGTTCCTTCACAGCGGGATCCTGGGCCAACGCCAACTGCCCGCTCAGCCACTTCAGCATGACCGCGCGCGAAGGATGCGGGAAAGTGTTCTCCGCATCGCCAATGCGCCACTCTGTGTTTTCCGACGACACGAGGAAATCGACGTTCTGCATCGAGCCCGAGGGCTCGGGAACATACCCGTTCGCCAGATCATAGGTCCCCAGCAAACGGTAGTGCACGCTGACTATATATTTGTTGTTCCGAGAGACTGGCTCCGGGTCAACCACATAGCGGGCGATCACGTCGATCTGCGAATACTTTGGCATCTCAGGCCACCACACCAGCGGCTTGAACTTCGGCCACATGTCGGGATCGATCCGTCCGCCTTCATAGTCGAGCCGGCAGTAGTTCGACACCAGAGTGCGCACCTCGGATGGCGCAGTGTCCTCGACCGGTTTTTGTGTGTTGATGGGAAATTGGGCGAGCAGGAAATGACCCGTACTGAAAAGGAACAGAGCGGCTGCCAGAAGTCGACGAATCGAAAACAAGGACGCGATTCCTGAGTGAGATAAGTGCGTCCAATAAGGTTACACCGAAGCGCACGCGAAGGCGAAGCGGGCTTGTCGCAATGTCGAAAACCATACAATGGTTCCGATGCTGAAAGCACTTACGGTTCTCAACCAGGAAATCATCAACTGCACGCGCTGTCCGCGACTTGTGGCTTACCGCGAGCAAATTGGACGCGACAAACGCCGCGCCTACCGCAACCACGAATACTGGGCGCGTCCGGTGCCGGGCTTCGGCGATCCGCATGCCCGCGTGCTGATTCTCGGGCTCGCGCCCGGAGCGCACGGCTCCAATCGCACCGGACGTCCTTTCACCGGCGACGCCTCAGGCAAGTTCATGTATCCCATCCTCTACAATGTAGGATTCGCGTCGCAGCCCAACGCCGAGAGCCGCAACGACGGCCTGCGCCTCATCGACTGCTACATCACCGCCGCGGTGCGCTGCGCGCCGCCCGACAACAAGCCGTTGCTCTCGGAGCTACAGAACTGCTCCGAGTATCTCGATCGCGAACTGGCGATTTTGCAGGACGTGAAGGTCGTGGTCGCGCTGGGCAAGATCGGCTTCGACGCCTATCTGGCCTGCCTGAAGCGCAACGGCGTCGTGCAGCGAACGGCCGCTTACAGGTTCGCACATGCGGCCAATTACGCGATACCGAATGGAGTCACACTGCTGGCGTCATATCATCCATCGAACCAGAACACGGCCACCGGCAAGCTGACAGCAAAAATGTTCGAGCAGGTCTTCCGACAAGCGAAGCAGATCGCCGACACTCGATGCGCTCTACATTGACAAGCTGCAGCAACGATGTCACGATTCGCACTCGCTGTTTCCATCCCGCGAACTCGAGGGACCGAATGAAGCAAACAACTCTGCGCGCGACGCTGCTTTCGTCGTTGCTGCTGCTGTGTGCCCTGTCCGTACTCGCCGAGAGCCCCGCCAAATCCGCAGTGGGCAACTGGAAGCTCGATCTCAGCAAGTGGTCTTACGGCAAAGCGCCCGCGCCAAAATTTGAGAAGCTGAACGTCCTCACCGACACTCCCACGGCGCTGAAGTGGATGATCACCGGCGCCACCGTCGATGGCAAGACCTTCACGGTCCATTACGACGGCCCCGTCGATGGCCAGTTTCATTCCCTCGTCGGCAACGACGGCGGCACGGTCGCCTACAAACGCAACGGCGGCAACCTGAACTGGACGGTCAAAGACAAGGTCGGTAACATCATCGAGAGCGCCTATGGCCAGCTTTCTCCCGATGGAGATACGCTGACGTTGAAGGGCACCCGGACTAGCCCGCAAGGCTCCACCGATTTCGTTTCCGTGTTTACCAGGATGCAGTAGAGGATCGGCGTTCAGGCGGGAGACAATTCGTTGATGCGCCCTGCCATCTTAATATCGCGCTGGGTGACGCCACCGGAGTCGTGCGAAACCAGGCTGAGCGTTACTCTGTTGTAGCTGATGAGAATATCGGGGTGATGGTTCACGGCCTCGGCCGCCTCGGCGATGTGGTTCACAAACTCCATCGCCTTCACGAAGTTGTCGAACTGAAACACCCGCTCAATGGCCTTGCCGTTGCGCTTCCAGCCGGGAAGCTGCGGCAGAACCTGCTGAATCTCGGCCTCCGATAAAACTGTACTCATGCCGGTTTCCTGCCAGTTGATTCAGGCGCGGCTCGCGCGCCCGAGCACCAGACGGTCGCGCCTGGCATTCGCCCAGCGCTTGTTGGTGCCCTGGTTCTCGATTTCCGTGCGCAGCTCCAGCCAGATGCGCTCCGGGATGGAAAGAAAAACCTTCACAATCTCCGGATCAAACTGCTTGCCGGACTGGCGCTCGATCTCGCGCCGGCCGGACGCAATCGACTGGGCTGCCCGATAGGGACGGTCGGAGGTCATGGCATCGAAGGTGTCGGCGATGGCAAATATTCGCGCCCCCAGTGGAATTTGATCGCCGCGCAGGCCGCGCGGGTAGCCGGAGCCATCGTACCGCTCCTGGTGCGAATAAACGATGTCGGCCGCTTCCTGCAAGAACGGTATCTTGCGCAAAATCTGATAACCGAGAGAGGCGTGCTCGCGCATGATCGCCTGCTCTTCCGCGCTCAGCCTTCCCGGTTTGCGCAGGATGGCATCTGGAATGGCCATCTTGCCGATGTCATGCAGAAAGGCGCCGCGGGCGATGACCCGCACGCGCTCCTGTTGCAAGTCCATGGCGCGCGCAATGGCAATGGTGAAGGCCGTCACCCTTTTGGAGTGGCCTTCGGTCTCCGCGTCTTTGAGGTCGAGCGCGTCGCCCAGCGCTTCCAGCGTGATGTCATAGGAGCGCTCCAGGTCCGACAGCGCTTTACACAGCATCTCGGTTCGCCCTGCCACCAGCGATTCCAGCTTCGTCTGATAGGCAACATTCTCCTGTCGCAGACGACGCGTTTCCAGCGCGCGGCTCACCATCGCCAACAACTGCTCGCGCTCGAACGGCTTCAGCAGGTAGTCGTAGGCGCCGTTGCGGATCGCCGCCAGTGCTACCGATATGTCGTGTACGGCCGTCACCATCACCACCGGAATCTCCGGATGCTCCTGCTTCATCTTGGCCAGGAGGGTGAGGCCGTCCATGCCTTCCATAATGAGATCGGAAAGCACGATCGAAACACTTTCGTTGGAGCGCAACAGGGTCAGGGCGTCCAGCCCCGAATTCACGGGCAGGCACTCGTATCCCGCTTGCTTCAGGATCGAGCAGATTGTGTCCCGTACCGGCGTTTCATCGTCGACCACGATAATTCGTTGGTCTGCCATGTTTGCCCGGCCAGTCTCTTTCCAGAACAGGGTTGTGAGATTGTCCATAATTTCCTTCGACCCGGCAATACACCCAAGTGCCTTTATATTGCCGGGAGGCGAATTGCTCAAGTGTTTCGCGACGATTTCATTCCAGTGCCTCCGCGGCCAGAAGTCCGGTTGTGCTACCGGAACAACCTAGCTGCTTGCCTGAAAAATCTACATGCGGCGCTGGAAACGATGTGGTACGCCGATACCCACATACGGCACCCTTAGACCAAATAATTCCGGGTAGGCGGAGAAGCCACGTTGTTAGTTTGGCACGACCAATTCTGCGTCGTTGGGGTTGCCCTAATATTCCCTGTTATTTTCATCGGCTTAGCAACAATCAGAGCACCTCGACCTGAATCGCGGGAGTTTGGGCAGACCAATTGCTTAGTACTAAGGTGTCGCGGGATTGAACGAGCCTCCAAGCGCGACCAATACCCTAAGGAGATGTTATGAGCCTGACTAGCGCAGAAGCGAAGATGTTCGGTTTTGCCCCTTACTTGCCCGTTATCAATTCTGAGAGCAGAGTGCAACGCGCTCATGAAATTTACGAGCAGAACCGGCATCGCGTTTACTCGCTGGCCTTCCTGATGACCGACAGCGAACTGGTCGCTGAAGAGCTCACCATGCAGACGTTTTCCTGCGCCTTCGTCCGCAATGCCGAGCCCACCGACGACGACGTCGATCAGGCGCTCATCAGCGAATTGCGCACCTACTTTTTTGATTTGGGAAGGCTGACGCTGAACTGCTCGCCTTCGAACCAGGTCCTCTCCGTGCGCCGCAACACTCTGCGCGTGGATTTGGAGCGCGCCGTTGTGCAGCTGCCAAATACCGAAAAGATTATGTTCCTGATGCACGATGTCGAAGGCTACGGCCACGATCGCATCGCGCGTCTGCTTGATGTGACAGAAGACGAGTCGCGCCGCGGCGTCCATCAGGCTCGCCTGCGTATGCGCGAACTGCTGGCGAAATAGTGGATCGTATCGTATCAAGGCGGGCCCAACCTCGGCGAATAAGATGTCGGTAGCGCGGGCCTTCAGGCGCGCGCCGGGCGAATCAAGAAGGATGCATGCGGGCTTTAGCCCGCCAAAGAGTTTCGTCGTATCTCAATCCCCTCTTTTCTTCCTGAAAGACTTAAGCCTCTCGTGAGAGGGGCTTTTTTGTTGTGCTCGCGACCATGTGGGTGCCTACACAACGTGCGAATACCAGTTACGGGACCCTTTCCGCGACCAGGCGTATTTGATGTTGCGCGACGGCCCCAATGCCGCGATGGAATTTCGCAAATTTATCGACCACTACGGAATCGTGACCAACCTCCCCGTGGGAGCGCTCGCCTCGACTGCGAATCGCGCGCGCCTACGCCCTTGAGGCTGCGACCGATCCCGCGGCGCGCGATAAGACTCGCACTGCGTATCAAAACTTTCTCACCCTCTGGAAAAACGCCGATTCCGACGTGCCCATCTACCAGCAAGCTTTGTCCGAATTTTCCAAATTGCAATAATCTTCTGGCACTTTGGCGACATGTACTCTTCTTGCTCCGCTAGCGCTTATGCCATTTGCCGCCATTAACGGTAGTGGAGCACTATTGTTTGTGTTACTCTCAATTTGACCCAAATCCTTCAGCACACGCTCCCACGGGTTCTTCGGACTGGCCGATAACATTCCCTAGAACTGCTTTGTGTGAAGGTCGGTTGATGTCATATCGGCACTCTCCTGGCCTCCATAGGGTCTGCTGCAGAAATCCGGGCTCTCGAATGGCACTTCGGATCGGAATTTGGGATCGATCCGCCTCGCTTCTTCCGGCTCGTGCACGAGGTTGAGCTGGTAAGTCGCGACACACACATGCGCTGCCGTCGTGGAGTTTCCACCATGCGTCTGGCATATTTCATTTTCTTTTTTGCAGCCATCGGGCAGTAGTTGCCCTTGTGTCTTCAGGAGAGACGTTACACACAATGAAAGTCAGCATTTCCTGCCTGCTTAACCTTCATGCCGAAGGCATACTTGCGCACCGGACCATCAAGAGCCTTGAGCTTGCGAGAAAGTTCGCCGAAGAACGCGGCGTGCGCAGCGAGCTCCTGATCGTCTTCGACCGTGCCACGGACGAAACCGTGCAATACGTCGAACGCTCCGCCCACGTCGATGGCGCGGCCAAAATTATCTTTACGGATTTTGGCGATCCCGGATCGGCGCGCAATGCGGGCATCGAGCAGGCCACCGGCGAATATATTTCCCTGTTTGATGGCGACGATCTGGTCTCGCAAAACTGGCTTTTCAAGGCGCACGAACTGTCCGCCTGCAGCAAGCGTTACATCGTTCATCCTGAAGTGAGCGTCGTCTTCGGCCAGAAGCGGATGCTCTTCTATCACCCCGACCAGGAGCAGGAAGACTTCGACTACAGCAATCTGCTGGTGGAGAACTTCTGGACCGCCTTGTGCTTCTCGCGGCGCGAAACATTTCTTCGCGTTCCCTACAATCCCACCCCGGCGGACTCCGGATTCGGATACGAAGACTGGCACTGGAATTGTGACGTCATGGCATGCGGCTACGTCCACAAGATTGCGCTGGGGACGGCACACTTCGTTCGCACCAAAGAAGAAGGGAGCCGCAACGAAAACGCCAGGAACAAACACCTGATGCGCCATTCGACATTGTTCAATGACTTCGCCCGCCTGACGCGGGCCAAAGACGCCTCGCTTGAGGCCTAGCTCGGCCGATTGGCCGTTCGAAAGGAAACAGGGGCAGACGGAGTGAGGACGAGTATGCGGATCGCAAATCGAATCAAAATGCAGGCAGGGTTGGTGCGGTACCGGTTGCATGGCAAACAGCTGCCGGAGATGCCGCTCGATTGGGACGAGGAGGCATACTTCTGGACCCGGCCCGATGTGGAGCAAGCGGTGAAGGCAGGGCGGCTCGATAGCGGCTTCCATCACTGGCATTTGCACGGCCGCTACGAGATGAACGAGATTGAGTGGCCGCCGTGTCCCTGGCTCCGCGCCGAAATGCGAACCATCTCCCAGATTGAACCGGAACTTGTTCCGTCGAAAGCCTTCCTGGAGACTCTGGCCGAATACCGGCCCATGCAGCCCAGCCACTTTGGACGCCTGTACGCGCAATTGGAGAAAAAAATTGGCCAGCATTCCTTTACCCATGTTTTCCTGCTGCCCTGGGTGAAGCGTGGCGGCGCGGACCTGGAGGCGCTGCACCACATCCGCTGTCTGGCGACGGACCATCGCGCCAAGGTTCTGGTTATTCTGACCGAGAACACCGATTCGCCCTGGCTCGATCGCCTGCCCGATTCCGTGGTCAAGCTGAAGTACGGCAACGTGCCCGGCGAGATCGGAGAACCCGAGGCCGAGCGATTGCTCGCGCGCCTATTGCTTCGCATTCAGCCGGACGTCATTCACAACGTCAACTCGGCCATCGGCTGGCGCGTCTTCCGCCGCTTCGGCGCCGCGCTGCACTCGATTTCAAAGCTGTGTGTCTCGCTGTTCTGCTTCGACTACCTGACCGGCGGAGAACCGGTTGGCTATGCGACGCTACTGTCGGAGAAGGTGCACGAGTATCTGGAAACTGTGTTTGTCGATAACCGCGCCTTCGCCGATCTGCTGAGCAACCTCTACGGCGTCGCCCCCGAACTCTTCTCCGTCCTGCATTTCCCGGTGCGCCTCGCACCGCGCTTCGACTACAAGCCGGCAGCCGGCCGTCCGAAGATTCTTTGGGCCGGCAGACTCGACCGCCAGAAACGGCCCGACCTGCTCAGAAGGATTGCGGAAGCGTTGCCCGAATGCCAGTTCCACGTCTATGGCAGCGCCCTGCTGGATCGCTCGCGTGAACTGGTCGAGACCGAGCGGGCGCTGAAGAGAATGCGCCATGTGAAGATGTTCGGCTCCTTCGACGGCTTCGATGCCATCAAGACCGACAACTACGCGTTTCTGCTGTATACCACGCAGTGGGATGGCATGCCGAACATCGTGCTGGAATCGTTGGCGTCAGGACTTCCCGTACTCGCGCCCGACGTCGGCGGAATCGGTGATGTCATTCCGCCCGAGTCCCATTTCCTCATCCGCCAATTTGATGACACCGACGAATACGTTGCCATGATCCGTTCGCTGTTGGCGAAACCCGCGCTGATTGCGGATGAACGCGAGCGGGCGCTGAACTTGCTCGCGGAACGATATTCGTGGGAAAGCTTTTCAGCCGACATCGGCAAGCTGGCTTTCTATTCCAAGACGACCGCCGGGCCGGAGAAGGCCTTCGAAGTCCAGACCACGAACAAGGTCTCGCAAGGCCGAAGCATCGCGCTGGCGCAATTGCGCAGCAGCTGGGTGCCCAAGGCGTCAGGGACGGCGACGGTTCAGGCGCTCCTCGACGGAGATTAGTTCCCGCTCGGTCCACTTCCAGGCCGTGGCCACGATGTCGCGCACGGAGCGCGTGGCCTGCCAGCCTAAGATTTTCTTCGCGCGCGAAGGGTTGGCGACCAGCTCCGGGGGATCTCCGGGACGGCGCGGCGCCATCTTCACCGGCACGCTACGGCCCGTCACCTCCTCGACTACGGCAATCAACTCACGCACCGAGTGTCCCGTGCCCGTTCCCAGGTTCGCCTGCAAACTGGGCGCGCCGTTCGCCAGCCGCTCCAACGCGGCCACGTGCGCCGAAGCCAAATCGTTCACGTGAATGTAGTCGCGAACGCAGGTGCCGTCGGGCGTCGGGTAATCGTCTCCGAAAATACTGAAGGTGGAAATTGTGCCGGCCGCTGCAGCGAGTATCAGCGGGATGGCGTGGGTCTCCGGAAAATGCTTCTCCCCGATCTCCCCGCTCTCATCGGCCCCCGCGGCATTGAAGTAGCGCAGGCTGGCGTAACGAAGCCCGTAGGCACGGTCATAGGCCTCGAGCGCGTTCTCCATGAAAAGCTTGGTGGCGCCGTAGGGATTGATGGGAGAGCGCGGAATACCCTCGGTGATGGGGACAACCGCCGGCGTGCCGTACACCGCGCAGGTCGACGAGAAGACGAAGTTGCGGACGCCCGCGTCGAGCACGGCATTCAGCAACACCATCGCGGACGTCGCATTGTTGTGAAAGTATTTTCGCGGATTCTCAACCGACTCGCCGACGTAAGCGAAGGCGGCAAAATGCATTACGGCATCGATTCCGCGGAGCGCCCTAGCTAAGGTCGCGGCGTCGCCGATATCGCCGATTACCAACTCGTTGCCGCCGGCAAGAAACCGATGGCCGGTGGAGAGGTTGTCGTAGACGATGACTTCGTGGCCCTGCCCCCGCAAGAGCCGGCACGCATGGCTGCCGATGTATCCTGCCCCGCCGGTGACTAAAACTCGCAAAAGCGATGGATTCCTCGGAACTATATTAAACGGGAGCGTAACTCCCATTCTGGGCACAATTTGTGGCAACGAAAAACCCCTCGCTTTCGCGAGGGGCAAGTTGAGGTTGAGCCGGAAGATTAGCGGTTCAGCTGCGTCGCGTTTATTGCGGGGAGCTGTTCTGCGATTGCTGCATTTGCGAAGGCTGCGAGTTCGTCGGAGTTGAATACGAACGCGAATTGTAGTTGCTGGAATTCATCGGGGCATTCGACGGCGAAGCGGAAGCCAGCTGGTCCACATTGTTCTTCAACAAGCTGATCTCGACGCGATTGCCGTGCGCGCCGGAAGTTCCTTCCGCTGCAGGCAGCTTCGCGTTGCCCATTCCCATCACGAAGATGCGATACACCGGAATCTCATTCTTGGTCACGAGATAACGCACCACGGAATTCGCCATGGCCTGCGAGTTCTGCACACCCGCCGATCCCGCGCCGGTCGAGAATCCCTGGACCTCGATGATGTAGCCCTTCTGGTCCTTCAGGTTCGCGGTCATGTCGTCGAGCGCTTCTTTGGCTTTCGGGCTCAGCGAGGTCTGGCCGGAGCGATAACGGATTTCGGTTTGCGTTGCAGGCTGATACTGATCGATGTTGCCGACAACCTGTTCAACCGTGTTCAGGCGATTGCTGGCCTGAAGTGCAGTCTGGTTCGCAGCCTGCGCGCGATTGCCCGCATCGGTTGCGTGCTGATCAGCGAGCGACGCTTTGGCATCGGCATCGCGAATGCCCTGTTGCGCGCGCGCGTCAACGTCCTTGATCTGGCGCGCGTTCTCCGCGGTGAGATCGTCGAGCTCATTGACGCGGTTGCGGATCGGACTGAGTTGGCGCTGAACGTACTTCTTGCGCGCGAAAGGATTCATCTTGCCCCAGAAACCCTCGCGCGTGTCGGGCTGAAGCGGCTGCTGCGCGGAAAGGTTTTGGTCAGAATTCGTGTTCTGCGAACCCACGCTCGAGCTGCTTTGGCTCGGCGAAGATGAGCTGGAAGAAGTGGCCGGCTGCTGCTGGTCCGAAGTGGTCTGCTGCGCTGCTGCGGGAACGATCAGCGCTGCAGCGAGCGGCAACGTAAGTAGCGATACGATCTTCATGGTTCCTCCGAAAACTGTGGGCAGTTTCGCCTCATCGCCAGCTCTGGTTGACGGAGCTTAGGCGGTTGCCGGCGGAAAGCGGCTCGACAACACTGGTTTGCATTACAGTTTGCATGCCAAACTCAGGCGCCCGAATTCAGGGCTAAGTCTCGTGCAATCAGCGTTTGGCTGGCGCGCGACGAACTCTTTGCGAGTAGGAACGGCGAGCGGAAGGTAATTGTTACCAAGTTTGGGATTCAGAGCTAAGCGACGTTAGCGGCATCGAGATGAGGAACCGGAGTCACGGTTTCACCCAAAGCGCGCGTGAATGCTGCTTGCACTTCGCGCTTTGCGGCTTCCAGCGGCAACGGAGGAATCACGGTCATGTTGCCGGTGATCTGCGCGAGTTGCAGGTAGGAATCGCGGCTGAGGCGCAGGAAATCGACGGGATACTCCGGTTTACGCGCGCGCGCGGCTTCAGGATCGGCGTCGAGAATATAAGCCACGTCCGGCCGCGGAACCAGCGCATTGACCGCGCGAACGAAAGTTCTGGTCAGAGGATTCGTCAGCGGCAGGTTCGCCAGTTCGTCGTAGATGTAGCGGTCCATGATGGCGACCTCCGCGCCGGAGCGGCGAGCCCGAGCGATGACGCGAACCAGGTGCAAGGCGTCAAGCAGGTAGAGTCCGTGCCGCGCGAGGCTGAGATACCACTTGCGCACGTTCTTGTCGCGGCGATTCACCGGTTTGTCCGGCGCGCCGATTCCGCGCTCGCTGCCGTAAACCTTGTGCACGAAGCCTTCGCGGTAGCGGCTGAGAACGACAACATCGTCCCAGAAGGCAAGCAGTCTGGTGCTCAAGCCGCGCTGCCCGGCGAAGTTCATAAGGTTCGCAATCTGTGTGCTCTTGCCCGCTCCATCAACGCCGGAAAAGGAGATCAGCAGCGTGCGACGAGAATCTGTCCGGAGATGATCTGAGGTTTGCATTCACCGTTTCGGATTGTGTTTCGCCGCTGACGCGGCTCGGTTTGCTTTTTCGCTCTTTCCCGAGTCTTGCGACCCGGGCTCAAACCGCAGCCGCGGCTTGATTCATTCTGAATCACCAGCCAGCTGCCAATTGCTACTTACTAATTGCTTATTTCGGTTTCGCCGAAGTTCCCTTCGACAAGCCGTAAACCGTTCCCACCGCAATTCCTGCGGCGGCGATTAAGCCCACCTTGATCAGCAACGAGCGCTTCTGGTTTTGCTTGGAAGGCGCAATCGCCATTCCCGCAGGACGCGAAGCAGCTCCGCCCACAGTGGGAACGCCTTCGGCCGTTGCTGCGCCTAACGGCTGCTGTAAATGCTCGGTCTGCGGTTGCGGCGAAGGCGTCGCAGGAAGAACTTCCGGTGAGCTCTCCGGATTTTGCGGCGCGGGATTCTCCGTGCTGGGCTGATTATTCTGCGGCACAGGTTGCAATGGACCCTGCGAAGGATCGATGGTCGTGCCGTTCTGCTGCTGCGCTTGTTGCGCCTGCACAATTTCCGGCAATCCGCAAAGCACTGCGCCGACAATCAGCAGCATACATTTGGCAAGAATTTTCTGATGCGTTTTCATCGGGGAACCCTCTTAGAGAATTTTTAGCTCGGGCCCTGAATTTCGAACTTCGATATCGTTTTGGCTGCGCGCATCGGCGCCAGCGTGGTTTCCTCCGCCGCCAATGGAACCGCCGCGCTTCATCAACCGCTCGACATCGGCGTCGCGGTCATAGAACAAATTGCGCACGCGGTTGCGAGCGTAGCGCCAAAGGTTAGGAATGTTGGTCTGATACCAGCAGGACTCCGCCATCGACGGCGAGAATCCGCAGAACACGCGGAAGCGGCTCTGCAGCACATCCGGCGAAGCCAACAGAGCCGCAGTCAAGCGGTGATTGCCCTCAAGCACCGTTACCGAACTGCTGTCATCGATGCCGATGAGCAGCACCGCACTGTTGTCGTCATGGTTGCGCAAACGATAGCTGAGTGCCTGCACCTTGGAGATGAAGTCGCGGGTCCTGCCGCGAAACGGTTTCGTCCGGATGCGCTTGACGATTTCCTTCAGCAGGAAGCTGCCGTTGGCAACGCGGCGCCACTGGGCGCGCGGGAAAACGCGGACTCGCTCCAGGTCCTGCGGCTCGATCTTCACTTCCCACCATTGTGTATCTGCGGGCAGCTCGCGCCACATGTGCCCGCGGCGGCGAAACAGCAGCGCACGGCGCAGGGCATTTCCCAGCTTCGTCCGAAATGTCCGCAGCTCCAGGACCAGGTGCTCAAACTGCTCGCGGTCCTCATGGAACTCTTCCTGATAGAACTCGTTCTTCAGGAACTCGGCTATAACTTCCGCTTCAGTAACGCGCCGTAGCCTCTTCATGAACTCTCCCGCCGGCGGTCGCCCATAACTTTGACGAAGGGCGAAGCGACCGCAATCTAACAACACAATCCTCAGTACCTGCTGGACAACGATCACCTCCAACAGCGTCGAATGAAACCATGTAATTCCGAGAACGATCAGTCCGCTCACCACCAACTGCAGCCAGCCAGTGTTGGCAATGCGTCGTGACATCTCGTAAGTGATCAGCACGACCGCGATAGCGTATACGCCGGTCGCGGCTGCGTTCATGCTCAGCAGCCAATTCAGGTCTCCGACGCCGGCTGGAAAATGCGAGCCGAATAAAGATTGGAAAACCAGCGTCGGAAACGCAGCCAAAATCAGAACAAACACTAGTCGACATGCCGGTAACGAGCAACAGTGGAATTGCCAGCAGCGAACCCGAAGTGCGCTCTGTCTTGTCTTCTCGGCCGAAACCGGGAACATCGCGCTGACCACCGACCACGCGCCGAAATAGAGCAAACGCCCGACCAGGGCGATTGCGGCATACAGTCCGGCCAGATCGGGCCGGAAGAAATGCTTCACCATCAGGATGTCGATGTTGCTGATGATGACTTGCCCGACGAAGAAAACGATGGCTTGCCGCGCTTCGCCAACCGGAGCGGACGGTCTATCGACCGCAGGACCACGAAGTTCGCGAGCTTTATCGGGCAGGGCGAAAGCGAGAATGACGGAAGCTGAGATCGCCGCGACTGCTCCCAGCACGCCGAATCCGAACTCGATCAGGACAATCGCGCCGATGAACTTCACGATTGCTTCTGCGGCCATGTTCCAGGCGAGTCCGCGGAATCGGCAGGTGCCTTGCAATCCCCCGCGCTTTACACCCAGCGGAACGTAAATCGTCAGGCCAACGGTGAGCAGGATGATGATCCACGGACTCGACAGGCGCAGGTACGCCGTCAACACGGAACTGCTGAACAGCATGAAGGCGCCCAGGCCGAAGGCGATGGCCCACGCGCGCTTCATCAAATGCTGGAACACCGCGGCCTTGGCTTCTATGGTGTCGGCCTTCGCGACCAGCTTGGTGCAGACCAGTTGAAACGAAAGAGTGATTGCGGAGATCAGCATCAGGATGGTGACCGCGGCCGCAGCGTGGCTGAAGTCCGATGGCCCCAGCAGACGCGCGACGCCGATGTTGTAACCGAAGTTCGCCAGACTCACGAAGAACGACCCGATCAGCAGAATGAGGCTGCCGTTCAGGATCTTGGCGTGACGAGGCGTACTGCGGCCACCAACGCGTCACAAACTCGCGCCAGCCGCGCTTCGTACGGACTTACGACCGTCGGTTGGCGACGTCGGGGGCGGTTCCGCGACCACAATTGCTCGGGTTTCGCGCTCATGCCGCCAGTCCGGCGCCTGCTCCTCATCGTTAGCTCTGACGGGCATTTCCGGCGTTGGCATCTGCAGCAAACGCTTTCGAGCGGTTGTGCGTACATGTGCTTGAGAGCGTTGGGCAGGAAGCAGCTGAAGCTCTTCGCGGCGGCCGTCGACGTTTCGTAAATCTCAAACAGCCGTCCCGCGCGAGTGAGTTCCAGCACCACGGCAGCCTGCGCCGACAGCGAAGCCAGCTTAAGATCGCCGTCGTGCTTCATGGCTTCGCGCATGCAGCGCAGCAGCACGTCGACGCCGGCAGCATCGATGTGCCGAACCTGTGACATGTCGAAAACAACCTGGGGCCGGTCCGAAATCAAAAAGGGCTCGACTTCCTTCAGAAACTTGCGGGCCTGTTTGAGGTTCATCTTTTCCGGCATTCGTTTCACAACTACGGGCCGACTACTTGTCTCCATATCTCCTCGCGACTGCTAAGTGGGAGGGGAACTCGGAAGCCTCCACGCCGGTCGCCGGGACCTCCACGACCGGTGCGTCCAGAACGATGTGTGCCCGCTTCCAGAGATTCCGGACATTCCGCCGCACTCGTGCGTTGGGACGACGCAGTAAGGCCGCGATAGATCTGCATAGGTATGAAGGCAAAAAGCGCTGCAGTGCTGCCTGCTAATCGAGAAAGAGGAGTCAACGGCACCATGCCGACGAATTTTTCGTCGGCGATCTCTACTTCCACGTTCTGCCGCAGATGCGCGAGTCGGCGAAAGCCGACCACCGCGTGCATCACGTCCAGTCCAGCACCGACTCGCGTGAACGGCAGCACACTGGAGTTCTCGACCACCGTGCCACAATCCACATCTCCGTGATGTTCGATCACGGTTCCTCGCGTGATCAGCGCCGAGGCGCGCACCTTGGCAGGCGCGCCGACGAAAGCCGGAGCAATCACGCGCGCCTTACGATGAATTCGCGCCCCGGGACCCACGAATACGCCGGGTTTGATCTCCGTGCCCTCGGGGCGGACGCCGTTTCTGGCCAGCAAACCGTGCAAAGCCAGCCGCCGCAGATCGGCGGTTGTCTCCAGCCGGTTGAAATAACCCTTGACGGAAAACGGCGCGCATTGCCGGCGCAGACGCTGCAGATGGCTTTGGAACAACTCGCGCGCGTCGAAGCGACTGGAGGGATTCAGCACAAACAGATCGAGGCTCGCGCCCTCGGCATCCACGGCCATGCTGACGACGCAGTGGTGGTCGAGATGATGTTGGATCATCTCTTCAAAATCGACTTCTCCCCAGGGCCCGAGGCGCAGCGCGATGATCAGGTCGGCGCCCTCCGCCGCATACTGGCTGAAGGTTTCTTCGGCAGATTCCCACAACGCAGCACCTTCCGCTTCAACCTGCTGCCGGTCGTGTTGGATGAGGACGCGGCGCGCGAAGTCAGCGCTCCCGGCGGGCAGATCGCTGATGAGCGTTGTCTTGCAGACGCCAAATTGCCGCAGTCGCCGCAACACGCGCTCGATCACGGGCAGGCCGAGAACGTCGAGGTAGGCGATCGGTATGCCACCTACGGTTTCCGTGGCGCCGGCATCGTCGTTTAAGACGGAGACCAGCAGAATGGCCCTTATGTCCATGACTGCCACCTGGGCGCAGCCGCGCGAAAAATTGCCGAACGCGAAGGCACCCACGAGGGAATGCGCCGGAAGCGCGAGATCGGTTCCAGGGCCCGGGTTCTCTGCTGCAAGTCAAAAGAGCGCAGATATTGCCGGGTCAGGTAGGT
>CAVVDN010000024.1:0-19468 GCA_963747045.1 uncultured Acidobacteriaceae bacterium | reverse complement strand
CCATGTACGCGTCTTCCATCGGGGGCTTGCCGACGATGGTGGTTGAGTAGATCGGGTTCTTGCGATGTGTGATGCAGGTGACGTGGAAGACGGGATAGAGGTCTTCGGGCGTGTAGAAGCCGGTGTGGTCGCCGAAGGGGCCTTCGGGGCGGAGCTCGTCGAGCTCGACGTAGCCTTCGAGGACGATCTCCGACGTGGCCGGAACTTCGAGGTCGACGGTCTCGCACTTCACCAGCTCGAGCGGCTTCTGGCGGAGAAAGCCGGCGATCATGTACTCCTCGACGTCGGGCGGGGCGGGCACGATGGAGGAGAACATCACAGCGGGCTCGGTACCGATGGCGACGGCGACGTCCATGCGTCCGGCGACCTGCTTGCCTTCGGCGATGATGGAGCCGCCGCCGGAGCGCGCCATCATGTCGAGCGCGGCGCTGACGGGATGCGCCTCGCCCGCGGCGGCCGCGCGCCGCATTTGCTCGCGATAGTGCTCCGCGCCAATTTTCTGCCGTTGCCAGTGCATGCCGGTGGTGCGCTCGTCGTAAACCTGCAGGCGATAGGTTCCGGCGTTGCGCTTGCCGGTCTTCGGATCGCGGGTGATGACCGACGGCAGCGTGATGAAGCGGCCGCCGTCGAGCGGCCAGCATTGCAGGATGGGGAAATCGAGCAGCGAGAAATCGTCGTGGCGGATGACCTCTTTGCACGGGCCGGTCGAGACCGTCTTAGGGAAGAACTTGCCCATCTCGGCCAGCATGGGCAGCATCTTGATTTTGTCCAGCAGGCCTTGCGGCGACTTAACGTCCATGAACATCTTTATGCGGTCGGCGATTTCGTCGAGCGAGTCGACGTCGAGCGCCATGGTCATGCGGCGGGCGGAGCCGAACTGGTTGATGAGCAGCTTCGAGCCGGGATAGCCCTTGATGTTTTCGAACAGCAGCGCCGGCCCGCCCGGGCCATGGGAGCCGCGTGGTCCCCATTTGGAGACGCGATCGGTGATTTCCGCGATCTCCAGGATGGGATCGGCTTCGGCTTTGATGCGGATCAGCTCACCAGCTTTGTCGAGCGCGGAGATCCATTCGCGAAGATCGTGGTAGGCCAAGGGTGTCCTCGGGTGAACGCACGATTATAGTGCGCGGCGACGTTTTGCAAGTGCGCAATAGGAGGGTCATCGCGACTCGAGCGAAAGTCCACCCGGGGCTTGCGCCCCCGGGCTAAATTCTTGGCCGCCGCTTCGCGGCTCGTGCGGCTCGCTGCAGGCATCCTTCGCCATTGAAGGATCGTTTGCCTACGTGACCGACCCAACTCATCAGCAGCAACCCTCATCCAAGTTGAGTTACGCGGAAACTTCCGATCCAGGTTTTTTCTATGCCTACTTCCCCGAATTCGACTACCAGAATCACGCCCGAACTCGACACGCTCTCGCGCCTGACTCTCGATCCAGAGGGCGCCCAGCGAGCAATCGACTATGTTGGCAAACTGACCGCCGACCAACGCGACGCCCTCGTAATGCTCGCCGACTCGAACCACGTCGTCATGCGTGCGTTCTCCGTCGTGGCCGAGCGGGCCGACGACCCAGATTTGGCGGCATGGGCGAAGGGCATCCTCGCGCGCGAAGAGCAGCGCATCAAGAATGCGCTGACCTTTCTGCACAAAATCTGCGATGAGCTCGAGCACGGCGGCTGCCCGGTCACGGTGATGAAGTCGCTCGACCACTGGCCGGACCTGGGCAACGACCTCGACCTGTACACCACGGCCGACGAAAAACGCGTCTGCGAGGTCATGCTGAGCCGGATGGGCGCGCACATCGAGCCGCGCAGCTGGGGCGACCGCCTGGCGAATAAGTGGAATTTTGCCGTGCCGGGGCTGCCGGAATCGGTCGAAGTCCATGCCCAGCGGCTCGGCCAAACCGGCGAGCACACGGCCATGGCCCGGCGGTTCGTCACGCGGCGCGTTCCCAGAACTCTGCAGGGGTTAACTTTCATGGTTCCTGCGGTCGAAGAGCGCATAATCGTGGCCACTTTGCAGCGAATGTACCGGCATTTCTACTTCCGCGTGTGCGACATCCTAAACACACTGGCGCTAATGGAAGGTGGCGAAATCGATTTCGTCGAGCTGAAGAGAGCTGCTGACCTCGGCGGAGTCTGGCCCGGCGTCGCAAGCTATCTGAAAATTGTCTGCGATTATGTTCGCGAGTACCGCGGCGAGGCTCCAGAGCTGCCGCCGGCTGTGCTCTCAGGGGCTCGCTTCGGCGGCGATGTAATCTTCGCGCGCGGGAAATTCCTGCGGGTTCCCGTCATGCCGAACGGGGCCGAACTCTACACGCGTCAGATTACCGACACGGCTTTCCGCGGAGATGTGCCTGCGACACTCCGCTTATCTCTGCTTCCTTATCTCGCCTCGGCGGCGGCTGTTGCCTTTCGAATTACCGGCAGCGACAAGGGAATCTGGTAAACCCCCGCGCCGGGGGCGCATCTTATTGCGACATACTTGGAAATGCGCGTGGGCAGCTTGGACGGAGTGGCCTGTTTCGCTGGCGCGATTTGACGCGTGGCACTCAGGTGCCAGCGCCCGCCAAAGCAACTGAACTGCCAACATTTCGCGCGCACCGCTTGATGTGATCTATGTCACCATTGATAATGGTGGTCAAGCCAGGGGGAGAGGGTCCGTTACTTTCCCGCAGTGTGTTGTAACAAACTCTTGTCGTAGCGCGATAAACTGAAAGCCGTGAGAGTTTTTACCCGCATCGGCCGCATCGTTACCCGCCATACCCTTGGTTTGCCTGCGCGTCGCCCCGCCAGTGACGGGCGCGCTGGAGGCCTTGATTCTGCGCCGCACCTTTCGAGTGCAATCCGTAAATCCATCGACATCCCAACATTCGAGTCCACTCGAGGAAGAGGATAGATACTATGCCGGTCTCTCGCATCGATTTTCCGGTCGACAAACTGACGGCCCCTCCAAGCGAGGAAGAGATTCAACGCAAGCTGGCGCAGGAGCGCGCTCGGCTGGCCAGCATGATGGGCCTGGACAGCGGCCCGGTGCGGCACTTCAAGCGTCCCGTGGAGCGGCCTTTCGGCGCGGAAGAGCGCGGCAAGGTCACCATCCTCTTCGGTGGACTCACCTGGAAGCACGAGCGCGTCATTCAGGCCGTGTTCCAGGGCTGCGGCTACAACTGCGACATTCTGCCGGTGCCCAACGTCTATGCCTTCCAGTTGGGCAAGGAGTACGGCAACAACGGCCAGTGCAATCCCACCTACTTCACCGTCGGCAACCTGGTGCAGTACCTGCAGATCCTGGAGTCGCAAGGCATGACCAAGAAGGAGGTCATGCGACAACTACATCTTCTTCACCGCCGGATCCTGCGGGCCGTGCCGCTTCGGCATGTACGAGGCCGAGTATCGCCTGGCGCTGCAGAATGCCGGCTTCGGCGGCTTCCGCGTGCTGCTCTTCCAGCAGAACGACGGCGTGAAGGCCGCGCTCGGGCGAAGCCGGACTGAAGTTCACCGTCGACTTCGGCATGGGCATGTTCAACGCGCTCAACCTCGGCGACATCATGAACGAGATGATCTATCGCATCCGTCCCTATGAAGTCGAAAAGGGCAAGACCGACCAGGTTGGCAGAGCTCGATGGATACGCTCTGCACCATGCTGCGCGAGCGCAAGCCCTTCGAAGACCACGAAGACCTGCCGGAGTGGATGGCGAAGAAGATCCGCGCCAACAAAGGCAAGAAGTGGGAGCTGTGGGTCAACTCGCTGCTGTAAGGTGCGCGAGCAGCTCTACGGCAATCCCTACAAAGAAGCGCTGGCCGCGGTTCGCGACCAGCTGAGCACCATCGAAGTCGATCGCCTGAGGGTGAAGCCGGTGGTGAAGATCATCGGCGAGTTCTGGGCGCAGATCACCGAAGGCGACGGCAACTTCCACATGTTCGAGTTCCTGGAGCGCGAAGGCGCGCAGGTGCTGGTTGAGCCCATCGGCACCTGGGTCATGTACATGATGTACCAGGTGAAGGCGCGCGCGGCGGCCCGGCGTCGCTCGATGCTCCGTACAAGAACCTGAAGTGGTACGAGCCGCAGAAGCAGTTCGCCAACGAGCTGAAGTTCACGCAGAAGCAGTGGATGTGTCGGTGGGCGAGCGCATCTATGCGCGGCAGTACCAGCGCGCGGTGGAAGGGCTTGGCAACATCGCGCACGAGCTGGTCGATCAGAAGGAAATGGCCGAGCTGGCCAATCCGTTCTACAACGAGTTCGCGCGCGGCGGCGAGGGTCACCTCGAAGTCGGCAAGAACGTCTACTACACCAAGAACCATCTCTGCCACATGGTGCTGGCGCTGAAACCTTTCGGCTGCATGCCGTCGTCGCAGTCGGACGGCGTCCAGTCGGGCGTTGCCAATCACTTCAAGGAGATGATCTTCCTGCCCATCGAAACCTCGGGCGAAGGCGAGATCAACGCCCATAGCCGCGTGCAGATGGCGCTGGGCGAAGCCAAGGTGAAAGCGCGCATGGAATTCGAGCAGGCGCTGAAGTCGACCGGCAAGCGGCTGGAAGACATCAAGGACTACGTTGCCGAGCATCCTGAGCTGCGCAACGTGTTCTATCCGGTGCCGCATCGTCATGGCTATGCCGGCATGGCGGCCCACTTCGTGCTGCACGTCAGCGACCTGATGAACGGCAAGAAGAAGCTGGCGCGGGTGCCGGCACCGGCGTCCGCGAAGCTGGAAACTGCTCCCGCGTTTGGCGACTAGCGTAGTGCGGACCTTCAGGTCCGCGTTAGCGGATACGAGAGACGGGTTCGATATCGAGGTCCGGGGACTTCGATATCGGACCGCAAGATTACAGCGACCCGGGACGGGGACCTAAAGGTCCGCTCTGCCCGAGCGACTGACGAAAGGACATCTTAGCTAGATGCCGACTGAGGTGCAGCTACCAGAGGGGACTACCGCAGCCCCCAACTCATCGACTGGATGTTCAACTGCACGACCTGCTGATGAAGCAGCCGGAACACGCCACGGCTGCTGCCGCCACCTCCGGATGGCAAGCTGCAGACGCTGCCCGACGCCGGTGTTCCCGCAGCATCCTGAGCTGATGAACGCGCCGGACGAAGATTTCTTCCCCAAGAACGGCAAGCGGCGCAGGTGGTCGACCAAGCACATTATTCGCGCCATGCGCGGCTGGGCTTTTCCGTGGATCCGCTCGCGCGTGCTGCCCGGCGAATTCCATCCGATCATCGCCTACCTGTTCAACGAGTGGAAGTGCAACCTCGACTGCCACTACTGCTGGGCGTTCGACAACAGCGTGCGCGGCATGACCGAAGACACCGCCAAGCGCTCGATCGACTGGCTGCGCGATTCCGGCGCCGGCGTGCTGGCGTTGATGGGCGGCGAGCCGCTGCTGCGTCCCGATTTCGCGCACAAGATCATTTACTACGCGGCGAAGAAGGGCTTCTGGGTCTATCTGCCGACCAACGGCCGCCTGATGCGTGAGCCAAGGTGATCGACAAGGTTGCCGATGCCGGCGTGGGCGTCGTCAATCTTGCGGTCGACGCCTGGGATGACGTTCCCGGGCGTGGACTGCCGAAGGCGATGGTCCCCATCCGCAAGTACTTCGATTACCTGGTCAAGAAGCAGTACAAGTACGGGTATTCGGTGTTCCTGAACATCAACATCTGCGCCAACAACATGGACGACGTGCGGCAATTGACGGAGCTGGCGCACGACAACGGCATCGCGACCGACTATCACATCTGCGAGTCGCCGATGACCGAGCAGCCGCATTTCAAGCACCTGTACACGAACCCGACGTTCATCCGCGAAGAGCACCACCCGCCGGCGGCTGAACTGATCGACTGGCTGATGGAAAAGCAGAAGTCCGGCTACCACATGGTGAACTCGGTGGAGCGCCTGGCGCAGATGAAGAACTTCATCCAAGGCGATCTGCACGACTGGGGCTGCCGCGCCGGGCACAACTCGCTGATCGTTCGCGTGGACGGCACGCTGGCGCCGTGCTTCCCCATGTACTCCGCGGGATACGACTGGGGAACCATCGAGAACCACAAGTTTGAAACCAAGCAGTTGAAGGAAATGAAGAAGGAGTGCCAGAAGAGTTGCTTCTCGACGCTGAACCATATCCTGGCGTTCTGCTACAACGATCGCCGGGTGATCAACTGGATGCTGAAGCAGGCGAAGCATGGCTTCAGGCAAGTGGAAGGCAACTTCGGGGACGCGTAAACCTGTGATCCGTGGAGCCGACCTTAGGTCCGCGTTTAGCATTATGAGACGGATAGAAGCGGGCCTGAAGGCCAGGCGCGTTGCAAATGCGGTAGAGCGAACCTTCAGGTTCGCGTCTTGCGAGCTTTTCGGGAACTGATGCGGGCTTCAGCCCGCGTCGATCGTGCCGCCCGCTGAAGCCGGCTCAGGATCGGAGGGCGGAGACGCTGACCTGAAGGTCAGCTCTACCCGAGCGCCGTAGACGCGACACATGTTAGCCCAGCGCTTTAGCGCTGGGCAGGCGTACAAATCGATGTGAGTCCCGTAGGGACGACAGATGCGCAGCGGGGCTTCAGCCCCGCCGACGAACCAAGCGGGCGAAGACCCGCAATATCACGGAGGCTTAGTGGGTCACTCTCACCAACACGGTATGGGACACGACGGCGATCACGGATGCTGTGACACTGCCAATCCCAAAGTTGACGTCTCCCTCAGCTCCTTAGTCAATTCTGCGCCCGTAGAAGATTCCCTTCCCGCTCGCATCCTGGCGAAATCGCGCGAGGTTGCAGCGCAATCGGGTCACAAGGCGGTTTACACCGTCGGCATGGACGTCGGCTCGACCACGGTGAAAGCAGTCATAGTCGAGACCGCGACTGACCAGATGATCTGGTCGGACTACCAGCGCCACGAGACGAAGCAGCCGGAGAAGCTGCTCGAGTTTCTGAAGCGCATGCAGGACGAGGTCGGCATTGCTCCGCACAACTGCCGTATCTTTATCACCGGCTCGGGCGGCGGCGCGCTGGCGAACCTGATCGGCGCAAAGTTCGTGCAGGAGGTTACGGCCGTTTCGCTGGCGGTCGAGAAACTGCACCCGGAAGTGAATTCGGTCATCGAGCTCGGCGGCCAGGACGCGAAGATCATCGTCTTCAAGGAAGACGAGAATACCGGCCGCAAGAAGAAGATTCCGTCGATGAACGACAAGTGCGCTGGCGGTACGGGCGCGGTCATCGACAAGATCAACGCCAAGCTGAAGATTCCGGCCGCAGAGCTCTGCGACCAGGGCTATCACGGCATCAAGCTGCATCCGGTGGCCGGCAAGTGCGGCGTCTTCGCCGAGACCGACATCAACGGCCTCCAGAAGCAAGGCATCCCGCCGGATCAGCTGATGGCCTCGCTCTTCGATGCCATCGTGCTTCAGAACCTGACGGTGCTGACTCGCGGCCACACGCTGCGTCCGCACGTGCTGCTGCTCGGCGGGCCGAACACGTTTATCCGCGGCATGAAGGAAGCGTGGCAGCAGAACATTCCGCGCACGTGGGAAGAACGCAAGGTCCAGATCCCCGAAGGCCTGAAGCCGGAAGACTGCATCAAGGTTCCTGACAACGCGCAGTACTTTGCGGCGCTGGGCGCGGTCGAGTTCGGCAAGGATGAAGAAGACGAAGTCGGTATCTACATGGGGACCGAGTGTCTCGAGGATTACATCAGCGTCGGCCGCACTGCCGAGAAGGCCAAGTCCGGCTCGGCCGGCCTCAGCACCTCGAATGAGGAGCTGGCGGCCTTCAAAGAGAAGTACAAGGTTCCCAAGTTCAACGCCGCGAAGTTCACGCCCGGCGAAGTTGTTCGCGGTTTCGTTGGCCTCGACGGCGGGTCGACCTCGACCAAGGCTGTGCTGCTCTCCGAAGCCGGCGACGTGCTCTGCAAGGCGTATCAGCTCTCGGGCGGCAATCCGATCCAGGACACCATCGACATGTTCGTCGCCTTGCGCACCCAGGTGGAATCGCAGGGCGCGACGCTGGAGATTCTCGGCGTCGGCACCACCGGGTACGCGAAAGACGTCCTGAAAGACGTGCTGAAGGCCGATGTGGCGCTGGTGGAAACGGTCGCGCACACCGAATCGGCAATGAAGTTCTACAAGAACCCGCACGTCATCGTCGACGTTGGCGGGCAAGACATCAAGCTCATCGTGCTGAAAGATGGGCGCGTCAAGGACTTCAAGCTGAACACACAGTGCTCGGCCGGCAACGGCTACTTCCTGCAGGGCACCGCCGAGTCGCTGGGCTACAAGGTCGAGGACTACGCCGACATAGCGTTCTCGGCCGGCACGATGCCCGTCTTCGGCTACGGCTGTGCGGTGTTCATGCAGTCCGACATCGTGAACTTCCAGCGTCAGGGCTGGCGCGGCGAAGAGATCCTCGCCGGGCTCGCGGCGGTGCTGCCGAAGAACATCTTCCTCTACGTCGCCGGCATTCCGAACCTGGCCAAGCTGGGCTCGCGCTTCATCCTGCAAGGCGGCACGCAGAAGAACCTCGCGGCGGTAAAGTCCGAAGTCGACTTCATCCATTCGCACTTCCACGGGGTCGGGCACGAGCCAGAGGTCATCGTCCACGAGCACTGTGGCGAATCGGGCGCGATCGGCGCGGGCGTCGAGGCCGTCCGGCTCTACAAGAACGGCCACCGCACCACGTTCATCGGCATTGATGCCGTAGAGAAGATCGGATACAAGACCACCCGCAACGAGGACACGCGCTGCTATTTCTGCAAAAACAACTGCCTGCGCACGTTCATCGATGTCAGCGTCGGCGACGGGGTGATGGAACCGGCTTCCCCGCTGCCGGTCTTCAAGTCGAAGGTGCCGCTGCAAGCGGGCGAACGCCGCCTGATCATCTCGACCTGCGAAAAAGGCCAGGTAGAAGACGTCAACGCGATGCGCGGGATCAAGGCGGGCCTGGACGAAATCAAGAAGAAGAATCCGAACTTCGTCGACATCGCCGCCAACGAAGTGTGGCGTCCGCGAAATTCGGCAAGCGTTGCCGATCCGCCGCCGGCTCTTCCCCGCTGGGGCAAGAAGGACGCGATCAAGCAGCGCATCGCGCTGATGGAGAAGCGCAAGACGCTGCGCGTCGGCATGCCGCGCGTGCTGAACATGTATCTCTACGCGCCGATGTTCAGCGCATATCTCGAGAGCCTGGGCGTGCAGCCGGAAAATCTCGTCTACTCCGAGTTCACCGGCCAGGAGATGTATCGCCAGGGCGCAGGCCGCGGCGCCATCGATCCGTGTTTCCCGTCGAAGATCGGCATTCCGCACGTCTATAACCTGATCTTCGTGAAGCACCAGAAGAAGCCGCTCGACGTCATCTTCTTTCCCATGATCGACACGCTGCACCAGCCGTTCAAGAATTGCAGCGGCTCGAACGCCTGCCCCACTGTGACTGCGACGCCCAACGCCGTGAAGGCCGCATTCACCAAGGAAAACGACGTCTTCAAAGAGAATGGTATTCAGTATCTCGACCCCATCATCAACATCCACGACGAGAAGCTGTTCGGGCTGCAGATGTTCCAGACGTGGGGGCCGATCCTCGGTCTCTCCGAAGAAGAGAACCAGCGCGCGCTTGAGGCCGGATTCAAAGCGTTCTCCGATTTCGATGAGAGCCTGAAGAAGCGCTCGCGCGAAGTGCTGGACGAACTGGAACGCGAGAACCGGCTCGGCATCGTGATGCTCGGCCGCGTCTACCATCACGATCCCGGCTTGAACCACGAGATCATGGAAGAGTTCCAGAAGCTCGGGTATCCCGTGTTCTCGCAGAGCGAGCTGCCGACCGACGAAGACTTGCTCGACCGCCTGTTTGGCGAGGAAGTTCGTTCGGAGGCGATCACGCACGCGCTCGACATTCGCGACGTGTGGAAGAACGCCTACTCGGCCAGCACCAATCAGAAGATCTGGGCGGCGAAGTTTACCGCGCGCCATCCCAACCTGGTAGCGCTGGAGATCAGCAACTTCAAGTGCGGCCACGATGCCCCTATTTATAGCGTCATAGAGGACATCATCGAGAAGTCCGGCACTCCGTATTTCTCCTTCAAGGACCTGGATGAGAACAAGCCGACCGGCTCGATCAAGATTCGCGTCGAGACCATCGACTACTTCCTGAAGCGTTATCGCGAAGACCTGCTGAAGAAAGCGGAAGCCGCCACGAAACTGGAGGCGCAGCTTGCCGAGTATGAGCGCCAGTTGCGCGTGTCGCTCACGCACAAATCGGTGCGGCACGACGGCGAGGTCATTTCCTTCCCGCAGCATGTGGACGAGCCAGAAGCGGCGACGGCATCGGGAGACGATTAGCGAAAGCAGCGATTAGCGAATTGCCGACGCGCGTGCCCGAAACGCTTGCATACCTTTCCCTCAGGAGCAAGCATGAAGCTTCATCGCAGCCTTGCTGCGGCACTCATTCTGTTGGCCGCTATCTTGCCGGTTTTTGCGCAGAGCGGCCGCGAACACATCGTCCTCGACCAATCCGCAGAGCGAAAAAAACTCCCCTTCAGCGATGCCGTGCTGGTTGGAAATACGTTGTATTTATCAGGCTACATCGGGGCAGATCCTAAGACGGGAGTAGTGCCTGCGTCTGCCAAGGAAGAGACACGATTGGCGATGGACGATTTTAGGCGAACGATTGAGGCGGCAGGCATGACCATGGACGACCTCGTTATGGTGCATGTACTTTGCACCGATTTGAGTCTCTTTGACAGTTTCAATTCGGTGTACAGCACATACTTCCATGGTGGCTTTCCGGCGCGGACATTTACGGGTTCCAGCAAACTTTTGCTTGGCGCTCATTTTGAGATTACCGGGATCGCTGTCAAGCGCGCGAAATAGCAGGCTGGTGCCACATTGAGGCCGGCTTTATAATCACATTTGTCCGCTCGACCGAAACGGTCGGCTCGATTGCGGCGAGAAGTTCGGCTCTATTCACCATGCCCCTGACCACCGACACCAAGAAAGTCATGTTCGAGATCTACCGCGATGCCGATTTCGGCGGCCGCTACAAGGTCGTGTACTTCACCGAACTGGGCGAGCACGACAAGGAAACCGAAATCGACAATGCCATGCGGGGACAACACATTTTCGACGGGTTCCTGCTGCACCGCGAGCGCAACACCGCCAAGCAGGTCGTCGACGAGATCCTCAATCGCCTGAATCAGGGCGAGCAGATCGATGAAGCCGCTATCCGGGAGAGCTTGCAGCCGTATCTGGCGTAAGTGACCGAACTCAAGCCGCTTTGTGCTGGCGCAGCGCTCTCGCCACGACGCGCAAGTCGTTCACGAACAGCTCATATTCACGATGCCGCGATTCGTCATCCTGAGCTCGCAGAATCGACGAGGGATGCACGGTCGCCAGAACTTGCGGCGCGCGGTCAAAGGGCATGAGCCGGCCGCGTTGCTGCGTGACGCGAAAGCTGCGCCCTAACAGCGATTGCGCTGCCGTAGCCCCTAAGCACACCACAACCTCGGGTCTTACCAGTTCGATCTCGGTGTCCAGCCACTGGCGACACGCAGTAATCTCCAGCGAGTTCGGCTTCTTATGGATGCGGCGCTTGCCGCGAGGCTCCCACTTGAAGTGTTTGACCGCGTTGGTGACGTAGGCCTGCGTCGCGGTCGACTCCAGCTTCTTCTAAAGCTTTGTCGAGCACAGCGCCTGCGGGGCCAACGAACGGCTTCCCTTGCAGATCTTCTTTGTCTCCCGGTTGTTCGCCGACAAACATCACGCGCGCATGCGGCGCGCCTTCGCCGAAGACCGTTTGCGTAGCGTTCTTCCAGAGATCACACGCGCGACAGTCCTTCGCGGCCTCACGCGCAGAGTCAAGGCCGGAGTAAGAAGGCATCAGCGGCAGTGATTCGCTGGTGTGCTTTGGTCGACGAGGCATGGCTAACGAGATGCGGTCGAGCAAGCGAGAGTTGTCGACCCAGATCCCTCAGCTCCGCGTCCCGGCAGAGACCACGGTCCTACCTCTTCGATTCCAGCGCCACCGCCCGCGGAAACAGGATGTTGTTCTCCAGGTGGATGTGCTGGTGCAGGTCGGCTTCAAAGGCCTGCAGCGCGTCATACAGCGTGGTATAGCTGATGCACGCCTCTGCCGGGAGAGCATAGTCGTTCGTCACCTGGCGCAGCTTCCTTAAAGCGTCGCCCGCTCCGTCGTGCTCCTGCATCATCATGCGAACCGGGTTGACGACAGTTCCGAACATCGCCGGCGGCGCGGGCTCGCCGGCGAAGGCCGCTTCCTCCATGCGGGTCACGTACGGAAACAGGATTTGCTCTTCCTTCATCAGGTGGACGCTCAGCTCTTCTGCCAGATCGCTAAAGATGGTTTGCACCTGCAGCAGTTCGGGGTGCCCGGTTCCGTGGACCCCAACGACCTTGGCGGTCAGGCTTTCGATGCGCGGGCTCTCCGAGCGTATGAACGCGTGATGCGAGCTGTTGATGTGGCCGATCAGCTCGGCTAGCGATGCTGCCCGCCAGTTGCGCTCATCTTTCGTTTGCGTTGCCGCTAGCCCCGCCTGAAGGCGCGCCAGGGCCTGTTCAACGGTTATCTTCGCTTCGGCGCAAGCTTCACCCAGCGTGCGGGTGCCTCCGCAGCAGTAGTCAATTCCCAGCTTCTCAAATTCGCGGGTCGCGCCCGGACATTGGGCTGCCAGTTCGCCTACAGTTCGCGTTGCTTCGATTGCCATTGCTGAATCTCCCTCGGAGGCTTGACCTGTCCCCGGCCTCGCACCGGCCGGGGACTCGGTCAATCAGGAGGTCTGTCCTTGCCCCACAATGGCAATCTAGAAGAGGTTGAGGAGGCTGCCTATGACTTCTGTCACGGCGCAGAAAAATAGCCGCTGAAGCGTCCATCTCGGACATTCCAACGGCTAAGTCAACCTTGAACTTGAGATAACCTACGTTGCCTGCGATGCCACGCTTCGGACCGCCAGCGATACCATGAGTCGCGTCACGCCGGAAACGAAGATGCTGATGCCGAACAGCGTGCCCACAACCCATTCGGAATTCGATGGCCAGTGCCTCCAGACCAGGACTCCGAGCAGGATCGTGATGATGCCGTCGAACAGCACCCATCCCCAGCCGCGGCGCGGACGCATCTGGAAAGCCAGCACGAGCGCGAAAATTCCGTAGACCAAGAGAAAGCTGGCCAGAAACAGGGTAAGCGCCAGCAGGCCGCCCAACGGATGGATCAGGATGAAGATGCCGGCGATGATGTAGATGACCCCGAGGATGACCTCGAGCCCGACATGCCAGCCACCGTGGGTGCGGAAGGCGAAGATGATTTGCGCGAAGCCGTTGAAGATAGCCGTCCATCCGATGACATAGGTGATCACCACGCCGGCCAGGCCAGGCTCCAACATCGCGATAATGCCCGCGATGATCATCAGAACGGCAAGCGTGATGGACCAGCCCGTCGCGCGCTTGATACCGCCAACAAGTGCTTCAGCCATAGTTCCTCCATTGTGTTTTGGGCGCAGGCACACAACTGCCGGCGCTGAAGCTCAACCGCAATCTCAAACTGCGTTGTGAACCCGCTTGGAGAGTCCAAGCTATTTTGCGCGTCGCGGAACACAGATTCAACGATTTAATCGCTCGACAACCGGCTCAATGATATCGAACAGACGCATATCGACGGCCACCTTGCCGTCCTTGCGCTGCTGCCGTGCAAAGCGCTCCGCAGCATGCGCCATAAAAGCGTTGGCAAAGCGCGCGCCCCAGACGATGTCGTCAAAAATGTAGGAAGTCCGGGTCTGCACGATCGTGGAGAAAGTCTCGTCAAATGCTTTCAGCAGAACCAGGACCTCCATTCCGGATTCCCGCATGGTCTCTGCCGTTTGCCCGTAAAGCACACTCCCTTCGTCGATGGGATGGACCACCGTCCAGGTCAGTGGAAGAAAGACGACGCCGTCGCGCTCCAGCTTCAGCGGGTAGTAGCGCCGAGTGGTTACGCCGTCCACCTGCTCGAAGCGGCTGAGAACAACCTTTGCGCTTACCTCAATCAATTCGTTGGAGCGGGCGTTGGCCACACGAAACTCCAGCGCGCTCATTCCCTGATAGGGCGCAACCACCGCATGGCTGCTGAACAGCACATTGGCGGTCGGACGCGAAATGCGCGCGAACAGAAGGCCGGTGATGATGGCAAATCCGGCGAGCCCGGCGAGTGCTTCGGCGGTGACGACCAGGTTCGCAGCCAGTGTGACCGGCACAACGTTGCCATACCCGATGGTCGAGATCGTCTCTACGCTGAAAAAGAATGCGCGCCAGAAGGGGTGCTGCGAGATGCCCCCGCCGGTGCTGATCAGAGCCCCCGTACCGCAGGCCAGATACGCCAGAGCAAAAAGCACATTGGCAAAGAGATACCATCCCACGCAGAGCACGAAAAACTGCCACCACGGCATGGTCAGCAGCACGTGATAAGGACTGAGGGATTCCAGCAGCGTCAGGCCCTTGCGTTCGACGTTGAAACTGCCGTCGCGATTGAGCAGGCGCTGCTGGCTCTCGCGCGAGACGACCGACCCGAATCCGAGATCGCGAAGGTCCTGCTCGCTTAATGGTTGGACACGCGTGGCCATGAGTGTTCGATGCTACCCCAGAAGCCGCGTTGCAGACGAGGCATAAATCAAATGGGTTGGGCCAGAGAGCTCCCTTGCTTTATGCGACGACAAAGAGATGGTCTACGAACGAGCGGCTCGGGTGTGCGCCTCGGCCGGTTGGTGCTGCCGGATGCGGTGGATTGCATCCAGGATCTTCTGCGCGATTTCGAACTTCCCTGCTTCCGCGAGCGGCAACGCTTCGGCAGCACTGACGATGGTCACTTCGTTGCGATCGGAGTTGAAGCCGATGCCGGAACGAGAGACATCGTTGACGACGATCGCGTCTACGCGTTTCTTCAGCAGCTTCGCACGGGCATTTTCGAGCAGGTTTTCGGTCTCGGCGGCGAAGCCGATGAGCGCTGGCGTATCTTTGCCGGCAGCTTTACGCGCGCTGCCAAGCTCGGCCAGGATGTCGGGGTTCGGCTCCAGTTGGAGGCTCATGGGGCCGTTGCGCTTGATTTTCTCCGGAGCAGAGTTTGCAACGTGATAGTCAGCCACGGCTGCGGCCATGATCACGATGCTCGCCTGTTGCCAGCGCTCCATGACCGCTCCATACATCTGCTCGGCGGTCTCGACAAAGACCGTTTGCGCCGCACTTGGCGGCTGTAGCGCGGTAGGCCCGCTGACCAGCAGTACCTTTGCGCCCCGGCGAAGCGCGGCCTCGGCGAGGGCATAACCCATCTTGCCGCTGGAGCGATTGCCGAGGTAGCGCACAGGGTCGACCGGCTCATAGGTCGGCCCGGCGGTGACCAGCACGGTTTCGCCAGCTAAGTCCTGTGCGATACCAAGCCGATCAAGCGTAGCCGCGACAATCTCTTCCGGTTCGGCGAGACGGCCTGCGCCGACCATTCCGCACGCTAGATATCCGCTGCCCGGCTCGACCAGACGCACGCCGCGATCGCGCAAGATTTGCAGATTAGCCTGTGTGGCCGGGTGTTCCCACATGTTCACGTTCATCGCAGGAGCGATGACGACAGGCGCTTTCGTCGCCAGATACAGGGTGGAGAGAAAATCGTTGGCGCTACCCTGGGCGAACTTCGCGATAACGTCGGCCGTCGCCGGGGCGACCAGCAGGCAGTCGATCGACTGCGCCACTGCAATATGCTCGATTGCCGAATCCAGGTTCGCCTCGCCCGCCTCGGAACCGAACATGCCGGTGATGACCTTCTCGCCCGAGAGAGCGGCGAACGTCAACGGGCGCACAAACTCCTGCGCAGCAGCGGTCATGATGACCTGCACCCGCAGGCCACGCTCCTGCAAGTGGCGAACGATCTCGGCAGCTTTGTAGGCTGCAATTCCGCCGCTCACGCCCAATGCGATTTTCATGAGACTTCTCTACGGAAAGGATGCGGCGCGCTCGACCGGCGATTCGCCAGCAGGCTAGTCGTCCGCTTCGCCGCCGACGGGCCCTTCGGGCTGCTCGCCGGAGGCCTGCACGGCAGCTCCGCCGGCCGCCGGGATCTCCCATTTCACCTTGCCCGCCTGGATCTCTTCCTCCGCGATGCGACAGGGCTTGCGCGAGTGGGGATCCACTACCGGATTCGCGCCGTTTTGGATTTGCCGGGCGCGGCGAGCCGCTACCAGCACATAGCGATAGTTACTGTCGAATCCTTCAACCAGTTTCATACGTCACTCCGAAACGCTGGGAAAACGGGAAAGATCAAACGTCGCCAGCACTGCTTCCACTTGCGGCAACATGTGCGGTCGCAGGGCCCGATCAGCGGCCGCCAGAACCAGCAGCTCCCGGGAAGTGGGAGTCAGTTGCGAGCGCTTCAGCCTCTCCGCTTCCACAATCGAGGTCAACGTGTCAATCGACTCCTCCAGCCGATCGTTCACAAGAATATAGTCGTACTGGCAGAAATTCTCAATCTCCTGCGAGGCGGTTTGCAGGCGCCGCTGAATGATGGCCTCGGTGTTGAACGGCCGCGCCTTTTCCCCCAGCAGTTGGCGCTGAAGATTGTCGTCGGCTTCGGCGCGACGGCGCAAACGGCGCTCCAATTCCTCCCGCGACGGAGGCAGGACGAAGATGCTGCAAGCCTGCGGCACCTTGTCTTTGACCTGCGCCGCGCCTTGCACATCGATGTCGAGCAGCAGATCGTGATCACGAGCTTGAGCTTCGCGCAGGAAGCCCTTGGCGGTGCCATAGTAATTGCCAAATACTTCGGCCCACTCCAGGAATTCGTCCTCGCGGATCATGCGCTTGAATTCGTCGCGGCTGACGAAGAAGTACTCGCGCCCCGATTGTTCGCTGCCCCGCGAGGGGCGGGTGGTGTAGCTGATGGAGAAGTCGAGGTTGGGAACAATGCGGCGCAGTTCGTTGGTGAGGGTCGATTTTCCCGAGCCCGACGGCGCCGAAATGATGAATAAATTTCCGCTCATTCCAGGTTCTGGACCTGCTCGCGCGCTTTTTCGATCTCCGACTTCATGGCCAGCCCCAACTCGGTGATGCGCAGGGCCTCGCCGGCAACGCCTGTAGTCTTCGACATCAGGGTGTTGGCTTCGCGATTCATTTCCTGCAACAGAAAATCGAGCTTCTTGCCGACTTCGCCTCCGGCATCCAGCAGGGAGAGGAAGTGCTGGATGTGGTTCTTCATCCGCACCAGTTCCTCCTGGATATCGCTGCGTTCGGCCAGCATGGCCGCTTCTTGCAGAATGCGATCGCGGTCGATGTGCGTGCCCAACAGCTCCTGCATGCGGCTGTGCAGCTTTTCCTGGTAGGCCCGCAGCACGCGCCCGCGCAGCTGATCGACTTCATGGGTTGCCGACGACAGGTGGGTCATGCGATTGCGCAGTTCAGCCACCGCGCCACGGCCTTCCTCCTCCCGCATGCGGTTGAGCCGCTCGATGGCGTCTTCCAGCGCTGCGGTTACGTGCTGCTCCAGCGTGGCCAGCGCATCCCCGTCCTCGGTCGCGTTCATCGCACCGGGCAATTTGAGAACGAGATTCAGGTCGGGCTCGGCGCTGACCCCAAACTCCTCGGCCACTTCGCGGAAGGTCCGCAGATAGCCGCCCACCAGCTCACGGTTCACGGCAAAGGCCGCACCGCCGCTGCGCTCCATGCTCAAGGTAACTTCCAGGTGTCCGCGATGCAGGCGCTCTTTGAGGACGCGGCGCACTTTCATCTCCAGCGGGTCCAGCTCGTTGGGCATGCGGAGATGCAGATCGAGAAAGCGGTGGTTTACTGACTTCAGGCTGAGCGTCAGCATGAGCTCATCGCTCACGTTGGCCTTCACCTGCGCGTAACCAGTCATGGAACGAATATTCATACGTGACTATTCCGTCCCCGATGAAGCCTCGATGAACTGCATATCATACAGCCGGCGATAGGTTCCAGTATGTGCCATCAGCGACTCGTGCGGCCCTTCGTCGGTAATGGTGCCGTTTTCCAGCACCAGGATGCGGTCGGCGCGGCGCACGGTCGATAGCCGATGCGCGATGACGAACACCGTGCGGCCGGTCATCAGGTTCTGCAAGGCCGACTGCACCAGGGCTTCGCTCTCGGTGTCCAGCGCCGACGTCGCCTCGTCGAGGATGAGGATGGGCGCGTCTTTCAGGATGGCGCGAGCAATCGAGAGCCGCTGCCGCTCGCCACCGCTCAGCCGCAAGCCCCGCTCGCCCACGATCGAATCGTACCCGTCCGGCAGGGCCATGATGAAGTCGTGCGCCAGCGCCGCGCGCGCCGCATCCTCCACCAGTTGCTGCGAAATGTGCGGCTGGCCGTAGGCGATATTATTACGCACGGTATCGTTGAACAGGATTGTGTCCTGCGTGACGATGGCGATCTGCGAGCGCAACGATGCCACGGTCACATCCCGCACGTCCTGGCCGTCAATCAGCAGCCGGCCGCTGGTGACATCGAAAAACCGCGGCAACAGGTGCACCAGCGTGCTCTTGCCCGAACCGCTGGAGCCGACGATGGCGACCACTTCCCCGCGCACAACTTCCAGATTAATATCGCGCAGAACCTGCCGTTCATCGATGCAGCCCGAGTACGCAAACGAGACGTTGTCGAACTGTACGACGCGACGAAACGGCGCCAGCGTGATCGCGGCGGGAGCCTCGCGCACGTCGTCCTGCTGGTCGAGGAAGCTGAAGATTTGCTCCGAGGCGCCCAGCGCCTGCTGGAAACTGTTATTGAATTGCCCGAACTTGCGGACCGGCTCGTAAAGCTTGAACACGGCCACAATGAAGGCCATGAAGATGCCTTCGGTGAAGATGCCGTGCTTGATGTACTCGCGCCCAAGGTAAATCAGCAGGGCGATCGCCACGGCACCGAAGATGTCCATCAGCGGCGAGCTGACTGCAAACGCCGCAGCCGAGCGCAGGTTGGCCCTGAACAGGCGCCTGGCGGCGTCGCGGAAGCGCCGCGTCTCCCAGGCCTCCATGCAGAACGCCTTCACGATGCGAACGCCGGTGATGGTCTCGTGGAGGATGTTGTTAATGTCGGCTAATTTGTCCTGGCCCTTGCGGGTGGTAGAACGCACTCGCTGCCCGATGCGCCTGGCCGACATCACCACAAAGGGAGCGAAGAGCAGCAGCACCCAGCTCAAACGCCCGCCCAGGCTGATCACCACGAATGCAGTAAAGACGAAAGTAAAAAACTGCTGCAGAAACTCGGCCAGCACACTGGACATGGCGAACTGCACTTTTTCGACGTCGTTGACGATTGCCGACAGCAGCGTCCCCGTAGCATGTTGCTGGAAGAATGCCACCGAACGTTTCAAGGTCGCGGAATAGAGATCGTTGCGCAGGTCGGTGATCATGCCGTACCCGGCGTAGTTCACCAGGTACGTACCCGTGTAGTCGAAAATGCCCTTCATAACCGTCGAGGCCACGAGCGCAAAGGCCACGATGGTCCAGACGTTGTGGAA
>CAVVDN010000023.1:0-43347 GCA_963747045.1 uncultured Acidobacteriaceae bacterium | reverse complement strand
AAGAAGCGCCCGGAGGTCACCACCATGCGGCGTATGGTCTGATATTGCGGATCGACCGCGAGGACCAGAATGTCCTTCTCCTTGCCGCCCGAGCCGACCACCATGTGCTGGTGCGAATTGAAGACCGGGCTGGCGTCTTCGATTCCCGGCACCGCCGCTCAACCGCATCCATGTCCTGGATGGTGAGATAGTCGGCCATGCCAGGGTTCGTTCCCGCGCTGGAGACGCCGTTGTACTCCGCCCAGATAACGTTAATGCCGACCCCTTCAATTTGGGCCAACACGTAGTGCTTGCCGGTGAGCGCGACGGTGACGACCAGGATCAAGGCTGCCGTGCCCACGGCCATGCCCAGCGCTGTCATCGCCGCGCGGATTTTGTCCGAGCGAATCGAGTCCATGCCCATGGAGAGGACCTCGCGAAACACCAGCGTGCGCGAGGCGTTCACAGGCGCGAAGGTCATCGGTTCGGCGAGGGTCGGCGGCATTGCTATTTGCTATATAGAGAGCTTAACCTACAGCGCGGTCGCAATCGCCCAAAAACAACAGAGCAGAGGACCAGAAAGGACTAAAGTTACGAGCCGCGAAGCGGCGACTGTGCCGTGAGCCCGGGGCGCAAGCCCCGGGTCGAAGATGAGTGAGAGCTGGAGCCGCATCAGCGGCGACACCAAGGCTCACTTTCCCATCAGCACCAGGGTCACGCCGACGCAGACCAGGCCGATTCCGATCCAGCGCTGCCGCTCGACCCTTTCGCCCAGGAAAAAGATGCCGCCGACCGCGCCTACCAGATAGCTGAGCGCGGTGACGGGCACCACGAAGCTGACCTCCTGGAAGGAAAGCAGCGCCAGCAACGAGAAGAACGCCAGCGCCATCATGATGACGCCGATCCAGATCCACTTCACGCGCAGCGCTCGCCAGATCAGGCTGGCGGCATCGCCGGGACGAAGTCGCTCCAGTTCGCCGGTTTCCCTCATGGCACGCCCGACGCACAACTCGCCTCCTGTGCCGACCACAATGACCATCGCAAAGAGTACGAGTTCCAACATCAGCTGGAATTCTCCGTGGTGCGGGGATTGGTATTGCGGATGAAGACGACGCCGAAACAAATGACGGCAATGCCGAGCCAGCGCAGGGGCGAAACCGCTTCATGCAGCACGAAGTAGCCGAGCACAGCTACCACCGCGTAGCCCAGAGCAGCCGCGGGCTGCACGAAGCTGTAGTCCGCCAGCGACAGCGCCAGCATGTTCGCCACGATGAACGTGATGAGCGAAGCGATGCCGATCCAGATGGTGAACGAGCCGAATACCCGCAGGAAGTCGTGCACGAGCTGCCCCAGCGGCCAGAATTCGTAGCGCTCCGGCTTGCCGCATGCCTTTGGCGATCAGCAGATTTCCGACCGGCCCGGCTACGACCATGATGGCGATGAGAATGTAGGTTTTCAGATGAGGGCGGTTGCGCATTCGTGCTTCTCGGGATTTCGCCTCTGACTCATCCTACATGACGTGAGCCGGCCCGAGCTGCCGCGAGGCATCGCCATTTAGGGGCAGCCGCGCTACCAACCCAATGTGATAGTTTAGTTACAAGGGAATCGCAGGGCCCAGGCATCAAAATATCGTGTGCGGCATAGTTGGTTTCACACATAAGCACGGATCACCGCGTCCGGAGCGGATCGCAGAAGCCACTGCCACGTTGGTCCATCGCGGACCGGACCAGCAAGGCACGTACCAGTCCGCCACATGCTCGCTGGGCGCTACTCGCCTGAAAATTCTCGACTTAGAATCCGGCGACCAGCCGATTCGCTCGCAGGACGGCGACGCCGTCATCGTCTTCAACGGCGAGATCTACAACCATCTCGAACTCCGCGCCGAGCTGGAAAAATCCGGCCACACGCTTCAAATCCCATTGCGACACCGAGACGGTTCTGCACGCCTTTCTGGAATGGGACACCGACTGCTTCCAGAAGCTGCGCGGCATGTTCGCCATCGCGCATCTGGACGAATTCCGCCACGGCGCCTGGTGCTGGCCCGCGATCGCGTCGGCATCAAGCCGCTGTATATCGCGCGGCTGGGCGAGGAGCTGCTCTTCGGCTCGGAGCTGAAGGCCATCCTGATCCATCCCGAGATCGAGCGCCACCTCAGCTTGCATGCGCTGGATTGCTACCTCGCGCTGAACTACATTCCCGCGCCCTGGACGATGATCGAGGGAATCTAAAGGTCATGCCGGGAACGTGGCTGGAGTGGCGCGACGGCGTGACCGCGCACAGAGACATACTGGGAGCTGCCTGAGCCGCATGCCCAGCCTTACACGCTGGCATCGGCTTGCGAAGAGCTGGACGCACTCCTGCAGCAGTCGGTGCGCGAGCACCTGATCTCCGACGTTCCGCTTAGCGTATGGCTCAGCGGCGGACTGGATTCGTCGACCATCCTGCATTACGCCTCGCGCGCGTCTTCCTCAAAAGTCAAAACATTCTCGATTTCGTTCCGCGGACGTAGCTTCGACGAGAGCAGCTACATCCAGAACGATGGTCCGGGAGTACGGCACCGAGCACGAGGAGATCGACCTCAACCCGGACCAAGACCTGGAAGGCGCGATCCAGGAATTCGCGTACTACTCCGACGAGCCCAGCGCGGATGCCGGCGCATTGCCGCTGTGGTTCCTGGCGAAGCTGAGCCGCACGCAGCACGGAAGTTGCGCTCAGCGGCGAAGGCGCCGACGAGTTGTTCGGCGGCTATCTGACCTATCGCGCGAGCCGCATCGCAGCGAATCTGCGGCGTCTGCCTGCGCCAGCGTGCTTCGCCTTGGGCAGCGGATGATGCAGGCGCTGGCCGGTGTCGGACGACAAGATCGGCTTGGAGTACAAGATCAAGCGCCTGCTGGCGGGAAGCCTGATGTCGGCTGACCGCAGCCACGTTTATTGGAACGGAACGTTCTCCGATTCGGAAAAGCGGCGATTGAGTTCCCGATGCGCTGCCCCGCGCGCTGGATCGAGTGCTGGGCGACCTGCGCGCGCAACTCGGGCGCAACGGCAACGCCAGCGATCTGAACGCCTATCTGTGGTTCGACCAGAAGTACTACCTGGCGGATGATATTCTGGTTAAGTCGGACCGCATCAGCATGGCGCATTCGCTGGAGGTGCGGCCGCCCTTTCTCGACCATCGCATTGTCGAGTTTGCGAACCGCCTCCGGCTTCGCTGAAGGTCGCAGGCTCGCGGCAAAAGCTGGTTCTGCAGCAGTCTGATGAAAGACAAGCTGCCGCAGTCGGTGCTGCAACGGCCGAAGGTCGGCTTCGACATTCCGGCGCACGATTGGCTGCGCGGCCCGCTGCGCCCGCTGCTGGTCGAAACGCTGCGCTCGGGCGCGGCAGAATATCCGGAGCTGTTTCGCGCCGGACGTGGTTGAGGGCCATCTGCAAGATCATTTGGAAAGGCGAGTCAATATTGGCTATCACTTATGGGGATTGATGATTCTGTTGTTGTGGATGAAAAAGTGGAATGTTCGGGCGCCGACAGCCCGCCACAGCCACACAATGGGCGCAGCTCCAGCAGTTGGAGCATATACCTAGCGCTGCTGCTGATTGCCGCTTCGGTCTACCTGATCGGGATCATCTCTCCGCCTTCGCTGCAGACGACGTCGACGCGGTTCAGGCGCAGATCGCCCGCAACATGCTGACGACCGGCGACTATGTCACCGCGCGTCTCGACGGCATTGCCTATCTGGAGAAGCCGCCGCTGATCTACTGGCTGATCGCCGGCTGCTACAAAGTTTTCGGCGTACACGATTGGGCGGCGCGCATTCCCGTTTCGCGCTGTTCTGCGTTGGGCCTGGTCCTGCTCACGGCGGCTTTCGGCGTCTGGGCCTTTGGCAAGCGAGCCGGCTTCTATGCGGGACTGGTGATTGCGACCTGCGTCGGGCTGTATCTGTTCACGCGCGTTCTGATTCCTGACGTCATTCTGACCTTCACCATTAGCGCTGGCGATGTGGGCGCTGCTGCGCGTCACCGACGAGCAGGAAGACACATCCGCGCGCCTGGGCGTTTATGCTGGCCGCGAGCCTCGGAATCGGCCTGCTGCTGAAGAGCCTGATCGGCGTGTTTTCCCGATCGGCGCCGGCCTGATCTATTTGTTCCTGACCAAGCAGTTTTTCTCGGCGCGGACCTGGAAGCGGCTGCATCCCTTCAGCGGCCTCGCTGGTCATCTTGCTGATCGCGGTTCCCTGGCACGTGCTGGCGACGCTGCGCAATCCGCCATATTTCTCGCTCTCCATGCACAGCGGGCCGGGCGAGTATCACGGCTTCCTGTGGTTCTTCTTCATCAACGAGCAGTTGCTGCGCTTCCTGAACCTGCGCTATCCGCGCGATTACAACACCGTACCGCGGCTCTATTTCTGGCTGTTCCATCTGGCATGGCTGTTCCCGTGGAGCGTGTACTTCCCTGCTGTCGCCAAGCTGTCGTTCCGGCCGCTGGATCGCGCCGGACGCACGCGTCTGCTGGCGCTCTGCTGGGTTGGTTTCATCCTGGTGTTCTTCACCTTCTCCACCACGCAGGAGTACTACTCGATGCCGGCTTATCCGGCGATGGCGTTGCTGCTGGGCTCGGCGATGGCGGGGACAGCAAGTGGATTCGCCGGGGCACCGCAGTGTTGACGGTACTTGCTGCCATGCGCGGCCGCGGCCGGCGATCACGATCCTGGTGCTGGTCCGCAATGTGCCCACGCCGGGGGACATCTTCAACGCCCTGACCTCGCATCCGTCGGCGTACACTCTGTCGCTCGGACACATGGAGGACCTGACGCTGCAGTCGTTCGCGTATCTGCGGACGCCGTTGTTGCTGGCTGCCATCGCCTTTCTCATCGGCGCGGTTGGGACCTTTGCGCGCCGGCCGAGCGGGCGTTTCTCTGCGTCACGCTGATGATGGTGTTGTTCTTCCAGGCCGCGCGACTGGCGCTGGTCGTCTTCGATCCCTATCTGTCCTCGCGGCCGCTGGCCGAGGCGATTCTACACTCGCCGGACGGCAAGCTGATCGTCGATCGCCACTACTACGCATATTCGTCGGTGTTCTTCTACACCAATCGCACCGGGCTGCTGTTGAATGGCCGCATTTTGAATCTCTCGTATGGTTCCGTACGCGCCGGGCGCGCCCGATGTTTTCATCGACGACGCGCAATTTAAGGAACTTTGGTCGACGCCCGAGCGATACTATCTGGTGGCGAGTGATTCGGCTCTGCCGCGGATGGAAGCAGCTGGTGGGGCGGGAAAGCTGAACGTGGTGGCCGAAGCGGCGGAAAATTCGTGTCCACCAACCTGCCGCTGCCGAGCACCACCTTGCCGCCCGGCGACGCGCAGCATGCCGAGCGCGGCCACGCCACTGATACCGTTATGGCAGGTCTCCAACCGCGGCAAGCCAATGCGCGATAACGATCTTGGGCTTAATCGAAGTCAGTCCGCACCGGTCCGCGGTTTCAGAATTCCTGCATTCATGGCGCAAACCCGGTATATTCTTTAGAGTAGAGCATTATTTGCGTCATTTTGAGCCACCCAAGCGGCTGTCCAAGTGACCGGGTTTCCCGCCGTCGGACCTCGGAGCGAGCAGAGCATTTCAGTCGCCGCGCTACACTTTGAGCCCTGAGGAGGATGCATGAGAATTGCAGTGCTGGGTGGAGATGGTTACTGCGGGTGGGCAACCGCGCTGTACTTGTCCAAGAAGGGACACCAGGTCGCCATCGTCGACAACTTCGTCCGCCGGCAATGGGACCTTGATCTTGGCGTGCAGACGCTGACCCCGATTCGCTCTCTGCACGATCGGCTGAAAGTCTGGAAAGATCTGACCGGCAAGACGATCGAAACCTTCGTCGGCGACATGACGGACTACGCGTTCCTGTCGGCGCATATCCGCGATTTCGAGCCTGACACCGTCATCCATTTCGCCGAGCAGCGGTCCGCGCCGTACTCCATGATCGACCGCGAACACGCGACGTTTACCCAGGTCAACAACCTGGTCGGCACGCTGAACCTGCTGTTCGCGCTGCGTGAATTCGCTCCGACTGCCACCTGGTGAAGCTGGGCACGATGGGCGAGTACGGCACGCCCAACATCGACATTGAAGAGGGCTACATCCGCATCGAGCACAACGGCCGCGCGGACACGTTGCCCTTCCCCAAGCAGCCGGGCTCGTTCTATCACCTCTCGAAGGTGCATGACAGCCACAACATTCATTTCTGCTGCAAGGCCTGGGGACTGCGCGCCACCGACCTGAACCAGGGCGTCGTCTATGGCACCACGACCGATGAAACCGCGCTGGATGAGGCGCTCATCAACCGCTTCGACTATGACGAGATCTTCGGCACGGCGCTGAACCGCTTCTGCATCGAAGCGGCGGCGGGTCATCCCATCACGGTGTACGGCAAGGGCGGCCAGACGCGCGGCTTCCTCGACATTCGCGATACCATTCGCTGCGTCGAGATCGCCTGCATGAATCCGGCCGACCCCGGCGAGTTCCGCGTCTTCAACCAGTTCACCGAGCAGTTCTCGGTGCTGGAACTGGCGCGAGATGGTGCACGGCGCAGCCAAGAAGCTGGGCCTGAAGGCCAAGATCGACCACCTGCCCGATCCGCGCGTCGAAGCCGAGACGCACTACTACAACGCGAAGCACTCCAAGCTGATCGATCTGGGCCTGCAGCCGCATCTGCTGTCGGATTCGCTGCTCGATTCGATGATCGACATCGCGCTGAAATACAGCGACCGCATCGACCACTCGGTGTTTCTGCCGCACGTGAACTGGCGCAACACGACCAACAATCGCAACGGCCGCATGCGCACCCCTGCCGTGCCTTCGCTGATTTCCTCGGGCGTGTAGCAGCCAAGACAATTCAGCAGCAAATGAAACGCGGGCTTCGGCCCGCGTTTTATGTTGTTGTGTGAATTCATGGACTGTTGACCTCGGAAAGGTGCGGCCAAAGCTCATGGACCAGCTGCGCAGCGGCGGGATGATTTTAGCCCGCGGCGCAAGCTCCGGGTAAGCTTTGGTAATGTGCCCGAGCCGCGCAGCGGCGTCACCTTCCGAATCCCAGGCCCGCTTCCCTCAGTCGAATCCCTATGCCCACCCAAGCCGAAAAAGGACAGCTCTTCCGCTCGCTCCATCATCGCGATCATGCCTTCATCATCCCCAACCCCTGGGACATCGGCAGCGCTCGCATTCTCGCTTACCTTGGCTTTGAGGCGCTGGCCAGCACGAGCATGGGATACGCGTTCTCGATCGGCAAGCGCGATAACACGCTTTCGCGCGAGATGGTGCTGCGGCACATTGGCGAGATCGCTTCCGCCACGGACTTACCCGTAAGCGCCGACCTCGAGAATGGCTTTGGCGATGATCCCGAGACTGCGGCCGAGACCATCAAGCTGGCCGCGGTGGCAGGCGTGGTCGGCGGATCGATCGAAGACGCAACCGAGCGGGACGACGATCCTATCTATGACCTGGAACTCGCGGCAGACCGGGTTCGCGCGGCCGTGCAAGCTGCGCGTTCGCTGCCCTTCCCCTTCACGCTGACGGCGCGCGCCGAGAATTATCTGCACGGCCGGCCCAATCTGCGCGACACCATCTCGCGCTTGCAGGTCTATCAGGACGCGGGAGCCGACGTTCTATACGCCCCCGGCTTAAGCACGCAAGAAGACATCGCGGAGGTGGTGCGCTCCGTCGACCGCCCGGTGAACGTGGTGATGGGACTGCGCGGAGTTCAATTGACTGCGGCCGAGTTGTCGGCGATGGGGGTGAAACGCATCAGCGTCGGCAGTTCTCTGGCCCGCTCTGCTCTAGGAGCGTTTCTGCGTGCCGCGCGTGAGATGCGCGACAAAGGCACATTCGACTTCGCAAAGGACGCTGCCGGCACGCAAGAAATCAGCGCGATGTTCGGGTAGAGCCGGCCTTCAGGCCAGCGTCCCGCGCGGCCACGAAATGACTGTGAGTCGGCTTTTAGCCGACGGTACACCCTGTCGCCGGCTGAAAGCCGGCTTCAAAACAATAAGGACCCATCGATAAAGCGCCGCCGAAGCGCCGCACTACCCGAGGTAAATATCCAAAGTACATTCCACGCGAACTCCAAACCTTCTAGGGGTGCGCCGCGTTCGTTCCTCGCCCCACTCGCTCCGCCACCAACCGCGCCGCTTTCACCGCGCTCACAACCTTCCCCGAGAAGATGTGGATCTCGCCCGGCGCGGTCTCCTGGACGTACAGCGTCCGGCGGTCCTGCGCGGGATTGTTCTCCACCACGCGAATCGTGAACCGCGAGCCGAGATACTCGGCGTCAATCGAATCAGGCACCGTGAGCGCGGCATCCTTGCGCATCGCGTCGTGACGTGTCCAGGGAATCGGCTGAAATCGTGGGCCGTTGAGCAGCTCGCGGAATTGTTCGGGGATTGGCTCGTCGGGATTCGTGGTCGTCCAATGATTCGAGTGCTTGGCCGAGCCCCACATCGAGAGCTCCGAGCTGCCATAGGGATCGAACGCGGTGAACGGCCCATCGACGACGACCAGCGAAATGCCGCGTAATTGCTGCGGCAGGCGGATCAGGATCTTCTCCGCCACTTGATACTTCACCGACTTAAACAGCCCGCGCGAAGGTCCAAGGCCATACGTCGCCCAGACGAGAAAGTCGTAGTCAGGCCGCATTGCCGGCTTGAATTCCTTCCGATGAAAAGTGATGCCGAGCGACTCGATCTGTTTCGACAGCTCATCGCGCAAGAGGTCAGGATCGTAGATCTGCTCTTCGACGGCATAACACTTGTCGATGAAATCGAAATTCATCCACGCCGGTCGGCATGGGCGCAGCGGAATTTTGTGCTCTTCCATCACGCGCTCGAACAGCTCCGGCGGTGTCTGCGAGCCTTCGTGCGGGATGGCGTAGAAATGCTCGCTGTTGCGAACGATGGCCTTGGCGAAGCTCTGCAGAAATTCCGCGCGTGCGCCCATCGTCTCTTCAATCGTCTCCGGGCTGCGGGGATAGTGATATCCCGAATGAATGCGGAACTGATTGATGCCCGAGGCGGCGTTCAGAACGCCAAGCGGATCGAACAGATGGACTGTGTGTCCCTGCTCGGCGAGACGAATGGCGACGGTGGCGCCGTAGATGCCCGCGCCGGCAATAGCGATTTTGGAATGATGCGAACTCATGGTTAAGTTTCGGTCTGGCGGTAGTTCCGGTCGGCAGCTTTATCGAAAGTCCAGGAGAATGACCAGCCCGAAGGGACGTTCTCGCAAACTCGAAACTACTGCTAACTTCCCCAACGGCGTACTCGCCGGATTCACCGGGACCAGAATCCCATTGCGAATGTAGTAATCATAGCCGCGCCAGCGAATCACATTCCTCTGGAAACTCGCGACCCAGATGCCGAACGCCATCGCGTCCCACAGCGGAATCAGCAGCATCTTCGGCCACAGACCCTTCTGTTTCATGCCGTACACGCCGATCAGCCACGTCATGATCACACGCAGCACGGCATACGTTCCCAGATAAGCTGCGGCGGTCTGCCACGTGGGATGAACCGCGACTGCGATCAAGGCCCAAATCAGGCCCCAGGTGAAGATCAGCCCGCGATGACCCTGCCGGCGCACCAATCGCATGACCGTCATCCAGCGCACGCGCTTGTAGAACAGGTCCTTCAGCGACTTGAAATCCGCCACCGTCTTGACTACGTAAGGCAGCAATTTGACTTCAGCCTGCTCCGCAACCAGACGCCCGACGTTGAGGTCGTCCGCTGGACGATTCTCCAGCACCTCGTATCCCCCGAAGCCGGCGATATACTTTTTGGTAGTTAGAATCGATTGCCCGAACATGAACTTCACGCCATCGAGCTGCCAAGCGACCAGAATGCCCGCGAAGAAATCCGAGGTCATGGCGATTGATTGCAGCTCCTGCACGAAGCTGGTCTCTTCGGTCGAAACGTACAGCGTCGTCGCGCCGCCAACCTTCGGATCGCGAAACGCATGCGCCACGGCCCGCAGGTAGTCCGGCCCAACGCGAATATCGCCGTCGGTAATGGATAGGATGTCGTATTTCGCCTCGCTCACCAGGCGCGTCAGGCGTCCGACTTTGTCATTAATGGCATTGCGGCCAGAGCCAAAAATCAGGCGAATCTTGCGTTCCGGGAAGTCCGCTACCAGCTTCTCCAGGACCGGCAACGCCGGGTCGTCGGGATCGACGCAAAAGATGATTTCGTATTCGGGGTAATCCTGACGGCAAAAGCTGGCATAATTCTCGTAAGCGTCATCGTCTAACCCTCGAATCGGCTTCAAACAACTAATGGGCGGAAGGAAATCGCGGTTGGGCGGATTCTCGCGCCAGGCCACGCGGAAGTAACGCGCCGCACTGTAGATCGCCAGCAGATAGTAGATGCCGGGAATGGCGGCGATCGCGAGCACAATATAAGTGACTATCGTCAATTCTTGTTCTCTCGAGCGCTGGTTTGGAGCTGGTTCACGAACATGCGTGACGAGGACGGAAAACAGCGGGAATGACAGCGCCGCGACTGGATTGGGAAAGCGAAGCTGTAATCTAACACACCGCAAAAGCGCGGGTCGAGGACGGGAAGCAGCAACGAGCAGCGAGTTGCTAATGGCTCACTGCTAATTGCTGCTTCTGAAATTTTCTTATGCGCGTGACCGTGACCGGCGGTACGGGATTTGTGGGCGGATTCCTGGTTCGCGATCTGCTCGCCAAAGGCGTTTCTGTCCGCGTGCTGGCGCGTTCGACGGCTGCGGCCCAGCGACTCCAGGCCCTGGGCGCCGAAATCATCGATGGCGATGTCAGTCGCGCCGACAGCATCTCCCGCGCCGTAGCCGGGGCCGAGACCGTCTATCACTTAGCGGCCAAAGTCGGAGCCGCACGCCGCCGCAGTTACTTCGACACTAACGTTGGAGGCACGGAGCGCGTTCTCACCGCCTGCTCCCGGAATCACGTCCCGCAGTTCATCTACTTGAGCTCGCTCGCCGTTTATGGCCCGGTTGAGGAAGGCGAGCGCATCGACGAGCGCACCCCGCTCGACAACCACCCCAATCTTCGGGATTCCTATGCCGATTCGAAGATCGCCGCCGACCGCCTGGTGTCGCTCTATGCTCAGCAGACCGGATTGCCGACTGCGATTGTCCGCCCCGGCATCATCTTTGGACCCGGCCGGCCGCTGCCCATCGGGATCTTCGCCTTTCGCATGGGCAACACCAATGTCGTCTTCGGCAAACCGGAGAACCGCTTCCCGCTGAACTACGTCGAGAACCTGGCCGATGCTCTGCAAGCCGTCGCCGCCACGGGCGCCGGCTTCCGGCAGTACAACGTGCTCGACGATGACGACCTGACCCTGGGCCGCTATCATGAGCGGAAGAGCGCCGCCGATTTTTCCATAATCAAGTTCACTTCTTCCTGGCCGCTGTACATGGCGTCGCCGCTGGCGGAGCCGCTGCATTCATTGATTCCCGGAGGCGACATGCGGCTTTCGCGGCACTCGTTGCACCGGGCACTTCAGAACCGCTGGTACGACACCCGCCGCATCCGCAGCGAAACCGGGTGGAAGCCTCGGGTTGCGCTGGAAGCAGCGTTTCAGCACACGATTCGCGCGCCTTATGAGTGAGGATCGGTACAATTTACGGCGCTTCCTCGACGCGCAGGATTCGGTCTATGAGCAGGTGAAAGCGGAGCTCGGCAACGGACGCAAGCTCACCCACTGGATGTGGTTCATCTTTCCGCAAATCCAGGGACTGGGGCGGAGCTTTACTGCCGAACATTACGCGATCTCGTCCAAAGCCGAAGCGGGGGAATACCTGAAGCATCCGGTGCTCGGGCCGCGCCTCCGGGAATGCACACAACTGGTGAATGATGTGCAGGGACGCTCGCTGCACGGCATCTTTGGTTCGCCCGATGACCTGAAATTCTGTTCGTCGATGACGTTGTTCGCACAGGCCACGACCGACAATGGGGTATTTCTGAAGGCGCTGCAAAAATACTGTTCCGGGCGCTTCGATCCACTTACCATGCAGCGTCTCTGACCCGACTCTGGGATAATGGCTTAGTGACTGAGCGCCTCTATTACACCGATTCGTTTGTTCACGAGTTCGAAGCTCACGTAGTGTCGGTTCGCGACGCCGGCGGACGCTTCGCGCTCACCCTCGACCGCTCCGCGTTTTACCCTTCCAGCGGCGGCCAGAACTTCGACACGGGCTGGATCGAGGTCTCCGGCGATGCCGACAGCAAACGCATAGGCGTCGCAGAAGTCATCGAGGATGAGTCGACCGGAGAGGTGCTGCACGTCCTCGAGTTCGTCCCGATCAATTTGCATGCGGGCGCGGCAATTCGCGGGATCGTCGATGCGGGCCGCCGCCTCGATCACATGCAGCAGCACTCGGGCCAGCATGTGCTTTCCGCGGCCTTCGAGAAGCTCTACGGTTTCGCCACGGTGTCGTTCCACATGGGTGAAGAGTTCTGCACCATCGATCTGGCAACGCTCAAACTTTCCGCCGAGCAGATGCGGCAAGCCGAGCGGCGGGCCAACCAGATCATCGCCGAAGACCGGCCGGTCGAGATCAGCTTCGTGACGGTCGAGGAAGCGAAAATCCTGGGCATCCGCAAGCTCCCTCCGGCGGAGCGCGAGCGGCTGCGGCTGATCAACATCTCCGGCATCGACCTGAACGCCTGCGGCGGAACGCACGTCCGCGCGACCGGCCAGATCGGCGGGGTGCTTCTGCGCAAAGCCGAAAAATCGCGGCAAGGGATGCGGGTGGAATTCGTCTGCGGGACGCGCGCGGTGGCGATCGCTCGGCATGACTTCGAGACCTTGACGGAAGCGGCAGCGCTGTTTTCGACAAATATCTACGAGGTGCCGACGCAGATCCGGAAATTGCTGGACGAGAACAAAACTGCGCAAAAGGCGCAGCACCGGTTGCTGGAGGAGGTCGCCGAGCTGCAAGCTACGCGGCTGCTGCAAGCCGCTGAGGTGCGCCAGGGCCAAAGGCTGGTGGTGGAGTACCTGGCCGAACGCGATCTCGCCTATCTCAAGATGCTGGCGCAAAAGCTTACGAAGTCCGGACAGGCGACTGCGCTGCTCGGCTGCGGAGGCCCTCATCCGGCGCTGGTGTTCGCGCAGACGCATGGCTCCAGCCACGACATGGGCGCCGTCATGAAGCAAGTTGCCCAGTCTTACGGAATACGGGGGGGCGGTACGCGCGACATGGCGCAGGGCCAAGCAGCCGATGCAGCGGCCGTCGAACGCGCCCTTCACGAAGCCACCAGCGCGATAGGATGAAGCAGGGGCCAGTCGCCAGGGACTAGTTGTCGGTTGTCGGTTAAACGGCTGCTACAAGGATCAATGAATGCTTCCCCAAGCGACATCGCTTAATTGCGGAAATACCTGACAACTGACAACAGACAACTGACAACCGATTTTGGACTCGCGTCTCATTCTCGTCACCTTGCTGATTCGCCTCGGCGTAGCCGCGGCCATCAGCAGCGTGCTGGTGCGCGCACGGCGCTTTCGCGTCCTGCTCTTTCGCGAAGAACGCACCCTCACAGAGAAGCTGGAAATCGTTTACATCGTGGGCGCGCCGATTGCGCTGGGCGTGCTGGTGCGCGGCTGGGTGCACAACTTTCTCGCTGCCGACATCGCTTTCGTAGGCGCAATCCTGATGGGCGTCATCGGCGGACGGCTCGTTGGGGCCGCCGGAGGGCTGCTGGTTGGACTGCCATCGCTCTTCCTGGGCAGCGCTCCCGGCTATTCGACCGAGTGGCTGGCGCTGCCGATGTACGTTTTTGCCGGCACGGCCGCTGGCTTCCTGCGCCACATCGCCCCCGAGCGCGAGGCGATCTGGTCATTCTCGCCGCTGTTCGATCTCAGCATCTATCACTGGATCCGGCGCAGCATTCGCAAATCATTCATCGACTGGCAGACGTCGTTCTTCTTCCTCATCCTCGGTCTCGAGTTCATTCACATTCAGCTGCACCTGGCATTCCCCAAGCGCCTCTTCGCGCTGTATTCGCCGAACATCTGGGTGAAGCTCGCGATCTACGCGGGCACGGTGATGGCGGTGGCCATCGCGCTGAAGGTGCTGAACAACGTTCGCATCGAGATGAAGCTGGAGCAGCAGGAACGCCTGCTGTTACAAGCGCGCATGCAGGCGCTGCAAAGCCAGATCAATCCCCATTTCCTGTTCAACACGTTGAATTCGATTTCGTCGCTGGTCCGCGCCAACCCCGATTCCGCGCGCCAGATGATCGTAAAACTGGGCAGCATCCTGCGCCGGCTGCTGCGCAAAGGGGATTCGTTCGTCCCCTTGCGCGAGGAATTCGACTTTCTCGACGACTATCTCGACATCGAAGTCGCTCGCTTCGGTCAGGACAAATTGAAAGTCGTGAAGGAGCTGGACGCGGCGTCGCTCGATTTGCTCGTGCCCAGCATGATCCTGCAGCCGCTGGTGGAGAACGCGGTGAAGCACGGCTTCTCGTCGAAGGTTGAGGCGGGCACCATCTATCTGCGCTGCCGCAGCTCCGACCATCGCCTGGTGATTGAGGTGGAGGACGACGGCGTGGGCATCCCCGCGTCCGGCGCCAGCGTGTCGTCGGGAACAGGCATCGGAATGCTGAATGTCACCGAGCGCCTGCAAGTAGTGTACGGCGATGCGGCGGAGCTCAAGGTGATCAGCGAACCCGATCGCGGCACGCTGGTGCGTCTGGTGCTGCCCGTCTTGCAAGCCGAAGACATGGGCGGCTCCGTCGTCGGCGCGATCTATGAAGAGCGCAGAAGTCGCGCGGTGTAGGCAGTGCGGTGTGGGTAGCGCGGGTTGGGTAGTGCCGGCCTTCAGGCCCGCGTCAAGCTGGGCTATCAGAGAGCCGGCTTTCGCCGCTGAGGAACTTCGCTCGCATCCGCAAGAATTGCGGCTGTTCGTGCTTTGACTGCCATTTAGGCCCCATCAAATAAATATGCCCGACGCGGCGCTAAAGCGCCGCACTACCCTGCCCGGGGCGTTCCTACCAGTTTTTCAGCAGCCTGTGAATCCGACTCTGCTTGCAAAGTGCGCGGACCCAGACCTGAAGGTCTGCTCTCCCCTACCCTACCGCCGCCTGCGAGCGCTCCAGCACCGCGCGGTAGTGCCGCTCATACATGGGAATAATCTTGCTGGCGCAGAAGCGAGCCTGCGCCCGGGTTCGCGCTTCTTCTCCCATCTGCTTCAGCCGCGCGTCGTCGGACAATATCTCGATGGCGTATCTCGCCATGGTTTCCACGTCGCCAACATTGGCCAGAAATCCGGTCTGGCCGTGATCGATGACTTCGGGCACGCCACCGGCGTTGGTCGCAATCGGCACGACCTCGCAGGCCATCGCCTCCAACGCCGCCAGTCCAAACGACTCCAGCTCGCTGGGCAGCAGCATCACATCGGCCACGCCCAGCTTCTCGTGAATGCGGTCCTGCTTGCCGAGAAAATCGACTTTGTTGTGAATGCCTTTGTTCACTGCCAGCCACTCGGCGCGCGAGCGCTCCGGGCCGTCGCCGATCATCAGCAGCCGTGACGGAATCTTCTTCTGCACGCGATCGAAAATCTCGATCACATCCTGCACGCGCTTGACCGGCCGGAAATTCGACAAGTGCACCAGGATCTTCTCGTCTGCATTCGCATACTCGCCCCGCCGCGCCATCACCTCCGGCGTGCGCTCGTACAGGTCGCAGTTCACGAAGTTCGGGATGACCTCGATCGGCGCGTCCACGTCGAAGACTTCGATGGTCCGCTGCTTCAGGTAATTCGAGATCGACGTGACGCCGTCGCTCTGGTTGATGGAGAAGCGCGTGATCGGCAAATACGACGGGTCGGCCCCAACCAGCGTGATGTCCGTGCCGTGGAGCGTTGTGACATACGGCAGATGGCGGCGCTTGCGGGTGCGGTCGCAGTTCAGCATCTGCCGCGCCAGCATCGCGCTTACCGAATGCGGGATGGCGTAGTGCACGTGCAGAAGGTCGAGATCGTAGATTTCGGCGACTTCGGCCATGCGGGTGGCCAGCGCCAAATCGTACGGCGGATACTCAAACAGCGGATAACGCGAGACCTCAACTTCGTGGTAGTGGATGTTGGGCTGCGCTCCGGTCAGACGGATGGGCTGAGAGTACGAAATGAAATGGACCTGGTGGCCACGCAGTGCCAGCTCAAGCCCCAGCTCGGTGGCGACCACGCCGCTGCCGCCATAGGTTGGATAACAGGTAATGCCGATTCGCATCAGGGCCCCTCGAGTTCGTTGCTGCTCTACATCTGATGAGATAGCTTCTGCTCCGGAACCAACGTGTTGCGCAGGAAATCGGCCAGAACCCTATCGTTCCTTACCTGGGGGCGCACGCCTTCAGGCATGCACAACAACGGCCGGTCAAGAAACCGGCTTCAGCCGCTGAGGTAACGCCGGTACGAACTGACCTCAGTGGCAAAAGCCGGCCCGAAACTCGCTGGTTCCTATGCACGCCTGAAGGCGTGCTCCACCCGATCAAGTCCGACATCGGTCGGCCCATCGCTGCAACTTGCGGGTTGCATCGCGCGTCTGAATCTGAGACGTTGATGACAGCCTTATGAAACCGCTGGTCTGTCTCGCAATTCTGGCACTTGTCTCATGTGGCGCCAACCGGTCGCTGATTCCGGCGATCGCTCCTCTGCGTGTGCTGCCGGTAGGTCCTCCCGAAGCCCAACAGCAAGGCAATGCGGCCAGCGCGACCAAAGACACCAGCGCCACCTCCGGCGACCAGGTCACCAAGCCCGCCGGTGTGCAGGGCTCGACCCTCATCGGCTGTCTCTCGGGCCCCGATAAGGAAGGCAAGTACACGCTGCGCAGCATGAATCATCGCACGGGAGTGGAAGTGGTCGGCCCGGACGACCTGAAGAAGGATTCCGGAGCTAAGGTGAAGCTCACGGGCAATTGGCAATCCCCGCAGGCCACGCCCGCGCAGCCTCAGTCCAGCGGACCCGCCGCGATGCAGCGCTTCCAGGTAACCGATGTCGAGGTCATGGCGAAGACCTGCAGCGTGCCAGCAGAGGTCACTCCGCAAAGCAGGAACAAGAAGCCCAAACCGACGATCTACCAGGCGCCCCCGGCTGACGACAGCTCCAAGTAGCTGGCGAAGTCCTGAGTAGCATCCGGACAGCTTTTCGGTCATCCAAAAAGCATGCTGTATATAGTTCTGCTGATACTCACGATTGTGGTGGCGGGACTGATGGTCGGCAACGAGCTGACTGTGGCCGTGTTCCTCCATCCCACGCTGCGACAGATGCCCGATGATCTTTATGCCCCCACCCGCCGCAGCTTCGCCGCGCTGTTGGGACGTGCCATGCCGTTCTGGTATGCAGCTGTGTTTCTGCTGACCGCAGCGGTCACGTGGCTTGGGCCGCCGCTGAGTACGGTCGATGGCAAGCTGCTGCTGGCCTCGTCAATCCTGTGGCTGCTCGCGATTGTCTACACGCTGATCTTTCCGGCGCCCTTGAATAGCAAGATCGCCCATTGGCAGTTGCAGAGTCTGCCTGCGGACTGGCGAGCTGAAGGCGTGCGCTGGGACCACTACCACGCGCTGCGCATGGTTGTGCTGATGGCGGCGCTGATTTGCTCCGTTGCCGCTGCGGTGCTCCCTGTGGCCTTAAGCGGCGCGTCTTAGAACGCTTTTCTGGAATCCAGCAGGATCGTTACCGGTCCGCTGTTGATCAGCTCGACGTCCATCATGGCTTGGAAGCGGCCGGTTTCGCAGCGCAGACCCAAGTTGCGGACGCGCTCCACGAAATACTCGTACAACTCGCGTGCCCGTTCAGGACGAGCCGCTGCATCAAACGACGGCCGTTTGCCCCGCCGCACATCGCCGAACAACGTAAACTGCGAAACTGCGAGCACCGCCCCGTGTACCTCAATCACGCTGAGGTTCATCTTGCCGGCATCATCCTCGAAGATTCGCAAGCCGGCGATCTTCTCCGCGAGATAGTCGGCGTCGGCCTCGGCATCGTCTTGCCCCACTCCCAGCAGCGCCAGCAGCCCGAGTCCGATCTCGCCTGTGATTTCGCCATCCACCTTCACCGACGCCCGGCTGACGCGCTGCACCACGGCTCGCATGAGAAGGGTTGTATCACAACAGCAACTAGCAACCAGCAGAGGCGGCTTAGCCATCAGCAAGGGCAAGATGCTTGGGACATTTGGCAACCGCTTCGTATCAGGGCACGACTTCAGTCGTGCCGCCACAAGCTGAATGAACGACGGCTTTAGCCGCTGCGAGACAGGAGCTAAAGCGCGGCATTCTTGCGGCGCTTCGGCACGACTGAAGCCGTGCCCTGATACGAGGCATTCAGATCCACGCCCCGGAGTCAAAACCAAAAGCGGCTTCGTTACGTTGACCATTGCAAAGCTCCCCATTTACGATGAATCTGGATTCATATCACTGAGTGGTCTCCATCCCATCTGTCCGCATCTGTTTGGAGGCGCTCTGGATTCTTTACAGGCCTTCCCGCCTGCAATTAGACTTACGGGTTTGCCTCCCATGCGCATGAACGGTTGTGCGCCGGGAGATTCCGATGCGTTGCGCTGCCGCGCGACAGGAGACAAGCAAATGGCTTCGGTTGAAGAACGGGTAAAACAGATCATCGTGGAGCAATTGGGAGTAGATGAGGCGGAAGTAACGCCTAACGCTTCGTTTGTGGACGACCTCGGCGCCGATTCGCTGGATACTGTCGAGCTGGTCATGGCTTTCGAAGAGGCCTTCGAAATCGAAATCCCGGACGAGGACGCGGAGAAAATCCGAACCGTGCAGGACGCGGTCACCTATATCGACCAGCACGCGAAAGCGAAAAAATAGCTGCGCGGCTCCAGCCGCGAGCTTTCAGAGTAGAGCTAAATTGCTTAAGAGCGCAAAAGCGCGAAAAGGCATCTTGCGAAAGGCAATCGCAATTACATGGCATCTGTTGATGAACGCGTAAAACAAATTATTGTCGAGCAGCTCGGGGTGGAGGAGAGCTGAGGTCACGCCCAACGCCTCATTTGTGGACGACCTCGGCGCCGACTCGCTCGATACGGTCGAACTGGTGATGGCCTTCGAAGAGGCCTTCGAGATCGAGATCCCCGACGAGGACGCGGAGAAGATCCGCACTGTCAAGGACGCCGTCGACTACATCAACGCGCACGCGAAAGGATCGAAGTAGTTTGGACCGTCGCGTCGTGGTCACCGGCATCGGCGTCATTTGCGCCGTCGGCAACAATGCCGACGACACCTGGCAGGCTTTGCTCGCCGGAAAGAGCGGCGTGGAGCGCATCACCAGCTTCGATGCCTCCGCCTTTGCCTGCAAGATCGCGGCCGAGGTCAAAGGCTTCGACCCGCTCCAATTCATCGACAAGAAAGAAGCGCGCAAGATGGCGCGCTTTATCCATCTGGCCATCGCCGCCAGCGATGAAGCGCTGCGCATGGCCAACTACAAGGTCGAAAACGAAGAGATGGCCGAGCGCACCGGCGTCAACATCGGCTCCGGCATCGGTGGCTTCGACATCATCGAGCGCGAGCACTACAACCTGATCAACGGCGGCCCGCGCAAGATCTCACCCTTCTTCATTCCCGCGGCCATCGTCAATCTCGCCGCCGGCCAGGTCAGCATTCGCAACAACGCCAAAGGTCCGAACGAAGCCACGTGCACCGCCTGCACCACCAGCGCGCACTCCATTGGCGATGCCGCGCGCGTCATCAAGTACGGCGACGCCGAGGTGATGATTGCCGGCGGCAGCGAAGCCGCGATCACGCCTATGGGCGTCGGGGGATTCGCCGCCATGCGCGCGCTCTCCACGCGCAACGACGACCCGCATCACGCCAGCCGTCCCTGGGACAAGGATCGCGACGGCTTCGTCATCGGCGAAGGCGCGGGAATTCTGATTCTGGAAGAGTTGGAATTCGCCAAGAAGCGCGGCGCAAGAATCATCGCCGAAGTGGTCGGCTACGGCATGAGCGCCGACGCCAATCACATCACCCAGCCTGCACCGCAGGGCGAGGGCGGCTACCGCGTGATGCGCAACGCGCTGCGCGATGCCAAACTCACGCCGGAGCATATCGGCTACGTCAACGCTCACGGCACATCGACGCCGCTGGGCGACGAACTCGAAGCCACGGCCATCAAGCGCGCCTTCGGCGATCACGCCTACAAGATGCTGGTCAGCTCAACCAAATCGATGACCGGCCACCTGCTGGGCGGCGCCGGGGGATTGGAAGCAGCCATCACCGTGCTCGCGCTGCGCGACCAGATTGCGCCTCCAACCATCAACCTCGACAACCCCGACGAGGGCTGTGACCTCAATTTCGTCGCCCACAAACCCCGTTCGGTGACCATGGACTACGCCATGACCAATTCGTTCGGCTTCGGCGGCACCAATGGCTGCCTGGTGTTCAAGCGCTGGACGGAATGAGGGTAGAACAGGCCTTTAGGCCCGCGTCTCGCAGACATAAGACACACTAGTTGAGGCGCTGAACTTGCAAATCTCAGCGCCCCAACTAGTAATTGTCATGACGTTTAGTACGCGGGCCTGAAGGCCCGCACTGCTGTTCGTCACAGCTTGCGCAGCACCGCGAAGATGTCGTCATTGCTGGGCACCTGGCCGATGGGATAGATCTTGCTGAAGGCCAGCTTGCCTTGCTTGTCGACGACGAAGATGGCGCGCTCATTGATGCCGGGAATCGGGTCGCCATCGCGCAAAATGCCGAACTGCTGCGCGACCTTGCCATGAGGATAGAAGTCGCTGGCCAGCGGAAAGCCGAGGATGCCGATCTCTTTCTTCTGCCATGCGGTGTGGCTGGGGATGGAATCGACGCTGATGCCGACTACCTGCGCGTCGTATCCGGCGAAGCGCTCAAGATCGCCGTTCAATCCGGGCAGTTGCGACGCGCACACCGGCGTCCAGTCCGCCGGATAGAACGCCAGCACGACGTTTTTCTTGCCGCGATAATCGCTCAGCCGGAACTGGCTCTTGATGTTGCCGATCACCGCAGGGAGTTCGAAATCCGGCACTTCATCACCGATGTTTAACGCCGCCATCCACCCTCCTGACTTCATTTGGGCGCAAACTGCGATTCTAGAGGCGACGTGCGAAAACGAGCAAGTCGCGCAGTGCGCGAATGTTACAAACCGGTGAATGCGGGTAGCTGCTACAGCTGCACTTCCTGCAGCACCGACTCGGGCGGCGGGATCGTGTGCAGCGCCTCGACCATGGCATCGGCGAACTCGCTGGTGCCCGCAGTGCCGCCGACGTCGCGCGTGATGTGCTTCCTCTCGCCGTAAACCTTCTCCAGCGCCAGGCGAATATGATTCGCCGCGTTCTCCTCGCCGAGATGGCGCAGCATCAGAATGCCGGAGCGCAACACCGCCGTCGGATTGGCGATGTCTTTGCCGGCTATGTCCGGGGCGGAGCCGTGCACCGCTTCGAAGATCGCGCATTGGTGACCGAAGTTGGCGCCCGGCACCAGCCCCAGCCCGCCGACAAACGCCGCGCACAAGTCGGAGACGATGTCGCCGTACAGGTTCTCCAGCAGCAGCACGTCGTACTGATAGGGATTCATGACGAGCTGCATGCAGGTGTTGTCCACAATGTGCTCGCCGTAGGTGATCTCGGGATATTCCTTTGACACATTGCGCGAGCAGCGGATGAACAGCCCGTCCGACAGCTTCATGATGTTGGCTTTGTGGATGGCGTGGATCTTCTTGCGTCCCACACGGCGCGCGTACGCGAACGCGAACTTGGAGATGCGCGTCGAAGCCTTCTCCGTGATGATCTTCAGGCTCTCGACCACGCCGGGCACGACTTCGTGCTCGATGCCCGAATACAGGCCCTCGGTGTTTTCGCGGATCACGATGAGGTCCACGCCGGGGTAGCGCGTGGGCACTGCAGGCAGGTTACGGATCGGCCGGAAATTCGCGAACAGCTCAAACTGCCGTCGCAGCGCGACGTTGATGCTGGAAAATCCGCCGCCGATCGGCGTCGTCACCGGACCTTTCAGCCCGACGCAGGTGCGCTCGATCGACTCGATCAGCTCCTTGGGAATGTACTCGTGATATTTCTCGTAGGCTTCGGCGCCCGCGGCGTAGCTCTCCCATTCGAACTTTACGCCGGTAGCTTCCAGAATGCGCACCGAGGCGCTGACCACTTCCGGGCCGATACCATCACCGGGAATTAATGTGACTTTATGTGCCATGAATCCTTGCTAGTGCAACCTTGCTAGTGTGGGCCTTTAGGCCCGCGTTCCGCGATGAATTCTTCTCCGCAGTCGGCTTCAGCCGACGACACGCCGGGCCAACGCCCGGCCCAGGAAATTGTTTGCGATGGGTACGCGGCGCTGAAGCGCCGCACTACCCGAGCGCGATTCGCGGAGCTAAGGCTCCGCTCCACCTAATCTCCCGACTTCGCCTTCCCCGCCGGGTTTTCCTTCGTGTCCAGCAATTCCTTCAACTCGGTCATGAACTCGCCCACGTCCTTAAAGTCGAGATAGACAGAGGCGAAGCGCACGTACGCGACTTTATCGATCCGTCGCAGGCGGTTCATGATGAGCTCGCCGATCTGGCTGGTCGTACGCTCGCGCTCCGGCGAATCAATGACAAACCCTTCGGCGTCGTTGACAATCTGCTCCAGCTTGCCCATGGGCACCGGACGCTTCTCACAGGCGCGCAGCAGACCGTTGAGCACCTTCTGCCGCTCGAACTTCTCGCGGCGCCCGTCTTTTTTCACCACCATGTACGGGATTTCGTCGATACGCTCGTAGGTGGTGAAGCGCTTCTCGCACTTCAGGCATTCGCGGCGGCGGCGAATTGATTCGCCTTCCTTGCTCTCGCGCGAATCGACTACTTTGTCGTTTTCATGGCCGCAGAACGGGCACTTCATGTGGAGAGAGCGGGCATGCGCCCGAACTTCGATTGTAACAGGGTAAAATCGGGCCAAGTTTGTTCACCACAGAGACACCGAGACACAGAGGAAAGCCAGACGATGACTCTGTGCCTCTGTGTCTCTGTGGTTTAAAACAACGTCTTCTCCTAAGGACGCTCGTATGAAGAAGAGTTCACACGCCGACGCCACCCGCTGCATTCATTCCGGCGAAGATCGCCACGGACAAGCCGCGCCGCTGACCACGCCCATCGTTCAGGCTTCGGTCTTTGCCATTCCCGGAGTCGAAGGTCTGCGCCGCTACGCCGCCGGCGACAGCGGCATGTATCTGTACTCGCGCTACGGCAATCCGACCGTCACCGCCGTCGAGGAGAAGATTGCCGCGCTCGAAGGCGCAGAAGCGGCGGTGGCGACCTCCAGCGGCATGGCCGCGGAGCTGATCGCCGTGCTCGCCGCCTGCCAGGCGGGCGACGAGATCGTCTCCATGCTCGACGTCTACGGCGGCACGGTGAAGCTCTTCGAACAAGCGCTGCCCCGCTTCGGCATCAAGACGCGATTCATCCCCTATCACGACATCAGAAACGCGAAGCGCTACTTCACGCGCAAGACGCGAATGCTCTTCCTGGAGTCGCCGACGAATCCCACGCTGCGCTGCGTTGATTTGCGCGCGCTCTCCGAACTCGGGCGCAAGTACAAGGCATGCGTCGTGATCGACAACACTTTCGCCACGCCGGTGCTGCAAAAGCCGATGGAACTTGGCGCGGACATGGTGCTGCACTCGGCAACAAAATATCTCGGCGGGCACAGCGACCTCACCGCGGGCGTGCTCGCCGGGTCAAAGAAGTGGATGGACCTCGCGCGGCCGATGATGATTTACACCGGCTGCGTGCTCGATCCCGGCTGCGCCTACCTGCTGCTGCGCGGGCTCAAGACGCTCGATGTACGCGTCGAGCGCGCCTGCCGCAACGCCGTGCGTATTGCCGAGGTCCTGGCGAAGCATCCCAAGGTCGCGCGCGTTTACTATCCTGGACTGCCGAAGGACGGGATGTACGAGATCGCGCGTCGCCAGATGAAAGACTTCGGCATGATGGTCTCATTCGATCTTCGCGGCGGAGGCCCTGCCGCCGAGCGCTTCATCGACAGCCTGAAGCTGTGGTATCTGGCGGCAAGTCTCGGCGGCGTGGAGTCGACCGTGTCGTACCCGGTGCTGGCCTCACACATCGGGCTGAGCGACAAACAGCTCAAGCTGCTGGGCGTGTCACCCGCGACAGTGCGGTTGTCGGTAGGGGTTGAGGATGCGGACGATTTGCTGGCAGATCTGCAACAGGCGCTTGCCAAAGCCTGAATGTGATTACTGATGGGTGCCCCAGGTTCGGCCATCTGTTGGCCTAACCTGGGGACGAATCAAGAAGACCACGTTGGCCCAGAGGATGGGCAAACTTGGGACACCAACTTGCGTTTGCCAGTGCTTCCTTAGTCGGCACGCGCGGTCGAGTTCTTGTCCGGCTTCACTTCGATCTCGTTCACCACTTCCTTCACGTTAGGCACGGCCTTGGCGAGCTTCATGGCTTCCATCTTCTGTGCCCCCGTCTTCACGCTGCCCTTCAGCACCAGCGTGCCGTTTTTGGCGCTGTACGAGACGCTCTGGTCGTCGAGGTCCTTGTGCGCCTTCAGCGAGGCTTTGTAGTTGTCCTCGATGCCGCTGTCCAGATTGGAGTCCACAGACTTGGCCTGGCTCTCCATCCCCATGGGCCGCACGCCGAGCTCGTTCGAGATCGCGTAACCCGGAGCCGCGGCTTTGGCGACGCTCTCGGCCTGCGCCTTCTTGTCGGCGGAATCGACGTCGCCCGTCAGCGTGAGGACGCCCTTATCGCGGTCCTGCGAAACCTTTACCACTCCCAAGTCATTCTGCGTCATGGCGCTGTTAACGGCGTCTTTTACATCCGGGTGCTGGTCGGAACGGTTGCAGGCCATCGACAGCATCATTCCAAGCAAAGCGGTACACGCCACCGCTACCCAGCCGGTTTTCCTGATTGAAATCGGATTCATCAAAATTAGCCTCCCAAGGCAGGATCGTTGTTACCCTTCGTACGATGCCCAGAAAGGCTGCGGGTTTGCGTTGTCGAATCGGGTTACTGGATTGGAGAACTGCTGGGTGCCGCAGGTTCGGCCATCTTTTGGCCTAACCTAGGTTAGAAGAAGACCCAGGTTGGTCCGCCGCGGCGGACGAACCCGGGGCACCAATTGTTGTGGGATTATTCTGCCCGGAGCGCCTTCACCGGATCGATCCCCGCCGCTCGCTGCGCCGGAATAATGCTGGCCACGAGAGCGCACAACCCCAAGGCAAAGATCGAGCCCACCAGCACCATTGGGTCCCAGCCCTTGACGTGATACAGCTGCGCCGCAATCAGGCGTGAGCAGCCAATCGCGATGGGAATGCCCAGGGCCAAGCCGATCATCACCTGCAAGAACGCTCCGCGCAACACCAGCCGGGTTACATTGCTGCGGTCTGCGCCCAGCGCCATGCGCACGCCGATTTCGCTGGTGCGCCGCTCCACCGAATACGAGGTAACGCCGTAGATTCCGACGGCGGCCAGAATCAGCGCCAGAATGCCGAACAGCCCGGTCATCTGCGCTACCGCGCGCTGCTGATCGAATTCCGCGTCCACCTGCTCCTGCATCGGCTGGAGGTCGAGCAGCGTGAAGTTCGGATCGACGTCGCTCAGAATGTGGCGCACCTGCGGCTCCAGATTCTCGATCTTGCCATGCGTCTGCAACAGGGCGCCTTCGATGAAATGCGTGCTGTCCTCCACCATCTGCATCAGCGGATTGTCGTACTGGACGCGCTGCGCCAGCGGCACGAAGAATATGGGACGAGGAGCATGGGTATTGGCGGCGTCGTTGTACTTGGCGTTGCGCACGATACCGACAATTTTGTAAGTGCTGCTGTACTTCGGCAGATCGAGCCCGAACTCCGTGCCGATGGGGTCTTCGCCCGGCCTGTAAAACCTCTTCACGAAAGTTTCGTCAACCACCGCGACTTTCTCACTCGAGTTCGTGTCCTGCTCGGTGATGCTGCGGCCGCGCACGATCTGCTGCCCGAGCGCTTCCAGATAGCCGGGAGTCACGTGGTCCCAGGACGAGCCGCTGTCCTCCGACATGCTGGGCATACCGTGCCCCTGGCGAATGACGATTTCGCCCCAGTTGTCCTGCAGTGGCGTGTACAGCGCCAGCGCCGCTCGCTCGACTCCGGGAATATGCGCGAGGCGGTCCCGCAGCTCGACATACATGGCATCGAGCTTAGGCTGTGAGTAAGACGAGTACGGCGCGGTAAGCGCGATTGCCACGCGGTTTTCGGTCTCGTAGCCGAAATCCTGATGCTGCAGGTTCGACAGGCTTCGGGTCAGCAATCCCGCTCCCGCGATCAACACCACGGAAATTGTCGCCTGAACAATCACCAGCGCCTTTTGCGAAAACGATGATCGGTCGCGCGTGCTGCGGTTCGCGCCGCGCAGCGCCTCCGCCGGATCGGCATGCGACGTCAGCCAGGCCGGAGCCGTACCGAAAATCGCGCCCGTGACCAGAGATAGCAAGAACGCGAATCCCAGAACCGTCAGCGACGGCGTGGCCTCGATAGGCACGAAGCGCGCGCTGTGGAATGCCAGCGCAACCACGAACTTCACGCCCGCATACGCCACCGCCAAGCCGGCAAGGCCGCCGAAGAAGGAAAGCACAAGGCTCTCGGTAAGACTCTGCCGAATGAGCCGCGCGCGTGATGCGCCCAGGGCCAGCCGCACCGAGGTTTGCGAGCGCCGGGCAGCTCCGCGCGCCAGCATCAGGTTGGCGATGTTGGCGCAGGCGATGAGCAGCACCAGCGCGCAGACCGTCAGCAGAATGCGCAGGCTGGCGCCATAGTCTTCCTTCATCACACCTACGCCGGTTCCCGCCGGCACCACATGGATGACCTGCTTCGGCAGCACGGCTTTTATTCCCGACATCCACTCGGCCGGAATGCCGCTGTCGTTGACCAGCCAAACCCGCAACTCATCCGTAAGCCTCGCGGGCAATGCATTCGGCGTCGCACCCGGACGTAGCCGCCCAATCACGCGCAGCCACGCCGGAAACCCATTCAACAGCGTCTCCTTGCCGCGAATCATCGGCTCCTGATTCAGCGGTATCCAGATGTCGGGAGGATCGCTGCGCAGCGTCTCGCCGAAGAAGCCTGGAGGCGCAATGCCCACAACCGTGAACGGGTGACCGTCGAGCACGAAAGACGTGCCCACCATGCGTGGATCGGAACCGTACTGCTGCTGCCAGGCGCGATAGCTGAGCATCACCACCGGCGGCGCGGAAGGCTGGTCATCGGAGGGAAGAATTGGCCGCCCGATGAAGGCGCCGACACCCAAGGTCGAAAAGTAATTGCCGCTGACGTAATCGCCGCGCAGGGACTTGGCCTCGCGGTCGGTATCGCTGCGGCGCGCGCCATGCTCCCACACCCCGGCCTGGAACGCCGCCAGCTCCTCGAACTCCGGCGTGGACTCCTTCATGCGCTGGTAGAAGCGGTAAGTGAACATTCCCCAGTTTTCCTGAGGCGAGCCTTCGACGCAGCAATCGTTGCCGTCGCCGATGCGGTAGAGCGTCGCCGGATCGACTACCGGCAGCGACTTGAGCATCACGGTGTGAATGAGCGAGAAGATCGCCGTGGTCGCGCCAATGCCCAGCGCCAGCGTCAGCATGGCCGTCAGGGTGAACACCGGCGACTGCCGCATCTGGCGGAGAGCGTAGGCAATGTCTTGCCGCAGGGTCTGCATACCGGACTCCTGGCGTTCATGTACGAGAAGCACGCGCTCGATGTTCCGCAACCACTGCCAGGCCAATCAGCCGTCCCCATACCAGAGCAGTGCGAAAAAGATGGCAGCGGCGAAACATTCCGCCGTCGACGCCGTATCATCAACAGAACTTCGCATGAAGTGAACGGTTCCAGCCCCACAGGTGTGCCGATGCGATTCCGCACAATTTTCTTCGTTCCCGTTGTTCTGCTGGCCGCGGTTTCATCGATCGCGCAGCAGAGCGCGACGCCAAAATCGGCGGCGACGGCCGACCCGGCGGCGCAGCAGACGCTTTCGCAAGAGCAAATCCAGCAACTCATTCGCGTCTGCGCCGACAAAGACCTGGAGAACGACAAGAAGCAGCGCGATTACACCTACGTTGAGCGCGAGGAAGACCGCAGCCTCAACAGCAAAGGCGAAGTGAAGTCCACCGAGTCAAAGACGTACGACATGATGGAGATTTACGGCGAGCCGGTGCGAAAGGTGATCGCCAAGAATGACAAGCCGCTTTCGGCAAAAGACGCGCAGAAAGAAGACGAAAAAATCCAGAAGCTGATCGACAAGCGGAAGAACGAATCAGATGGCGATCGCGACAAGCGGCTGAAAAAAGAAGCGAAGGACAGGCAGGAAGAGCTGGCGTTTGTGCGCGAGGTCGCCGACGCCTACAACTTCAAGTTCGTGGGCATCGAAAAGCTGAACGGTCGCGACAACTACGTCATCGACGGCGATCCCAAGCCGGGATACCAGCCTAAGGACAAAGACGCGAAGGTCCTCACCAAGACGCGCTTCCGGGTGTGGATCGACAAGCAAGACTCCCAGGTAGCGAAGCTGGACGCTGAATTTATCGATACGTTTTCCATCGGGCTGTTTGTGGCGCGCCTGCACAAAGGATCACGCGTGATTGTGGAGAATGTCCGGGTGAACAACGAAGTCTGGCTGCAACAGCACGTCGCCGTGAAGGTCGACGCCCGGGTAGCGCTGGTGAAGGACTTCGACCTCGATGTGGACGTCACCGACCGCGACTACAAGAAATTCCGCACCGACACGAAAATCGTTGCCATCGGCGACCCGCAGGCCAGCCCGTGAGCCATCAGACGTCTGTAGGCGAATAGATGACGATGTCCGTGACCCGCTCAAAATCGGCGTCCCGCGTTGCCAATATCGAAATGTCATAGGACCGCATACTCGCAACAATCAGCGAATCATTCGTCATCAAGCCGAAGCGTGCCCGTTCCTGCTGAGCGGCTCGCATCGTGTCGCCGTCCACCCAGACAAACAGCAGATTCATGGAGAGCAAGCGTTCTACATCACGCCAATGCGCAGTTAACTGTTTGACCCTCTCAGGATGCTCCGTCTCCTGTTGTAAGGCACTTCGACATGAAAACCAGCAGCGGGTGATCGGGGATCTGTATCGTCAAGCTTAGCCACAAGCGCTACTTCATGACATATCTGGTAGAATACGACATAATACGAGAAACTGCCATGGAACAGGAAACCCGACTGCGCGTGAACGAGAACGGCCGAATTGTCATACCGGCGGCCTTTCGCAAAGCCCTGGGAATCGAGATTGGCGATGAAGTTGTTCTACGGTTGCAGGACGACGAGTTGAGCATCACCACCCAGCAGCACCGGATCCAGCGTGCGCAGCGGCGCGCACGGAAATACTTAAAGCGCGGGACATCGCTGGTGGACGAGCTGCTCGCCGAGCGTCGCGAGGCCGCTCGCCATGAGTAGCATCGTGCTGGACGCGTCAGCCATACTCGCCATCATCAACGCGGAGCCCGGATCGGAGAAACTTAGCCCAGAGTTGCTGCGCGACGCGGTCTGCAGCACGGTCAATCTGGCTGAAGTGCAGGCGAAGCTGGTCTCGCGAGGATGGTCGCCCGATGATGCCTGGGAAGACGCGACCAGTCCCGTCCGCGAAGCCGTTTCGTTCGACGAGGAGCAGGCGAAGATCGCCGGCAGCATGGTGGCACTGACCCGTTCCCTTGGCCTCTCGCTCGGCGACCGCGCCTGCCTCGCGTTAGGGCTGTCGCTGCGCGCTCCTGTTTACACGGCTGAAAGGACATGGACGAAGCTCAAGCTCGGGGTTCGAGTTCACGCCATCCGGTAATCGCACCTCAACCCCCGGCCCCGCCCCACGTTCGCACCGTCAACCCCTTCATGCGCCAGCAGTTACTCTGAATTTCGTCCCATATGTTTGACCCTCATTTTCCCAGCGTAGTACCATCACAACAACCGGTGAGAGGTAGGAGTAGGCTGTTTCGGAATCGTTGCTAATGAGATTGCTTCGCCTGATTATCCCGGCCGCCGTACTCCTTAGCCTGCTCCCAGGATGCGAAACCGATACCCCCAAGAAAAGCTCAGCCCTGCCGGCCCAAGCCAACGCTCCTGAAATCTCCTCGACCGTAGCCCAGCAGAGCCAGCCGCAGCCCAAAATCCAGGAGCCACCCAAGCCCAAACCGCAGCCTGCCGACCCCGCCGACGCACTCGTCGCCGAGGTGGAGAAGCTCTACGCCGCCGGCCAGACCAATTACCAGGCCGGGCATCTGGAAGCTGCGAAGGCGAAGTTCGACCAGGCATTCAACACCCTGCTATCCAGTAATCTTGATATCCGCAGCAACGAACGCCTGCAGCAGGAGTTCGACAAGCTGATTGACGCCGTCCACGAGCTGGAGATGGCGGCGCTGAAGCAAGGCGACGGCTTCACCGAGCCACGCTCCGAGCCGGCGCCTATTGACGAAGCCAACGACGTCACCTTCCCGGTCGACCCTAACATCAAAGCGCAGGCCGAAATCGAGGTGAAGGCGACCAAGTCCGATCTGCCGCTGGTCATGAATGATCAGGTAGCCTCGTTCATCAACTACTTCTCCAGCACGCGCGGCCGCGCCACGCTGGAGCATGCCTGGGCGCGCTCCGGCCGCTATCACGACATGATCGCCGGCATCCTGAAGGAAGAAGGCGTGCCGCAGGATTTGATCTACCTGGCGCAAGCCGAGTCGGGCTTCCAGCCGCTGGCGCTGTCGCGCGCCGGTGCGCGCGGGATGTGGCAGTTCATGGCGCAGTCGGGCGAGCTCTACGGTCTGGAGCGCAACTGGTGGGTCGATGACCGCCAGGACCCCGAGAAGGCCACCCGTGCCGCCGCTCGTCACCTCAAGGACCTCTACAACCAATTTGGCGACTGGTATCTAGCAATGGCCGCGTACAACTCCGGCGCCAGCACCGTGCAGCATGCGGTCGAGCGCACCGGCTACGCCGATTTCTGGGAGCTCTATCGCCGCGGCGTGCTGCCGCAGGAGACGCGCAACTACGTCCCGATCATCCTGGCCGTGACCATCATGGCCAAGAATCCGGATAAATACGGGCTCCAGCGCGTTTCACCCGAGCCGGCCCCCATGACCGACCACGTCACCATCAACTATCCCGTGGACCTTCGCCTGGTGGCCGAATGCGTTGACACGTCGGTCGATTATCTGCAGGAGCTGAATCCCAGCCTGCTGCGCATGACGACGCCCAAGGACCAGACGTTCATCCTGAATCTGCCTGCCGGCTCGCAGGAGAAGTATGAAACGGCGATGGCGGCGATTCCGCTGGACATGCGGACGTACTGGCGCTATCACCGTGTCGAGTACGGTGACACGCTGCCTTCCATCGCGCGCAAGTATCACACCTCGCCGTCAACCATTGCGCAGGCAAACAATCTGACGGACGACGAGGTCAAGGCCGGCACGAAGCTCATCATCCCGATTGCTCCCGGCCACACGCAGACGGTCGCGTTCTCGCATAAGGCCACGCACTACAAGGTGCGCAAAGGCGACACCGTCGCTTCCGTCGCCGACGACTTCGAAGTTCCCGTGGAAAAGCTGCGCAAGTGGAACCACCTTCGCGGCAGCGCTCTGACTCCCGGGCGGACCTTGGTCATTTACAAACCCGCCGAATCGGATACGGCCGGCCCGGATTCCGACAGTGCCTCGGCGTCGTCGCACACCGAACATGCGGCGTCCGGCAACCAGCATACGTCTGCCTCACATAGCTCGCAAACCTCGAAATATCATACAGTTAAGAAGGGCGAGACCCTCAGCAGCATCGCTGAAACCAACCACATATCGGTCGAGGCCCTCAAGCGCGACAATCCCAAAATCGCCGCCAACCTGCGTGCCGGCGAGGTGCTGGTGATTAAAAAGCAGTAACCAGGGGTCAGGGGTCAGGGACCAGAGTCGCGGATCAACGTAAGTCGTAGACTTCCTGTAACAGCAAATAACTCGGGGAGGCTGCCCGGAATTTCCAGGATCAGGCTCACAGTGCGCAAGCGGGGGCGCCAGCCACTGATCACCGACACTGATCCCCGGCCCGACCCTGACCACTAATCCCTGGCCCCAGACCCCTGACAACTGGTTCTCCCCTCTTCCCTTCGCGCAGATGTTCTGTTACAACAGGCCCGTTGCCATATTTCACTGCGCAGCGGCCAAACGGTGCTGTGCTACAATCGCGCGCTGTTGCGCAGTATTGCTGTTGATACAAACCAGAGTTTGCTTTGCCAGCTGCCTCCGTTACGTTATGCGGAGTCCGGCACCATCAGGAGGACAAGCATATGACATTTGATGAGACGCTCTATGGCCGTAGAGAAGACGAAATGGATGACTACGGAGACGGTTCCTACGGCGAGTCCCTCGACGATGAAGAATACGAAGAGGAAGAAGAAGAGGAAGAAGAACCCGAATCCGTTACGATAGTCGAAGAAGAAGACATCATCGGCGAGCCGGAACCCGCGAGTGAGCCCGCAGCTCCCTCCGGCGGTGGTGGCGGCGGAGCTCCGAAAAAGCCGGCCAAGAAGGCCGCGGCCAAAAAGGCTCCGGCCAAGAAAAAAGCAGCCGCGAAGAAGCCGGCCAAGAAAGCCCCGGCTAAGAAAGCGCCGGCAAAGAAGAAGGCTGCCAAGAAAGCCCCTGCAAAGAAGAAAGCTGCCAAAAAAGCGGCAAAGAAAGCTCCTGCCAAAAAGAAAGCTGCCAAAAAGGGCGGAGCGAAGAAGAGCGCCAAGAAAGCGGGCCGTCGGCGTTAACCATGAGCAGTCGACTCTGCCGTGCGCTCCCTTGATCACGGCTCCGAGTTGTAGGTGTTCCACTATCTTCATTCCAAGCGGGTGTTGCCGGCCGTTATCGTGGTGGTAATCGCGATGACGTTCGCCGGGAACACCCCTTCCGCTTTTTGCCGGCAAACGATGAAAGCTGATAGCGCCAACGCCGTCTCCTCTGGCAACAATCAGTTCGCGTTCGACTTGTTCAAGAATGTTGCGACAGCGAAAGACGCCAACGTTTTCTTCTCGCCTGTCAGTATCTCCACTGCGCTTGCCATGGCCTACGCGGGAAGCAAGGGCGAAACCCAGAAGCAGATGGCCGATGTGCTGCACTTCACCGGCTCGCAGCAGCAGGTGGCCGAAGGCGTTCGCTCGCTGATGACGTCCATGAGCGACCCTGATGTCAAAACCTACCAGCTGCGTATGGCCAATGCTCTATGGGCGCAAACCGGCACTTCCTTCGCCCCGGAATTCACTTCGCTCATGTCGACCTATTACTCGGGCGAGTTCAAGACCGTCAATTTCGCGTACACCGCAACCAGCCTGGCGAGCATTAACCGCTGGGTGGCAGAGAAGACAGCTAACAAGATTCCGCAGCTGCTGCATCCCGGCGACATCACCGCACTCACCCGGCTGGTGCTGACCAACGCCGTTTACTTCAAGGCCAGCTGGAGCATTCCGTTCGTTGAAAGCCTGACGAAGCCGCAACCGTTCACCACATCCAACGGCACCGTCAAACAAGTACCCATGATGGGCCGTATTGGGTATTGCAACTACGGCCAGGCTGGTGACCTTCAAGTCCTGGAGCTGCCGTACAAAGGAGATGAACTCTCGATGCTGGTCCTTCTGCCCCGAGCCGGCACACCCGAGCCGTGGGCGGAATTTGGCTGGGACAAACTGCAGCAGATGCGCGCTCAGATGAAGAGCACCAAGGTTGCTGTGTCGCTTCCCAGATTCAAAGTCGAAGCGCGGCTCTCGCTGGCGCAAACCCTTTCCGCCATGGGCATGGCCGACGCGTTCTCCCAGGGCGGAGCCGATTTCTCCGGAATCACGGGCCAGAAAGACTGGTACATCTCGGCCGTCATTCACCAGGCCGTGATTGACGTAGACGAAACAGGCACAGAGGCCGCTGCGGCGACGGGAGTAGTCGGCGCTTTGCTGGCGATGCGGCCCTCAGAGGAGCCCGTGATCTTTCGCGCCGACCATCCCTTCCTGTACATGATCGTCCACAAGCCGTCGAACTCCGTCCTGTTCATCGGACGGCTGTCGGACCCGCCCGACACCGGCCGCTGATCGCGCGACAAGCCGCTTTGAAGGGGCACAGCTTCCGGCGGATGCAAAACCTGATTGTAGGCCGCTTGGAAGGGTCGCAGCTCATTGAAGCCGCGCAGCTCGTTGAGGGCGAACTCCTTGAGGGACGCAGCTCGTTGAGGGCGAGATCCTTGAAGGGGCGCAGCTTTAGCTGCGCCGTTGTAGCTCCCTTTTTTGCGCCGAGCGGCCTTCAGGCCGCGAAAGGTCTGCCGACCCTTGCGCACACGGGCCTGCAACATAGCGCACCAGCGACCGTGCATGATGACACGCGGCGATGTGACCCGGCTCGCTGCGCGCCAATTTCCGAAGAGTTAGGCTTTACTCGCATCACTCGCCGTGCCGTTCGCGGCGGCAACTCTCACCCCCAGTTGCCGCCAAGTCGTCGGCACGGCGTTTTTTTGCACAAGAGCGTCGCCGCTCGGTGCTGGTTCCTTGCTTGCTGTCGCAGGTTTTTTCTCCCTCGCTGTCGTGGATATTTCTTCGCTGTCGTAGACAATTCCTTGCTGTCGTGGGCCAAACGCCTCACGGAAAGCCTCATTTGTGGGCTGCACGGGCGGCCTTTCGATTCATCGCTACTTCGTCGTCCACACCCGGTTCATCAAGATCAGCTTCCCCCCGCTGCGCGCCAGTTGATAGCTCCCACTCTGTCGCACCACGGCCGGCACGTGATCTTCTTCCACCCAGACAAATACGCGTCCCGGCCCCCTCCACAACGCGGCGAACGATGCGTCATCGTCGAAGATCTTCGGCGCATCGGGAAACAGCGAGCCGTAATACATGTCGCCCTCGGTGCGCGTGTTGACCACGTGAATCGGCTGGCGCACGTAGAAATTCAGCGTGGACGCGTCTTCATACGTGCCATACGAGACGATCACATCGCCCGGCCGAAACTCCTGCTCAACCGCGTCGGCCAGCCTCTTCGACGACAAAATCGGCGAGAACATCACCAGCCCCTGGTGCACGGCGAAGAGCACGAAGACCATCATCACCGCCAACGCCCAGTTCGCCGCCGTCGCACGATTGCGCCGCCGATAAACGAAATTCAAGATGGAACCGGCAAACAGCGCAATGCCGAACGTCGCCAACGGCACGCGAAACAGTCCCAGCGCCCGCGGCGTCAGGTCGAAAATGTGGCCGAACGCCAGCGCGTATTCGCTGGGATTTTTCTTCAGCAGGTCGGCAAGATCGGAATCGGCAGGCGTGCTCGTGCTCTGCGCCAGAAGAAAAATCGTCGCGGCGAATACCAGCACACCGAGGATCGCGAGTGCGATCGCGCCAATCCGCCCGGCTTGGCGTACGCGTGAATCAGCCGCCGAGTTGTTCTCCTCCTGCAACCAGCTTCCAATCATCAGCGCCAGAGCCGGCAACGCCGGCACCGCGTAATACTCCTGACGCGTCGAGAAGCTGAAGAATAATAGGATCACCGACGCCCAGATCACGCACAGCAGCAGCGCCCGCTGCCGCCGATCGAGCCCCGCGCGCCACTCACGCCAGCGATGCGGAACTCCTTTCAGCGACTGCACAAGAAACGCCGACCAGGGAAACAGCCACACGAACAGCAATCCCCAGAACACCAGCAGCGGCACGGTATCGTAATCGTGCGGAATGCGCTTGCCCAGATAGCGCAGGAAATGTTCGTTGACGAAGTAGAACCACAGGAATCCGCGCGCCTGTCCCGCCGCGGGATTCGCGATCGCCGCCGCAATATGCCACGGCGCGGCGATCGCGAGAAGAACCAGTGTGCTCGATACTAGCCGCATGCGCAGCAGGTGCTTCAGATTGCCGGTGAGCAGCACATAAATGCCGACAATCGCCGCCGGGAAAACAATCCCGATCAGCCCTTTGGTCAGCACGTTCAACGCTGCTGCCGCGGCGAATCCCCAGCACGACAGCCTCGACGGCGGCTCCTCGTCCAAAGTCCGCAGGAAGAAGTCAAAGCCAATCGTGAGCCACAGCCCGATCAGCATGTCGGGAATCAGGATGCGGGAAAACAAATACGGGCCGATGGAGAGCGTCATCACCACGCCGGCCCAGAGTCCCGCCTGCTCACCGAATGCGCGCTTGCCGAACGCATACGTCGCCAGCGACAGCCACAGCATGCCGAGAATCAGCGGCAGCCGCGCGACCCAGTCCTGCACCCCAAAAACTTTGTAGCTCGCCGCCATGCCCCAGTACAGCAGCGGCGCTTTTTCCAGATAGCGAATGCCGTCGATGTACAGCGTCGACCACTCGTGGCGCACCAGCATCTCGCGCGCGGCCTCGGCGTGCACCGAGTCGGCGTCGTCCAGCAACGGCGGCGTCCACAGGCCGGGAACGTAGACGATCGCCCACAGCAGGACGATCCAAATCCAGCGCCTGGTTTTGTGAGAGCTGTTGCGATTGCTTGCAGCCGCAGTATTGGCCGCCTCTGAAACGCTGGGAGAGCTCATGCCTTGCCATCGATTATATCGGCTTCAACGCGCGTGGCCGGCCCGCTGGCTCTCGTCAAGGCGACCTTCGCGGGTCGCCTTTCTTCTTGCGATCGATTTACAGGCGCTGCGGCTGGCGCGGGCCCGGCTCGCGCACCGGCGCATCCGGGTCCAGAACCGGTTTGTCGGGAGGTTCCTGCACCGGAGGCGGCGGATCTTCGCCCGGAGGAGTGGGAATCGGGGGGTCTTCTTCGCTGCGTAGCAACAGTTGCAAAGTCATAAAGCCTCTCAGTTTGGCAGTTAGCAATTAGCAGTCAGCATTTGGCAATTAGCATTTAGTCGAAGCCGAGACGGAAGCTGGACCACACTTGGACACGCTGTACCCAGACGGCCAATCGCTAGAAGCCATCTCACAAATCGCTTCGTATTCAGGGCACAACTTCCGTCGTGCCGCACCTCGCCACTTCGCCTCGGGCTTTGGCCCCTGCCCTGATACAAAGCACAACCGATGTATGAGATACGTTGCTAGTTACGGATTCTCAGTCTGCCGGCACTTCCTTCGTTCGGCTGGTCGTGCGCGAGTGGCGGGACTTGCTGCCACGGCTCGCGCCTCCACGCGTCGCATTGCTCTGCCGCTTCTCGCCGGAGCGGCCGTGTGTGCTCGCTCGTCCGCCGCTGGACGTACGTCCCCGCGCGGATGTCGACCGCTTCGCTGTTGCGGCGCGACCCTCGGGGCGCCCAGCCGACTTGCGTCCCGACCCGTTGATACGCGAGCCCGAAACTTTCTGTGTGCTCGCGGCGAGCTTGTCAGCAGCGCTTCGGCCACGTCCACCCACAGCCTCGTGTACCTCTTCCGCGGTTTCGCGGCTGATGATCTTGTTAAAGCTGCTGCTGTCGCCATTCGCGACCTCCTCCTGATACAGGAGCGCGAGATTGTTCTCATCAAATTTTTGGAACCACTCGTCCCAACCGATCTCCTCCAGCACGCGGCCGTTCGCATTGGGATCACCAGGAAATTCCAGACGGATGATGCCTGGATCGTCATCGTTCTCCGTGGGAGCCACGGCTGCAGGCCTCGCGCCCCGTGCTTCCGCCCATCGGCGAATCTGTTCGTGATCCGTAGTGACCCTTGATGTCGTGCTGGGTAACATGGGTACTCCTATGATTGGCATTTGGCACTTAGCATTCAGCATTCAGTGGAAATCCACTGAGCGTAAGATGCGGGTTCTGGCGGCGCGAGTTTTGCGGCAAGTCATTGCGTTCCTCATATCTGAGCGCAGAACGCGCTGAGACAAGCGCGCTGCGTCGGCAATCTTCGAATTCCAGAGCTTTGGCTAGTTGCTAACTGCTGCTTTCAATCCGCCAGCACTTCGCCTGCCCGTCCGTCCACGACCCGCGGCCGAGGCGCCCGCGAACTCGCGTCGGCATCGCCGTTCCCGCTACGCCGAAGCCTGCCGCCGATGCCAAGAGAGCGTTTCGCAACCGCATGAATCCTCCAAGTCTGGACCGCTAGAAATGCGATTCTTCTCCCGCCTTCACCTGTCCGAAGTTCAGCAGCGTGACCAGGGTCACGCCCCCGCAAATGTTTCCCGCCGTCGCCAGCGCGAGCCATTGCAGGTAGCGGCTGAACGGTACCGCGCCCGCAAAGACCGCGGACATAATTTCGCCCGTACTGGCAATGCAGTGCGCGAAGTGGCCGATCCCGACGACGAAGGTCAGCAGCCAGATCACCGCAATCTGCCCGATGGTCCAGTGGCTCGCCGTGACCATCCATGCCACCAGCGCGATCATCCAGCCGCCAATCACGCCGCTCCAGAAGATGTGCGCGAGCGTGCCTTGCGCCGCCAGCGCTCCCAGCTGCACCAGCGCGTCGTGCATCGACGGCGTCAGCGCCTGGCTGCGAATCACCAGCGCGGCGAAGCCCATCGCTCCGAGCACATTGCAGACGAAGACCACAATCCAGAGCCGCACCGTGTCGCTCACGTGACGGCGCTCGCTCAGAACCAGCGCCACCGGATAGAGCGTGTTCTCGGTGAACAGCTGCGCGCGGCCGATGATGACGGCGATGAAGCCGATGGGATACAGCAGGTAGGCGACGAAATCGCGCGCCGGCGAATCTCCCAGGCTGACCATCGCCGCCGCCACGGCCAGGCCGGTCAGCCCCATCGAAAAGCCGCCGGCCAGCCCGGAAAATGCCAAAGCGTGGGTCGAGCGTCGCAACTCGTCGTGCGCGTTGTCTTCGACCTTCTCGAAGATCTCGCGCGCGGTGCGCCGCACGGTCTGTTCCGAAGTTGTCGCCATTCCAGGTGCTCGTCCGGCGGTTAGATGCCAACTCAGGAACTCGGGTGGTTGGATGAAACATCGACGCGACGGAGCTCATCTAACAGGTTGCTTGATCGGAGGGTGAGATGAAGAAGGTTTTGCGGTTGGCCGTCGTGATACTGTGCCTGTCGTGTGCCGCGCTTTGGGCGCAGAGTGGAACCATCAACAGCTTGAGCGTGAACCCGCGGCAGAATCTGGAACTCACCAACAGCACCGGCACGGAGACCGGTCAGCCCAGCGACTCGGTTCCCGGCAGCGAGGGTCAGGAAAACGGGCTCGTTCCCGTCACCAGCAACATGACCGGCTCAGGCAGCAACGGCAACACGAATCAGAGTCAGAGTTCGGCCACGGCAGCCGCTGCTCCCAATGCGACAATGCGGCCCGGGCAGACCAGAAATCAGCCCCCGACCGCTGCGCCCACCAAGCCGACTCCCAAGAAGTAAGGGTCGAAGAACAGTTGTCAGTTGTCAATCGTTCGGTTGCAGTGACCAGTAGCCAGGGGCCAGGGTGAACTGACAACCGAACAACTGACAACTGCGTGCAATGGCCCGCGTCACGGCGTTGGGTTATAAGAAACGTTTTCGGAAACGATAACTTGTAGTTATGCATTCTATGAAAACAAGTCATTTGATTTATGGCAAATCGCGCCCTAGGATGGACACAGATCGAGCGAGGAACCAAGAGGAACCCGCCGAGGGAGGTTAATTATGAGCCACCTGGCATTCGTAGATGTGGAAGCAACAACCGAAGAGCACAACCCATTCTCACCGCACAAGCCCGTGCTGGTGCACACCCGGCAGGAAGATCTTGGCGATCGCGTCACCCGGCGCGTCGTCGAGGTTGTCGAGCAGCAACTGGCCAACGGCAGCATGCCCGCGTAAGCCTACGGCGGTTTGCCGCCGTAAGCGCCATCCGGCTATGACCCTGTGCGGCTTCGCGCTGCAGTCGGTTCAGCCCTGGCTGGCCTGGTTCGACATCCGGTTATCGTGGGTTTCCGGCTGCGGGTCATCGTCGTCGCTCCAATTGATGTTCAGCTGGCTGGTCTCGTCGAGAATCGCATCGCCACTGACGGCGCCGAAATAATCCCACGCCCACTCCACGAACGCTGACATGCGCGCGCGCATTGACGTCAGCAATGCCGCGTGCACCCCAATCCATGCCGCAAAAGCGATTGAGCCTTCCAGCTCGTGACGATGTTCGCCCACCTCCGCCACTGCCGCATTGCGGCCGATCATCGCCATGATGCCCTTGTCGAAGTAGGCAAATGGCTTTCTCGGCCGGCTTTCGATGTCGGCCAGAATGTTCTCGGCGCACCATCGGCCCGACTGTTGCGCCACCGACGCAAGCTGCGGCAGAGGCTTGCCATGCTTGTCATTGATGTTGGCAAAATCGCCCAGCGCATAGACACCCTCCACCCCCTGCACCGTGAGATCCGCCGCGACATCGATGCGCCCGCCACGCCCGGTCTTGATGCCCAGCACCTCCGACAAGGACGATGCCTTCAGTCCTCCCGCCCAGATTACCGTCCGCGTATCGATTCTGCTCCCATCGGACAAAACCACGTGTCCCGGGTGCACTTCATTTACTCGGGTATTGAGTCGCAGCTCTACGGTGCGTTTTTTTAGGTTGGTCGCGGCATAGGCCTGGGACTTGGGGGTGAAGCCGTTCAATAAGGTGTGCCCCGCGTCGACCAGCACGATCTCCACTTTCGGAGGATTGAGGTGAAGCAGTTTTTCCTTTGGAAGCCGGATAACCATGTCGCCGAAAGCGCCGGACAATTCCGTGCCCGTCGCTCCACCACCGACGATGACGAAATGCAGAGCCCCCTTATCGACCAGCGAGGGGTCGCGGTCCACCGACTCGACCATGGCGATAATGCGCGACCGCAGCCTCTCGGCATCGCGCAGCGAGTAGAGCGGATAAGTATTTTCTTCCGCTCCCGGCGTGCCGAAGAAGTTCACCTGCGACCCGGCGGCCAGCACCAGGATATCGCCCTGGTACGTCTGTCCTTCGGCCGTATGCACGGTGTGCGTCGCCAGGTCCGCCGCCACCACCTCGCCCAGCTTGACGTCAACATTGGGATGCCCGTGCAGAGCCCCGCGCAGGTTGAAGGCAACGTTGCTGGGAGAAAGAAACGATCCCGCCACCTGGTACAGCAGGGGCTGGAACTGGTGATAGTTGTTTTTGTCGATCAACGTCACCCGGACTTCAGGATGTGCAGCCAGCCTGCGCGCACAGCCCAGTCCGGCGAATCCGCCACCCACAATCACGACGTGCTTCATCGCACGGCCTCCTGACCCAAATTGCCTAGGGTTCCCGTTTGCCCTGCACCGCCGCGAGGCACTGGCCATACAACTCCAGCAGGTGGCGGGCATAATCCTCAGCCTTGGTTTCCGTACCGGACTTGAATCCAGCGCCGAGCCCGCCGGCTTTGCCGTAACCCGTGGTCACGGCAATGAACTTCATCATCTCCAACGCAATGTCCTGATCGCGGCGCGAACCCGGAGCGGGGGGTGCGCCGCCCTGCTCTTCCGCCATGGGGGCTGCCTCCTGTTGAGTGACGAAATAATAGCAGGAAAGCCGTGGCCAGGGACTAGGGGTCAGGGATCAGGGATCCGTTGTCAGTTGTCAGTCGTCAGTCGTCGGCGAGCGGATGAACGATAGGCACCAGTCATGTGACAGCCTGACGGCAATCGCCAGTCGTTAGTTAGTTGCTGGTTGCTAACTGGACCCTGGTCGCTGGCCCCTGACCCCTGCTCCCTGACCCCTGGCCCCTGCCCGCTACCGTCAGAGTTCGAGTCCCACGTAACAGATCCGCCCCACGATGTAATCCGAATAGCTGCGGCCGGGCGCGATGCGCACCACTTCGATCGGTTCGCGCGGCTCGCGCGGCCGCAGCATCAGGCAGTTGTCGCAAACCGAGATGTATGCCGCAACACAGCGTCCGGCGAGGTTCAACGCGTACAGATTGGGATGAAAGCGCCGGTAGGGTTCGAGCGAGTTGTAGTAGCGGTCGACCAGCAGCGTGGCCGCCACCGAGCGCGGAAAGAAGCCGCTCGAACTGCGGCGGTCGAGCTTGATCAGCACGAAGCGCAGCCAGTCGCTGCGGTCCACGGCGGCATCCGGCTTCTGCCGTCGCAAAAACGACTTGCTGAAGTTCCGCGTTTCCAGGATCTGATCGTCGCGAAAGCGGGCCAGCGCGGCATGTTCGGCCGAGACCAGCGCCACCGGCTCGACGCTCTGCCCGCGCCTCGGCAGCACGTGCGCCCGCAACTCCTCGCTCGTCATCAGGTCGATCACGCCCAGGTGCAGCGCGCCCATCAGCCGGTCCATCGAGTCCAGGCTGAGACCGCGGCGCGAATTCAGAAAGTTGGAGAGATGTCCTTGCGGGAGGCTGGCCTCCAGCGCCAGCGCACTTCCGGTCAGTTCCCCGCGGGCAATGCGGGCGCGGATGTGAATCCGCAACTGGTCCTGCAAGTCTTGTAGGGTCGTCATCTTGGATTTTATCTGAAAGCAATACGTGTACTTTAGTGTTATTTCTAAAGCAATATTTTTATTGACTACTCTGATTCCTGCGTGCGAAAGTCGAACTGTGTCCTGGTTCTGGAATTCTGGCCGAGGTCAATGATGAGAGATACCGAACCGATGGGGGAAGAAAAAAACTTTGCTGAGTTCCGCCGCAAGGTCCGGCGGGCCGACGTGCTCTCTGCCGCTACCGAAAAGCTGCTGCACACGTTGCGCTTCTCCGGCAGACTCAGCGTAATTGTGCAGAACGGAAGCATTCTGAAATCCGGCTATGAAGAAAGCTATTTCACCCGGAGGCAAGACGACCGGATGATATTGTGAGCCCGGCCGCGGCAGGCCGGCGCAGAAGATTCAACCAGCCATCATGATCGTAGCTTCTGCTCCGCAGCTTGCCGGCGACGGTTTGGGACGAACTAAATAACGCAAGCAGGTCATCGTAACTGAAACGAGCCCTGCGCATGTATTCCGGATTGGTCATGGGATACGGCGCGGGGCTTGTTCTTTTTTGCCGTACCAGGGGGCTTTATGGAATGCGTTGCTTTGGAACTGAAATATTGCGAGCGCTGCGGGGGGCTGGGGTTGCGGCCACCGCACTCGTCGGAAACTTACTGTGAACCGTGCGCGCGGCTGCTGACCGTGCACGCCGAGCCGTTCCGTCGCGGGCGGCGGCTGCCCGGCCGGCCACGGGCCGGAAGTCGTCGTCCGCGTATGTTCCTTGCACCCGAAGCGTTCACACCGCGCGGGGTGCAATCATGAGAATGTCGAAGATTGCGGCCCACAAGGCGAAACTCCTGCTCCTGCAGGCCACCGAACCGGCGCCTGCGCCCGAACCTGAACCGCAAGAAACCGATCCGCGCCCCGAGATGGTCTGCTTCCGCGGCCAGACGCTCGCCATGGTGCGTCATTACTTCGAGCTGTCTTCGCAGCTCGGACGCCTGCCTTCGCTGATGGGCCGCGAGTTCTTTCGCGCCAAGGTCTCCCATCACGCCGTGCCCTCGTTC